>CAMWSK010000004.1 GCA_947176895.1 uncultured Prevotellaceae bacterium | reverse complement strand
TTCGTCTCTTAGAAAGAGATTTAGAAATTTGCTAAACAGTTCTCGGTTTACAACAATTCCAATATCATCTTGTTTGCCTTATCGACACCATTGACGTTTCCAATGAGACGAGGCCTATTTGCGTTGTAGCCTCAGATTTTTTTTGGAGGGGGGGTAGAAAATTAATGGGGATAAACATATAGGTTTGCGATACGGAATAGAAAGGACTTCTTGTCTGCCCTATGAGATTGGCTCTGAAGAGTTTGATTTTGGCATTAAACGAGTCTGCCATTGCATTGGATAATGCGATGGTTATAGAAGTTTAGTATTTCATCGTAATGCTCGTAGAAAGTTGCGGCAATGACAATGACGTTGAACGAATGGAATCCGGCGTCCTCTACCTTATTGTGCCATCTGGCCATCGGCAGACATGCCGCATCTTTGATTGTATTCTTTTAGAATATCATGCACAAAGAATGACATGGTCCGTATGTCTTCTGCATGTCCGGGGATTCCTCAAACAGAATTTCTGCCCGTTGTTTCTGGCTATCAGTCCATCTATCGGTGGACTTGAACAGCAGATAACGTAATCGGACGAGCAATCCCCTTGCGAGTGTCGCCATTGGATAGTGAGGATTCATCTATTGCCAACCGAGAGCCAATATTGTCGGAAAACAACAGCCATTCATCAGCGTGTTCAAGGTCGCGATAGCCGCTCAGGGACTCCTTATATTGTCGTACAAACGTATATTTCACGCACATCCCGAGAGTCTGAGAATCAAGGAAGACATAGAGCCTGAAGATCCTGGATTTTTCCGTTGAAGCAGTTCAGGTCCACCGGCCCCTTCACACCCTCCACACAACCTTGGTCGGTATATTGCCACAGCACCCAACGGCCCTTGTAGCGCGGGGCACGCTTCCCGTTGTAGTGGGCGGCCCAAAAGGGATAGGCGTCGAAGCGGGCATCGTGCAGATACTGTTGCTTGAAGGCCACCCCCGTGTAGAGTATCGGCGGGCGACCTGTGGCTTTTTCCACCTCACGCAACCAGGTGAGCACATCATCACGGAACTGCGGCAGGGGCTTCGTCCCCCGCACCTCCACATCGAGGATGGCGGGCAGGTCGCCCGACTGCAGGGCGGTGTTGGCCAGGTAGAACCGTGCCTGGCGCTCCGCATCCTGCTCGGGGCGGAAGAAATGATAGGCACCGGCCACGAAACCGGAGCGGCGGGCCCGGGTGAAATGGTCGGAGAAACGACTGTCGCGCAGGTCGGTGCCCTCGGTGCTCTTCGCAATGACGAAACGCACGGGGAAACCGTTGAGGCGGGCTTCCCCCAACCGTTGCCAGTCGACATGCGGCTGCCAGTGGCTGATGTCGATGCCGCGCACGTTATAGTCCGCAAGGTCGGCAATCGGTCCGTCGCCCCCCGTCCAGAACAAGGGGCGCACAAACAGCCACAGCAGACCCGCCAACAGGGCAAGCCCCAAGGGGACGCCTGCCAGCGGTGCCCACCATCTGCCGCCGCGTTTCCTGCGACGGGGACGGTTCTTGCGGCGCACATGCCGCTGCGCCGGACGGGTGTTTCTTCGTGGTTTCATCCGTAGGAGAGGGAAAACAGAAAGCCAAGCATGGCGGGCATGGCCGTCTTGCTTGGCTTTTATTGATTTAATCGGTTATCGCATTACTTGCCTTGCTCCAGAGCCAGGGTGCGGGTGCAGGGATCGCAAACCTCGGTGGGACCGAAGTACTGGATGGGACCGGGATAGAGGTAGCAGGTGTTGTTGGCCCACTCCTCGCGGTGAGCGGCGAAGAACTTGAAGGGAGCGCCATCCAGCTCTACGAGAGCCTTGCGGATAACGGGCTTGTTGGCACCGTTTCTGCGCTCGATGTTCATCATCATGGTGATGGGCACACCGCCAGCAATCCACTCGGCAGCGGGGGCGGTGGTGTTCTTGATCACGCTCATGTAGCCGGTCTTGCCGGTGGCAATCAGGCGGCTGGCGTTGTAGCCCAGGCTGTAGCAGTAGTCGGCATCATAGTTGCTGGGGGCTGCACAACGGCCTTCGTAGCCGAAGAAGTGGTGCTGTGCGGCGAACTTGCCTTGGTACTTGCCCTCGGCCTTCCAGGCATCAAGTTTGGTGGCCACCATGCGGCTGAGCAGCTTCTCGGTCTCGATGAGGGACACCTGCACGTTGCCGTGGGGGTCGCGGTCGAGGCAGAGTTGGCGTGCCACGTCGGCGGGCAGGCTCTCCAGCACGGCCAGGTTGGCGGCGGTGATGTTGCTCTTCACGAAGTCAATCTGGGCATCGGCACTGTCGAACTCGCGGGGTTCGCCGGTTGCGGGATCGGTGAGCACCTCGTTCAGCTGGCTGATGAGGCTCTTGATGGCGGGGATGAACTCAATCAGGCCCTCGGGAATCAGCACGGTGCCGAAGTTGTCACCGTTCTCGGCACGCTTGGCCACGATGCCTGCGATGTAGCTGACCACGTCGTCCAGACTCTGCTGTTTGGTCTCAATCTCCTCGGAGATGAGGCACACGTTGGGCTGGGTCTGCAGGGCACACTCCAGGGCGATGTGGCTGGCGCTACGGCCCATGAGCTTGATGAAGTGCCAGTATTTGCGGGCGCTGTTGCAGTCACGCTGAATGTTACCAATCAACTCGCTGTAGGTCTTGCAGGCGGTGTCGAAGCCGAAGCTGGTTTCGATCTGCTCGTTCTTCAGGTCGCCGTCGATGGTCTTGGGGCAGCCGATCACCTGCACGCCATACTTCTTGGCGGCATAGTACTCGGCCAATACGCAGGCGTTGGTGTTGGAATCATCGCCACCGATAATCACCAGTGCCTTGATGCCCAGCTCGCGCAGAATCTCGATACCGCTCTCGAACTGGCTCTCCTTCTCCAGCTTGGTACGGCCGGAGCCGATGATGTCGAATCCGCCGGTGTTGCGGTACTCGTCGATAAACTCGTCGGTGAACTCCACATACTTGTGGTCTACCAGACCACCGGGGCCCATGAGGAAGCCATAGAGCTTGCTGTCCTTGTTCAGGGACTTCACGCCGTCATACAAACCGCTGATGACGTTGTGGCCGCCGGGGGCCTGACCACCGGAAAGGATGATGCCCACGTTGATGGCCTCCTTGTTCTCGCTCTCGGCTGCCTGGAACTCCACCACGGGAAGACCGTAGGTGTTGGGGAACAAAGCCTTGATCTCATCCTGATTACCTACACTTTGGGTGGCTGCGCCCTCCACAGCCTTCACGGCACCCTTCAAAGCGTTGGGCAACTTGGGCTGATAGGCTGCTCTTGCAATCTGCAATGCACTCTTTTCCATAATTCGGTTTTTTATTTTAATTGTTAGTTAATTATATAATCCGTTAACCGACTGCAAATGTAAGTATTTTTTTTCGTATGCGAGTTGATTCTGTTTTTTTTTACTATTTCCAAACGTAATCGTGCGCTCAAGCCGAAGGCCTTCGCGCGGAAAGGGCACGCCGCACCAACAGGAAATTGAGGGGCACGGCGATGGCCAGCACACAGAACGGTATCAGTCGGTCGGGCACACCAAGATGCAGGAACACGCGGAAAAGGAGAAACTGGACAAGGAAATTAGCCAAATGGCTCAGCATGAAGCGAGCCATGCCGCGCCAACCGGGTGCCACGCGAAAGGTGAAGAAGCAGGAAAGGAAAAAATTGCACACGAAACTCACACCGTAACCCACGATGTAAGCCGCCGTGAGACCTGTCCACCGCGCTAACAGCAGGTAAACGCCGTAATGCACGGCCACGGCTGCGGCTCCTGTCATGCCGAAACGAATCATCTCGCCCGTAATTATGCGCTTCACCCGTTTCATCTTTCTTCAAAAACTGCGGTAAAAGGGGTGGTCTGCAAAAGCCAGCAGCTCCTTGTCGCCACGGCTGTCACCATAGGCATAAAGAATATAATCCTCGCGGCGAGGTTCTGCGGACAGCAGTCTGCGAACCTTTTCCGCTCCATAGCAGTTGGCAGAGAGGAAACGACCGGTCAGTCTGCCCGCCCGCACTTCGGGCTCCGTGGTCAGGAACGTGAGCAAGTCGGAATAATCTCCCAGCAGCGGGCGCACCCAAGCCTGCATGCTGGCGGAAATGATGTACACGCGGTTGCCCTCGAGCAGATGCCTTCTCAGCGCCTCGAGCGCACCCGGCCGGAAACGCACGGGGCGGGCAGAAGCAAACCGCCTGCCGGCTTCCTCGAAATCCGCTTGCGTCCAACCGGCAAAGCACGAGGCGAACAGCCGTTGCTTCGCTTTCCAATTGGGATAAAGCCCCAGCAGATAAAGGGAAAGCCAAAAAACATTGCGCGACACCACGCGACAGAAGCGGACATCGCCCAAGGCATGGCGCATGAAAGGTATCAACGTATCAGAACAGGTCAGCGTTCCATCGAAGTCGAAAGCGGCCACTACCCTTTTCATACGTACAGGATGATTGCGAACAACAAGCCCCAACCCGCCACGCAGCACTGGATGAAGCGGTCGTGCAACAGCACGTGGGTGGGACTGCCACTACGTACATCAACGATGGTCAGTTGCATATAACGCAGCAGACCCAGCAACACGAAGACAGAGGTGGCGTAGAGGTAGTCGCTGCCTATGCGCTCCGTCACCTCGGCCGAAACACTATACAAGATGTAGCAGACGAGGTTTACCGACGCCACCACCGTGATGCTCAGGTTCATGAAGTCAAGGTTATAGCGGGTGATGCTCTTGCGCATCTGCCTGCCCGTTTCCTCGTAAATCACCACGTCGTCGCGCCGTTTGGCAAGGGCAAGGAAGAGAGCCAACAGGAAGGTCATAAGCACAAGCCAGTGCGAAAGACGGATGCCCGTGGCAACGCCGCCCGCCACGATACGCAGCACAAAGCCGATGGCAATGATAAAGATATCCACCAGGGTTTTCCGTTTCAAGTAGGTGCAATAGGCCACGTTCATCAGCAGATAGAAGAGGATGCAGCCCGCCAACGGCCACCGTGCCCCGCCTCCCAAGACAAGAACCAGGGCCTGTGAGCATGCCGCCAACAACGCCGACAACAGGCAGCCGCCCGCCACGCTCACCTTGCCCGAGGCGATAGGCCGCAGGCGCTTGGCGGGATGTTTGCGGTCGGCCTCGCGATCATAAATGTCATTGAAGCAATAGATGGCGCTGGCCGCCAGGCAATAGGCGGCAAAGGCCAGCAGCGACTGTTGCAACGCCACGCCGTCCGTCAGCGAGCCGTTGAAGAACAGAGGGGCAAACACGAAAGCGTTCTTCAGCCACTGCTGCGGACGCATCAGAATAAAAAGGTCTTTCATAGGAGGTAGTCTGTCTATCAATCATTGCCCCTTGACAATGATGGCATACAAGGAATAAAAAAACTGGAAGATGAATGGGCAATGCCAGTTTGGAGCGCCCCAAAACGGAATCGGCAGGGTCAGCAGCACTGTCCAATATGTCCGGGGATTGCCCAAAAGACGCCGGCCATCCATCTTCGCCTGCAAATAGCGGGAAGCGGACGTGAGCCGGTCCGGGAACGCGCCTTTGTCCCCTTTCATGTAGTGGTAGGCAAACAGCGTGGTGAACACGGTGTAGGGAATGGTCCGCCCCCAGTCGCAGGAAAGGACGGTGAACATGGGCAGCATGAAGAAGAACTGCAGCAACAGCACATTGCTCAGCCGCACATTGTCCACGGGTTTCAAAGTGTTCCACCTCAAATCAACGGTATTCAACCGCGTAACCAGATAATAAATGGCCACGAAATTGTAAAGGGTGAAGGGGATAGAGGGAACAGGTCCCCAAAAGCCGCGTAAAAAGTTCAACTGCAAATGATTCAATGCCGTGTCCACGGTATTCCACGTCAACGCTTTTACGCTTTCCCCCATTCCCTCCGATCCACTTCCCAGCGGAAAGGACTCCATGCAAGGTTGCCAGGAAGCCCAAACGGTCTGAGCCACCTCTTCGTTTCCCTTGAAGATACAGACAGCCGCCATGGACACACCGGCCGGCATCCACAGCAGCACGCCCTTCGCCAACGTCTTCAGCCAGGAACCACCACCCCGGTGTGTCATCATCACATAGTGCACAAAAAGAATGGGGAAAGTGTAGAAGAACGAGGCCTCGTGAAGCAAAACCGTGGTCACGGAAAGCAGCTGCATACCCGCCAACGCCTTCCAATCCCTGCGGCGGAAATAGCGGAAATAACAGGCAAAGATGGCCACCGAGAGCAACAAAGAGAGGTAATCCCTTCGCGTCCAAAAAGACTTGTGTGCCATAACCGGCACCAGCAACAGCGAGGAAAGCAACAGAAGATACGACCATCCCTCGCGGCGAAACAGACGGTACAGCAGATACATGGCCGACAAAAACGTGACAAGCATGATACCGGACACAGCCATGTGCACCGGATAGGGCACCCATCCGTAGAGCAGATAAAGCAACTCACCCGCCAGCCCCCGACGCACAAAGCCGCCCTCGTAGTTAATCATCCAGTCGCTCAGACTCCAATCCGCATAAGATGGCGCATAACGTATCATCCTACACACAATCATAAACAGGTCCGAGGCAAGCAAAAACAGAAAAATTCTGCGAAATATCACCAACGGCTTCCTTTTACAGGAAGAAACAATTCTTTCAAACATTGCCCTACTACATGCTTTTGGTTACAATTTATCACACACAGACACCCATCCCCGCAAACGGTTCACGACCACTCGCGGTCAGCGTTGTCGAACGCCAATGGTATGGAGATGAAAACGTGGAGCCAACCAGTCACTCGTTCCACAGTGTAAAGGCCTTCGCATTGCCCTGCCAGTCGAAACGAGCAACGCCGAAAGCCCCACGCCAGTGCATGTATATACTCCCCCTTCCTCCTTGCCACACCTTGACACAGAGGCAATGGGTACACATATAGTACACCTCAAGGGGCGTTCCCGTTGCTTTGTTTTTGACCGGCAGTTGAGAGTTTGCGAAGTTCTTACACTGTCAATACCAAAGCGTACAGTTACGCCTATCTAAGTTATCGTCCAACCCCACCTGAACCCAAGGGGCTTCCGGTAAGCATGGACAACGCAAAGGTACGACAAATCTGCGGGATAACGACATGGAATTGGGGAAAAACGCCGAACGGTAAAATACATGTGCATGTTTTGGGGAAAACATGTTCATCTTTTTCAAAAACATGTTCATGTTTTCAAAAAACGTGTTGATGTTTTTTCGGAGGCTTTGAGATGATGAATTTTACCAATGGGGTACTTTCATCGAACTCACGTCAAGTCAAATGAAAGAGCCGTGACCTTGTGTCCGCCCGATCACCCGGATAGTGGCGGTAATGACAGGAGGGTGACATTAAATAATCAAAAAACGCTTGGAATGTTCGCGGGATTTACTTATCTTTGTATGTGGACAAAATATGCAATAACCCCTTAACTTTTTAGCACTATGGCCAACAAAAGACAATTGAAGAAGACAATAAATATGATGGCCGGCGACCTGCTGGTGGAATGCGTGGTGACCAAGCACATCAATCAAGAGGCCCGTCAGGAGGACATAGACAACGTGATGGTGAGTGTGCTGCGTATGCAGGACGACTTCATCTGCCGCGTGAGCCATCCCGAGCCCGGCATTCCGGCCGGGAAGTATTTCAAGATACTGCGCGAGGAACTGGCCAAGTGTGCCGACGAGATAGTAAACCAACTCTACGCCATCGTCTGAGCTTTTTCCCTAACCCTTAACACCATTGCCCCGAAAGCCAATGCTTGGGAAACTTTGCGGCTGGATACTCTACAAAATGTTGGGCTTTACGGTTGAAGAAACAATCGCGAAGCCCAACAAATACATTATCGCCCTGGCCCCGCACACCAGCAACTGGGACTTCATCCTTGGCCAGCTTTACGCCTGTGCCACGGCCCATCATCCCCATTTCCTGATGAAGAAGGAATGGTTCTGGGGGCCTTTGGGTCCCGTCATGCGCTCGCTGGGGGGCATACCCGTCCGCAGGGACAAAAGCACAAGCATGACCGACCAGATAGCAGAGATTGCACGCCGGAGGGAAACATTCTGCCTGTGCATCACGCCCGAAGGCACCCGGAAGCTGCAGCCCGACTGGAAAAAAGGCTTCTATTACATCGCCTTGAAGGCGGAAATCCCCATCCTGCTCTACGGACTGGATTACAAGAAAAAGCGAATCGTGTGTACCAAGAGCGTCATGCCAACGGGGGACATCGACCGGGAATTGCCGGAAATCAAACGCTACTTCGAGCAGTTCACGGCCCGCCATCCCAAGAAATTCACCACAGGACTATGAACAGGAGACTGAGCCTTGCGGTGACATTGCTGTGTATATCCCTGGCCTCCATAGCCCAGCAGCAGTTACCGCAGAAAACAAAACAAAGCATACAAGCCTGCCTGAACGAATTCAAGAGCACCGGCATCAGCAACGACAATGTGCTGCGCGTGAACAGCATCACGGCCGACACACGCCGCCGCTGCGTCACCATCCGGCTGAACGAGGTGTTGGGCGAGCGTCCCATCTCGAAGGCGGAGGCGGCCGGCCTGATGCGCGAGATAAAGAGGCGGCTGACAGCACCCTACAACACCTATACGCTCAACATCTTCTGCGGCACCCTTCCCTTTGAACAACTGATTGAGCCCGACCCCAGCGACACCATCTACTATCGGCGCGTGTGGGGCACGATAGAGCACAAAGGCTATCCTTGGGTGGCCAACACCAACCGTCCTTACACGGTCAACCGAGGCCTGCAAGGCCGCCATCTGGCCATCTGGGCCAGCCATGGCCGCTACTACGACCTGGGGAAGAGCTTGTGGAAGTGGCAACGCCCCAGCCTATACTGCACCACCGAGGACCTCTTCACCCAGTCGTTCGTGGTGCCTTTCCTCATGCCTATGCTCGAGAATGCCGGAGCCATCGTATGGTCGCCCCGCGAGCGGGACTGGCAGAAGTGCGAGATTGTGGTGGACAACGACGCACCTCTGTTGAACGGCATCTACAAGGAACTGCAGGGACAGCGGGAATGGCGGACGGGCGGCGTGGGCTTCAGCTTCATCGGCACCACGCTTTCCGACGGCGAAGCGCCCTTCCTGTCCGGCACATACCGGGTGGCAGACACGCAGACAAGCCCCCGCCACGCCGGTTCCATCGTGTGGACTCCGGAGATTACGCAAGAGGGGGACTACGCCGTGTATGTCAGTTTCGCCGCTCTGCCCACCAACGTTCCCGATGCCCGATACACGGTGCGCCACAGCGGCGTGAGCACCACCTATAAAGTGAACCAGCAGATGGGCGGAGGCACCTGGGTGTATCTGGGCACCCACCACTTCACGCCGGGGAACTATGCCGACAACTGCATACGGCTCACCAATCAGAGCGACTACCGCGGCACCGTCACGGCCGATGCCGTCCGCCTGGGCGGAGGCATGGGTACGGTGTCCCGGGGCGACTGTCTCTACCCCGCCGTGAGGAGTCTGATGCCCCGCTACCTGGAAGGAAGCCGCTACAGTGCCCAATGGGGCGGTGCTCCCTGGCCCGTGTATGCCAACAAGGAGGCTGCCAACGACTATGCCGAGGACATCAACGTGCGCTCGCTATGGACCAACCACATGGCACGCGGGTCGGCCTATCTGCCCGGCGACAGCGGATTGTGCGTGCCTCTGGAGCTGGCACTCGGCATACACAGCGACGCAGGTCTGCGGCCCGACCAATCCATCATAGGCACCCTGGGCATCTACACCACGGGCAAGTACACCAAGGGCGAATACGAAGGGCTGTTGGCCGAGGGGCTGTTGCCGGCGGGACTCAGCCGTATGACCTCGCGCGACCTCATCAACCAGCTTATGACGAGCGTCACCCGGGACATGAACCGCCTGCTGGGCAACTGGACACGCCGCCAGATGCTCGACCGCAACTACAGCGAGAGCCGCATCCCCGAAGTGCCGAGCGCCATCCTCGAGACGCTCAGCCACCAGAATTGGGCCGATATG
Organism: uncultured Prevotellaceae bacterium; assembly: GCA_947176895.1. Taxonomy (GTDB): domain Bacteria; phylum Bacteroidota; class Bacteroidia; order Bacteroidales; family Bacteroidaceae; genus Physcousia. Next base: position 96,559 of record CAMWSK010000004.1, on the reverse strand, counting down.
GTGCATGGCCACGATCCGTGGTTCAAGTTTCTTCTTGCCCGCTCTATATATAAAGGTATATTGCGCTACGTCTCGGCCATGCACGGTCAAGAGGCTTTCACCGTCCAGCCCCTGCCCGTCAACAGTTTTGCCGCTTTGCTCAACGAGGGGATGGACAGCATCCGCCTCACATGGCAGCCGACCCACGACCCGTTGGAGTCATCATCGGCTCCCACAGCCTATCTGGTGCAGACAGCCGACGAGGGAGGCGACTGGTCCAACGGCATTCTTACGGGCGACAACGCCATCAGCCTGCCCGTTCAGCGCGGAACGCTCCGTCGCTACCGGGTGAGCGCCCTGAACGCCGGCGGACAAAGCCTGGCCTCGGCCGAGCTGGTAAGTTACGTGCCTCTGCAAGCCACGCGGCGCATGCTCATCATCAACGGCTTCCGGCGCCTGGCCGGTCCGCAACCCTTGGACAACGACACCTGTCGCGGCTTCGATATCGATGCCGACCCCGGCGTGGTCTATCACCGCTCGCCCTGCTACAGCGGGCGGCAGATTGTCTTCAGCAAGAGCGACCCCGCCATGCCGGGCCAGAGCGGAGAGGAATACGAAAGCCTGCTGGTGGCCGGCAACACCTTCGACTATCCCACCCTGCATGCCCGCTGCGTGGCAAGGGCCACAAGCCAAGTGGCCGTGATGTCGTGCATGAGCGACGCCCTGGCCCGTCCGGCGGACTTACTGCCCCGGGCAGACCTCATCGACCTGATTCTGGGGACGCAGCGGCAGGACGGCTACAGCATGACCTCGGCGCCCGCTTTCGACGATGCCGTCATGAACGCCCTGCAGCACTATGACGGGCGGGGCGCCTCCATCCTCTGCAGCGGAGCCTATGTGAGCGAGGAGCTGGCCACCGACCGGCAGCGCCAATTTGCCGCCCGAGTGCTCCACCTGTTGCCCGCCGGAAGCGTGAGCATCAGTGGGGAGCAGAACATCGTGCGAGGGCTGGGCGCGGATTTTGCCCTGAGCAACGACCTGAACGAACGTACCTTCAGCACCACCCGGTGCAGCACGTTGCAGCCGCTGGACGACGCTTTCGCCGCCTCGCTCTTCACCTCCACCGGCTATGCCGCGTCCGTAGCCTGGAACCGGGGCGACCGGCGCGTGCTCACCTACGGTTTCCCCCTTGAAATCATTTCCGACGAATCCCTGCGCCAAGCCATTCTGGAAGCCAGCATTAAATATCTGATACAATGACAACATTTCACATCCAAGCGAACGAAAAAGGCTCTCGCTTCATTGATGTAAGCGAAGAGCAGATGGCAACCATCAAGAAATACAACCTGTTCGACGGTCTGCTCGGCAGCAGCGGCATCGTGGACGAGAACACACTGGAGAAGTTGCGGCTCAACGTCCGCGCCCTGCTCGACAGCATGGAGGCGGCACCCGACCTGCTGGACCTGTGCCGAAGCGTGCTGTTCCACGACAACATGAAACCCCTCGGGCTCTGCAACCTTGCCAAGCAATACATGGAATGGAAGAAGGCTCCGGCCGCAGAAGACAATGCCGAAGCCTGACAACACACACGATATGGCGGACAAGGAACAGACCCCCACACACCGGCTCACCGACTGGCTGCCCACCACACGCAAAGAGATGGAACTGCGGGGCTGGGACCAGGCCGACGTAATCCTGTTCTCCGGCGATGCCTACGTTGACCATCCCTCGTTTGCCGCCGCCGTCATCGGGCGCCTGCTTGAGGACGAGGGCCTGCGCGTGGCCATCGTTCCGCAACCCGACTGGCACGGCGATTTCCGCGATTTCAAGCGTTTGGGGCGTCCCCGTCTGTGGTTCGGCATCTCCCCCGGCTGCATGGATTCGATGGTGAACAAGTACACCGCCTCGCGCCGCCTGCGCAGCGAGGATGCCTACTCGCCCGACGGACGCCACGACATGCGTCCGGAATACCCCAGCATCGTCTACTCACAAATCCTGAGACAACTTTATCCCGACACACCCATCGTGCTGGGCGGCGTGGAAGCCTCCTTGCGCCGCGTGGCCCACTATGACTATTGGCAGGACAAGATTCTGCCCTCCATCCTGGTGCCCAGCGGCGCCGACCTTATCATATATGGTATGGGAGAGAAGCCCACGCAGGAGATTTCCCGCCGGCTGACCCGGATGGTGGAGAGCGCAGACCCGCTGCTGGAGTACGACGAGGCAGGGCAGTCCTACATCGGGCGCAAGGCTTTCCGGCATGCACTGACGGGCGACAACGCCATTCCCCAGACGGCCATCCTCTACGACCACGTGCCCGGGGACATCCGCGAGGACGATGTGGTGCTCAGCAGCTACGAGGACTCCGTGGCCGACATGCGGAAGTTCTCGGCCAACTTCCGCCATATCGAGGAGGAGAGCAACAAGCTCCACGCCCGGCGCATCGTGCAGCAGACGGGCAACCGCTATGTCGTGGTCAATCCGCCCTACCCTCCCCTCACCACCGAAGAGCTGGACCGGTCCTTCGACCTGCCCTACACCCGCCTGCCCCATCCCAAATACCGGGGCAAGACCATTCCCGCCTACGAGATGATCAAGTTCTCGGTCAACATCCACCGCGGCTGTTTCGGGGGCTGCGCTTTCTGCACCATCTCGGCCCATCAGGGCAAGTTCATCATGAGCCGCTCGAAGGAGAGCATCCTGCGCGAGGTGGAGAAGCTGACCCGGATGCCCGGCTTCAAGGGGTATATCAGCGACCTGGGAGGCCCCAGCGCCAACATGTACCGCATGGGCGGACGCAACCCCAAGGCCTGTGAGGCATGCAAGCGCCCCTCGTGCATCCATCCCGAGGTATGCCCCAACCTCAACTGCGACCTCACGCCCCTGCTCGACATCTACCGCAGCGTGGACGCCATGCCCGGCATCAAGAAGAGCTTCATCGGCAGCGGCGTGCGCTACGACCTGCTGATGCACCCGCACAAGGACCCGCAGGTGCAGAAAGCCGCCGACGAATACACGCGTGAGCTCATCACCAAGCACGTCAGCGGCCGCCTGAAGGTGGCGCCCGAGCACACCGCCGACCACGTGCTTCGCCTCATGCGCAAGCCTCCCTTCGGCATGTTCCACGACTTCAAGGCCGTGTTCGACGACACCTGCCGCCGCCACGGACTCAATCAGCAGATCATCCCCTACTTCATCTCCAGCCACCCCGGCTGCACCGCCGAAGACATGGCCGAGCTGGCCGTCATCACCAAGCGGCTGGACTTCCACCTGGAGCAGGTGCAGGACTTCACGCCCACGCCCATGACCCTGGCTACCGACACCTGGGTCTCCGGCTACCACCCCTACACCGGCGAACCCGTGTTCTCGGCCAGGGACGACCGCGACAAGCAGCGCCAGCGCATGTTCTTCTTCTGGTACAAGCCCGAAGAACGGGGGCGCATACGCGACGAGCTGCGGCGCATCGGGCGCGAGGACCTCATCCCCCGCCTCTTCGGCCAAGGCTTCACGCCGCAGACCCGCCGCCCAGCCGCGCCACAGCGCGGGAGCAAGAGCCCCAAACAACGAAACGAAAACAACAAAAAACATAACAGAAGAAAATGAATCAATGGTTTGAATGCAAAGTACGCTTCGAGAAAACAATGGAAAACGGCCTGGTGAAGAAGGTCACCGAGCCTTATCTGGTCGAAGCGCTCACCTACACCGAGGCCGAAGCCCGCTTCCTTGCGGAGATTGAGCCCTTCGTGCGCGGCACCGAGTTCGAAGTCACCGACATCAAGAAAGCCCGCCTGAGCGAGCTCTTCTTCAGCAAAGACGGCGACGACGACCGCTGGTTCCGCGCCAAGCTGGCCTACATCACCCTCGACGAGAAGAGCGGGCAGGAGAAGCGCAGCACCCAGACCGTGCTGGTGCAGGCCCGTGACCTGCGCATCGCCATCACGCGCATCGACGAAGCCATGCGCGGCAGCATGGCCGACTATCTGATCACCTCCGTGGTGGAGACCAACATCCTCGACGTGTTCCGCTACCGGCCCGCATCGCAGGACGACACCAACCCCGAACAGGCATGATAGCCGAGGCCGTACGAAGCATACGGGGACAACTGCCGGAGGGCGTCCGCCTGCTGGCCGTGTCCAAGTTCAACCCGCCCGAGGCCATACGCGAGGCTTACGATGCCGGCCAGCGCCTCTTCGGCGAGAGCCAGGCACAGGAGCTGCGTGCGAAGCATGAATTGCTGCCCGACGACATCGAATGGCACTTCATCGGCCACCTGCAGACCAACAAGATCAAGTACATCGCGCCCTACGTGTCCCTCATCCATTCCGTGGACACGCCCCGCCTGTTGGCCGAGATCAGCCGCCACGGCGTGCGCTGCGGCCGCCGCATCCCCTGCCTGCTGCAGCTGCACGTGGCCCGCGAAGAGACGAAATACGGTTTTCTTCCACGTGAACTGGACGAGTATTTGGCCGGCGGCGAGTGGAGGACGCTGGAGGGCGTGGAGCTTCGCGGCCTCATGTGCATGGCCTCCAACGTAAGCGATGAAGGGCAGATAGCCCGTGAGTTCCAATCCGCCGCCGATTTTTTCCGGCACTGCCGCCGCACCTATTTCGCCACGCAGCCCTCTTTTTGCGAATGCTCCTGGGGCATGTCGGGCGACTGGCCCGTAGCCGTCCGCCACGGCAGCACCCTGGTGCGCGTGGGTTCCCTCATCTTCGGCGAGAGGATTTATCAGTAAGTTAAAGGCAAAAACCGCACATAATATTTTGAAGTGTGCAGTTTTTGCCTTATCTTTGCCCCCATATTTAAGTTTTTTGAATATGGAACAACAAAGTTTTAATAAATGGCTGGAGGAGTCTGTCCGCAATTATTGGGATTTGGACTCCATGTCCGACCTCGGCGACTTCACCTATCAGTACAAAGACGTGGCCCGCGTCATCGAAAAGCTCCACATCCTCTTCGAGGAGGCCGGCGTGGAGAAAGGCGACCACATCGCACTCTGCGGCCGCAACATGAGCCGCTGGGGCGTAGCCTTCCTGGCCACCCTCACCTATGGTGCCGTGGCCGTGCCCATCCTGCACGAGTTCCATCCCTCGCAAATCCACGACATCGTGAACCACAGCGAGGCCAAGCTCCTGTTCGCGGGCGACCGTGTGTGGCCCACGCTCAACGCCGACGAGATGCCCCATCTGCAGGGAGTCATCTCCTTTGTTGACTACAGTGTACTGCTCTCCCGCAGCGAAAAGCTCACCTATGCGCGGCAAAACCTGAACCGCCTGTTTGGCGAGCGCTATCCCATGAACTTCCGCAAACACCACATCAACTACCACCACGACCAACCCGAGGAGCTGGCCATCATCAACTATACCAGCGGCACCACCTCCAACAGCAAGGGCGTGATGATTCCCTACCGCGCCATCGTCAGCAACTCGCTGTTCGCCATCGAGGTTATCGGCAAACACATCAAGCCCGGCGACAGCGTGCTCTCCATGCTGCCCATGGCCCACATGTATGGCATGGCCTTCGAGTTCCTCTTCGAGGTGATGTATGGTGTCCACATCAACTTCCTCACCAAACCGGCCAGCCCCACCATCCTGATGAAGGCCCTGGCCGACGTGAAGCCCAGCATCGTGATTGCCGTGCCCCTTATCATCGAGAAAATCGTGCGCAAGGCCATCCTGCCCAAGATTCAGGATTCCAAGGTGGCTCTGCTCATGCGCACCCCTATCATCGGCGACCGCATCAGAAAGAAGATTTGCGACGGGCTGTCCAATGCCCTGGGCGGTAACTTTTACGAGGTGATTATCGGCGGGTCGGCTCTCAACAAGGAGATTGAAGACGTGCTCCGCGACATCGGCTTCAAATACACCGTGGGGTACGGAGCCACCGAGTGCGCCCCCATCCTCTCCTATGCCGACTATACCACCTTCGCCCCCGGCAGTTGCGGCCGCCCCGCCCCGCGCATGGAAATCAAGATCGACAGTCCCGACCCCGAGAACCAGCCCGGCGAGATTCTGGCACGCGGCACCAACGTGATGCTGGGCTACTATAAGAACGAGGAGGCCACACGAGAGACCCTGCGCGACGGATGGTACCACACGGGAGACCTGGGTGTGATGGACGCCCAAGGCAACATCTTCATCAAAGGACGCTCGAAAAACATGCTGCTCGGCGCCAACGGGCAGAACGTCTATCCCGAGGAAATCGAGGACAAGCTGGTGAGCATGCCTCTGGTGGCCGAATGCGTGGTCATACAGAAAGGGGAGAAATTCTACGGTCTGGTATACCCCGACCCCGACAAGGTGAAACAATTAGGCCTGGGAGTCAAGGACATCGAGGAAATCATGGAGCAGAACCGCAAGGAGCTGAACAAAATCATCCCCAACTACTGCAGCCTGATGGGCATCCGCGTGATGAAGGAGGAGTTCGAGAAAACACCCAAGAAGAGCATCAAGCGCTTCCTCTACACCAACGCAGAGGTGTAAGCCCAAGAAGCATCGCAATATTTTCTTTTAAAACGCCGCGGCGAACGAATCGGTTCGCCGCGGCGTTTTTGTCGCTTCACCGCGATGTTTTTCCGGCACCATGGAAAGAGGGCTACAACACCGAAGAATGAAGAAGAAAAAAGGATGCTCTTTTTCCGAAAAAACATGAACATGTATCGGCGAAAACATCAACACGTTTTTCAAAAACATGAACATGTTTTCGCCCCCCAAAAAACAAGAATCTGCATTTTATTTCTCGGAGTATTCTACCGTTAAAATGACACTTTATCGGAATATACTACCGGAAATCTATCCGGATGCAGAAACGGGAGACGGGCGATAACCGATGCGACAGGGCGAATACGCGGCATGCGGGCGACCCTTTGACAGACGTTTTTTCCCAATACCGGGACTGCAGAACCCACAGAAGTGTATTTTTGATGGTTGTTTAACATAATTTCACCCCCCCAAGTTGAATTTTGTTAAAAAGCGCGTAACTTTGCGCGCGTAAACTATAAATTCAATTTACACTTATGAAAAAAATCAACACATTTAAAATGTTGTGCCTCTGCGCCCTTGGCTGCATTTGCGCAACAAACGCGATGGCCCAGTCAACGGGAAGCGGATTCTATCGCATCGCCGGCGAACGTGCCGCCGACCTGGAGGTCGGCAAAGACTACGTCATCTACAACACGGCCATGAACGGCACTCAGGACCGCACGGGTTTCATCTACGCAAATAGCGGCAACGGCTTGGGATTGGCCAAGAAGGCACCCGCAGATAAGGAAATTATGACCGCTGAATATGTGTGGACGGTGGAACAAAGTACCACAGACGGCAAGTATTATCTGAAGTCGAAATCCAAGGATTCCTATGTAAACTCCGACGGAAACACTGCCAACGAAGCCGGTCAGGATTTATACATCGTGAAATGGCATGAATCTGAGACGTTGGAAATGGAAGCAGGAGACTTTGCCCACAAAGCCGGTGTCGGATCGAAGAACGATGACGGCACCACAACCACCAATGCCACCATCGGTGCCGACAACCGCGTTTGGCTGATTGGCAGAGGAGGTATAGCTTCCACAGCCACCGACAAAAGATGGTGGAATGGAAATGAAACAGCTTGGAACGGCTGGGCGTCAGCCCACCCCTATGCTTTCTATGCGGTAGAAGAGTTGGGAGAAAGCGACTTGGTACAGGTAACCTATACTTATTACCAGGACGGCCAAAGACTGGGAGAAAAACAGGTTACCGAGTATGCCGGATACGCCCCCACCGAACCGGGCAATGTCCCCTCTTATATAACGGCCACCGGCTTCCCCGCAACCATCGTGGCAGGCACCGACACCTACGACATCGAAACCACCTACAATGCCACACTGCCCTTCACCATCTCTACTGACAAGGCACCCGTGTACTACCGTGTCAAATTTAGTCAAGACGGAGGTTACTATTGGTATGCGAACGCAAATAATGAGGGAAAAGAAGAATTTAGCACCTGCAACGGCCTGACACTTGCCACCGAGCAGAACTGGAAGTGGAAGTTCGTGGGCGACTGGTTCAACGGCTTCAACATCATGACACAAAGCGGGAAATACCTGACCATTGGCAACATTACCACAGGCACCGGTTCGGGCGGCACAAGACAGGCAAACACAAGTTTGACAGATGCTCCGGAAAGCGACAAGTCATACTTCCTCTTGCAGAACTTCACAACAAATACCGGAGAAGCAAACCAATGGCGCTTCAACCTGAAAAACGACAACATGAGTCTGGCACACACAAATTCGAAAAGCCTGAACATCACAGCATACTATGAAGGAAACAGGCCTAATTACCTGGGCGGAAAGCTTGTATTCGAGGCAATGGGTGACTTCCGGACCATGCTGGACGAACTGTACGCCACGAAAGACGAAGCCAAAGGCTATCTTGAGATGACACACGTAGGCACCCCCGTGGCCGACGCGACCGAGCGCACAGAGCTTCAAGCAACGGTGACGCAAATCGACAACCTCAACGACAACACCATCAGCTACCAGACCTACAAGCCTCTGCCCGAAGCACTCACCACCCAACTCACGGCCTATCTCGCCTGCACCAACCTGCTGATGCCCGAGAGCGGCAAGGCCTACACCATAGTAATCCGTCCCCTTGATATGGCAAACGGCATCTACCGACATCTCGATTTCACCGGTAGCGGCCTAAGAACTGTTGCCATGGAGAATAAGGACAGCGAGATTCCCGAGAGTGGTGTGTTCGTTTTCCGCAGTTGGCAAGTTGGCGAAACCACCAAGTATGCCATAGTGCCGGCCTACGGCTCTGTATATGGCAAATATCTTAACCACCAAGGCATAAGCAATGCGTGGACAGACAACGTGAACGAATGTGCGGTACAAACTTTGCTTGCAGGCAATAAAGGCTATATTGCAGACCAATCTGCCGCAAACCTTTTTGGTTATGTAGCCTTCAGATTCAACAAAAGAACTGACAAAAACACCAATGGAGTTTTCGTCATCAATTGTGGAAATGGCTCAATCGATAAGGCTGATCAGCCTTTCCTCAAGGTTAATAATAATAATAATAGTTATTCTTCTGCCCTTATCGTAAAGGAAGTGGAGAACTATCCCTCATCCGTGAAGTTGAATGCGGTTGACAACATCGAGGGCATCACGGCCATCGGCACCTTCTCCGCCCCCTATGCGGCCATCGTGCCCGAGGGCGTCACCGCCCACTACGTCAGCTCCGCAGACAACAAAGCCCAAGCCACGGCCATCGCCGAGGGCGAGGCCATCCCTGCCGGACAGGGTGTGCTGCTGACCGGCGAGGCCGGCACCGCAGTGATGCAGCCCGCCACCACCGAGACCCAAGCCACCATCGAGGGCAACCTGCTGGGCAACACCGCCGGCGGTGCCAAGGCACTGGAGCATGGCAAGGACTATATCCTGACCGGCGGCAACCAAGGCGTGGCCTTCTATCCCATCAGCGCCACAGACCTGACCGTGTCCGCCAACAAGGCCTACCTGCACACCGAGGGTGCCAACGCTCCCGCTCTGGTGCTGAGCTTCGGCGAGGGCGAGACCGACGGCGTGAAGGGCATCGACGGCACAGAGGGCAAGCAGGCTCCCGTGTTCGACCTGCAGGGCCGCCGCGTGCAGAAAGCCGTGAAGGGCCTCTATATTCAGAACGGCAAGAAGTTCATGGTGAAATAAAACAGGTTGTATCAACTATAAAAAAAAGAAAAAGACAATGAGAAAGACATATATCCAACCCGAGAGCCGCGAACTCATCTGCCGCGACGCCCTCTGCATCGCCGTGAGCATGGGCACAGAAGAAAAGGGCGGCGGCACCGCCTGGAGCCGCGAGGAAGAAGACTTTGACTGGGACGAGGAGCAGGGATGGTAAATCCCGCCTCACGCAAACAATCAGGAACATAAGTTTGTAGTTTGAGACAAGGAGGCTGTATTGTGAGCAAAAGAAAAAAATGACTTTGCCCTACAATACAGCCCCTTTCTTCTTCTTTTTTCCAAAAAGATTTTCATATATTTGCACCCGGATATGCACTTGAACACAACTTAAATCTTTAACAAATACTATTTCTTTTAACCAAAAACCTTCATTTATTATGACAAGAAAATGGATTGCCCTGCTCGTAGGCCTGATTGCGGCATGCGTTGCCACATGGGCAGACGAGCCCTTCAGGAATCACCGCTACGATTCCTTCAAGGTTCTTGCTCCGGCCGAAGGCAGTATCGTGTTCATCGGTAACAGCATTACCGACATGAACTGCTGGCCCGAAGTATTCAAAGATGCGGAAGGGAACTACCTGCCCATCGTCAACCGCGGCAACTCGGGCGGCATGTCTCCCGAGCAAAGCGCCAATCTGGAAGCCTATCTGGGCAACAAGCCCGCCAAGGTGTTCATGATGATTGGCACGAACGACATCGGAGGGGCAGGACTGAACGCCGAGGCTCCGCAGGTTCTGAACTATGTTCGCTCCATCGTCACCCGCATCCACGACCGTTATCCGAGCACCGAGGTGTACATCTACAGCATCCTCCCCTCGGGTTTGAGAGATGCAAGACGAATAACCGAGTGCAACACAGCTTTCAAGAACTATGTGGACGGCGTGAACGAAAACTGGCTCACCTATGTCGACCTTCACAGCAAGCTGACCGGTATTCCCAGCGACAACTCGCTGAGCTATGACAGATTGCATTGCACCGCTGCCGCTTACAAGATATGGGCAGAAACGATTTGCCCCCATCTGGGCAACGGCGTTACACATGTTTACCCCGAGAACACCGCTGCCATTCAGGTGAACGGCGGTCTGGGCGGCTCCAACGGCATGCGTGCCACCTACGCCAGCGTGATGCCCGTCAGCGCCGAAGACGTACTGGTGTTCGGCGACGAGATGGTGAAGTGCGGCGAATGGCAGGAACTCCTGGGCTCCACCCACATCAAGAACCGCGGCAATGGCTGGGGCTATGGAGGCGACATCGCCGGCACCGGCAAGCTGGTGGACGCCAACTATGCCGACGTGGCCGGAGTGACCAAGCAGGACGCCAAGGCCATCTTCCTCTATACCGGCACGGCAGATGCCAACGGCAACACTGACATCGAGACCGTAAAGAGCAGTTACAAGGCCCTGGTGGAGAAAATCAAGACGAAGTCTCCCGGCTCCAAGCTCTATCTGATGTCCCTCTGCCCCGTTACGAATGCAACGACAAACACAAACCGCGTCAGCGTGCTCAACGCCTACATGAAGTCTATCGCCGACGAAAGCGCGGACGACAACGTGAAGTATGTTGACGTCTACACCGCTTTGGCAGCCAACGGCGTTGCCAACAGCAAGTATTTCTACCCGGGCAACTATCTGGGCGGTCTGGGCTACGTGAAAGTGGCCCAAATCATGAAGGAAGCGCTGGACGCAGACTTCCTCGGCAACGACTATGAGGTTATCTCCGAAACCGAGGCCGAGACACGCAAAGCCCAGGCGAACCTGCGCTGCACCCTGTCTCAAGCCATCGCCGCCGGCCAGCTGACAACCGTGGGCGAGGGTGTTGGCGAATACAATGCCGCACTCATGGCACAGTTCTTCGAGGAGGTCAAGACGGCAACCGCCATGCTGGCAAAGGCTTCCCTCACAGAGGACGAAGTGAACGCCGAGGTTGCGAAACTCAACGGACTTGTACTCCCCGCCCTGAACATGCCCAAGGCAAGCACCGCCGGCGAGACCCACTGGTACAAGTTCAGCACCCCCGCACGCGGCAACCGCTATATGGCCTCCAACGGAGCCGGCCAGGCCGTGACGGGAGAGGAGAGCAACAACTATGCCCGCAGCATGTGGAAGCTGGAGGAGCGCACCGACGGCTCGTTCAACATCATCAACCGCAGCGACAACACCTACCTCAGCCCCGCCTCGGACTACAACACCGCCATCAAGACGGTGGCCGCAGCCCCCGCCGCCGGCTGGACATTCAGCTACTCCAACGCCCCCGGCACCTACATCATCTCCAGCGGCACCGTGCAGCTGAACCAGACCCAGGCCGCACAAAACTATCAGGTGTACAACTGGAGCAGCGGCGGCAACGGACAGGACCGCGAAGACACCGGCTGCCGCTATGCCATCGTGGAGGTGACCGAGGAACCCGCCGAGGAACCCAGCAGCGAGCCGGTAGTGATGCTCCAAGACATCACCCTGGACGGCACCGCTCCCTATAAGTTCACCGACGAAGAGGCCGCCAAGGTGTTTGCCCTCGAAAACCTGACCGTGGCCATCGACTTCACCTACACGGAAGCAACGGGCAACCAGATGCTGATGAGCAGCAGCAACTCCGCCACCACGGAGCTTATGGCCATCGGCACCACAGCCAATGCTGTCAGAACCTACACCCCCGACAAAGATGCCGTCTACACCAGAGGCAACGTAACCTTCGGCACCAATCGCCACAAGGTGGTGGTGACCATGCGCAAGGATGCCGGCTACACCTATTATATTGACGGTGCCAACGCCGGCGATGTGCCCTTCGCGGCACCCGTGTTCGGCACCGTAACCGGCGTGGACGGCCTCTACCTGGGCGGATCGGTGACTTCCGAGGGCAGCAACATCCTGCCTGCCAAGGCCACCATCCACTCCGTACGCGTGTTCAACTACTCGCTCACCGCCGAAGAGGTGGCCGCCCTCACGTATGGCGACGAGGAGGAAGTGACCGAAATGACCTACACCATAGACAAGGCTAACGGCGACCTGTACAGAAACGGCCAGGTGGACGCAACGTCCTGGTGCAGCGTGTGGAAGAGCAATGCCACGCCCCAGCTGCAGTTTGCCACGACCAACGGTGTGAACAACATGAAATGGTATGGCAACAACCTGGGTCTTGCCACCGGCGGTTCTACCCATACCTTTACCCTCACTCCTCCCGCAGGCTACGTAATCGAGGAATACAGCTTCTCATTCGTAAACGAGAACCACGCCAACGCAATCACTATCAGCATAAGTGACGACAACAAGACATACACCTCGTCCTCCACGGCACAGAATGTGGCCAAGACCAAGCAGAGCCTCTCGTCTTTGGCCATCACGCTGACGGGAGCCAACAGCCCCGTGAAGTTTACCGACTTCACCGTCAAAATCAAGAAAGACGCCCCCGAGAAGCCGGTCATCAGCACCGAGGGCGACGAGCACTGGTATTACATCACCAGCGCTGCCGCCAACAAGGACTATTGCCGTGGCAAGGTGATGTACTACAACGCCGAGGACCAGAAGATGCACTTCGGCGACAAGCAGTTCCAGGCCGACCACATCTGGAGCTTCTGGCAGAACGCCCAGGGCAAGATTGCCATCAAGAACTATAACGGCCAGTACTTCGGCACCGCCCCCGGCGGCACCGGCGGCAACACCACCTTCGGCGTGGTCGACACTCCCAACTATATCTACAACATCAACGATGCCTTTGGCTTCTTTGTCATCAAAGACAACCAGACGGAGTTCCATGCCCAGCAGGCAGGATCGGTTATCGTGCGATGGACTGCCGAAGAAGGCGGTGCCTCTCTTTGGAAGTTCGACGAGGTGGACGTGAGCGAGCCCGAAGCAAAGCTCTCCGCCACAAGAGTGGAGCAAGGCAAGGTGACCACGGGTATCGGCAACAAGGACCAGGCTATCATCCGCTCGACCCTGACCGTTACCGGACTGACCGAATCTTGCGAGTTCCAGGGCGTGAAGGGCACCTTCGCCGGAACCAAGGCCGCCGATGTGACCAAGGTGAAGGCATACTTCGCCACCAACTCCCTGGAGCTGAACGTGGATGCGGACGGCAAGACCCCCTGGCGAGACCGGAACGCCGAACTCTTCGGCGAGGGAACACTGAACGCCGACAACACGTTCACCATCACCGGCACCAAGGCTCTTACTCCCGGAACACATTACCTCTGGATAGCATACGACATCGCAGACGATGCTGCCGAGGGCAACACCGTGGATGCCGCCATCACGGGCTACACCATAGACGGCAACGATGTGGAGGAAGAGAACGGCAACCCCGAGTTTGCCGTCACCGTGTTCCTCTCCGAGGGTGCCGTGCTGATGCCGATGGATATGGGCACACAGAAGTACCGCATCCCCTCTATCACCACGACCAAAGACGGTAAGCGCCTGGTAGTACTCACCGACGACCGCAAGAACCATGGTGCGGATCTGCCCAGCCACTGCTACGTGGTGGCTCAGTACTCCGACGACGAGGGCCGTTCCTGGAGCCGTCCCATGACCGTAGCCGGCACTGCCGAGACCGGTGGTGACTATGGCCATGGCGACGCTTCCCTGGTGACCGACCGCCTGAGCGGCCGAATCGTGGGCATCATGACCAGTTCCGGAACCTATGGACACGGATTCTTTGGCGGAACCGCCCAGGAGCCTCCCCGCTGGAAGACCATCATCAGCGAGGACGGTGGCGAGACGTGGAGCACACCGAAGGACCATACCGATGACCTGTATGGTGCCAACTGCCCCAACGAAAAGACTCAGACCTGGAAGAGCGGATTCTCCGGTTCCGGCGCAGCTTTGCAGATGCGTGACGGCACCTTGGTGTCCAGTTTCGTCAACCGCGAGGCCGATAACTCCCAGAACTTCTACTTCTTCATGAGTGACGACTTTGGCGACAACTGGTACGTGAGCGGCAACAGCGGCACCACAGCGGCCGACGAGCCCAAGACCCTGGAGCGCAACAACGGCGATCTGGCCATCAGCGTTCGCGCCAGCGGCTATAACTTCCACAACGTGACCTCAGACAGAGGCGAAACCTGGAAATATGCTCCTCAGACACGCTTCACCAGCGGCATCTACGGCAACGCATGTGACGGCGAATACATGGTATGGTGCTCTACCGTTGAGGGCAATCCTTGGGATATCGCCCTTCAGACCATACCTTTCAACAGCGCCCGTCGCAACGTGAGCATCGCACTGTCCACCGACGAGGGCGAGACCTTCGGCACCCCCAAGACCATCTGCCCCCGCGGTTCCTGCTACAGTGCCGTGACCGTGCTGCCCGACGGCACCTTGGGCGTGTACTATGAAGAGGACGCTTGCGACACCGAGGGCTTCGATGCCTTCACCATGCGTTTCGTCCGCTTCTCGCTCGACTGGGCCAGCAACGGTGCGTACAAGTTCACCGAGGACAATCCGTTCCACCCCATTGCATTAGACAAGACGGTAGGCGTATCTGACATCATCTCCGCCCCCTCACAGGCATCCGATGGCATCTACGACCTCAGCGGCCGCCGCGTGAGCAAGCCCGCCGCCGGTGTCTATATCCGGGACGGCAAGAAGTTCATCAGAAAGTAAGAACACACACCGCGATGTTTTGTAAACATCGCGGTGAATAAAACAAAGAAACTCCGCGGCGAATGATTCGCCGCGGAGTTTCTTTTGTTATTCGACACGACAATTAGAAACATTGTATACCCTAATAATAGAAGTTTATGGGAAAGAGAACTAAAAAATCTCAATAAAAAACATTACTTTTGTTGGGATTTTTTGAATCGTAACTTGATTGATGAAAAGAAAAACGAGCATACAAGACATAAAACTCGCCGATTTCCCAGAAGAAATCGATGAGCAGAACAATATAAAACTATACGGAGAGACCAGTTGGGAAAACCACCTTGCTGTGCTTAGCCATTATCTGCACAACAACGGCTGCATCGGAGAAGAGAAGAACAAAGAGAACATAATCTCTGCTATCCGTGAGTTTTTAGAACAAAAGAAAGAGAAAGAAGAAGAAATAACAGACGAATACATCACGTCTGTTGCAGAAAGACCCGACCAATATAATCTCTTTTCTGAGTTTTTCAACGTACCCTTCCCTGACCCCAAAGAGCCCAAATTCACATTCATCGATTTATTTGCCGGCATGGGTGGCTTCCGTTTGGCTATGCAAGCACAAGGTGGCAAGTGTGTCTTTTCGTCAGAATGGAACAAATATGCCCAAAAAACCTATTTGGCCAACTTCGGAGAGATGCCTTTCGGAGATATCACGAAAGACGTTACCAAAAGCTATATCCCGCAAAAGTTCGATGTGCTCTGTGCAGGATTTCCTTGCCAACCTTTTTCAATTGCAGGTGTCTCCAAGAAGAAAAGTCTTGGACGGGAAACCGGATTCAAAGATAAGACACAAGGAACGTTGTTTTTCGATGTGGCAGATATTATCAGTCGCCACAGGCCTAAAGCGTTCTTTTTAGAAAATGTCAAGAACCTGATGTCACACGACAAAGGCAACACCTTCAAAGTCATAAAAGGCACATTGGAAGAACTACGCTATTCGCTCCACTACCTCGTGATGGACGGACAAACATATGTGCCCCAACATAGGGAACGTATTATGATTGTGGGATTTGACAACGACATTTTTCACAAAAACGAAGAGTTCTCTTTCCCGGAGCAAAAACAGGCCACACGAAGTATAAGTGAAATTCTTGACCCTGACATTGATGAAAAATACACGCTAAGCGATAAATTGTGGAGCTACCTGCAGAACTATGCAGAAAAACATCGTGCAAAAGGCAATGGATTCGGATTTGGGCTAGTAGACCTCAACGGTATTTCCCGCACGTTAAGTGCCCGTTATTATAAAGATGGTTCCGAGATCCTTATTCCACAAGGAGAAGGAAAGAATCCTCGCAAACTATCTCCTCGCGAATGTGCCCGGCTAATGGGGTATCCTGATGAATATCGCCTTAATCAAGTTTCGGATGTACAGGCATACAGACAATGCGGTAATTCCGTTGTCGTTCCCCTCATTACAGCTGTTTCCGAACAACTAATAAAAACCATGCTTAACGACCACTGAGACCATGAGTGAGATTCTGAATAGTGCAATAGCCAAGGTGCAGGATTCCAAACACGCGTTTTGTCGTTTCATTACAGCGAATGACACGGGAAAAAACGGCTCGCACCAAGCCGGGTTTTACATACCTAAGTGCGCTGCTCCTTTGTTGTTTGACACTTTGGGAGTAAAAGGGGAAAACAAAGAAAAGTTTGTAGAAATTAAATGGCAAGATGACTTTACCACAGATAGCCGTTTGATTTATTACGGACAAGGAACGCGCAACGAATATAGAATAACGCGTTTCGGCAGGAATTTTCCATTCTTTGAGGAAGACAATGTGGGCGACTTGCTTATCATTGCACAACACAACGAAACACTCTACTATGGTTTTGTTTTGCAAACGGACCAAGACATTGACGATTTTTTCGCTTATTTCAATCTTTCTTCAGAAAAGACCAATCAACTAATCGACATCACACAAGCCACCACTTCTGACAAACAGATAGAAATCTGTATTCAAAAGATTGTTTCCCAATACACTGATTTTCCGGAAACCCGCCAAATGGCGGCATTTGCACGAGAAGTATATAATAAAGTTCACAATGTCACGGACACTAAAATCTGTGACTCTCCCGATGAACATCTGCTGAAATGGTTTGATACCGAATATTGCTTATTCCGAGGTTTTGAAGAAAAGGTTTATGCCCCGATATACAACGCGCCTTTCCCAAGTTGTCAAGAATTAGTAAAATTCTCTAACACCATTCTAAACCGCCGCAAATCACGGGCGGGAAAATCACTGGAGCATCACCTCGCCACAATCTTTACAGCCGCAAAACTGGAATATGAGGAGCAGGCTGTTACAGAAGACAACAAGAAACCGGACTTCCTGTTTCCCAACGGAGAAGCCTATCACAACCTGTTGTTCCCGACAGAAAATCTGGTTTTTCTCGGAGCGAAGACAACCTGCAAAGACCGATGGAGACAAGTTTTGAATGAAGCAAATCGGATTGATACCAAATACCTGTTTACCATGCAACAAGGCATATCCAAGAATCAACTTCGGGAAATGAAACACGAACATTTGAAACTCGTTGTACCCGCCACCTACCGAACATCATTCGATAAGGAATTTCAGCCCGAGATTGAAACCTTGGCCTCATTCATTGAAATCGTCAAAGCAAAACAAAGCAGCAAAACTATATATTCTATATAAGTCCACCCTTCTTCTACATATCAAACAGGCATCGCCCCTTGCAACTGCACGGTTGCAAGGGGCGATGCCTGTCTTGTTTTTATATGCTCAGGATGTTCAGCACATCCACCAATTCGCGCTTCAGCACCTTGTCGCTCTTCACGGCACGGGAGAAGGGGACGTAGACGATTTCATCGTTGCGGATGCCCACCATCACGTTGCGCTGGCCCTCCAGCAGGGCGTTGATGGCGCCCGCACCCAAGCGGCTGGCCAGCACACGGTCGCAGGCCGAGGGCGAACCGCCGCGCTGCAGATGGCCCAGGATGGTGACGCGCACATCGAACTCGGGATGCTCCTTGCGCAGGCGCTCGGCATAGTACATGGCCCCGCACTTGGGGCTCTCGCTCACAATCACGATGCTGGAGCTCTTGCTCTTGCGTATGCCACGGCTCACGAACTGCTCCAGCTGGTCGGCGCCCGTGCTGTCCTCGGGGATGATGGCCGCCTCGGCACCCGCCGCGATGGCGCTGTTCTGGGCCAGGAAGCCGGCATCACGCCCCATCACCTCGACGAAGAAGATGCGCTCGTGGCTGGTGGCCGTGTCACGTATCTTGTCCACACACTCCATGATGGTGTTCAGCGTGGTGTCGTAGCCGATGGTCAGGTCGGTGCCGTCCAGGTCATTGTCGATGGTGCCGGGCAGGCCGATGCAGGGAATATCGTATTCCTGCGAGAAGATGCGTGCACCCGTGAGCGAACCGTTGCCGCCGATGACCACCAGGGCGTCGATGCCGCGTGCCTGCATGTTCTCGAAAGCCTTGCGCCGTCCCTCGGGTGTCTGGAACTCCTTGCTGCGCGCCGTCTTCAGGATGGTGCCGCCGCGCTGGATGATGTTGCTCACGTTCTCGGTGGAGAACTCCACAATCTCGTCGTTGATCAGGCCCTCGTAGCCGCGATAGATGCCCATCACGCGGAAGCCGTTGGCTATGCCCGCACGCGTCACGGCACGGATGGCCGCGTTCATTCCCGGCGCATCACCCCCCGAGGTGAGGATGCCTATACATTCAATCCTTCTCATGATACAATAGTTTTTTGTTATCGGTTTCCTGTTACAAAGATAGGGGATTTTGGCGGAAATCAGCCAAATTCTGAAGAGGCATTCTATCAAAATCCGCCATATTTTCATCTAAGACCGGATGGAAACATGGCGGATTTTGATTCAACTAAAACATGTACGAAACGGAGATTCCGATTGTCCGGTCCCTATAATTCTCATCCCAAAGTCCCTTTGTCGGCCTTATAAGTCCCATCTTATAGCCTAAGGCAATCTGGAAACGTTGGTCCACCTCGATACCGAGCTCCGCCCCTGCACCGACGTCGAAACGCTTGTACATACCGTTCTTGAACGGGTTATCTTTAGACGGTTCCCCGTTTTCTTCGTCAATCACGCTCTTCCCGGAAAGGCCGACTGCCAGATAGGGGCCGAGATTGGCCAGTACTTTTATCCTTTCATTTACGTAGAACTTATACCCGATATGCAAGGGTATTTCCAAATAATATAGGCGACAATTCCAATCGACATAGTCGTTTTCTCCTCCCAGGTAGGCGATTTCGCCCTTCCATCCTCTGGCCGAAAGCGACATCCCGAAATCGAGATAAGGCCTGTTTGCATTGTCAGAAAAGTTGAATTCCCCTTTCGCTCCGATATGGAAGCCACACCTGAAATCGGCAACTTTGGTACGGGATAACCGGAATCCTGCAACGACCCCGTATTTCATTGACCGGGCAGAAACGCTTGAACATGCAGAGGTGAAAACCGCAACAAGTAATATTCTAATATAAAATCTCATCATTCCAAGTTAGTTAGTTACTAATAAGTAAAACGGAATAACTCACAGAAAATTGTCTGCCATCGCAAATATTGAGGGGCTCACACGTCTTTTTTTATTCGCGAACGTCGTATCCGGAACCGGTCTTCAAACACATGTGGATGTTTCGGGGAAAACATGCGGACGTTTTTCAAAAACATGTTCATGTTTTCCGAAAACGTCTTGATGTTTTTTCCGGGGGATTCCCGGGGGGATTTTTTTACAGACAAGCAAATTTCATCGCTCGCACGTCAAATTGGACACAAAGCTTTGAAACCTCGCGTATTTTACTTATTTTCGCAACATGAAGACCCTTTAACCTGATTGAAAAATACAAAATAAAACAGCTTTGTTATGATAAGAAAACTCCGAAACGTGTTCCTTCTGGTGCTTGCCGCGGCAATGTCCGTGACAACGGCGGCAGGACGTGAAATGAATCCGCAGGCCGTGACCGCCCTGCTGCAGCGCGTGACCAACGCCGCCGACCGCTTCGTGACCGTGCTGGACAACCAGCTGTCCACAACCAACGGCGAGGAAGTGTTCGTCATCACCTCCCAGGACGGAAAGCCCTGCATCCAAGGCTCCACGCTCTCAGCCCTGACCACCGGCATCAACTGGTACCTGAACCACTACGCCCACGTGAACCTGACATGGAACCGGCTGACCGCCGACCTCAGCACGGCCACGCTGCCCGTGCCCGCCGCCGAGGAGCGGCACAGCACCACGGCCGGCTATCGCTACTATCTGAACTACTGCACCTTCTCCTACTCCATGTCGGTGTGGACGTGGGAGCGCTGGCAACAGGAAATCGACTGGATGGCCCTGCACGGCATCAACATGCCCCTGCAGATCGTGGGCCTGGATGCCTTGTGGTATGAGCTGCTCACCAAGGACCTGGGCTACACCTCCGCCGAGGCCGGCAAGTTCATCGCCGGCCCCTGCTTCCAAGCCTGGTGGGGCATGAACAACCTGGAGGGCTGGGGAGGCCCCAACCCCGAATGGTGGTATGAGCGCCAGAGCGGGCTGGCCAAGAAGATGCTGGTCCGTATGCGCGAGCTGGGCATGCAACCCGTGTTGCCCGGCTATGCGGGCATGGTGCCCAGCGACATCGGCAGCAAGGGCTACACCGCCATCAACCAGGGCGGCTGGTGCGGCTTCACCCGCCCCTACATCCTGGACCCCAACAGCGCGGCCTTCGCCACCGTGTCGGAGAAATACTACAACCGGCTGGAAGAGCTGATGGGCACTTCGGAGTATTACAGCATGGATCCCTTCCACGAGGGGGCGAACACCAGCGGCATCGACGTGCCCGCCGCCTACAAGGCCTTGGGCAACGCCATGCTGAAGGCCAACCCCGACGGCAAGTGGGTCATCCAGTTCTGGCAGTGGAGCGGCGCCCAATACAACGTGCTGGACCAGGTGGAGAAGGGCAAGCTCATCGTGCTCGACCTGTTCTCCGACGCACACACCCACTTCGGTGCTTATAAAGGGCACGATGCCGTTTACTGCTCGCTGGCCAACTTCGGCGGGCGCACCGGCCTCTTCGGACGCTTCAACGGCGTCATCAACGGCTATTTCAGCAACAAAGCCCAATACAGCAACATAAAAGGTATAGGCGCCACGCCTGAAGCCATCGAGCAGGTGCCCGTGCTCTACGACATCCTGTTCGAACTGCCCTGGCACGCCGCCAAGCCCGATGCCGCAGCCTGGATGAAGGACTACGCCACCTCGCGCTACGGACAGCAGAACGCCGAAGCCGAACAGGCATGGGAAATCCTGCGCAACACGGCCTTGGACTGCAAGACGGGTCTGCAAGGTCCCCACGAGGCCGTGGTATGTGCCCGTCCCGCCTTTGAGGTGAACAAAGTGTCCTCCTGGGGCGGAACCGGCATCTTCTACGACACGCAGGAGATGTACCGCGCAGCCCACCTGCTGCTCGGCGCAAAGGACCAGCTCTCCGGCGACAACTACAGCTACGACCTGGTGGACGTGACACGCCAGGCCCTCACGGACTACGCCCAAAGCCTGCTGAAGACGGTGAGCGCAGCCAACAACCCGGGCAACAAGACGCTGCTGCGCGAGCGCAGCAACCAATACCTGCAACTCATCCTGGACCTCGACCGCCTGCTGGGCACGAACAAGGACTTCCGCCTGGGCCGCTGGACACAGCTGGCACGAGGCATTGCCGACGAGGCCGCAGGCACCACCGAGGCCGACCGCCGGTGGCTGGAGCTGGACAACGCACGCACGCTCATCACCACCTGGGGACCGCGCAACAGCGCCGAGGGCGGCGGACTGCGCGACTACTCCTACCGCGAATGGAACGGCATGATGAAGGATTTCTACTACCCGCGCTGGAAGGCGTTCTTCGACGAGAAGATAGACGGAACGAGCCACTCCGCATGGTTTGACATGGAATGGGCGTGGGCACACGACGCTTCCAAGCAATACACCGCCGAAGCCGAGGGCAACACGGCCGAAGTGGCCGCCGAGCTGCTGGGCAAATACTTCCTAGAGATAACGCCGGACAACGGGGGAAACGCCTACTACGTGCAGCGCGGCACCGCCGAGGATGCCCGCGCCAAGGTGGAGGTGAACGCCTACCGCAACAAGACCTTCGCCTGCCCCATCCCCGCACTGCCCGACGGCATCACCGCCACGCTGGGCGTTGACCTGAACGGCGACGGCGTGATAGATGCCGCCACCGAGACCGCCAACACCACCGCCATCGCCGTGCCCGCCGATGCGGCCATCGGCAAGGTGCGCGCCCTGCTCACCCTCTCCGACGGCACCGAGTTCGCCTTCACCGTGGTCCTCCGCGAGGTCATCACCGACCCGCGCACCGTGAGCGTCAACAGCGCCGACGCCTCTCAGGGCACCGTGGCCATCGAAGCCACCGGCGAGACCTCCATCACCAACGACCAACCCGTGGCCATCAAGGCCACACCCGTGTCGGGCTTCGACTTCTATAACTGGACCAACGCCAAGGGACAGGCCGTAAGCACCGACAACCCCTATATATATTATGGTAAGGACGCGGCCACCTTCACCGCCAACTTCATCGTGAACAAGTGGGGAGTACCCACGGAAGACAAGAGCGAACATAAAGTAATCCAAGACTATGAACAGTACGTGGCACGCATGACGGCCGAAACCGAGGGCAGCGACCCTGTGGAAATCTACACAGCCGACAGGTGCCCCGAAAGCCTGTTCCAAACCACGCAAATCTACACCTCTGCTGCCGGCAACACCTTCACCCTGAAGTGGAGCGACACCGATGCGAAGAACGGACTGAGCTATTGCCGCCTGTCGGCCTACATCGACCTGAACAGCGACGGTGACTTCGACGACGAGGGCGAACTGCTGGCCGTGGTGGGCAACAAGAACCAGAACAACAACCAGCTGCCCGACGGCTCGCTCACCGTGCAGTTGCCCTTCGGCATGCCCGAGGGCATCACCCACATCCGCCTGCGCTTCGACGGGGCCTGGATGACCGGGTGGGATGCCACCACCGATGCCATGCCGGCCAAAGCCACCACAAAACGCATGGTCTATGACATCCCGCTGAACATCGCGCCCCACGCGCCCCAGGCCTGCACCGTGACCGTGAAGACGGCCGACGTGAAACAGGGAACCGTGGACGCCAACGGCCAGCCCGACACCTATACCTACAAGGTGGGCGAGGACATCGTGCTGCGATGCTATCCCGCCGAAGGCTACAAGATTCTCAACTGGACCGACCAGAACGGACGTGCACTTCCACAAAAATGGATGGAGGGAAACAACATCCGCTTCAAGCCCTTCGGCAACGCCACCATCACCGCCAACTTCGCACCCGAAAACCCTTTGGTGTACGGCTCCTGGGAATTTGAGTACCAGGAACAGCCCACGGGACTTATCATCACCGGCGTGAAGAAGGGCAGCGGCGAACTCGACCTTACGCAGCCCAACTCGCTGGGCAAAAGCCTCACGGCCATCAACCCCGACGTGCTGCAAGGCAACACGGCGCTGACCACACTGCGCCTGCCTGCCGCCCCCGAGGTGGCGCTCGACAACTTTCTGAACACCACGTTCAGCGGCGCAGGCGTTCAGAACGCCACCATCCAACCCACGCAAACCCTCTCCTCCACCCTGCCCTGGACACTGACCCTGCAGGTGGAGAACGACGGCAGCACGTTCAACCCATGGGGTTCGGGACTGTTCGCCACGGGCACCAACGCGCTGGCCGACGGCTATTCCGGCGGCTTCCAGCTCTATCTGAACAAGGCCGGGGAAATCATCGTGAAGTGCGGCGGCGCAGGCGAGAACAAGTTTTCCACCAACGCAGGTAGTGTATTCTCCGTGACCATCACCCACGACGGCCGGGGCAACGAGACATTCACGCTGACCACCGCCGAAGGCAAGACGGAAACGAAGACGTTCAAGGCCACACTCAACGACATCGCCACCTTCTCCACCGCACTGCCCGCAGGCATCAACCTCACCCGCGTGTTCATCAGCGACCCCACGCTGCACAGCCAACCCCTGAAAGGTTGTACCGCACTGACCGACATCACCATCAAAGAAGGCAGCAAAAACTTCTCGTCCGTGGACGGCATCCTGTACGATGCCGCGGGCGATGCCCTTCGCGCCTATCCCGAAGGACGCCTCTTCGCCCGCCCCTTTCGTCTGACAACTGCAGAGGGTTGCGTCAGCGCCGCCCCGCTGGCCGGCACCGACGGCAACATGACCGCGGGCAACGGCAGCGACCGCCGCGTAAAACTGAGCGCAGAGAGCGAGACCACCATCCCCGCATCACTATGGAAACTTGTGGCCACAGAGAGCGGGGTGAAGGTGATGAACCTCAACGCACAACGCTTCTTCGGCGATTATTCGGCCGACAGCAACGGCCGAATCGAACTGCCCGTCTCGCCCACACAATGGCATGGTGTCTACACCTATACGGGAAACATCTCCGGAAAGGATTACACGCTCAGCCTCAACCTCAACCGCGGCGACTATCGCGTGACTTCCGCCAACGGTTTGCTGAACCTCTCCAAGGACATGGAAGCCACCACGTGGACCGTGGAGGAGCTCCGCCAACTGCCCGTCACCATCGGCCCCGAAGGCTATGCCACCCTCTACCTGCCCTTCGGCGTTGATATTCCCGAAGGTCTGGAGGCTTATGTTGTTGCATCCGCCGAGGGCAGCATTGCCACGCTGACCGGCAAGCAAAACGTTCCCGCAGGACAGGGTGTCATCCTGAAGGGTAGCGCAAACGAAACGTATATGTTGCCCGTCAACGACGCTGCCGCCTGGGATGACGCAACCAATCTGCTCAGCGGTTCCATGTTGAGTGCCATCGTAGCCGAAGCCGCCTATGTCCTTACGCAACCCGAAGGCAAAGAGGTTGGGCTTTACAAGGCAAGCATGAACGCCGGCACATGGACCAACGGCGCCAACAAAGCTTATCTGCCGGCAAACGCCATCAGCGGTGCCGGTGCCCCCGCCTTGAGCTTCAATTTCGGCACCGAGGACGGCATTCATGGCATCCACGCAGGTCAAGACCCCGCCCATCCCCTTTACGACCTGAACGGACGCCGCGTCTTCTTCCCCGCACGGGGCATCTATATCGACGGCAAAGGCAACAAAGTGTTCGTGAAATAACAGGAAGCAATACTAAAACACAGGAACTTAACGCGCAACAAACGGCCAAAACTTTTTGGCCGTTTCGCTTTTTTTCCATACCTTTGCACCCGACTTGATTCATCAACATAAAGTCTAACAGTTTAAATTATTAACAAACAATTATTTACAAATGGCAGATTTTAAGAATGTCGCACCCCTCTCCGACTTCGATTGGGACGCATTTGAGAACGGTAGCGCCGCAGAGACCTCTCGCGAAGAGCAGGAGAAGGCCTATGACGGCAGCCTGAACAAGGTGACCGACCACGAGGTGGTTGACGGTACCGTTATCGACATGAACAAGCGCGAGGTAGTGGTGAACATCGGCTTCAAGAGCGATGGCATCATCCCCGCTACCGAGTTCCGCTACAATCCCGACCTGAAGGTGGGCGACACCGTTGAGGTGTACGTCGAGAACCAGGAGGACAAGAAGGGTCAGCTCGTGCTGAGCCACCGCAAGGCCCGCGCAGCCCGCAGCTGGGACCGCGTGAACGAGGCTCTCGAGAACAACGAGATTATCCAGGGCTACATCAAGTGCCGCACCAAGGGCGGTATGATTGTGGACGTATTTGGCATCGAGGCCTTCCTGCCCGGCAGCCAGATCGACGTGAAGCCCATCCGCGACTATGACATATTCGTAGGCAAGACCATGGAGTTCAAGGTCCTGAAGATTAATCAGGAGTACAAGAACGTGGTGGTTAGCCACAAGTGCCTCATCGAGGCCGAGCTGGAAGCCCAGAAGCAGGAGATCATCTCTCGTCTGGAGAAGGGCCAGGTGCTTGAGGGCACCGTCAAGAACATCACCTCTTACGGCGTATTCGTTGACTTGGGCGGTGTTGACGGTCTGATCCACATCACCGACATGAGCTGGGGCCGCGTGAGCGATCCCAAGGAAATCGTTGAGCTTGACCAGAAGATCAACGTGGTAATCCTTGACTTCGACAACGAGAAGAAGCGCATCGCCTTGGGTCTGAAGCAACTCACTCCCCATCCTTGGGACAGCCTTGACCCCGACCTGAAGGTGGGTGACCACGTAAAGGGCAAGGTGGTTGTGATGGCCGACTACGGTGCATTCATCGAGATAGCCCCCGGTGTGGAGGGTCTGATTCACGTAAGCGAGATGAGCTGGAGCCAGCACATCCGCAGCGCACAGGACTACATGAAGGTAGGCGACGAGGTAGAGGCAGTCATCCTGACCCTCGACCGCGAGGAGCGCAAGATGTCTTTGGGCATCAAGCAGCTGAAGAGCGATCCCTGGGAGAACATCGAAGAGAGATTCCCCGTGGGCAGCAAACACAGCGCCAAGGTGCGCAGCTTCACCAACTTCGGTATCTTCGTTGAGATTGAGGAGGGCGTAGACGGCCTCGTACATATCAGCGACCTCAGCTGGACCAAGAAGGTTAAGCACCCCAGCGAGTTCACCAAGGTGGGCGAGCAGATGGACGTAGTGGTGCTGGAGATTGACAAGGAGAACCGTCGCCTGAGCCTCGGCCACAAGCAGCTGGAGGAGAATCCCTGGGACGTGTTCGAGACCATCTTCGCCCAGGACAGCGTACACGAAGGCAAGATTATCGAGATGCTCGACAAGGGCGCAGTGATCCAGCTGGAGCACGGCGTTGAGGGCTTCACCACTCCCAAGCACCTCGTGAAGGAGGACGGCACCCAGGCTCAGCTGGGCGAGACCCTCGAGTTCAAGGTAATCGAGTTCAACAAGGACAGCAAGCGCATCATCCTCAGCCACAGCCGCATCTATGAGGACGCACAGCGTGCTGCCAAGCGTGCCGAGAAGGCCACCGCTCCCCGCCGCCAGAAGGCAGAGGCTCCTGCCGTTCAGAACCAGGCAGCCAGCACCACTTTGGGTGACATCGACGCTCTGGCCGCTCTGAAGGCTAAGATGGAGAACGGCGAGGCTTAAGCCCCGGCCACATCCAACTGACCATATTTAATTGTAAGGGTTGAGGACGTGAATCCTCAACCCTTCTTTTTTTACATCCTTACACCCTCATTTCATCACTCTTTCGTTTCCCACTTATTTCTTTTTTTCTACCTTTGCTTCGTGGAAGAATTTAAAGTACATATCCTGGGATGCGGATCGGCCAATCCGCTGTCGAAACACCAGCCCGCCTCACAAGTGCTGCAGATGAGGGGAAAGCTGTTCATGGTAGACTGCGGCGAGGGCACCCAGATGCGTCTGGCGCGACAAGGCCTGCAGATAAACCGCATCGGCCACATCTTCATCACCCATGCCCACGGCGACCATTGTTTCGGTCTGCCGGGACTCATTTCCACCATGGGGCTTCTGGGGCGCGTGGCCCGGTTACACATCTATGGTCCAGCCGAGCTGCAAGGTTTCATACAGACGGTGACAGACATCTTCTGTCAGCAGATGACCCACGAAGTGGAGTTCCATGCCGTGGACACCACCCGGCACAGCATGGTATACAGCGACCGCTCGGTCGAGGTGTGGACCTTGCCCCTGAACCACCGGGTGGCCTGTTGCGGCTATCTGTTCAAGGAGAAAGAGGGAGCCCGACACATCAACCGCCCCATGATCGACTGCTACGAAATACCCGTCTGCGAGATAGGAAACATCAAAGCCGGCGCCGACTGGACCCTGCCCGACGGCACCGTCATCCCCAACGAACGGCTGACCACTCCTCCCTCGCCCACCCGCTCATGGGCCTACGTTAGCGACACCCGCGTGCGCGACGAACTGGCTCCGCTGCTGCGCGGCGTGGGATTGTTGTTCCACGAAGCCACGTTTCTCAACCGCGACCTGTTCCGCGCCAAACAGACTTACCACAGCACGGCAGCCGAGGCCGGACGCATCGCCCGCATGGCCGGGGTCGCACAGCTCTGCATCGGCCACTACTCCGCCCGGTTGAAGACACCCGGCCTGGAAGCGCAATTATTAGGCGAGGCGCAAGAAGAGTTTCCCAACACGCTGCTGGCCCAAGAGGGCATATGCATCGACGTTCCCGTGTGCCCGAAAGACTGAACCCGACCAAATTGTACGTGCCCCAAGCCTGCCGGCCCGGTTCACCATCCGAATAACTTAACCAAAACGCCGCGACGAAGTGATTCACTCGCCGCGGCGTTTTGGTTCATTCACCGCGGCGTTTTTTGAAAACATCGCGGCGTTTGCGTAACACCTTATATTATGCCTGTCTGATTCATGAAAAGGTAGCCGATATAAGCCAGGAGGCATATGAGCATGAATGCTCCTCCGATTCTGCCTATCCGGTTCCGGAAGCCGAAAACCAGAAGCAGGACAGAAGCCGCTGTCATGACAACGTAATCCGCGAATGTCACCTCGTATGTGGCAAGCGGCATGATTTGCGAACTTATTCCAAGGATACAGGTTGCATTAAAGATGTTCGAGCCTATAATATTTCCAAGAGCCACTTGCGTATTCTTCTTTAACGCAGCCGTGACCGAGGCGGCAAGCTCGGGAAAAGAGGTGCCGCAGGCGACAAGGGTCAGAGAGATGAAAGCGTCATTCACTCCCAAGGACCGGGCAATCCGAACGGCACCGTCGATGAAATAATCGCTGCCCATAACCAGAAGGAACAATCCCACCAGGATTTTCACAATCGGAATCCACAAAGGTTTGCGACCCGCATTCGACGGGGAATCGGCAGCAGTCGTTCCCTTCCGGTCCCGATAAAAGGAATACCACATGAATCCTGCAAAACAAACAAGAAGCAGCAATCCGTCGACACGGCTTATACCATCAAAAGACAGGGCGGTCAGCAAGACGGAAACCGCGATGCCGAAAGGAATCTCAAATTTCAGATTCTTCCTATCGATGGCCACGGGGAAGAACAACGCGGTAAGTCCGAGGATACCCAGGATATTAAAGATATTCGAACCCACAACATTGCCGATGGCAACGGCTGAATTACCCTCCGATGCGCCGATAACACTGACCGCAAGTTCCGGCATGGAGGTCCCCACTCCCACGATTACCGCGCCAACGACGAAGTCGGAGACCCGGAACCTCTTTGCAATGGAAACAGAACCCTCAACCAGACTATTCGCGCCGAACACTATGGCCGACAGCGAAATTATGAGAACGAGACATTCCATCAGCCCAAAAGCTTCGTGACTTCATCTATGGCATATTCAAACGTAGGGGAAACAGGCCTATATTTATAAGGGACATATTCAAAAAGACTTATAAAAGCCTTCCGGCTTTGTTTGCTGTAATAAATCTCCATCATCAGCCCTTCCCCCTTGGCCTCACCGGATATATCCGTGTGGTTTTCCAAGGCTTCCAGCACTTCGGCCTTGCATCCCCCGGGAAAAAAGATATGCTTCTTGCAATAACGTTCTTTGGTTTTTGGGTCTTGCCAGCCGGTTTTCAGGATTGCCAGTAGCGCAGCACCGACAATAAGCAATAGGAAACCACAGAACCTTGCCGAGACGGGTGTCGGCAACACAATCAAAAGGATTGCGAAAACAAACAATGAAACTGAAATGGCAATATCCGTTGCGGTACGGACTTTTATAAACTCTTTATTCATGACTAATTATTTTTATTAAAACGGTTTGGATAATAGGATACCTCTCCGGAGAGGACAAAAATGCCGGACCGGATATGAACGGGGAAAAGTTTCCCCTATAAATAATAATGAATAAAGAGGCTAAATCAACAATTTACGAAAACGTATAAAGCCATGCCGGGGAGATAGCTTCACGGCACCGGACAGCTTACGGTTTGACCGTAAACAACGAGATACGGAGAGGTCTGTGCCTCTTCTTCCGTCCTTCAGGAACGCAAACGGATTATACCGGCATATCAGGCGTCCGCCACGGCTTATCGTAAGCGCCTGCCCCGAACAGACATTGTTGCCATACGCGAACATGATGCAGCCGGCAGGATTATCAATCGCCTTGTCATGACTTACAGACAAGGCGCAATCCCGATCCGCTGATATTTCTACTTCCTCATACCGATTACAGCAGCCCGCGCCGGCATCACCGGATGCGACACAAGCGGGTTCTGCCGCATAGGCGACCAAACCGACTATAAGCAGTATGAATATAAATATCTTCCTTTTCACGCTGCGAAGATAACCAATTATTCCCAATCACCAAGAAAGTATTGCCTCATTTTCCGCTCCGCAACGTAAAAATAGCCACGCTATTGTTTGCGGGTATCAAAATATTTCTTATTTTTGCATTAGGAATATACTTTAAAAATGGCAAAATCTCTCTGCATATTGGCACTTGGCGCATTGCTTCTGGCCACGCCCTTTCAGGCTGTGGCTCAGGCTGACTGCATGGAACCCACCGCAGAATTGTCCGCCGTCACCCTGGCCATCAAGGGCAACACGGTGTGTGTGAGCGGAGCGGAAGGAGAGATTTTGCGTGTCTACAGCCTCACCGGGCTGGAAGTTGCCCGCTACTCCATCGAGAGCAATGATGTGCAACTGAACTTGGGCGACCTGAACCGCGGCTACTATATTATCAAGGTAGGCAAGGTGGTGCGCAAAATCTCCATCCGATAGCGATGGACGATTGCCAACTGATTATCCTTCTCAAAAACCCGAAGACCCGCGAACCGGCCTTCAACCGGCTGGTGGATCTGTACAAGGAACGCCTCTATTGGCAGATCCGCCGGATGGTGCTCACCCACGAGGACACCGATGATGTGCTGCAAAACACCTTCATCAAAGCCTGGCAGGGGCTGGACGCCTTTCGCGGAGAGGCACAACTCTCCACCTGGCTTTTCCGCATCGCCGCCAACGAAACACTTAACTTCCTGGAAAGGAAACGCCCCGCACAAAGCATCGACGACGAGGCCGGTGCCGTGGCCGAACAGCTGGAAAGCGACCCTTACTTCGACGGCGACGAGACGGAGCTTCAATTGCAGCAGGCCATCGCCCTGCTGCCCGAGCGACAGCGACAGGTGTTTCTGATGAAATACTACGACGAGATGCCCTACGAACAGATGAGCCGGGTGCTCGACACTTCGGTGGGAGCGCTGAAAGCCAGCTATCACCACGCCGTGAAAAAGATTGCGGATTTTTTCCGGCACCACGATTAAACTTTTTCACTCTTCGCTTGTCAAACTGATAAAGAAACAAAAATGATGAAGGAAGAACAGTTCATTCGCAAGCTCACCGAGGGGGGGGGCGGAAATCCTTTCCGCGTGCCCGAGGGCTACTTCGAGAGTTTCAACCGGCGCTTGAACGAGAGGCCGGAGATGCAGCGGAGGCGGATAGCCGTCCCCCACCGGTTGTGGTACGTGGCCGCGGTGGTGACCATGGCGGCGGTTCTGAGCCTCCCCCTTCTGCTCACTTATTTCGACAAAAAACTGACAGACAGTGCACAAGGCATGATGATAGCCACAGCCTCTGCTGCCGACGAGCCGCAATACAGCGACGACTATGTCTACGAGGTGATGGACTATGCCATGGTCGGCAACATGGAGATTGAGGATTATCTGACGCGATACGAATAAGAAACCATAAATATGAGAAAGATAGCAACCCTTTTGGCGGCCATGTTCATCTGTCTGGGCACAATGGCCCAGGACAACAAGGCCGGTCGTCCCCGTTTCACCCCCGAGGAGTTTGAGCAGAAACTTCACGCCTTCGTCGCTTCGGAAGCAGCTTTCTCGCCCAAAGAGGAAGAGGCGTTTTTCCGCCTGCACAAGGAAATGAGACAAAAGCAACACAAAGTACAGAAGCGCATCCAGAAACTCAAGCGTCCCGACACCGAGAACGCCGGCAACAAGGAAATGGCACAGCGCGTGATAAAGATTGCCGAACTGGAAGAGGAATGCGCGGACATCAAGAAAGATTATTACGAAAAAATGGCCCGCGAGATTCCCGGAAAGAAACTGCACAAAGCCATCCTGGCCGAGGATGCGTTCCACCGGCAGATGCTACGGAAATTCTCGCCAAAACGGGAACACCGCCGCATTGAAATGACAAATACCCGAAAGGGCAGAAGATAATGACAAAGAAGAAGGGGGCCGCAGCCCCCTTCTTCTTTGTCATTATCTTCTTTGTGACTTATTTTCTCTCCAGCTCCTTGGCCTCGTTCCAAAGGGCATCCATCTGGGCGAGCGTCATGTCCTGCAGTTCCATGCCCGACTCCTTGGCCTTGGCCTCCACATAATTGAAGCGGCGGATGAACTTCTGGTTGGTACGCTCCAGCGCATTGTCGGGATTGATGTGATAGAGGCGGGCCACGTTGATCAGGCTGAACAGGAAGTCGCCGAACTCATCCGTGCTGCGCTCGCGGTCGTCGCGCTCCAGCTCGGCCTGCAGCTCGCCCATCTCCTCGCGCACCTTGTCCCAGCTCTCCTCACGTTTCTCCCAATCGAACCCCACATTACGCGCCTTGTCCTGGATGCGATAGGCCTTGATCACGGAAGGCAGTGCCGAGGGCACGCCGGAGAGCACCGTGCGGTTGCCGTCCTTCTCCCGCTGTTTGATCTTTTCCCAGTTGGCCACCACCTCGCCGGCCGTGGCGGCTGCGGCATCGCCATAGACATGAGGGTGGCGGAAGATGAGCTTGTCGCAAAGTTTGTTGCAGACATCGGCGATGTCAAACCGGCCCTTCTCGCTGCCTATCTTGGCATAGAAGCACACGTGCAGCAACACATCGCCCAGCTCTTTGCACACCTCGCCCGGCTCGTCCTTCAGCAGGGCGTCACACAGTTCGTACACTTCCTCCACGGTCTGCGGCCTCAGGCTCTCGTTGGTCTGCTTCGCGTCCCACGGACATTTCTCTCTCAGATTGTCGAGCACGTCCAGCAGCCGGCCGAACGCCTCCATTTTTTCTTCTCGTGTATGCACGGTCCTTCGTTGTTAGAAAACGTCGCAAAGGTAGGGCGTTCCGGCAAGTAATCCAAATATCCCGGCAGGTTTTTACGCTGCTTCAACGGTCGGACAAGAGCGGCAAGGCACAAAACTTTGCCCGAATAACTTGCAGGTTCAGGCAAAACATCCGATATTTGAGAAAGGAAATACAGGTTTGTGGCATACACCCGTATTTGCCGGAATTTTCACCTTATAATAACGTATCAGAATATGCTGTTAAGTCATTTCATGTGCCGCGTCATCCGCTCCCTTGAGGAAGAGGGGCGCTTCGGCACCGCCCGGGTCCACGGCAGCACCATGCGGGCTTTCGAATCGTTCGTCGGGCACAAGCGCTTCCGCATGGAGCAATTGAACCGGCGCGTGCTGAGCGCCTTCGAGTTTTACCTGGTCAGCGGCAACCGGCAGTGGAACACCGTGTCCACCTATATGCGGGTGCTGCGGGCCGTGTATAACCGGGCGGTGGATGCCGGGGTCGCGCCCTACAGCCACCGACTGTTTGTGGGCGTCTACACCGGAACGCGCAGCGACCGCCGCCGGGCACTCGGACCCGAGGACCTGTCGCGCCTGTTCCACGCCAAGATTCCTTCACGCCAACAGAGCCGGACGCGCGACTACTGCAAACTGATGTTCGCCATGCGGGGCATCCCCTTTGCCGACCTGGTCTATCTGCGCAAGTGCGACCTGCAGAGCAACACGCTCTGTTATCGCCGCCACAAGACGGGCACGTCCATGGTGGTGGAGCTGAGCCCCTCCATCCTCGCTTTGGTGAACCGGCTGCGCAGCAAGGACGCCTCCTCGCCGTGGCTCTTCCCCTTCCTCGACAGAGGGGACGATGCCCGCAGCTACTACCACCTCTACCGCAACGCCATCAACACGTTCAACGGCCGGCTGGCCAAACTGGCCAAGCGGCTTGGCCTTGCCCACCTGAGCACCTACACCATCCGCCACAGCTGGGCCACGACGGCCTATCACAACGATGTGCATCCGGGAATCATCTCGCAGGCCTTGGGCCACTCCTCGATATTGGTGACGGAACACTATCTGAAGCCCTTTATGCAGGTGCGCGTCAACGCCGCCAACCTGATGGTCCTGAGAGTGGTGGAGGCCTGTAATAAAGGAACGGGAAAAACTACGTGACAAGATAAAAAAAACGACCATTACTTCGTAGGTAATAGATTACTTCGTAGGTAATAGTCGTGCATTTCTTTGTGCAAAGGTACGATTTTTGTTTTGAATAACGCAAGTTTATCAAGATATATTTTCGTTTTTCGTGCAAAAAAACCTTCTTTTGCGTGAATTAAAGCAAAGTCACACCGTTTTTAACGTATCGGACCACGTATTCACACATGACAAAACGAGACCTGCAGGAGTGTTTGTCCCTCAGGTCTGTCTTCCCACGCCCCGACACGGCTGTCATTCCCGTCCGGCGCAGCGTTTATCTTTGTTCCCGGCCTGTTCTCTTGTGTATATCCGGGATGTACGGCCTTATGGCCGCCTTTTAAACACGTTTTCCTTATTACCTACGAAGTAATGTGCCGTGTGGGGGAAAAGTAAAAAACGAAACGTGTTTATTAATATATATATTATTAACTAATTCATTATTTATGAGAAAGAATTTTATCAAAGTAATGTTTTTCGGCACATTGGCTATGGGCTCCCTTGCCTATACAAGTTGTGCTGATTACGATGATGACATTGCGGACTTGCGCTCTCAGGTAGAGGCGGTCAAGGCTTCTTTGTCGGAGTTGGACAGCCAGATTAAAGCGGGAGCTGTAATCTCCAGCGTGACTTCCGTCGAAGACGGTGTGGTTGTCAAGCTCAGCGACGACAGAGAGTTCAAGATCAGCAACGGCGAGAAGGGTGCTGCCGGTGCCGATGGAACGACCTGGGAAATCAGCGAAGACGGCTTCTGGATTTGCAATGGCGTGAAGACCGAGTACAAGGCCATCGGCCTTGACGGCAAAGATGGTGCCGACGGCAAGGACGGACAGGACGGCAAACCCGGTGCTGATGGAAAGCCCGGTGCCGATGGAAAACCCGGTGCCGATGGAAAGCCCGGTGCCGATGGAAAGCCCGGTGCCGATGGAAAGCCCGGTGAAGACGGAGAAAACGGTAAGTACTATGTTCCCAACACCGAGACCGGCAACTTCGACATCTGGCAGGATGGCAAGAAGGTTGGCACCACCGAAATCGCTTGGCGCGGAACCGGCGTGACTGCCATCCTCGAAGGCAACAAACTGACCTTCAGCGGCATCAAGGACGAAAAGGGACAAACCGTCACGAAGACTCTGACC
This sequence comes from uncultured Prevotellaceae bacterium, assembly GCA_947176895.1. GTDB lineage: Bacteria > Bacteroidota > Bacteroidia > Bacteroidales > Bacteroidaceae > Physcousia. Next base: position 60,917 of record CAMWSK010000004.1, on the reverse strand, counting down.
TTGGGCGCAGAACTGGGTTCACTTGTGTTCGTGCCCACGGTGGTCAGCAACGAAGTTCCTTATGCCACGACCTCCAAGCCTTTCTATCATGTGAACAGCTACCTGGACGAGACGAAGTTCAATCAGCAGACAAAGGAGTTCATCGCACAAAATTCTTTCAAGAAGTCTAACATCGTTGACCTGATCTACCGTCTGAACCCCTCAGAGACCTACACCGAGGGCATGACCTTCGGCTTTGTCAACCGTGCCGTCACCACTCGCGCAGCCGGCGACAAGCAGAATCTGCTGAGCGTTGTGGGCGAGCCCGCCATCGCCAAGGGTGAGGTGACCGTTAAGGCTACACTGGACAAGAACAAGCTGAGCAGCAGCAACCACGACATCGCTGCTTTGCAGGCTTGGCAGGGCCAGAACGGTGTGACCTCCGACAACGTGCACATCAAGTCCACGGGCATCAACGTTTGCCTCGTTGACTCTCTGACCCATAAAACCCTGAGCGGCGTTACCGCCAGTGCAGTAAGTGCATTGAACACTGACGGTACACGTACCAACGGCCACTTGTACTACAACCGTACCAAGAAGATTCAGGGCAGCGAGGAGACCAGCGACTTCGTAAAGCAGTTTGTTGCTTTGGACGCCGCTCCCAACCATCAGTTCGCATATACGGAATCCTTTGACCTGAACAAGGTTGTGGGCCTGTACTCCAACAATCTCCAGAAGTACATCGCCAAGGAGAACTTCGTTGGCATGAGCTATAAGTTCTCTTTGCCCAAGGAATATCTGGCAAACGATGACAAGAAGACCGACCAACAGAAATTCGTGAAATTGGACGAAAGTGGTATTGTAAAGATTGAAGAGTCCTACGGCACATCTGCCATCGGCCGTACTCCCGTTGTGCGCGTGGATGCTTTCCTCGCCGACAACGATGGCACACAGCACTTGGTTGCCACATCTTACATCAAGCTGCAGATTGTGAAGAAGGCCTCGTCTCAGACACCGCTGGGAGACCAGATTGTGAATATTACTGGTGCAAAGGAACTCGAATACAAGAACGTATCCGCTGCAGGCACGATGGTAAGCGACATGAGCTGGGAGCGCATCAACAAGGAACTCTATGGCCACGCCGGTCTCACCTCAACCACCTTCTGGAACCACTTCGGTGGAAGCAACGATACCTACGAGGTAGAGGTTAAGGTTATGCAGAAAAACGACACTTGGAAGACCATCAAGCAGGAGAACCTGAGCGCCAACCAGGTACAGACCCTGCAGGCCGAGGGTGTCAAGACCGAGATTAACCTGAACAGCACTGCCACCACCACCGCTTATGTCAAGCTGATGGTCGACAACAATGTCAAGACGCAGAACACCTATAAGGATGTGGACGGCAAGGGTGCACACTATCAGGTGACCATCAAGATCAAGGCCGACAACAACTACAGCTACAAAAACTACGTTCTGACTCAGGACTTCTACGTGAAGGAAGTGTGCAGCACGTTCGAGTACAACCCCTTGTACCACTACGCCACCTATGAGGTGAACGGCAAGCAGTACAGCGACTGCGTTGTAGTCAAGGGTCAGTTGGACGATTCCGGCAACTGGGTAATGTCTTCTAAGGTTGCCGAGCACTTCAAGATGGTTAATGGCAAGAACATCTTCGACTACTACAAGCAGAAGCCCAATGTGAAGGCCATCAAGTTCGCATGGAAGACCGGTGAGACCGGTGTAACTCCCACTGGCGACCAAACCAGCGCATTCGAGGTTGCCCTGTCACACGCCATGACAACGGACAAGGAGGTTCACAACATGACCTACACAACGACTTTGGTGAACAATGAGACCTGTAACTTCAACTACAACATTGTATTCGTCAATCCGTTCAAGGCCGGAAGCGCCAAGGGCATCAGCATCTACGCCAACGGTCCAGATAAAAACACCGGTGAAACGAAACCTGAGGTACTTGTTGTTGACAACGAAGGTGACAAGATCTACAGCTGGAATGCCAAGACCAAGCAACTGGAACTGTCAACAAAGGCAACGAACAGCTACAAAGTCGCTGCTCCTAGTGCCAAGGACGTTACCTTCGCTTTCGACACAACGGAAGAAGCTTACAAGAAATTGACAAGCGACATGGGAAAAGATGCCAAGTTGGAGGTTAATGCAGACGGCCAGGTTGTTTGGTACAACGGTGGTACAGATCTTAAGGACACCTACGAACTGCACGTTATCGCAACCGTTACCTTCAAGGATCTGTCAGTTGTCAAGTGCCGCATTCCCGTAACGCTGACAACCACACCTATTAAGTAAAATACAAAATGCAAAAAGAATAATATCGGACTAGTATGTATCTTTTTTTTGCAAAAGAAGGGGAGAGGGGCTTGTGAAAGTCCCTCTTCTTTTTTATATCCGCTTTTAAGCCCAAAAACATGAACACGTTTTTTGAAAACATGAGCATGTTTTCAAAAAAGATGAACATGTTTTCCTCCAAACATCCACTGCGCCCCGTCAAAATATTTTTGCATCATCAGACAGGAATGAGATAATTTTCGTACTTTTGCAACTTAAACAACCATAAACTAAACACATACAATGGAATTAGCCTCAAAATACACTCCTCAGGACATCGAGGGCAAATGGTATCAATATTGGCTGGACCACCAACTCTTCCGCAGCCGGCCCGACAGTCGCGACCCCTACACCATCGTCATACCTCCCCCAAACGTGACGGGTGTGCTGCACATGGGCCACATGCTCAACAACACCATCCAGGACATCCTGGTGCGCAAGGCACGCCTCGACGGCAAAAACGCCCTGTGGGTGCCCGGCACCGACCACGCCTCCATCGCCACCGAGGCCAAGGTGGTGAACCGGCTGGCCGCACAGGGCATCAAGAAGCGCGACCTCACCCGCGAGCAGTTCCTGGAGCATGCGTGGCGCTGGACCGACGAGCACGGAGGCATCATCCTGAAGCAGCTGCGCCGGCTGGGCGCCAGCTGCGACTGGGACCGCACCGCCTTCACCATGGACGAGAAGCGCAGCGAAAGCGTGTTGAAGGTGTTCGTGGACCTGTATGACAAAGGACTCATCTACCGCGGCCTGCGCATGGTGAACTGGGACCCCAAGGCCCAGACCGTGCTCAGCACAGAGGAGGTAATCTATCGCGAGGAGAAGAGCCACCTCTACAACCTGCGCTATTACGTGGCCGACCAGGACACTAACCCCGTGGTGGCCACGGGCCGGGAGGGCGAGGTGCTGCATAAAGACGAGAACGGACGCTACTATGCCGTGGTGGCCACCACACGCCCCGAGACCATCATGGGCGACACCGCCGTGTGCATCAACCCCAAGGACCCCAAGAACCAATGGCTGAAGGGCCGCAAGGTGATTGTGCCCCTGGTGAACCGTGTGGTGCCCATCATCGAAGACCGCTACGTGGACATCGAGTTCGGCACGGGCTGCCTGAAGGTGACCCCCGCCCACGATGTGAACGACTACGCCCTGGGCAAGACGCATAACCTGGAGACCATCGACATCTTCAACCCCGACGGCACCATCGCCGAGGCCGCAGGCCTCTACGTGGGCCGCGACCGCATGGACGTGCGCACCCAGATAGCCAAGGACCTGCAGGCCGCAGGACTGATGGAGCGCGTGGAGGACTACACCAACAAGGTGGGCTACAGCGAGCGCAACCAGGACACCGCCGTGGAGCCCCGCCTCTGCAAGCAGTGGTTCCTCTCGATGAAACACATGGCCGACATCGCCCTGCCCCCCGTGCTCGAAGGCAAAATCAAGTTCTACCCCGCCAAATACGTCAACACCTATCGCAACTGGCTCGAGGGCATACAGGACTGGTGCATCAGCCGCCAGCTGTGGTGGGGACACCGCATTCCCGCCTACTTCCTGCCAACGCAAGACAACGAAGAAGAAAAATTCGTGGTGGCCCTGACCAAGGAAGAGGCGCTGGAGAAGGCCCGCCGGATACCCGGATACGAGAACATCACCATCGACCAACTACAGCACGACGAGGATGCGCTGGACACGTGGTTCAGCTCGTGGCTGTGGCCCATCTCGCTGTTCGACGGCATCAACCAGCCCGGCAACGAGGAAATCAAGTACTACTATCCCACCTCGGTGCTGGTGACCGGCCCCGACATCATTTTCTTCTGGGTGGCCCGCATGATCATGGCCGGCATGGAATACATGGGCGACGTACCCTTCCGCAGCGTCTACTTCACCGGCATCGTGCGCGACGAGATAGGCCGCAAGATGAGCAAGTCGCTGGGCAACAGCCCCGACCCCATCGAACTGATTGAGAAATACGGAGCCGACGGCGTGCGCATGGGCATGTTGCTGGCCGCACCTGCGGGCAACGACATCCTGTTCAAGGAAGACCTCTGCCAGCAGGGCGCCGCCTTCTGCAACAAGATGTGGAACGCCTTCCGGCTGGTGAAGGGATGGCAGGTGAGCGACACGCTCGCACAGCCCGAGGCCAACCGAAAGGCCATCGCATGGATGCAGGCGCAGCTGCGCACCGGCGTGGCCGAAATCAACGACCTCTATGGCAAGTACCGCCTGAACGAGGCGCTGATGACCGCATTCAAGCTCTTCACCGACGAGTTCTCCGGCTGGTATCTGGAGATGATCAAGCCCGCCTACCAGCAACCCGTGGACCGCGCCACGCTCACCGCCACGCTCGAAATCTTCGAGACGCTGATGCAGGTCATCCATCCCTTCATGCCCTTCATCACCGAGGAAATCTACCAGGCCGTCAGCCCCCGGGGCGAAGGCGAAAGCATCATGGCGAGCCGCATGAACGTGGAGGCTCCCCACGCCGAAGATGCCACACTCATCAAGGAAATGAACCGGGCCAAGGCCGTGATTGGTGGCGTGCGTGCCCTGCGCCAGCAGAAGAACATCGCACAGCGCGAGCCCCTCACCCTGCAGGTGGTGGCCACAGACGGCGAAGCCCGCGTCACCCGCGAGCCCGCCATGGCCCACCTGGTAAGCAAGATTGCCGGACTGAGCGCCATCGAATATGTCGCCCAAAAGGGTGAAGGCAGCCAGGCCTTCCTCGTCGGCACCGAGGAATATGCCGTGCCCCTGGGCAACCTGATCGATGCCGAAGCCGAAATCAAGAAGGCACAGGCCGAAATCGACCGCCTGCAAGGCTTCATCGCCGGCATCCAAAAGAAACTCTCCAACGAGCGATTCGTGCAGAACGCCCCCGCACAGGTGGTGGAACTCGAACGCAAGAAACAGAGCGATGCCGAGAGCAAGATACAGGCTCTGCAGGAAACCATCCGCTCGCTGAGCTGAAGGTCACACCATTTATCCACATAAACAAAAAGAAATGAACGTAAGAAATATCCTTTTGGCCGCCGCCCTCATGCTGGCGGCTCCTAAAGCCGCCAACGCCCAAAGCAACCTGGGCAAGCTGGCCGGCACATTACTGAACAACGCCGGCGGTGATGACAAGGAAAGCAAGAGCGGAGTGGTGGGCGAACTGCTGGGCAACCTGTTGGGCACGGCCAAACTCACCGACAAGAATCTGGTGGGAACCTGGACCTACAGCGAGCCGTGCGTGGTATTAGAGAGCGACAACGTGCTGAGCAACATCGGAGGCAAGGTGATCGAGAATAAAGTGGAAGCCCAGCAGAAGAAAGTGCTGGAGAAAATCGGCTTCACACCGGGCAAGGTGGTGCTGGTGCTCAACAAGGACAAGAGCGGCACCATGACCGTGGGCAAGCGCACCAGCAAGTTCACCTGGGCCGTGGAAGGCAGCAACCTGAAACTCACATTCCTTAAACGCACCCACACCATCAACGCCAAGATTACAGCCGGCAAGTTGCAGTTGGCCATGAACGCGGACAAGATGCTGAGCCTGCTCAACAGCACTGCCGGTGCCGTGAGCGGTTTGAGCAGCAGCATGGGTGCTCTGAGCAAGCTGATCAGCAACTACAAAGGCCTCTACCTGGGCCTGATGTTCACAAAGAACTGAAAAGATTTCCCCAAGACCGGAAACCATCCACGAAGTAGGGACGTGTCTCTGACACGTTGGAACCACAAAGGCCCGAACCTTATTGAAAAGCCGATTAGCCCGTTTATCCCGCTAATCGGCTTTTTTTCTTGCACCTCCATGCCACAATGGCAGAAGGCTTAAATAATTTAAGCCTTGCGCCATTTTTTCATGTCAGAACAAACCGGTCAGCATCCCCAAAGGACTTTGGCACGGTACTTGCTTCCTATAGGGCAGACAACGAAACCCGAAAGGGTGGAGGAAAGAGTATTAACAACAACGAGGACGAACCTCGAGGAGATTCCGACCCACAGAAGGATAATCCGAAAAGCGACATCCCCATAAAAAACTTAGGAGGTTTAATTATGTTACCAGTAATGAGTAGAAGTTGGTTCCCAACAATGTTTGACGAGTTCTTCAACAACAGCGATCTCATGCTCCGCATGAACGCAACGGCACCGGCAGTAAACGTGAAGGAAAATGCAAAAGAGTACACCATGGAGATTGCAGCCCCGGGCATCAGAAAGGAGTTTTGCCGGATCAGTCTTGACAACGAAGGAAATCTGGCGGTATCCATCGAGAACAAACTGGAGCACAAAGAGGAGGACAAGAAGGAGCGCTACCTGCGCCGCGAGTTCTCCTACTCCAACTACCAGCAAACCTACACCCTGCCCAAGGATGTCAACAAGGAGTCCATCGGCGCCAAGGTAGAGAACGGCGTTCTCTACATCAGCCTGCCCAAGTTGACCGTGAAGGAGGTTGAGAAAGCCAACAGGCTGATTGAAATCAAGTAAACGTCCGGGCATCCGACACAGCCCGAGAATAGCCAAACTCCCCGATTGGAAAAGTTCCAGCCAGGGAGTTTTTTTGTCTTTATTACGCACTATTCTCACTATTTATACGTACCTTTGTCACAGAAAATGTAAGAAGCGTTGTGCTTTCTTGTAACTTGGAAACGTAGGAAATTTCGCAAGTTAACACAAGATGGTGCAGTGGTTCTCACGCATATAGCGTGGGCTGCTACTCCATTTATGTTAACGGGTTTTTCCTACGACCTCCAAGTTATAAATGGCATAGTCGGTCCCACGCTTCATGCTTTCAGTAGGAATCGTATCCGGAGGGGCCGCAGGTACACAAACATAATCATTATGTTCAAAAAACTATTAACTGTTGTTTTGTTCCTCGGCAGCATGTCCTGCGGAGCTTGGGCAGGCACACCGCTGACCCGTGGAACATCCTTGCAAGTCAAACTCACAGAGTCTCTCAGCAGCAAGAATGAAGCAGCCGAAGCCGCTGGCCTGGTGGGCTACGACGTGAAAGCCGATGGCAAGGTATTGATTAAGGCGGGCACTCCGGTGCAGCTTCAAGTGGAAAGGACGAAACGCCGCGGCGTGGGCCGTCCCGGCTCGTTAACCGTCAAGCCGCTGACCACCACATCCGTTGATGGACAAACAATCCTTCTTTCCGGCGGAGCCTTGAACGTTGAAGGCAAGAAGAGAACAGGAAAGGCCGTTGGCCTGGGTGTCGGCCTGGGTGTCGGCCTTTTTTGCCCTCCCCTGCTGGCCTGCCTTGCCATCAAGGGCGACCACGCCGTCATCGAGAGCAGCACCATTTTGAACAATGTGTTCGTTGCCAACGAATATAATATCGAATAATCCGATGCGCTAAATTACCTATAAAATCAAGGCAGCCCCTCAAAAGTTTTTGTAACTCTTGAGGGGCTTGCCTTGATTTATGAATAACCTTGGGAAAATGCGGGGAAGCTGTTCCGTCCCCCCTACCCCTCCTTTATCAGGATGCAGTTGAGGTTCCGGCCCGTGTTGATGGTGTCGCGGCGGGCACTGTAGAAATCGGGCGAACGGAAGGTGCAGGTGCCATCCACCTGTATGTTCGTCACTCCGCGGCGTTCCAGCAGCCAACGGTTGGCCTCGAACAGGTCGAGGTGCCACTTCCCTTGCCGGAGGGCGATGCGGTCCATGGGGAAGCCCGCCGAGGAGAAAGCGTCGAACACCTCGTCGCCCACCTCGAAGACGGGCTGCGATATGCCCGGACCGATGACGGCACCGATGTGCCCGCCACGCGACTGCATCAGGTCGAGGGTCGCACCCGTGATGTCGGCCACCGTACCCCGCCACCCGGCATGAACGGCGGCCACCCGGCGTTGCTCCGCGTCCCAAAGGAGCACGGGAATGCAGTCGGCCGTCTTGATTACCAGCGGCAGCCCCGGCACATCCGTCACCACGGCATCGGTCTCGGGAGCGCGTCCCGGCCCGCTCGCCCACTCCACATGGGCGCTGTGCACCTGTCGGGGCATGGCCAGTTCGGATTCATCGAAGGGGAAAGGCTCTTGTCCGGTGGTGAAAGCGCATACCCACGAAGGGGTTTTATAGGTCTTCATACTCCACTTCTTCCAAATCCTCGAGGCCATCCTCGTCGATGTCCTCGGCATCCACCCACACGATTTCCTCGTCCTCGCCCTCGTCCTCCAGCTCCCGCTGCAGATAGCTCAGGTCCTTGTTGCCGTGCACGATGCTCTCCTCATGGGTGATGGCCTTCAGTTTGTTGCTCTCGCTGTTCATCGCCTGCCAAAGCAGGTCCTTCAGCTCGTCCAGTCCCGTGCCCGCCACCGCCGAGATGAACACCACGGGCAGGTCGGTGGGCAGGTCGGCCTTCAGCATCTCCTGCAGTTCGTCGTCCAGCAGGTCGCACTTCGTCACGGCCAGCACACGCTGTTTGTCGAGCAGCTGCGGGTTGAACTGCGTCAGCTCGTTCAGCAGGATTTCATATTCCTTTTTAATATCGTCCGTGTCGCCGGGCACCATGAACAGCAACAGGGAGTTGCGCTCGATATGGCGCAGGAAGCGCAGCCCCAGGCCCTTGCCCTCGCTGGCCCCCTCGATGATGCCGGGAATGTCGGCCATCACGAAACTCTGGTTGTCGCGATAGGCCACGATGCCCAGCGAGGGTTCCATGGTGGTGAAGGGATAGCCGGCAATCTTGGGGCGGGCGGAGCTGACGGCGCTCAGCAGCGTGCTCTTGCCCGCATTGGGAAAGCCCACCAGGCCCACGTCGGCCAGCAGCTTCAGCTCCATGATTACGGTGCGCTCCTGCATGGGTTCGCCGGGCTGGGCGAAGCGGGGCGCCTGGTTGGTGGCCGTGCGGAAGTTCCAGTTGCCCAGGCCTCCGCGACCGCCCTTCAAGAGCACCACCTGCTGCCCGTCGTCGCGCACGTCGCAGATGTACTCGCCGGTCTCGGCATCATACACCACGGTGCCGCAGGGCACATCGATGTATTTGTCCTCGCCCTGTGCGCCCGTGCTCTTGCTCTTGCCGCCGTTTCCGCCATGGCCGGCGAACACGTGGCGCTGGAAGCGCAGGTGGAGCAGTGTCCAATAGTTATGGTTGCCACGCAGGATGATGTGGCCGCCGCGACCGCCGTCGCCGCCGTCGGGCCCGCCGTTGGGCATATATTTGGCGCGGTGCATGTGCATGCTTCCGCGGCCGCCCTTACCCGAGCGGCAACATATCTTCACATAGTCTACGAAATTCGATTCTGCCATTTCCCGATAGTCTTTGATGGTGTAACCTGTTGATTAGCTTGCAAAGATAGGTAAAAAAAAGATTTCCGGGGCCATCCGCCGCAGGGTATTTTCCGGGGCATCGCAACGGGCGGAAAAAAACATGAGGATGTTTCGGGAAGAACATCCTCATGTTTTTGAAAAACGTGTTCATGTTTCGGGAAAAACATGAACATGCGATGGCATTGGTTGAGACAGCCGCATGTCTGCCTACATTAAGAAGTTTTTTTCAACCATTTGGAAAATTTTCTTCAACGTATCGAATAAAAGCAGTAACTTTGGGCATCTCACATGTTATTAACCCATGTAACCAACCTGCAATTATGGGATTCTTTGATATATTCACGTTTGGACGAAGGTCAGATTCGGGAGCGTGTCTGAACGAACCTCTTGATCTTCAATATACCCCGGATACCATTTCAGCATTAGGCCCGCGAGACATATTTGTATTCGGAAGCAATCTCGCCGGCAGCCATCTCAGCGGTGCCGCAAGGACTGCGGTAAACCGCTTCGGTGCTGTTATGGGACAAGGTGAAGGGCTCCAGGGGCAATCGTATGCCATTCCGACGATGCAAGGCGGAGTGCATACCATCAAACCTTATGTGGACCGGTTTATCAAGTTCGCCAAAAAGGAGCAGACCCTGACATTCTACGTCACGAAAATCGGATGTGGAATAGCAGGCTTCCAAATTACTGAAATCGCACCGCTGTTCAAAGATGCTATCGGATTAGAAAACATCCGGTTGCCCAAAGAATTTGCAGAGCTGCTTGACCGGCAGGAAATGATACACCACGACACCATAACCCATGCTTACGGTGTGTCACGCACATTCGCCGATGTAGTCATCTCTCTCAACAAGCAAACCCCGTTTAAGTCCGCAGAAGAAGCCTTGTCTGCACTTCTCCATTACTTCCACCGATTTGTAGAAACGGGTGACGACATAGCATTTATCGCTGTCAGGACTTTCCAGTGCGTAGTCAGGGAACCGGAAGTGTTTGCCGACGGGAAATTGAACGTGAAATTGCTTCGGGACAGAGTTTTCAACTTCGACAATTTCAGAGACGAGTTCAACGAAGCCTATATCATGCATTGCAAAGAGAAAATATGTAATGTGGTGGCAACACTCAACGAATTCCGTCAATACACCGGCCCTGAACAGGTGCTTGATGACATCAGTAAATCAGGGTTAACGCGCTTCTCCCATTGCGGTCCCAATGACGAATACTATCCGATGAGTCCCCGGCTTGCCGGTAATAATCGCCCCATGGGCTATTTCTCACAATTCTTGCAGGACAACTGGCACAAGATTGCGCCCGAGGGTGTCCTTGATTCTGATTTGCTAAACGAATATATGTTCAACAAGCATGAGCGTGGACTGAGAAAGTATGGACTTGATGCTGTTATCCGACACGATTATGAGCAAGACGGTCCATGCCATCCGGAAGTATATTTCCCCAAGAGAGTCGGCTCGGGACCCGTTTATTTGGAAACAGAACCACGTAAGTTCATTCGCTCATGCGGCGGAGGCAAAGGACACTATGCAATCCCCAACTATCTTGAAAACAAGATAGTGCTGAAACTGGTGAAGGATGATGAAAAATATTGCAGAATAGAAGATTATTATGTGCCAATCAACGATTTGTCCCTTCCAATATATAAGGATTGGATTAGTATTATTGGTGAGAAAGTCGACTTCAAGACCATTGGAGAGAAGCGCAGGTTTATCGAGGAACTCAAAAAGCGCGATTCGGGCTGTTGATGGATGAATGTTCGTTTTTTTGACAAGGAAATTGAAATCAAGGAGTATGGCTGTGCCCGAGGCCATATTCCGGCTCAACCTATCCCTAAGGCAGTCAACATCTTTGTAAAAGTCACCAATGCCTGTAACGCAGGATGCCTGTTTTGCTCCAATGCCGGGCACCGGGATAAGGTGGATCATTTTGACCATGACAAATTATGGCGAGTTGTTGATGAACTTATCAAACAAGATATTACAGTCCACAGAATCAACATAACCGGAGGAGAGCCGTCGGTTGTAAGTAAAATTGTAAACGACATATTGAAACAGGCACAAGGGTATCCCTCAATCCATCTGCACCTGAATACGAACGGGCTATTGCTCTCTTCCCAGGAACTGATGCGGAGCCCTCGCTGGGACTCCATTTCCATGTCGCTACATCATTATAATCCGGACAGGCTCTCCTGTCTGTATGGGACACCGATTCCCAAGTCGGCCTTCGACTTCAAAGGAATTGACCTCTCAAAAGTAAACGCAAGTTGTAATCTGATAAGGGGGTATATTGATTCGGCGCCCGAAGTGGAGGAAATGATGAAATATGCTTTGTCCCTTGGGTTGACGCGCCTTGGATTTGTGGCATTGATGAAAGTGAACAAATATTGCGAGTCCCATTTCGTTGATTATTCCGACATAGATTTCCCGTCTATCCCCAACATGTATTTTACGGAATCCAAAAGGCGTGGGAATGATTGCAAATGCAGTAACTATCTTTACAATCACGACGGAAAAATTCTTGAGGTTTACATGAGAAACTATAATAATCCTCTTTATTGCGAATCATCCTTATTGTATGACGGACAACACTTTAAACAAGGTTTTCACAATGACGACATCATCATCTGACATAATGAGGATTCTCAAGGACAGAACCGACAATCCGCTTTACAACACTTCCTATCCCCTTTCGCCCTCTGACTGGAGCAGGTTCAACACCAATGGGCCTTTGCCATTTAATACCGCAATGCCTATTGCTTTCTATATCCATATTCCATTTTGCAAACGCCTATGTTCTTTCTGTGAGTATTCCAGAACACTATTGCCATCTCAGGAATTGCAATCAGCATATCTAAAGACGTTGCGCAATGATATAGCGGAATTCATGAACCAAAAACCCGACCTGCTGTTATATGGATTTGATATCGGAGGCGGGACTCCTACCTCACCGGACACACAACCGTTTGAGAATCTCATAAACATTTACCGAGAAACAATCGGGAGGACCAACCTGTCCCCGGACTTTGAACCGAGTATAGAAAGTACATTTGAGACTCTGACGCCTCAAAAAGCAAGAATCATCGCCGATGCCGGCATTCATCGCATCTCGCTGGGCGTGCAATCGTCAAGCAAATCAGTCCTTTCCCCATTGAACCGACAGACGGAAAAGATTGAGACGATGCACAGAACCATTGACTTTGCCCGTAATGCCGGCATTAAGAAAATAAATCTCGATTTGATGTATGGTTTGCCCGGGCAGTCCATGGAATCAATAAGGCAAGATATTCGGACGATAGATATTCTGCGACCCGAACAGGTCACGGTGTATGAACTTCGGACGAATCAATTAAAAACAGCCTATAAGATTAACAACAGGCTTAGTTATGACGAGTATTGTTTCCTGTTTGACGAACTGACAGGAATGGGGTATCATGGCGTATTCGGCCAAAACACCTTCAGTATGGATCCTTTGGACAAAGGGCTTTCGTCGTATCTTCGGCACAGGATGTTTGATGGTTGGCAATATAAAGGGTTCGGCATTTCAGCACAAAGCATGTCCCATGCCGGATTATCCTATAACACAGGAAAGGGTGAAGTTGACATGAAGCACATTTCAGAGCTTCGGACCAATGAGTCTTCCTGTCACTACGCATTGCCTCCCGAGGAAGTTTTTGCAAAATATGTTGCCATCTCAGGCTATTCCGGAGGGTTCTCCCTGAAAACTGCAAGACGCTTATATGGAGACTGTTTTGATTTCGATTTCGGAAATATCATATCGGCTCTTGAAACCGAGGGGCTCCTGACAATCAAGGACGACAGGCTCCAATTGACAAGAACAGGATATCGACACTATGGAGCCATTCTTTCTTTGTTTTATGCAAAAAAGAAAGGCGGTGCCGTAAATGAACCGCACCGCCCCGTTTTCTAATAAAAAAAGAGGTTACTTGTTGGCCTGCTCCACGGTTTGGAAGATGGCCTCGATCATACCCTCCTTGGTCTTCAGTTCGCTCCATGCGAAGGTGTGGCGGATGCCCTCCTTGGCAAACCACTCCGAAAGGGGAGCGGTCTGGGTGCGATAGACGTCGAAACGCTTCTGGATGGTCTCCTTGTTGTCGTCGGCGCGGCCCTGCTCGATGGCGCGGTTCAGCAGACGTGCCATCAACACGTCCTCCTCCACGACGAGTTCAATCATCAAGCCCATGTCATCGCCACGCTCGGCAAGCATGGTCTTGAGAGCCTCGGCCTGGGCGATGGTGCGGGGGAAACCGTCGAAGATGACGCCGCAGCCCTTGGGCTGGCGGTCGTAGGTGGAAGCCAGGATGTCCACCATCAGGCTGTCGGGAATCAGTTGACCCTCGTCGATGTAGCCCTTGGCAATCTTGCCCAGCTCGGTGCCGTTCTTGATCTCGGCACGCAGCACGTCGCCTGTGCTGATGTGGCCCATGCCGAATTTCTCAACAATCATGTCGCTATAGGTGCCTTTTCCGCTGCCGGGAGCACCGAAGATGATGATGTTTTTCATTGTCTTGTGTTTATAATCGGTTTTTAGGTTATTGGTTGTCTGCGGTCTCGTCGATGATGGTGTAGATCTGGGGCAGGTTGCGCCCGAAGCCGTCATAGTCCAGCCCATAGCCCACGATGAAGTCGTTGGGAATGCGCAGGGCGGCATAGCGTATGTCCAGGTCCACCTTCAGTTTCTCGGGCTTGAAGAGCAGGGTGCATACGTCGACGCTTTTGGGGTTCCGGGCTTGCAGCAGGCCCAACAGGTGCTGCATGGTGAGGCCCGTGTCCACAATATCCTCCACCACAATCACGGGGCGCCCCTCGATGTCTGTGTTCAGGCCGATAAGCTCGCGCACGGCTCCCGTGGTGTCGGTGCCGGCATAGCTGGAGAGCTTCACGAAGGCTATCTCGCAAGGAAGTTCCACCCGGCGCAGAAGGTCGGCGGCAAACATGAACGAGCCGTTCAACACGGCCAAAAAAAGGGGCTGCTGCCCGGCATAATCCTCGGTAATATTTTCGGCCACCCGACGGATGGCCTGTTGAAGTTCCTGAGCGGGAATGCTCAGGCGAAAACGTTTGTCTTTGACGGTTACTATATCCATGTACCTATATTATACGGTATAATAAACGATGCAAAGGTAAGGAAAACTTATCAGTTATGAGGCATGAGTAATTAGTTTTTCTTACCTTTGTGTCTGCAACTCACAAGGATTCAACCCAAAAACAAGAAAATGAAAAAGACCATTGCCGCTTTGGTTCTGCTGCTGGCCGCCGAAGGCCGGGCGCAAACCCAGATAAGCACCTACCAACCGGGAGTCACCGTGGAGGGGGTGACCTATTTCCTGCCGCAGACCGCCCTGCGCATCACCGTGAAGGCCGAAAAGAGTGTGACCCGCCCCGGCCGTCTGAACAAGTACGCTTTCCGCTACCTGCGGCTCAACGATGTGCCCACCGAGGAGAAGACCCGCTGGACCCTGAAAGGCATCAGCGTGGAACCCTACGGCGTGGCCGACAAGACCAAGGCCTACAGCGTGAAGCTGAAGGGGCGCACCGTGGCCCCGCTGGTGAGCCTCAGCCGCGACGGCGTGCTGCTGAGCGTCAACGCCGAGCAACAGGAGACCCTGCCCTCCGACGCTCCCAAGGACGTGCCCGCCGAGAAGAAGACCGGTGCCTCGCGCTACATGAGCCAGGAGATTCTGGCCGCAGGCAGCACCGCCAAACAGGCCGAGCTGTGCGCACAGGAAATCTATGACCTGAGGGAAAGCCGCAAGGACCTAGTGTCCGGCCAGGCCGACAACACGCCCAAGGACGGACAACAGCTGCAGCTGATGCTCGACCAGCTGGACGAGCAGGTCACGGCACTGGAACAGCTGTTCACCGGATACACGGAGACCGGTACCCATTACTTCACCTTCGACGTGCTGCCCACACAGACCGACCAACGGCAGGTGCTGTTCCGCTTCTCCACCATTGAGGGACCCGTGGAGGCAGATGACGTGATGGGCGTTCCCGTCTACCTGAGTCTGAAAAACATGGACGCGCTGCCCGACCACACCAAGGACGAGGACAGCGACAAGAAGAAACAGAAAATGCAGCAGGGCATCTGGTACAACGTTCCCGCACGCCAACACATCACCATCAGCGACCTGGGGCAGACCTACGCCGAAACGGACGTGCCCATGGGCCAGTTCGGCTACACCGAGGTGCTGGGCAACATTCTCTTCGACAAGAAAACCACCACAAAGGCCTATTTCCATCAGATGAACGGCGGCCTGAAGAAACTGGAACAATAGAACCATGATGCAAGAAACAATCACCAGCACGCAAAACACCCGCATCAAGCAGGTGCTGTTGCTTCAACAGAAATCACAGGAGAGGCGGCGCAGCGGGCTGTTCGTGCTCGAAGGACAACGCGAGCTGGAGCGGGCCGCACGCCACGGCTTCCGCCTCCACACGCTGTTCGTGTGTCCCGAGATAGCGGGCAGCGACTACCGGGGTCCTCAAAGCGGCATGCCCTATGAAGTGGTGGAGGTGTCGCCACAAGTGTACGCCCGCATGGCCTATCGCGAAGGCACCGAGGGAGCCATCGCCATCCTCTATCAGAAAACACTGGAGCCCTCGGATCTCACCTGGCAGGGGGCACCCCTGTTCGTGGTGCTGGAGGGCGTGGAGAAACCCGGCAACGTGGGCGCCATCCTGCGGTCGGCCGATGCAGCCGACGTGACCGCCGTGCTGATTTGCGACGAGCAGTGTGACCTCTACAACCCCAACCTGTTGCGTGCAAGCCTGGGCAGCGCCTTCACCGTACCCACCGTGGCCTGCACCGGCGAGGCCTGCATCGACTTCCTGAAACGCAACCGGGTGCGCATCCTCACGGCACAACTACAGGACTCGAACCTGTACTATGACACCGACATGACCCAACCCACCGCCATTGTGATGGGCACGGAGGCCACAGGACTCACCTATGCCTGGCGCGAAGCCGCCGATGCCCACATCCGCATCCCCATGCTCGGAGCCATGGATTCGCTGAACGTGAGCGTCAGTGCCGCCATACTGATGTTCGAGGCCGTGAGGCAAAGGAGCCAAAACATAAAGCAAAAGAACTAAAAAATATGGTGCCCGACGCTCACGCGCCAGGCACCACCTAATAAAACGTTTTATCAAATTTATCCACCGGCGAGGGTGAAGATACACCTTCACCGGCTTCTTTCCCTAAAAACTCAAACGCGGGGGCTGTTTCCAGCCGTTTTTCTTTTATCTCTGTCTCATCGATTCTTTCATGCCACCCTTATTTATCGGATAAACATTAACCTCTCTAAGACGAAACAAAGGTATACCATTTATTTTAATTGACACATCTTTTTGCCAAGAATTTTAAGTTAAACTAAGCATCTTCTTCGGGAATTAACCTAAATTAACTCAACACGTCTGATTCTTCGCCAAAAGCTCACGGCATAACCACCTCGCCAAAAGCATACAAGAACGGAGAGGTGCATCACCATACGTGACACACCTCCCCGTATAAGTTCCAGACTCCCCTTACTTAAGAGGGAAAGAAAAGCCGAGAGAAACGCTGGAGTTGACGCGGTTGACGGGGATAAAATCCTCGGTCAACTTGCTCATGAAGCGGTCGGCACCCACAAAGAAGTTGAAGTGGCGGGCATGGAAATCGAGCACCAATCCGGCCGTAGCTCCGCTGCTGGACACGGCTCCCGAGAGCGAGGCCTCGAACCACTTGACCGGACGCACATTGGCCGAAAGCATACCTTGATGCCAGGAATACTTGCCGGCGATACGGCTGGTATAAAGGAAGCCGAAGCGCAACTTATCGTACATGGGCAGAGCATACTCGGCACCCACGTTGACGGTGGCGGCAAGCGCACGGGTGTCCGTCTTCATGCCATCGTCATACACCTTGAACATATCCTCCAGGTCATCGCCGAGAGCATCGAACTGATCCTCAATCGTATTGCCGTCGCCTTCGCCATTTTCGTTATCACCCACATAAATATCATTATCAAATCCGTCAAACGTCCACTCGGCACGCGAGGAAGCCTGCTGTGCGTTCTTCCAAGACACGAAGCCCAGGTCGGTGACAGCCGCGCTCAGCGTGAGGTTGTCCATCACCTTGTAGGTGGCACCCAGGTCAAAGGCAAGACCCATACCGCCAAGGCCGAAATTGAAATCATCGATGCCGTCAATCTCGGCACGGTCGGAATTATCGGGGTCCACCTTGTCGCTCATCTTGAACTTTGCGCCCATCAGGGCTGCCGTCATGCGCACATCGCCACGCAGCCTCCAGATATCGTCTGACAAATTAACGGAAAGATTATCGGCAGAGAAATCGGCATAGGCAAGGCCGAAGAGCAGTTTTGCCTTGGCACCGACGGTCCACTTGTCGTTAATCTTATGAGAGTGGCCCAAAGCCAGCTCCATCATATTCTCGGTACGCACGCCCAGGTTGGAGATGTCATACTCGGTGTTGCCCTTCTGCTCCTTGGCAAAGGCAAAGAGCGACTTGGGCAGGTTGACATTGCTGTTGGAACGAAGCGAGAGGTCAATCACGTTCACACCGCCCATGCCCCGGAAGCCTACGCTCATCAGGGTGTACTTAAGGTTGAGGCTAACCCTGTTGTTCTTCTTCAAGTCACCGAGGAACTTGTCAGCGTCCACATTGGGGTGCATGAATGTGGTGTAGGTGCGTCCGTCCACGCCATAGCCTTGCCAGCCCGGCTCCATCTTGTAGACGAAATTGCTCAGACCGAAGTTGCCCGTGGTACCAACGTTAAGGTTGCCCAGGATGAAGGGCATGGACACGTAGCCGTGGTCAAGCAGGGCGGGGTTCATCTCGTGCCGGTAGTCCGACGTTTGCATGAAATATGAGGTGCGTAATTCCTGTGCGGCAGCGGGCACGATGGCGGCAGCTGCGAGCAGAAGAGCTGTTATCTTTTGTTTCATATCTTATTATATATGGAGGAAGAATGATTTTTGATTAGTTGAAGTTTGCGATAACCTGGCCCTTAAGACGCACGCGGATGTCTGCCAGGCGAACATACTGCGTGGAAAGGAGCCGGCGCACCTCTTCGCCGTTCTGAGAGGCATCGGCCGTGATGTCAAACACCAGATGGTCAATTCTGCCCAGCAGATAGGGGTCGCTCAGAGTGCCGTCGACGGTCAGGGCGGCTTCCACAGGACGGTCGACGCTGCCTGTGCCGGGCTTGATGCTCACCTCAGAAAAGTCAACACCGGGGATGGGACGGTTGTCGGCATCGTGCGCCTCGATTTTCAGTTTGAGACCAAGGGGAATGGTGTTCTGCACCTTGGCACTGACACGCAGTCCGTGGGCGGCATAGTCCTCCAGGTCCTCACCGATGCTGTTGGTGGAATCCTTATACACAATGGTCAACTTGTTGTCGAACTCGAAAGGTACATAGATGTCATAGGCGGCAGAGGCGGTGTAAGGAACACCCATCTGAATGGTAAAGTCCTTATCCTGCTGCACCTGTATCTGATCGCCGCCAAGATCCACTTCGATATAGTCGGGCAGCTTTTCGATGAGTGAACTCAAATTACCCACCTGCTTCTTCACGGCATAGGCGGGAATCTCCGTCACTTCGGGGTCATAAGGAGCCGACCCCTGGTGATAGTAAACGGTGCTGAACTGATGGTCGTCAATGGACACCTGGGGCAGCGTCACGGGATTGCGGAAAGCATCCTCACCCTGCTTCACAGAAGTAAGTTTGGCCCCGAAGTTGAAACCAACGGGAATATTCCGCAAATCCGATGTGAATTTGAGGGTGGGGTTGGACACGCTTATGGTCACGTTCTTGTCCTGCAGGAAGTCGGGCAGACCGTCGAAGACATCGATGGTGGTGATCTTCGGGTTCACGACGGGATTGAAGCGGCCGTTCACCTCCCGGATATAAAGCTTATCATCGTGAACGAACTCCAACTCCACGGTCACATAATCATCGGGCATCATGTCAAAGTCCTGCGTGACGAAGAAATCCACGTAACCCTTCATGGTGATGTCACTGTTGACGGTAAAAGAATTGTCCTCGCCGAAGGTCCTGTTCACATCGGCCTTGTCCACCATCACCTTACAGATAGTCAGGTCACCGTTCTGCAGTTTGAGGTCAACGTTCTTCTGAGTCAGCGTGTGAGTCTCGGCATCGTATGTCCAACGATCACTCGAATAGTTCGTGACATGAAGAATTTCGGGAAGGGTGATCACCACGTTTCTCAGCCCCTCGATGCCGAACTTCACGTTGTCGCTCTTATACTCGTGAAGCCTGAGTGTCACCTCGGTGGGGTCAAAACTTATCCAGTTGATTTGCTTGATATCATGGGAAGTCTTCTCCACGGTGAAGGTGGACTCCGTCTCCTTTGAGTCAGCCAGACCCTTGGGAATGAAATCGCTGCCTTTCTTGATGGGGATAGGTTGTCCCTCGGGCACGGGGATGCCCGGGAAAAACGCTTCAAACTGGCTCTTCACATCATCGTAGCTGAGCACGTTCATTCTCATCTCCAAGGCGGGGATGTCAAGATCCACGGTGAGCGGGTCGATGTTCACTTCAAAATCGGTGTTGCCGTTCTCCACCAGGTAGTAAAGGTTGTTTCCGTCGAGCTTCACGGATTCGTCCACGCTGAGGATATCATCAAGCATGATTTTCTCGGTGTTGCCAAGCTTCACGCCCAAGCCATCACTGCCCAGTCCCATGGTAAGGTCGATGTCGTCCAAGTCGCCGTAAGAATTATCTATGCAACCTGTCAGCAAGAAAGCCGGAGCCAGAAGAACTCCGCCATAAAGAAATTGTTTAATAAAGGAATGCTTCATAAACTTATTTATTATTGATGAATATTTGCTTATGCATGTGTTTAGGTAATTTTAACATTACCCCCCTGTTATGGTATCTTCAAATTATTTTGCAAAAATAATCATTTAATTAACAATGGGCAAGGAAAACATATACAAATTATCTCTTTCAGACATAAATATCTTACATTATGCCACCGTAATCACGAATTTCCTTAATTGTTCGACAAGTCGGATTAACTTACCTTTGCGAACATGAGTGCCAATGCTCATACAAAATATAATTAAAGTAAGGTCTAATCCGTCAACCCGGCCAGGAACAAAAAAAACACAGATAACCTTTTCAATACACAGCAAAACGTCTTGTTGTTCGGGGAAAAACAAAAAAGAGAGACTGTGCCATAATGGCACAGTCTCTTCATATTAAACCTTGCGGTATGTGTTTCTTAAAGCTTGTTGTCGCTACCCAGCACATTCACAATCTTGTGGATGTACATCTTCTTCATGTTCTCGCGAGCGGGCTTCAGGTACTGACGGGGATCGAAGTGACCGGGGTTCTCGGCAAAGTGCTTGCGGATAGCAGCAGTCATAGCCAGACGGGAGTCGCTGTCGATGTTAATCTTGCAAACGGCGCTCTTGCTGGCCTCACGCAACTGCTCCTCGGGAATACCTACAGCATCGGGCAACTTGCCGCCGTACTGGTTGATGGTGTCCACCTCATCCTGGGGCACAGAGCTGGAGCCGTGAAGCACGATGGGGAAGCCGGGGATGCGCTGTTCAATCTCGTGCAGGATGTCGAACGCCAAGGGAGGAGGCACAAGCTTGCCGGTCTTGGGGTCGCGGGTGCACTGGTCGGGAGTGAACTTATAAGCTCCGTGGCTGGTGCCGATGGAGATTGCCAGGCTGTCGCAGCCGGTACGCTTGCTGAAGTCCTCTACCTCTTCGGGCTTGGTGTAGTGAGAAACCTCGCTGGCCACCTCGTCCTCAACGCCGGCCAAAACACCCAACTCGGCCTCAACGGTCACGTCGTGTGCGTGGGCATACTCCACCACCTTCTTGGTGAGTGCGATATTCTCCTCGTAGGGCAGGCTGCTGCCATCGATCATCACGGAAGAGAAACCGTTGTCGATGCACTCCTTGCAAATCTCGAAGCTGTCACCGTGGTCCAGGTGAAGCACAATCTGAGGATTAGCGCAACCCAACTCCTTGGCATACTCCACTGCACCCTGTGCCATATAGCGCAGGATGGTGCCGTTGGCATAGGCACGTGCACCCTTGGACACCTGCATGATAACGGGGCTTTTGGTCTCAACGGCAGCCTGCACGATAGCCTGCATCTGCTCCATGGTGTTGAAATTGAAAGCGGGGATAGCATAACCGCCGGCCACTGCCTTAGCGAACATTTCGCGGGTGTTCACCAGACCCAAATCCTTGTAACTTACCATAATGAATGTGTTTAGTATTAAAAATGTGTGTTTTCTTCGCGCAAATATACGAAAAACTTCTGTGCCAGTTGTCCTGCGATACAGAGTTTTTTACTTTATTTCCTTGATGAGATAGGAGACGGTGGGCAGGTGATCGCTGAACCCGTTGAGCCAGGCTCCACGCGATGTGGTTCGTTTGGGCGTCCCCTTGTATCTTCCGTCCTGGTTTATCAGATAATCGCGGGTGAAGATATGATAGGCGTAAAGGGTAAGGCTGTCATAGTTCTTATCCTTCATGCCCTTCACCAACCCTTGGCTGAACACGATTTGGTCGAAAAGGTTCCACGCGCCCTGGTAAGAGAGCGTCCCCTGTCCGCGCTTGCGCAGGATGTCCCACCAGGGATTGTAGAAGTCGCCCTGCTGCATATCCTTCACCTTGCGGCGTGCGCCCAGCTCCTTGGTCATCGACAGATTGTCGGGGTCATCGTTCATATCGCCCATGACGATGATGTTCTGCCGGGAATCGGCAGCCAGGATGCTGTCCGTCAGCGCACGAACCTGCCGGCCGGCCAACTCGCGATAATAGCCGGTGGCACCACGGCTGGGCCAGTGGCACACTATCACGGTGAGGGGGTCACCGGCCATTGTGCCCTGCACGGTGAGGAATCCGCGGGTGGCACGCTTGGAGTCCTCGGGCTTGTCGTAGACATAGGGCTGCAGGAAACTCTTGGTGGGGGTGAAAAGTTTGGGATTGTAGACAAGCGCACAATCCACGCCGCGGCGGTCGGGACCCTCGATGTGGATGTACTTCATGCCGCGCTCGCGCATGGCGGGCTGAGCGACAAGGTCATCCATCACATGGCTGTTCTCCACTTCGGAGACACCTATCACGGCCGCGCCCACTCCGGGAAGCTTGTCGGTGCCCATATCCGCAAGCACGCGCGACATGTTTTTCAGCTTGTTGGAATATTTGTTCTCGTCCCAGGCATAAGATCCGGAAGGAAGAAACTCGTAGTCGTTCTTGCCTTCATCGTGGGTGGTGTCAAAGAGATTCTCCAGGTTGTAAAAACCCACACAATAAAGGCCATACTGCTTCTGTGCCCATAAACCGCCCATCCAGGCGAACAGGAAGAGAAGGGAGAGGAAATGTCGTTTTGTCATAATTACCGAATAAATGTCAATACTCATACACAAAGTTATATCCTTTTTGCGATAAAACAAGCATCGGACAATGTTTTTCACTCTTTAAAACAATGTTTGCCATAATTTTATCCAAATACGTTATGAAGAAAAGCGTTTTTTCTTTTCCTTTGTATTATAGAAACAAACATTTTTCAAAAACTAACTCCACACAGTTATGAAGAAACAGCAAATGCTATTGGCCTCCGCCATGCTTTTCTGTGCGGCTTGGGCCAAAGCCCAGACCACCACGGACGAGAAGGAGACGGCGACGGCCCTGAAGCAGGACAACGCCGCCTATGTGTTCACCGAAAGCCAACTGGGCGAGGACGACGACATGACCCAGGACGTAATCATGGTGGGCTCAAACACCAACGTCTACACAAGCAACGTGGGCTACCTCTGGAGTCCGGCACGATTCAAGTACCGTGCCTATGACAGCCGCTACAACGACATTTACATGAACGGCGTGAAAGTGAACAATGCCGAGAACGGACGATTCAACTACTCCACCATCGGCGGCATGAACGACGCCATGCGCAACATCGACGCCAGTTCGCCCTTCGAGAGCAACAACTTCTCGATGGCCGGCATCGGCGGCAGCAATAACTACAACCTGCGCGCCTCGAGCTTCGGCACGGGCCATAAGGTGACACTCTCAGGCCTGAACCGCAACTACACCGCACGCGTCATGTATGGCTACGGCACAGGACTGACCCGAAAAGGCTGGGCCTTCTACGGCACCGTCGGCTACCGCTGGGCCAACATGGCCACCAGCAACGTGGAAGGCAACTTCTACAACTCCCTGTCTTACTTCCTGAGCGCCCAGAAGAAATGGGGAGAGCGCCACAGCCTGAACCTCGCCACATGGGGCAATCCCACGGAACGTGCCCAGCAGGGCGCATCCACCGACGAGGCCTACTGGCTGGCCAACAACCGTCTCTACAACCCCTATTGGGGATATCAGGGCGGAAAGAAGCGCAACAGCCGCGTGGTGGAGAACTACGAGCCCAGCGCCCTGCTCACCTGGGACTTCAACATCAACGACAAGATGAAACTCACCACCACGGCCTTCGCCAAGTACGCCATGTACAGTTCCACACGTCTCAACTATCGCGGGCAGAACCCCGCTCCCGACTATTGGAAGAACTTCCCCTCCTATAATTATGATGTGTGGGGCGCAGGCAATGGAGCCAACGACCTGGACGCCTTTTGGAGTAGCGTGGATTATTGGAGAGCCTCGAAACGCAACCGCCAAATCAACTGGGACAAGCTCTACTACACCAACCAGCAACTTAACGCCACGGGGCAGGACGGTGTGTACTGGGTGGAGAAAAAACACAACGACCACCTGGCCACCAACCTCGGAAGCACCTTTGAATGGAACACCTCGAATGACAGCAAGCTCGCCATCGGCCTGCAGTTGGGCAGCAACAAGGGCATGCACTACCTGACCATGGACGACATGCTGGGAGCACAGAACTACACCGACATCAACACCTATCTGGTGGGTGACTATCCCTCGGGAGACCCCCGCATACAATACGACCTGCGCAACCCCAACCGCAAAATCAAGGAGGGCGACCGCATGCGTTATGACTATGACCTGTTCAACCAATACACCAACCTGTGGGCAGCCTTCACCAAAGACAAGGGCATCAGCCACAACTACATCACCGGCAAAATCGGAGGCACACAGATGTGGCGCAAGGGATATATGCAAAACGGCCTCTGCGCCGACTACAGCTATGGCAAGAGCGGTGTGGCACGCTTCCTTGACGGCGGATTCAAGATGGGCACCAACCTGAACCTCGGCCGCGGCAACGCCATCGCACTGGGCCTGGGTTACGAGGCACGCGCACCACAAACCTACGTGGCCTTCGTAAGCCCCGAGATGAACAACAACTACGTGGACAACCTGAAGAACGAGAAAATATTCTCCGCCGAATTGGGATACGCCCTCAACATCAAATGGCTGCAACTGAACCTGAACGGCTACTTCACCCACACCCACGATGTCACCGAATGGCAGCAGTTCTACAACGATGACGTGAACAGCTTTACCTACAACAGCCTCACCGGCATCGCCAAAGACTATTACGGTGTGGAACTGGGTGCGAAGTTCAAGGTGACAAGCAACTTCGACATCAACTTGATGGGCACCTGGGCCGAGGCCAAATACATCAACAACGCCAACGCCGTCTACACACTCTCCACCAACGGAGTGGCCACCAAAGACATTTGCCTCACCGAAGGCATGCGTGAAAGCGGAACACCGTTGGCAGCCGCCAGTCTGGGATTCAACTACCGCATCCGCGGATGGTACTTCACCGTCAACGGCAACTACTACGACCGCATCTATCTGAGCTACGCACCCAACATGCGCTATGTAGGCCTGCTGCCCACCGACGCAGTGAACAACGACGGCACCTATAACGTGCGCGACCAGTTCAAGGGCAACGGCGGATTCATGCTCGACGCCAGCATCGGCCACACCTTCCGCATCGCAGGCCATCCCCTGAACGTGAACCTGATGCTCACCAACATCACCAACAACCGCAGCATCACCACGGGCGGATATGAGCAGAGCCGAAGCGACTACAGCAACGGTTCGCTCCGCAGCTACTCTTTCTCGAACAACCCCAAGAAGTACTACGCACAAGGGTTCAACTTCATGCTCAACGTGGATTACCGATTCTAATCCTATACCATATTATATATAGACAACTATGAAACTGAAAACGATATTCTCTGCCCTGCTGGCCGCGCTCACCTTCACGGCCTGCATGGATGGTGACTGGGAAGACCCCAACAACGGCATCCCCCCCTATGGCAACAACAGCATCGAGGTCACCAATGCCGTGACCATCGCCCAACTTAAACAGATGTATCCCAAATATGCCGACACCGACACCACACGCATGACGCAAGACGCACAGCTCAAGGTATTCGTCACCGGCAACGACATCCAAGGCAACCTGTACAACAGCATCGCCGTGCAGGACGAGAACGGCGACGCCCTCATCATCTGCATCAACAAGGGCAGCCTCTACGGCTACCTGCCCGTGGGCCAGGACCTGATTATCGACACCAAAGGCCTGTACATAGGCGGCTACGGCGGCCAGCCCCAAATCGGTGTGCCCTACACCAACAAGGGCGGCTCCACCTTCCCCAGCCGTATGGACGAGAAGAAGTGGGAACAGCACTTCCGCCTGCTGCCCACCAAGACACCCGTGCAGACCAAAGCAGAGAATGAGGCCGATCCCCTGCCCAATGCCTACGTCATCCCCGAGTACAGCGCCACCGAGATGGACCGGCTCGACCGGCTCGCCAACTGCGGCAAGCTGATGACCATCAAGGATGTCACCATCAAGGGAGCTGACGGCACCAAGACCTGGGCATCCAAGGCCGATGCCGGCGACTACACCAGCGTACAGCTCTACTTCAACGAGATAAAGGGCTCCAACACCATGGTCTACACCAGCACCTATGCCGACTTTGCCAACACGCCCATCCCCACCGAAAAGATGAACCTCACAGGCATCTGGAAGGTGTACAACGGCAAGTGGGAACTGGTGTTGCGCAGTGAAGACGACATCAAGACAGCAAATTAACCTCATCAACCAACAAAAAACAAACAAAAAACAAGATAACTATGAAAAAGACTCTTTTCCTGTGCATCGCAGCCATCGCATCCGTGTTTGCGCTCAACAGTTGTGAAGACGTACCCGAGCCCTACAAGCTGCCCGAGGGGGGAGGTGAACCCGAAGTTCCCGTCCTGAATGAGATTACCTGTGCCGAGGCCCTCGCCCTGTTCGGTGAGCTTGAAGATGGTGAGACGTCCTCTGAATCCTATGTGATTACCGGCTACATCGTAGACGTGTATTCCAACATCAGCAAGAACCAGCAGTCCTTCTGGATTTCAGACACCAAGGGCGGCGAAAAAATGATACAGGCCTACTGGGCCAACCTGCCCGAGGGCGTGGAGGCCTTCACGGTAGGCTCGCAAGTGAAGATTACCGGCAAGCTCCTCAAATACGTCAACGCCAACACCGGCGCGATGGTGCCCGAGGTGAAGAACGCCAACGTGGAGATATTGGGCGAAGGTGGCGGAGACGAGCCTGTGGTTCCCGGAACCGAGGTGACTTGTGCCAAGGCCGCCGAGCTGTGCAACGCATTGGCCGACGGCGCCACATCTGAGGAAACATACACCATCAGCGGCTTCATCACCGATGTCTTCGCTACCGTCAGCCGCAACCAGCAGTCCTTCTGGATGGCCGACACCAAGGACGGCGGCAAGGTTATCCAGGCCTACTGGGCCAACCTGCCCGAGGGCGTGGCCGAGTTCAAGGTTGGCTCCGAGGTGAAGATTACCGGAAAGCTCCTCAAGTACGTCAACGCCAACACCGGTCAGGTGGTGCCCGAGGTGAAAAACGCTACCGTAGAGATTATCAGCGAAGGTGAAGGCGGCGACGAACCCGAGCAGCCCGGCGGTGATGTCCCCGAGGGCGACAACATCTTTGCCAACGGCGACTTCGAGCAATGGGAAAACGGCGCTCCCATCTATTGGAAGAGCAAATCCACAGCCGGCAACGTAACCATAACACAGAGCACAGAGGCTCATAGCGGCACATACGCTGCCAGCATGGGCTATGCAGCATCTGCCAACAAGCGCATGGCATACCAGGAGACCACTCTGCAGGCCGGCACATACAAGTTCAGCTTCTACGCCAAGGGCACCAACACCTCCGCCGACGCCAAGTGCCAGACCCGCCCCGGCTATGTCGCCATCCTGGCAGACGGAAGCGCCGACAGCAAAAACTACATGTATGGTGACTATGCCCCGCTCAGTGCCACGCAGTGGACACTGGTAGAACACGAGTTCACGCTGGATGCCGAGACCACCATCTGCCCCGTCATCATGTCTCCCAAGAACTCGTCATATCACACCGCACAGAACATTCTGATTGACGATGCCACCTTGGTGAAGATTAAGTAACCTTATCGCCAATAACCACAAAAGGCCGTCAAGCGAATCCGCTTGACGGCCTTTTTTATGAATTTACGGGCAAAAACTTGCAAGCAAGGATAAAAAGCCCTACCTTTGCAGCCGATAAATCATTAACTCGCTCCTTATCACCTCCCGCCACCGGCGGGAACTCGGGGGCACAAAACAAATAACAGCAATGAAGAAAGACATTCATCCCGAAAATTACCGTCCCGTAGTGTTCAAGGACATGAGCAACGGCGACATGTTCCTCACCCGCAGCACCTGCAAGACCAACGAGACCATCGAGTTCGAGGGCGAGGAATATCCCGTGGTAAAGATTGAAATCAGCTCTACCTCCCACCCCTTCTACACCGGTAAGAGCAAGTTGGTGGACACCGCCGGCCGCGTGGACAAGTTCATGAACCGCTACGCCAAAGCCCGCAAGTAATCGCATCGCTCCGGGCCACTGACAAAAAGAAACATACAAGAGGGCATACCCACAGTGGCATGCCCTCTTTCTTTTATCCTCACACTGCTTATGAAGAAACTATTCTTCCTTTTCCTGCTGGCCATCGTCATCTCCTTCGCCTGCACGGAAGAGAACAACACACCGGCCGGCACCCCCGGCAACACCAACAGCAACGCCGCCATCACGGGCGAAGGACAGGTGGAAATGGTGAGCGAAAACCGGTCGCTCCGGGTAGAGCAGGCTGCCATGCGCCTGGAGATGCCCGCACTCCGGGGCGGAGACAACCTCTTTGTGGTGCACACGGCGGAAGGCTATGGCATCAACTATGCCATGGAGTATGACACCCGCCTGAAGGCAAGCCGATGGACGGCCTACCGCACCTACAACGGGTTCAGCTGCAACGAGAACCACTGGAACCGGAACAATTGGGACGATGCCTACTGGAACGGCCAGTACTGGAGCGGAGACCCCTTCCAGCCCGACATCCTGATTCCCGAAGCCTACCGCACCACGCTGGCCGATCACCAGAGCAACGGTCACGACCGCGGCCACATCCTGGGCAGCGCAGACCGTCTCAACTCGATGGAAACAAACGGACAGACCTTCTACCTGAGCAACATGCACCCCCAGCTGGCCGGTTTCAACCAGCGTGGCATCTGGCCCAGTCTGGAAAACAAGATCAGAAACTCGTGGGACAAGCCCAACTTCCGCGACACGCTCTACGTGGTGAAGGGCGGTGTCATCGACGGGGAGGTGGACTACGCGCAGGGACGCGGACAGCGTCTCATCGTACCCAAATATTTCTACATGGCCCTGCTTTGCAAAAACAAATCCACCAACCAGGGCGGCTACAAGGCCATCGCCTTCTGGATGAAGCATGAGGCCAACACCGGCAACGACTACAAGAGCTTTGCCATCAGCATCGACGAACTGGAGCGCAAGACGGGCATCGATTTCTTCTGCAACCTGCCCGACAACATCGAGGAAGTCGTGGAGAAGAACATGGCTCCCGCCGCATGGGGCATATAAGCACGCGGAATAAACATGAACATGTTTTTTGAAAACGTGTTCATGTTTTGCCTGAAACATGTTCATGTTTTCAAAAAAAGAAGCCATTGCGTTACCGGCTCTTCATCCATAGGTAAATTCATCGAACTCACGTTAAACAAAGAGGCTGCGACGTAATAAAGTTTACGTCGCAGCCTCTTTGTTTGCGAGTGTCGGGAAGAAACTTGCCGTGTCCCGGCCTATCCTTTCAGCATATCCTTGATGCCGCCAAGCGAGCCAAGCAGCGAGGTAGCCTCATAAGGCATATACACGGTCTTGTTGTCCTGTCCGCCGGCTATCTCCTTCAGGGCCTCGATGTATTTCAGGCCCAACTGATAGGTGGCGGGGTCGGTGTTTGTGCCTTTTATGGCCTCCGTCAATCGTTCGATGGCCTCGGCTTCCGCCTTCGCCTGCACGACCTTTGCCTCGGCCTCGCCCTGCGCCTTCAGTATCTGCGACTCCTTTTCGGCCTGGGCCTGGTTGATCTGCGATGCCTTCTCACCCTCGGAACGCAGGATGGCCGATGCCTTGTCACCCTCCGCCTTCAGTATCTGTGCACGGCGCTCACGCTCGGCCTGCATCTGCTGTTCCATGGCGCAGCGCACGCTGTCGGGCGGCGTGATGTCCTGCAACTCCACGCGGTTCACCTTCACGCCCCACTTGTTCGTGGCATCGTCCAGCACCTCACGCAGACGCGAGTTGATGGTGTCGCGCGAGGTAAGCGTCTCGTCCAGCTCCAGCTCGCCGATGATGTTTCTCAGCGTGGTCTGCGTCAGCTTCTCGATGGCGTTGGGCAGGTTCTCTATCTCGTAGACGGACTTGAAGGGGTCGGTAATCTGGAAATAGAGCAGCGCGTTGATGCGCGTGGTGACGTTGTCCTTCGTAATCACGCTCTGCTCGGGGAAGTCGAACACCTGTTCACGCAGGTCGATGACGTCGGACATGCTCGAATAGGCACGCGTCACGCCGTCCACATCCGTGCGCACGAAGCGGGTGGCCACGCTGCGGGGCTTGTCAATGATTGGCCAGATGACGTTGATGCCCGAGGGCAATGTGCTGTGGTACCGGCCCAGACGTTCGATAATCTTCGTTTCGCCCTGACGGATGATTTTGATACCCTTGCTGACGAGCACGATGACGAACAGTGCCAGCAAACCAAAAATAACGGTAATTTCCATGATATAAAAATGTAAAAGTTTAAGTCAAACGCCTATTTCCGCAAACGCTCCACGGTCAGCACCACGCTGTCCACGCTGCATATCACCACGGTCTCTCCCTTGTGTATGGCGGAATCGTCGGCCGACACGGCCTTCCAGCTGTCGCCGTCCACGGCCACGCGTCCGCCGGAACGGTCGGGCAGGATGTCTGCCTCCACCCTCACCTTCCGGCCTATCAAGGCCTCCACGCCGCTTTTGGGGGCGGGCTTGCCGCGAGAAAGAAGTTTTCTGAAGAAAGGGCGCACATAGAGCAGCGCGATGAAAGAGAAGAGGACGAAAGCCCCCACCTGCCAGCGGATGTCGGGTGTGACGGCGGCCACCACGGCAGCACCTGCGGCTCCGATGCCGAAACACAGCACGCCAAAGCCCGAAGTAAAGATTTCCAACACTGCCATGGCCAGGGCCGCAGCCAGCCAAATCTGCCAAATATCCATATCGTTTGCGGTTTAAGGGGTTAGCTCATACCACAAATGTAGGCAACTTCCGCCACCGGGACAAACTTTTCCGGGCTTTTGTGTGAAGATTTTTTCGGCAGAAGCTACTCCTTCACACGCACGAAAGCGGTGCCGTTCCATTCCAGAACCACAGGGCGCATGTGGGGCTTGGCCAACTTCTTCTGCTCACGGTCCAGTTCGTCGGCGGAGAGGCTGAGGGTGAAGCGCGGGGCCTCGGGACCCGCCTCTATCCTCACCAGCGGCAATTCGGAGAGTGCCTGCTGCACGCGAGACAGGGAAGCCTGCAGGCTGTCGGGCACGGCGGGGAAGTAGTCCTCCACCTCCGGTTCAGGAAATTCAAGCCAAAAAAGAGGTTGCCAGCGGTCGTTGAAGAAACGGATATGGCTGTCGGCCAGCGGCGCCTGCACGGTGGTGACGGCGGCTATCAGGGTCACGCTGTCCTGCGTCTGCAGCAGGCGAAGTTCCAGGCTGCTGCTCTCGGAGGTGGAGAGGCGGAGGTAGTCGGCGGTGAGCGTGTCCAGCCTCACGGAGTGGCTGAAAACATCGGTGTGCGACGTGCCGGACGTGCCGCTGTAGGTGTGAATCATGGCATCACGCACCGGGGCGGAGATGAGGGGCAGAAGACTGTCGGGCATCCCGACAAAGAGCTTGCCGACACCCGTTTGCGCCCGAAGCGAACACGTGACGAGTAGAATGGCGGAGAGGAAGGAGAGGATGCGTTTCATATTGTGTTTGAATATTTTGCGTTTACACTACCGGGAACCGATATAGATACACACCATGCTGAGCAGCACGAGCAGGAGGTCGACGGCCTTGCTTCGGAGGTTGCGCTCGCGAAACACCACAGCCGCCACCAGGAAGCTCACCACCACGCTGCTGCGGCGTATCATGCTCACCACGCTGATCATGGCGCCATCGGCGCTGAGGGCGTAGAAATAGCAGAGGTCGGCAGCCGAAAGGAACAGGCTGATGAGGGGGATGCACCAGTCCCAATGAAAGGACGTGGTGGAGCGGCGGCGCGGCCGCCAAAGGACCAGCAACAGGATGCCCATGATGATACATTGGTAGAAATTGAACCAGGCCTGCACGGTCAGGCGGTTCAGCCCCAGGCCGCCCGAGGCGACAGGTGCCATGAGGAACTTGTCGTACAGGCCGCTGACGGCACCGAGCACGGCAGCCAGCACGATGAGGGCCACCCACCGGTTGTGGCGGAAGTCGATGCCCTCCTTCTTGCCGCTGCGCGAGAGCAGGAAAAAGCTGAGGACGGCCAGTGCCACGCCTGCCCACTGCCAGCCGTTGAGCCGCTCGCCGAAGAGGAGCAAAGCGCCCACCAGCACCATCACGGGACGCGTGGCATTGACAGGCCCCACCAAGGTCAGGGGCAGATGCTTGATGCCGAAATAGCCGCAGAGCCAGGAGCTGAGCACGATAAAACTCTTCAGCACCAGCCAGCGCTGCACCGCCCATCCGCCAAAAGGCGCATGGAGGGCGGCGGGAATGAACAGAAGACTGCAGATAAGCGTGTTGAGAAACAGTACGGGGATGACGGCGTTGCCCCTGAGGGAACGCTTCTTGAACACGTCATAGAAGCCCAGCAGAGCCGCCGAGCCGAAGGCCAGGAGCACCCACGTCATGGCTCGGGATATTTGATGTCCACCAGAAAAAGGCCGTGGGCGGGCACACTCTCGCCCGCGCTGCAACGATTCTTGCGCTCAATCACTTGGCAAAACTCATCCACGGTCATGCGGCCGCGCCCCACCTCCACCAATGTGCCCACGATGGCCCGCACCATGTTGCGCAGAAAGCGGTTGGCCGTGACGGTGAAACGCCAGCATCCCTCGCCCACCGGCTCCCAACGCGCCTCGGTGATGTGGCAGATGTTGGTCTTCTGGTCGGTGTTGAGCTTGCTGAAACTGGTGAAGTCGGTGTATTGCATCATGCGGAGGGCGGCCCGGTTCATCCGGTCAAAATCCAGGTCGGTGAACACCTGCCAGCTGTAGTGCCGCCGGAAAGGTTGCTTGCCAACATGCAGGAAATAATGGTAGGTGCGGCTGTAGGCCGAGAAACGCGCGTGCAAGTCATCGCCCACCGGCCACACGCGCTGTACGGCGATGTCGCAGGGCAGCAGACGGTTGAGCTTATACACCAACTGTCCCTCGTCCGCCACCGGCATCTCCACATCAAAGTGAGCCACCATCATGCGGGCATGCACGCCGGTGTCCGTTCGTCCGGCACCCGTCACATCCACAGGCCGGCGCAGAAGGGTGCCGAGAGCATGCTGCAAGGTCTCCTGCACACTGGTGCTGTGGGGCTGCACCTGCCAGCCATGGTAGCGGGTGCCGTCGTAGCTTAACTGAAGAAAATAACGCATGAGCCGCAAAGAATCATTTACACATTATATTATATCGTAAGCAGACACAAAGATACAAAAACAATAAATAAATCCTGTCAAAATCCAACGGATTAAATACTTTTTTGCTATATTTGCACCAAGACACACAAATATTTAACCCATGAAATTCAAAATCCTATTCGCCACACTCCTTGTGGCCCCGTCCGTGGCTTTCGCACAGTTAAGCCCTAACGTGCAAACGCTTGACAATCCCGAGAACGAACCTTTGCCCGTCCACCCCGTCCCCTCCGAGCGCCAATTGTTGTGGAACGAGACGGAGTTCTACGCTTTCTTCCATTATGGCATGAACACCTACACGGGTCTCGAATGGGGAAACGGCGATGAAGCCGAAACCCGCTTTGCGCCCACCCAGGCTCCCGACCCCGAGCAATGGCTGACAGCCGTGAAGGCCGCCGGCATGAAGGGCGGCATAGCCGTCATCAAGCACCACGACGGCTTCTGCCTGTGGCCCACGGAGAGCACCACCCACAACGTGACCATCTCCGGCAACGAATTCGGTCGCAACACCAACATCCCCCGCGACTTCGCCGCAGCCGCCCGAAAGCTGGACATGAAATACGGCTTCTACATCTCGCCCTGGGACCGCAATTCCGCCCACTATGGCAAGGACACCTATGTGACCGACGTGTTCCTGCGCCAGTGTGCCGAGGCATCCACATACGGCAGCGACCAGTTCGAGATGTGGTTCGACGGCGCCCGTGGCGGCACCGGCTACTATGGCGGCGAGGGTGGCTCCCGAGACATCGATGCCGACATCTACTATGACATCCCCAACCTGCGCGACTCCATCCACAAGGTGATGCCCAACTGCGTGATGTGGGGTGTGGGCGAAGAGGCCCGATGGATAGGTAACGAGGCCGGATGGGCCGGCGAGACCAACTGGGCCATGGGCACAGGCACAAGCGGAAACATGAACGAATGGAAATGGAAGCCCGGCGAGAGCGATGCCAAGGCCACCAGTGCAGGATGGTTCTGGCACGAGGGCGAGAGCATGAAGAGTGCCGAGAGGCTGTTCCAGATGTACCTGGAGACCGTGGGACGCAACGCCACACTCATCCTGAACTGCCCGCCCGACAAGCGCGGCCTGTTGCCCGATGCCACGGTGAACGAACTGCAGAAACTGGGCACCATGCTGGAGGCTCGCCTGGGCGAGGCACAGAACAAGGCGCCACAGGCCACCGTCACAGCCGACATCACCCGCCAGGCCGGTGCCACCAGAAACTATGAGGCGGCCAACCTGACCGACGGCAACAAGGAGACCTATTGGGCTGCCCCCGACGGACAGATATCAGGCACCATCACCCTCACTTGGGACGAGGCCCAAATCATCCGCTACGTGATGCTGCAGGAACCCATTAAATATGGTCAGCGCGTGAAGGCGTTCACCATCGAGACCAGCACCGACGGCGAGACGTGGACCAAACGCGGCGGCAACATCCAGACCACCACCATCGGCTACAAGCGAATCATTCCCCTCAACGGCAGCACAACAAACAGCTACGGAGCAGGTTGTAAGGCCAAGATGGTCCGCATCACCATCAGCGACAGCCGCGCATGTCCCCTTTTGTCTAACATCAGCATCTTCTAAGCTCTATGAAAAACTTTTATAAAAACCTCTTCAGCGCCACCCTTCTGACCCTTCCCCTGGCAGCACAAGCGCAAACCATAACCTTTGACACCGACGACTACAAGGCAGTGAGCGCCTATGACAGTTGGGAGAAAAGCCCCCTGCGCGACGGCAGCATCACCCCTGCCGTGCAGGTCATCCCCAACCACCTGGCCGACTATACCACCCTGGCCGGCATCAAACCCAACGAGACGACGAACATCGTGGGCTTTCAGCGCTCGCGCTACGGCAGCAACCTCACCGGCCTGCGCGTAGACCTGAAAGAAACTTTCCGACTGACGAAGGAGACCCGCTACGTGCACGTGATGGTCAACCGCCCCGCAGACATCACCACCCCCATGATGCTCATCACGCTGGGCAAGCGTTCGGAACGTGCCGACCAAAGCCCCGATGTGGAACAGACATGGACGGTGAGAAACACCGAGACGAAAGCTGACGGATGGACCGAACTGGTGTTCGGCATCAAGGGTTTCAGCTATGCCGACACCGAGAAGAGCGGCATTGACATTCACTCCCTCGTGTTCGTGCCCGATGTGAGCAACCGAGGCCTGGAGGACGAGGACTTCGTGTGCTACTTCGACCAAATTGTGGTGGACGAGAGCATACTTCCCCGCTTCACGGATTCACACTATTCACTCTCTTTCGACAAGAGCGAGACCAACACCCGCTCAGACCGTCACCTGAACGGCGTGACACTGGCAGGAAAAACGTGGACGACCCTCCAGGGACGTATCTACACCGACTGCACAGACCAAGGCGTTCTAACCATTCTGCCCGGACAATCACTGCAGCCCGCCGTTCAATATACCGGCAACTGGATGGGAACCTTCGCTTATATCGACTGGAACCAAGACGGACAGTTCAGTTTCGAGCTTAACGACGACGGCACCCCACAACCACAAAGCGATGTGGTGAGCTACAATGGTTTTCAGGTGAACAACATCTATCGCAACAGCTTGGGCGAAAACGTAGGCACAGGCAACAGAGTGGGCGCAAGCATGCCCGCCTTCACCGTGCCCGCCACCACGCCCGCCGGCATCTATCGCATGCGATTCAAGGTGGACTGGAACTGCATCGACCCCGCAGGCAACGCGGCCGACGGCAACACCATCAAGGGCAACGGAGGCGGCATTGCCGACGTGCTGGTGAACGTGCGCGGCGAACAGACCGAAATCGCTGCCGGGCAGCTTAACGGCGACCTCTACATCGCCGGCACAGAGAACGAAAGCCCCCACGGCAAAATCATCCGCCGCGGCGAGAGCCTGCGCATCAAGGCCGTGCCCGCTCCCGGATTCTCCCACAACGGCGTCAGAATCACCTACGGCTACAATTTCGAGGCCAAGAACTCCGGCGGCAAGATTGACATTGTGGGCGACTCCATCGTCAAGGACAATCCCCAATACTTCACCACCGTGCTGCCCCGCAGCCTGTTCGAGAACGACGAGCTGACCATCCCCGACAGCATCATGGCCTATGGCAAGGTGTACATCGAAGGCCTCATGGTAGACGAAACGGCCCTCGACCTCACCGACCGCACCGTGGAAAACCCTACGCTGGCCGAGGTGAAATTGGACGGAACGGGAGTCGCCGCCGCCAAGCGCACCTTCACCTTGGCCGACAACAGCCACAGCCTGCAGGACTTCACCGAAGAACAACCGGTGGGTCTCACCCGCGGACACGTCTTTGAAGGCAGCGTGCCCGGCACCCTCTACATCGACTTCAACCGCAACGACCAGTTCGGCTCCATCGTGGAGAAAGTGGACGACTTCACCGCCCTGCCCTTGAATGGTGGCATATACAAAGCCTTGTGGAGAACCGAACAATACGACGTGCTCTTCCTCATCAACCTGCACGATGCCAAGGTAAACGTGATTACCGACATCGAAGAAGGGCGTTTCACCTGCTACACAAAGACCGTAAACGGCACCACCGAGACCACCAAGGGTGTGCCCGTGGCCACCGACGCATATTGCCGGTTGGGCCTCATAGCCACACCTCTGGTAGCGGAAAACAACCGGCCCGCCACCGCCATCGTACGCTATGGCCACAACATCAACGGCGAACAAACCGTGCAAGGCGTCAAACAATGGTTTGAGGAAGAGATGGAGGTGAGCGCCGCAACCGGAAGACTTGCCATCGACCTGAACAAGATGTTCGGCACGGTGAGCGTGAAGGCCGCCTGCACACCCGCCGCCACGCCCGCCATGGTTCTCGCCTTCGGAGACGAGTTCGACGGCACCGACATCGATGCCGAGAAATGGACCGTAGGCCAGCGCCAGGGAGCCGCCTGGAACCGATTCATCAGTTCACACCCCGCCACCGCCTTTCTGCAAGACGGCTCACTCGTGTGCCGCGGCCTGCAGAACAATGGCATCGACCCCGATGACCAGGCTCCCTTCCTCACCGGCACGCGCCAGACCAGCAACAGCTTCGGACTGATGCACGGCTACGTGGAGGCACGCATCCTCACCACTCCCCACAGCGGCAACTTCCCCGCCTTCTGGCTCATGCCCATGGACCAAACAGACGGATGGCCCACATGCGGCGAGATTGACATCTGGGAAACCATCAATACCGAAGACCGTGCCTACCAGACCGTCCACAGCCACTGGACCTACGACCTCAACAAAGGAAATGATCCCACCTCCAGTTTCGATGTGGCCTGCAAACAAGACGGCGAATGGCACACCTACGGACTGCTGAAAGAGGCCGACAAGCTTACCTGGTACGTGGACGGAACACGAGTGGCCTCCTACGCCAAGAAAAAAACAGACGCCAGTGCCCTCAGCCAAGGCCAGTGGCCCTACGACAAACCCTTCTACATCATCGTGAACCAAAGCGTGGGCACAGGCTCCTGGGCCGCCAACTACGACCCCTCGTTCGTCTACGAGACACGCTTCGACTGGGTACGCGCCTACGTGGAGAACCCCCAAGTGGGCATCGGCGACATCACCGTTCAAGACCAAAACGACAACGCCATCTATGACCTGAGCGGCCGCCGCACCAAGGGCAACCGCCCCGGCATCTACATTCAAGGAAGCAAGAAGGTAATCCGCAAGTAAGTCTTCCCTCCTATCATAAAAAGAGCATGCTTCCCGGGCGGGAAGCATGCTCTTTTTATGTATGCCTGCGCCTACAGCAATCCCATTTCTGTGGCGGCCGACACGGCCTCCACAGAGTTGCTCACGCTGAGCTTCATCAATATATTCTGGCGATGGCGGCTCACCGTGTTGACACTGATGCTCAGGGAGTCGGCTATCTGTTTGCTGCCTTTCCCACATTTGATAAGACGCAGGATTTCCTTTTCACGCTCGGAAAGAATGCGCCGCTTCCTGTCAAAGAAACGGAACGTGCGCACCCTGCCCGTGGCGGTATCAACGATACGCGGGGCGATGCCCGTGGCGGGCGACTGGTCGGCAGAGAGGTGGTAGCAACAAAGAATCAGCCATATTTTCCCCGCAGAGGAGGGGCACAGAATCTGTGTGCTGTTGTCGATATACCGATATCGCCCGTCCTTATCCTTGATACGGATACGGCAAGCGGCCTTGAAATTCATCTTTTCCGCAGCGGAAAGCGGGTGCACGTATCTGAAAAACGCGTACTCCAGCATACGCTTCTCCACTAGGTCCTCGGGATGCAAGCGGTTGTAGATGATGTCCTCGTCACTGGAATCCAGCTTCCGGCACAAGGTGCTCTCTGTAGTCAGACCCAGCAGGGCGGCCAAGGTTCCCCCCTGCAGATAGCCGGTGTCCGAGGCCGCATCGGTGATGACGGTGCACCCCTGCGAGATACGTGTCAGCGCATCCACCCAGCACCGGGCCAGCTTCAGCTGTTCAGGGTCAGGCTGTTCCTTGTCCAGCTCCTGAGCGGCATAGATACTGTTCAGCTCCTTTCGAAGTATATCCATAGCGGCGATTTTGTCATCCCCATCCATTTGCGAACGGGAAAAATGGTCATTTTTCAGCATTGCACGCCCCCGCTTTCCTGTGTAACTTTGCAGGAAAAGAGGGCATACCTCCGCAAAGGTAACAATTAAAAACCAATCCCATCCAACACAATGAGCAGTAAACGTATTTTTTTTCTCGACGACATGCGTGTCATCGCATGTTTTATGGTTATCATGGTGCACGCGTGCGAATTTTACTTCATCGACGGCAGCGACATCGGCATCCGCAACCGCTACGACGGCTTTTGGGTGAGTGTCATCGACAGCGCCTTCCGCTGCTCAGTCCCGCTGTTCGTGATGATTTCCGCCTATCTGTTGGTGCCCGTGAAGGGAAGCAGCACGGATTTCTTCCGCCGGAGGCTGACGCGTGTGGCCATTCCCTTTGCCCTTTGGTCGGTGCTCTATGCCGTGCTTCCCCTGTTGTGGGGCGGGCAGCAGGTGGCCGACATGCAGGCAGCCCTTCTGCGCCTCACCCACAACTTCAACGATGCCAGCGGGCACCTGTGGTTCGTGTACA
Organism: uncultured Prevotellaceae bacterium; assembly: GCA_947176895.1. GTDB lineage: Bacteria > Bacteroidota > Bacteroidia > Bacteroidales > Bacteroidaceae > Physcousia. The sequence goes on along the minus strand of CAMWSK010000004.1, from coordinate 21,209 downwards.
TGCTGGCCGGCCTGTATCTGGTGATGCCCGTCATATCTCCCTGGCTGGAGAAAGTGAGCCGCAGGGGCGAGGAAGGGTTCCTGGGCCTGTGGTTCCTGTCCTCCTTCTTTCCCTATCTTCGCGACGGGTTGGGCGACATCTTCGGCGAATGTTATTGGAACGAATACCACACGCTCTGGTATTTCTCCGGTTTCATCGGCTATGTGGTGCTGGCCCACTACCTGCGCCACCACGTGACTGGGTCGGCCCGGAGGCAGGCTCTCGCGGGCACCCTGTTCTACCTTTGCGGCTACGTCTTCACGGCCACGTTCTGGTACGGGCGCATCTCCACGGCCGAAACCCTGCAGCAACTGGAGTTGAGTTGGCGCTTCTGCACGCCCAACGTCATTCTGATGAGTGCGGGAGCCTTCCTGGTCATCCGCGCCCTCTTCTCCCGCCGCCGGCAGGAGTGCCGCCCGGTGAAGCAGGTCTCCATGCTGAGTTATGGCATCTATCTGATGCACATTTTTGTGCTCAATGCCATCCACGGGCTGCTGGCCCCGTTGTTCTCCACCCCTGTGGTCATCGTCGCCACGGGTGTGGCCACCTTCCTCATCTGTTGTGTGCTGGCAAAAGCCCTCTCCCTGCTGCCCGGCAGCCGCTGTCTCATCGGATAGACTTGCCTTAAATAGTCTTAAAAAGAGCGTCATCCCCTTGGAATGTACGCTTTTTGCCTATCTTTGTCCTTATGAAAGATTCTGTAATCATCCTATCCGGAGGCATGGACAGTGTGACCATGCTCCATGAATATGCCGATCACATCGCCCTGGCCATCACGTTCGACTATGGCAGCAACCACGGCTCCAACGAAATAGCCATGGCACGGCTCAACTGTACCCGTTTGAACATCCCCCATCTGGTGCTCCCCCTCACCGACATCTTCCGCCACGTGCACAGCTCGCTGCTGGAGGGTGCCGACGCCATCCCCGAGGGGCACTATGCCGAGGAAAACATGAAAAGCACCGTGGTGCCCTTCCGCAACGGCATCATGCTCAGCGTGGCCTGCGCCATCGCCGAGGACAAGGGGCTGAAACACGTGATGATAGCCAACCACGGAGGCGACCACACCATCTATCCCGACTGCCGCCCCGCATTCATCGATGCCATGAGCCGGGCCATACAGGCCGGCACCTATGCAGGCGTCAGCGTGTGGGCGCCCTACACCAGCATCACCAAGGCCGACATCGCCCGCCACGGCAAGCAATTGGGACTCGACTACCGCGACACATGGAGCTGCTATAAGGGCGGGAAAGTGCATTGCGGCAAGTGCGGCACCTGCGTCGAGCGCCGCGAGGCATTGGCCGAAGCCGGCATCGACGACCCCACCGAATACGAGGCATAACAACATAGTAACATCTAATATCCAAAGAGAATCAATCATGAAAAAACAAACCACCCTCCTTGCTGCAGGCCTCATCACACTGATGGGCATGACCGGTTGCGACAAAACCGGGAAAAACACGCAGAACGACAACACACCCGGCCAAGAACAGACGACCAAGAACACCCCCGAGGCCATTGAGCTGACCGGAGTGGAGTACAGTGAAGAAAACGATTTGCTGAACTTCGAGCTTACGGCTCTGCTGCCCTCGGGCAACGACAAGGTCTCCACCTCCATGCGCGACACATTGCTCGCCAGCCTCCATTGGCAGTTGGCCGGCTGGTTCCGTGGGGGCAGCGGCACGCCCCAACCGGCAAACGACGTGGCGGGTGTGAAGCCCTATGTCCAAAAGTGCTACAAGATGATCTGCAAGCAACTGAAAGAAGATAAAGAAGAATATGACCTCGGTTTCCAAGCTCCCTATGAATGGGATTTCAAGATCGACACCCTGGCCGAGACCGACCGCTACATCGTGTTCGAGGCACGCGGCTATCAATACACGGGCGGAGCCCACGGCGGTGTCATGGGGCGCGGAGCCATCACCTTCACCAAGGCCGACGGCAAGCCCTTTACCCGTTTCTTCACCGATCCCGCAGACCCGGGCTTGCATCAAAAACTCTTGGAGGGCATCGCCGCATACTTCTCCACCGCAGAGGAGAAGACCGTCACAACCAAGGACTTGGCCGACTATCTGCTGGTGTCCACAGCCGAAGTGACCTTGCCGGCCGAGACCCCCTGCCCCATCGACGGAGGCCTGGACTTCACCTATCAGCAATATGAGATAGCGCCCTATGCCGCCGGCATGCCTCGCTTCACCCTCGCCTACGACGAGTTGAAGCCCTATCTCACCGACGAGGCCAAGGCCCTGCTGGGCCTGTAACCGGCCTTCTCCGCCACGGCATTTGGTCCCCGAAAAAACATCGCGATGAACGGGAAAAAACATCGCGATGAATAAGGCAAAACATGAGGATGTTTTTGAAAAACATCCTCATGTTTTTTCTGAAACGTTCACATGCGTTTGCCAAGAAAGAGAAAAAAGAGCGCAAGTGGATGGTAATTGGCGAAATTTCTCTACCTTCGTGGGGTTAAATTCGTGCATAGCAACACACAAACATGAAAGCAACGACTTTTCTTCTACACCTGACGGCAACCGCTTTATGCTGTCTGCTCCCCCTCTCTGCCACACATGCACAGGACGAGCCGGACAACTGGATGACGAACGGCCGGCCGGAAAACCTGTCCCTGCCCGGCACGCTCGCAGCCAACAACGGCGCACACCGCATCGGATCGCGGCAGACGGCCCCGCTCACCTGCACGGGCAGCCCGCGCGTGCCCCTGGTGCTGGTGCAGTTCGCCGACAAGAAATTCCAAACGCCCAACGACAATGAGGCCGACATCGTGGCCTACTACGACACGTTCTGCAACGGCGAGGACGAGGCCGCCGGCAAAAACCAATACAGCATCCGCGACTACTTCAAGCAGCAGAGCGGAGGCCTCTTCACACCGCAGTTCAGCGTGCTGGGGCCCGTGACGCTGCCCAAGGAGGCCGCCTACTATGGGCAGAACAGCGGATCGAGCAAGGACATCCACTTCAACGAGTTCTGTAACGAGGCCGTGAAACTGGTGCAGGAAAACGATGTGAACTGGATGGACTTCGACAACGACGGCAACGGCAGCGTGGACATGGTGTTCTTCATCTTCGCCGGACTGGGCGAGAACTCATCGCACCAGGCCGACGACATCTGGGCAAAAGAGGCCGTGCGCAACACCACCATCAACGGCATCACCTATGCCTGCTACGGCTGCACGTCGGAGCTGCGCCCCCTCACGCGCGACCAAGAGGGGAACATCACGGCCACGGAGGGCGACGGCATAGGCGTAGCCTGCCACGAGCTGAGCCATGCCCTGGGCCTGCCCGACCTCTACAACACGGGCAGCGGCAGTTCCGTGCCGGGCATGGACCTGTTCTCGCTGATGGACTATGGCAGCTATTGCCAAAACGGCTTCCGCCCCGTGGCCTACACGGCCTATGAGCGCGACTTCATGGGCTGGCTGCCGCTGGTGGAGCTGGACAGCCCGCAAAAGGTGACCCTGCTGCCCATCGCCAACGGAGGCAAGGGATACAAGGTGACCAACCCGGCGAACCCCGACGAATACTACATCCTGGAAAACAGGCAGAGCGTGAACGCCGATGCCACCCTGGGGCGGCTGGCCCACGGGCTGCTGGTGACGCACGTGGACTACAGCAGTTCCGCATGGAGCAGCAACACGCTGAACAACAACGCCGCCCATCAGCGCATGACTTTCATCTCCGCCGCCAACGACCCCACCACCGTGGGCAATGCCGGAAGCTTCCAGGAATGGACCCGGGCGCTGGCCGGACACCTGTATCCGGGCACCTCGCTCAACTATAACCTGACGGACGAGTCCACCCCCGCCGCCACCGTATTCACAGGCGGACTGATGCACCAACCCATCCGCGACATCACCGAACACAGCGACGGCACCGTCACCCTCTCCTTCTGCATCGACGAGGGCGACGGCGTGACAGCCCCGCAGGCCGGAGGCAAACAGGGTACACACGCCTATGACCCGGCAGGAAGAAGGGTAAGCCCCACAAGCAAGGGCCTTTACATTATCAATGGCAAAAAACTGATTGTAAGATGATACGAAAAACCATTTCCACGATTCTTTTCTCGCTGGCCTGCCTCACGGCCTGGGCCATACCCGCCAAACGCGTGACCCGCACCCTGACCCTGACAGACGGCACACAGGTGGCCGCCACCTTCATGGGCGATGAGCTGTTCCACTACTGGCAGGCCGAGGACGGCACGCAATACACCGAACAAGCCGACGGAACATTCGCCGCACTTGACGCACGGGCACGGGAAGCACGGGCACGGAAAGCACGGCAAAGGGCAGCACAAGAGAACAGCCGGCGCCGGCAACGACGCCGGGCAGGCTCCGCCATGACGGGCAACAAACGGGGAATCGTCATCCTCGTGAACTTCACGGACAAGAAGATGGTGTGCAGCCGCGATGAATTTGACCGTGCCTTCAACCAGACAGGCTACAGCGACCATGGCAGCGCCGGCTCGGTGCGCGACTACTTCCTGGCACAAAGCTACGGACAGCTGACCGTAGACTTCGACGTGGTGGGGCCCTACACACTGAAGAACAACATGAAGTACTATGGCGGAAACGACAGCGACGGCAACGACCTGCGTCCCGGAACGATGGTCATTGAGGCCGTGAAGGCTGCCGACCCCTACGTGAACTTCGCGGATTATGACTGGGACGGAGACGGAGAGGTGGACCAGGTGTATGTGGTCTATGCCGGTTATGGCGAGGCACAAAGCAACATCGCCAACAACATCTGGCCCCATGAATGGGACCTGACCAGCGCCAACTACTACGGCGACGGCGCAGGAGCGCAACGGGTGGACGGCGTGACGGTGGACACCTACGCCTGCTCCAACGAACTGATTTACGGAAAAAGCACACAAATCGACGGCATAGGCACGGCCTGTCACGAGTTCAGCCACTGCCTGGGGCTGCCCGACATCTACGACACCTCGGGCATCACGTCCAACTATGGCATGGGGTCGTGGGACCTGATGAACACCGGTTCCTACAACGGCGACGGCTATGTGCCCGCCGCCTTCACCAGCTATGAGCGGTGGTTCGCCGGATGGCTCACCCCCACGGAAATCAGCGACTACACCCGGGTGAAGGACATGAAGGCCCTGACCGACGCACCCGAGGCCTACGTCATCTACAACCAGGCCGACAGGAACGAATACTACCTGCTGGAGAACCGCCAACGCAAGGGGTTCGATGCCGAACTGGCCGGTTCGGGCCTGCTGGTGCTGCACGTGGACTACGACAGCAACGTGTGGTACAACAACGAGGTGAACAACACCCGAGGCCACGAACGTATGACCATCGTGCCCGCCGACAACAACCGGAGCGAGACAAGGGAGTCGGGAGACCCATGGCCGCAACTGAACAAAACCGAGCTGACCAACACATCCACGCCTGCGGCCACGCTCTACAATGCCAACACCGACGGCAAGAAACTGCTGAACATGCCGCTGAGAAACATCACACTGGCCAACGGACTCATCAGCTTCACCGCAGGAGAAACGCCCACGGGCATACACTCCGCGACGGACGGCACAGGCACGAACGCCTCACCCGCCCTCTTTGACATTCAAGGAAGGCGAGTTGACAAAGCGCAACGGGGACTGTATCTGTTAAAGGGTAAGAAAGTGATGATGACCGGTTACTCGCCCTCCTCGGGCAAGTAATCTATCACATCGGGCTGATAGGTGAACGTGCCATCGGCAGCGACAGACACCACAAAGGTCACCAAATCGGCATTCGGTTCGCCCAACGAGAACCAGAACCGGGGCAAGGTTTCCTTCTGTTCGGGCATCACACCCGCCTCTTGCAGCACCGCCACGGGGTAGATATCCTCGGGCGTCTGCTGCTTGAACGCCTCTTTCGTAAACTTATGTTGGAAGATCTGCCCGCCCTCACGCGAAACGGTGAGCAGGATGGTGTTGTCACGTGTGTCGCCGCCCATCTCGTTGTACACCACGGGCAGGTCGGTGGCCGGCTCACGCAAAAGAGTGTAAGCGTACACCCGCCCGCCTGCGGTCACGGTGTCGCTTATCTCCAGGCGGTCAAACTCACGTATCTCACTCACGCCGGCCATCTCTGTTTCGGCCTTTTCGTTCTGCGACCCGTTGTCTCCGCCGCTGCATCCTTGGCAGGAAGAAAAAAGGAAAAGGCCCATGAAGCCCGACAAGACACTCACCGTACGCACACGTTTGTTCATAGTTCTGTTCGTTATTTGTTTGGTTTACCGAAACAAAGGTAAAGAAATCTTGCAGATTAAGGGCACATCCCACCGTTTTTTTCGGGCTGCCAACGCATTTCCGCCTCCCTGCTTTCAACGCAGTTTCTTGCCCAATATCTTATCCACGAGCCTTTCCTTACCCACAAAGACAAACCCTTCGCCGGAGAAGAACTCTTCCGTGAAGCCTTGTTTGCCATAAGCAGGATTGGCAATGTGGTAGCTCCACTTTCCGGTCCATCCGGTCGAATTGCCGGGTGAATCTCATTGACTAATCTTTTTTCTTGGGAATTACATTGAAACGCCAGATGGCATGAAGCATGGCATAACGCGGTTGTGCGTTCACCCACGTTTCTGTGCGGCCCTGTGCGTTGACCACGTGCTGCACATTGCTGATTTGCCCCAGGATGTCCACGCCATCGAGTTTGAAAGTGAGCCTGCCCTTTAAGACGGTCTTGGAAACAGATCCGTTCCACACCACATGGGTCGTGTTGAGTGTCCCGTCGCTATATCCCCGTCGGCAATAGAGTGTGGCGTCGGAACCAAGCTGCCAATCCTTGGGAAGATTGAGCAGGAAGTTCGCACCGGATGTGATGTCGAAAGCCGAGATGTCTTCGAATGACGCGCGGTCGGAGCGGCTGTCCAGCCAGGCGACACCGCCCCGGATGCCAAACGAATGCCTGCCTATGCGGTAGGTGACGGACAGCTGTTCGCTAAGCCGCAGGTTGTTCACCACACTGAGCTCCAAATCCTCTGTGTCGGAAGAGTAATCCACAGAGTGCACATAGGAAGCTCCCGTAGTGGTCTGCAGCTGGAAGGCGTCATTCTTGCCAAAGGGCATGGTGTACTGCACTGAGCCGTTGGCATTCCAGTTCCCGTCAATGTTTTGCGGCAGCCAAGTGCTCACGCCTGTATTGCGGTCGTAGAAACGTGCCTGTGCCACGGCGCGGTCGGTATGGCCGTACGAGGCGTTTACGGCAAGGTTGCTGTGTGGCTTTTTCCAGAAGCGGGAGAAGCGGGCGCCGATGTTGTGCGTAATGGCACGGCGCAAGTCCGGATTGTTGATATAGATGTTGAGCGGATCGGCGTCGTTGATGGTGCCGAGCTGGTAGTAGATGCCGGGGACAGACTGGGAGAAGTCGTAATTCAGCTTTACTTCCGTGTTCGCTGTGGAGGTCTGGTTCTTGTACTCCAGTCCGATGGAGGGCGTGTAGGTGTTGGCCCAGCGCGTAATGGTGGTGTCAAGGGCCTGCTTGTCGTATTGCAGATACTCATGACGCAGATTTCCGTGCATACCCAGTACCACATTGTACTGCGTGCTGCCCTTGATGTCCGGCAGGAAGATATAGTTGATCTCGACTCCGGGCTTATAGGTATCCTGTGTCAGGATGGAGTTGTACGTGTTGTTCGGGTCGATGGTCAGCCATCCGCGGTGTATGGTTGAGGGCGGGACGATGCCACTGTTGGACAAGTCGTTGATTTCCTGACGTTGCTGCCAAAGTGACTGCGACTGATCATAATGGTTGCGTGAGTAGTCGAATTTCGGGACGACCAGGACGTAGTGTCCCTGGCGACGCTGATAAGGCCAGATGAACAAATGGTAGCTGGCTCCCGCGTTCAGCGTATAGGTATCGGATACGTAGTCCTTGTCCTGCAGGATGTTTTCCCCCGTCCCCGATGCAGATGATTGTGTTCCATATACACGGTTGTATGAGGTAAGAGGCCTGTCTGTGTCACGACGGTAGCTGCCGTTGGCGTATGCCTCGAAGACATCGTTGCCTCCGGGTATATGCACGGTCGTCCTTGCGGCTGCACCGGTTTTTATCCAGCTGCTCTTGCCCTCCGTCTCGTTGCCGGTGCGGTTGAGCAGGGCGGCGGCGTAGCTGCCATTAAGCCCGCCCTGTGTGAAGAGGGAGTCGAGAGCCTCCAGGCGATAGCTTTCATGAGGATTGGCGGTGAACTGCGCACTACGGCTCAAGCGGTTGTAGTCGTTGCGCATATAATCCACCATGGGAACGACCTCCACATACGCTCTCTCTCCGGAATATTGCAGTTGATGGGAGGACATCAGGTGGAATTTCTTTTCGTTGGACTTGGACAGCGACCGGCCATACACGTCGCCGGAATCGAAGAACGACACCGTGGCGGACTTGCGCTCCACTTCCGGCTCCTCATGGGTCAGCATGACATTGCCGGACAGTTTCGTCTTATTGCGCGAATAGAGATAGTCCAGGCCGCCCATTTTCACGTCCAGCTCGCCGTCCTGCGCCCATCCGCCGTTCCATTGGCCGGAGGTGCCGCCGCTTTGCGTATCCTTGATGTTGTTGAGATTGGCAAAGGCGGCCACGCGCCACTTGCCCGTATATCCCATGCCGAATGCCTTGCCCAGATAACGGTTGCCGGGCAGGCCGTAGCCTCCTTCCACGTTTCCCAACCAACCTGTGGAGTAGGCCTTCTTAAGAATCACGTCCATCACCATGTGCTCGTCCTCGCCTTGGGCCTTTTTCAGCCCTGCGGGCTTGCCCCGCAGGTAGTCGTCGTTGGCCGCACGGTCGTACACCTTGATGTTCTTCACCGTATAGGCCGGCAGGTTCTCGAGAGCGACCTTGGGATTGCCGGCAAAGAAATCCTCGCCGTTCACCATCAGGCTCTCTATGAACTTACCGTTCACCTTGATCTGGCCGCCCGGTAGTCGAACTCCAGCCGACAGGAATTCCCGCTCTCATCCCCCAATTGCTGAAACGGCACTTCTATGGAGTCGTTGAACATGAGGGTAAACCGGGGATTCTTGATGGGATTTATGGTGACAACCTCATTCACACCAAACATCACCAGGCACTTTTGTGCCCTGATACCCAAAGAGCACAAAAGCATAAGACAAAATACAACAACTGATTTTTTCATGTTTGCTTTTAACATCATTTCGTTTTTTTACAAATGTAGGATGTATGTAATATCAACCTCTAACACAAAAGTGTATTTGTCATTTCTCATCTTCAATTTCCACACTTTTGTGTATGATTTTCGCAATTCCGCTTGGGGGTATTACGTGATTTGTGTAACTTCGTCATACATTTTCATCATCTAACCTATCTATATACCAAATGAACCATAATATTGGAGAATTCTTCTTAACCACCAATACCGTAAAGGGAATCTCAGATGAAGAATATAAAAAGACGGAACTTCTTATAAGTGCAGCCAAGGCTTTTGCAAGAAGTACCTACCAATGTGTCTATATTATAGACTATTTCAAACAAGAGTTTGTATATGTGTCAGAGAATCTCGCTCTCTTGTGCGGGCAGCCCATAGAAAAAATCATGGATTTCGGATACAACCTATATTTGAAACATGTGCCGGAAAAAGAAGTGGAAATGCTGTTGGAGATTAACAAAAAAGGATTTGACTTATTTTCATCTTTCCCTCCCCATGAGCGACTGAACTACTCCATTCAATATGATTTTCACCTTATAAACAAGAAGAAGCCCTACCTTATTCATCATACGCTGACACCTATGACCTTGACACAGGAAGGAAAAATCTGGCTGGCTTTGTGCACCGTTTCCATGTCGTCAAGAAACACACCCGGACACATCGTAATGAAAAAAGAGAACAGCAAGGAATATCATGAATACGACCTGATGCGGCATAAGTGGATTTTAAAAGAAGAAAAGAACTTAAGCGAAACGGAACGTGACGTGTTATGGCTGTCCACACAGGGATATACAATGAACGACATAGCAGATAAATTGTGCAAGTCTGTAGACACGATAAAATCTTGCAAGCGTTCCCTGTTTAATTCTGACGATTCAAATTACTTTCCTCCACCTTATCACCATCCACGATTGTCATTCTCTCGAAGCCAAACCGCAAGGCACACTCTGCGATGACACTTCCGATTCCGGCCCCGCCAAATACGATTCTTGTCTCCTTTACCTTTTGTTGCTCTTCGTCCGTTATATACAAACGGTTTCTGTCATATCTGCCCATACCCCTGTCTTTTTGCAACAAAGATATTTATTCTTCCCTATTCATCATTAACACAAAAGTGTATTTTTATGGCATGATGAAAAATAGTACGGCACATGACAAAACGAACGCGGATTGCTCTCATAGGGAATCCCCCGAAAAACAATCCGCGTTCCTGCCGGTATTCCGGTTTGTTTACTCCATATCCTTTATTTCTTCGGCCTCGGCCAGTGCCAGACGCTCCGCCCGCTTCAGCCAACGGTGAAGACGGATGCCATTGATAAATTCCGACACTCCGTAGCCGATGCTGCACACCCCAAGGATGACGAAAGGCAACGAGGCGGACTCAAACGGATGGGCAATGATGACGGCACCCGTCAGCAGCACCAAAGAGGGGATGAGGAAAGACTCCCAAGCCAGGGGCATCACCTTGCGGTAACGGATGAGAGCCACCATCTGGTTGATACCCGCAAGGACGAACAGACCGCCCAGCATCCACATCAGGTAGAGGATGAAATGGCCCGGGAAGAAAAAGAGGAGCAGGCCGAAGAGGAAGCTGCCCAGTCCCACGATGGGGAAAATGGAGGTCATCCGGCCGCGGGCACGCCAACGCGTCCACATGTAAGTCGCCAGCGAGAACAGTCCGGACAGAAAGAACAACGCACCTATCACCTGCACAATCAATGGAGACGTGAGCTCGGGATTGCGCACCAACAGGATTCCCAGCACCATCGCGCAAACGGCGCGAAACACATAACTGTTAATGACTCTCATGTCTTTTGACATTTAAAAGTTAAACTTCACAGACGATGACCCGTTTTCCGGCTCCGTCCGCAGGCAAAGATAGAAAAGAATTTACGGAAACAAAAGCGGCGTTTGAGAAATATAACAGACCTGCGCTTTTTCTTCACAAAGCTTAATAAACGGGCATCCGGACAGGGACGGGCGGCCTATCCCTTCTTGGTAGACTTGTATTCCTTGGGCGACATCCCCATAATCTTGGAAAACAGGCGCGAGAAATAATAGCAGTCCGGTATTCCGATTTTATGGCACACCTGGTTGACCCGCATGTTGGTGCAGTCCAGCAGATAACACGCATGCTGGATCTTCAGGCGGTTGAAGTAGTCTATCGGGGTGTAGCCGGTGGCCTGCCTGAAGAGCAAAGAGAACTGCGAGACGGAGTAGCCGATATGCCTGGCCATGCTTTCCACGGTGAGTTTCTTTTCCAGGTTTTCCTTCATGTAATGCACGGTGGCTTCTGTCAGATTGCCGGGCACGGCATCTCCCTTTCCCCCGCGATAGGATTGCAGGTAACACACCGTGCCCAGGAAATGATGGAAGGCGGAACAGGCATACAGCAGGTTGTCCCTGCTGTAGCCCATCTCCAGCGTATGGTAGATTTCCTCGAACAGGTCCAGACGGTCGCTGATGCGCGAGGCCGCAGACAGGCCGATGCGGGTGGGTGTCTGCAGACGTGCCACATAGTCCGCTGCAAGCGTCCCCTTGAAATGCACCCAATAGATGGTCCACGGTTCGGCCTCGTCGGCCCCGTAGCGGTGAGGCGTGCCTGCCGGCAACACGAAACACCGGTCCCGCTCCACGGTGTAATGCTTCCCGTCCACCTCGAACCACCCCCGCCCCGCCGTGCAATAGATGAACACCGACTGGGGGATGGGCACCGTCCTTTCCCTGAAATGGTACAAAGCCCGGGGATAGTAGCCCATGTCCGTGACATGCAGGGCCGAGGCCAGCGGGTGCCGCTCCATATCCCTGATGATGGAGTCCGGCAGCACGATGGCCCTCTCTCCCGAAAATCCGTCTTTGCGCTTTATCATGTTTCCGTCATGCCTTCCGGCACTGCAAAGATACCGATTCCCCGCCATATCTTCAAAAGAATCAGCCACAAAAAGAGCCTATCCGGTGAAGGACGGCTCCCACACGGCATCTCCCCCGGAAAACATGTTCATGTTTTGATGAAAACGTGTTCATGTTTTTGAAAAACATGAACACGTTTTACCTCATTCATCGCATGGTTTTTCCGGATGCCGGAAATCTCACACCGATTACCGGTTGAGCAACTGCTGCACGGCAGCCCCGGAAACGTCTGTGTTCTCCTGCCGGCGGGCCGGGGCGAACAGGGCGTCCAGCTCGTAAGGCTGCAGGGTGGCCGAGGGCGAGAAGCGGTCGGAGGCCACGTACCTCTTCACGGAATACAGCAGCTGCCGCATGGCCGGCAGGCTTTCCGTCTTCTGCAAATCGTTCACCTGCAGCACGAACAGCCTGCCCTTTCCCACATTCGCCTCGAAGGCGATGCCCAGCTTGCGGTTGTGCTCATACGTGTCGATGCTCTGTATCACCGGGGTCAGGTTGCGCAGCTCGTTCAGCTCCATGGCCGTGGCATGGTTCAACACGTCCCACCACTGCCAGTCGGCATAGCCCGCCGTGGGGAAGTCCGCGAACGCCGGATGGGCGGCGTCTATCAGCGTGCCCACAATCATCGGGTCCCAGTCGAACATGATCGGGTTCCAGAAATGGGAGGCGAAATACGTCTTCCGGCCCTGTGGCTTTTCGGGAACGAGCAGCACGCTGCGGCCCGCCTCCAGCGCGGCCTTCGCCGATTCGTCCCACGCCGTGGCATACACGAAGTCCGCCGCCGGCATGTCGGCGGGGTTGGGATAGACCCAGATGTCCCATTCGTTCCTCACGTCGCCCAGCCGGGCCTTCAAGGTCAGCTTGCAGGCTTTCGTCACGGCGGCCAGCGGACAGGAGATACGCCCCAGCGAATCCACCGTCGACGGCTGCACGGTCTTCTGCTTCAAGGCACCCTTCCCGACCACATGCCCGGCCTCGTCCGCCAGGGTCCACTGCATGGCTTTCCCTTTCAACGCCTCCGGTCCGAAATGGTAGAGGTCAAACTCCACATCCAGCGTTTCCTCGGGAAGGAACGTGCGCTTCGGCAGACGTGCCAGCAGGACGACGGGGGCACACGACTCGCGGAACTTCTCGGGACTCACCAGCCCCTTGTCTTCCCAGAAAGCGTCCAGGATGCCCACAAAGGCACTGCCCTGTCCCGGGAAATCGGCCAGCCCCAGCAACTGGAAGCCCCCGGAGCGGGACGAGCGCAGGAGCGACTCGTTCACCTCCTTGTACTGAAGAACCGTATGCGCCCCCGTAGCCCGGAAGAAATCATCGGCCTGAGCCAGCATGCCGTTGCGGGCCAGACGCTCGCGGAACACCTCGAAGTTACGGGCCTCCAGCACCCCGGTATACTTGCTCATTTCCGCAAAGTCGGGATACATGCAGCGCTGTCCGGTTTCGTGGGCGATGACCGGCACGTCGATGTCCGATTCCGCATTCTTGTCCCAGTTGGTCCAAGGCACGCCCTCGTACACGGTAATCCCCCCTTTCGACGTGACATGCGAGACGTAGTACTGGTCCGAGGGCGTATGGGTGCGGGCGGTGGAAGCCGAATACAGGTGGCGGTCGTCATAGGCCCTGCCCTTCCTCACCAGGTCCTCCAGCACATCGAAGTTCCCTTCGTTCTCGTTGCCGTTGCACATCAGGATGAACGAGGGGTGATTGCCATAGGCATCGAGCACGGCATACATCTCCCGCTCGAAGAAATCCCTGCGGGCGGGGTGTCTGCCCACATCCTTGATCCACATCGGCAGTTCCACCTGCAAATACAGGCCCAGCTCGTCGGCGGCCACGAAGGCGGCCTCGGGCGGACACCAGGAATGGAAGCGCACATGATTCATCCCATAGGAGCGGACGGTGCGGAAGATACGCTTCCAGTCCCCGACCGAGGTGGAGGGATAACCGGTGAGGGGGAACACGGCGCAGTCCAGCACTCCCCGCAAATGAATGTCCCGCCCGTTCAGGCGGATATGGTGTCTCCCCTGCTCCACCCGGCGCATACCGAAGCGGAGGTTCGTCGTGTCCGCCCGGCCATCCACCTGCAACGACGCGTCCAGGGTGTACAGATAGGGGGTGAACTCATCCCAGAGGTTCACCTGCCGGCCCATGGCCAGCGTCGCTTCCACGGCATCCCTTGTCAGCAGGCTGTCGATTTCCACGACACGGGAGGCCACAATCCGGCCGTCCGCATCACGCACCTTCAGATGCAAGGAGCCTTTCTGCCCGTTGCCGAGCTGCGGAACGGCCGCACGCACGCGGACACTCTTCCGCTCCACGTCGGGATAGATGTCCACGCGGCGGAGATGACAAGGCTCCTTGGCCTCCAGCACCATCTCGCCCACCACCCCGTTCCAGTTCGTCTGCGTATATTCCGTGGTGCCGTGCGCCCACTGGTCCATCGGGTATTTCAGGCGGTTGTCCACACACAGGGTCAGCGTATGCACTCCGGGCGTGGCCACACGCGTCAGGTCAAACACGTTGGGTGTGCTCAGGCGCTCGTCGCTGCCCACATAGTTGCCGTCCACATACACCGTCGTTTCCCAATGGCAGCGCTCCAGCCTCAGGCGGACGACCTTGCCGGCCCACTCCTTGGGTATCGTGAACTCGCGCTGATACCATGCCATGCCCATGTATTCGAACTTGCGGCTCAGGCGGTCCACATAGCGGGCGTTGTTCTTGATGCCTTTGCCCCCTTGGTCGGTGGAGCCGGGCAGCATGATCGTTTCCGCCAGGCGGTCCAGATAAAGTTCGGAACCCGGCGTCTGGCCGAAGCCCATCGGATCCAACTGGAATCTCCACATGCCCGACAAATCTATCCGGGTCCCGTCCGGTGCTGCCCACAGACCGGACACTGCCGCCATAAACGGCAGAATCATCATCCATTTTCTCATAATCTATCAATCTTTATGGTGAATCTTGTCATCTATCTCGTCGAAAGGAAGGGTTGCCGACGGGCGGAAGTCGTCCGACTGCATATAGCGCAGCAAGCTGTACAGCAACTGGCGCTTTTCCGGATGCTCCTCCCCGGCATCCAACAGGTTCATGCTGCTGAACAGCAACCGCCCCGGTCCGCATTGCGTTTCAAAGAGCACGGACAGCCGCCTGTTCTTCACGAAATTGTCAACACATTCTATCAGCGGGGTCACTCCCCCGCAGATGGAGTCCAGCACCACGGGCCGCGACTGCTTGGCCAGGTGCCACCACTGCCAATCCGTATGGTCGTCCGTCGGGAAATGGGCAAAGGCCGGATGCCCCGCATCCAACGACAGGCCCATGGTTCCGGCCTGGGCGGGAAAATGAACGGGACTCCAGAACACCGGGACGAATTTGCCTTCCGGGCCGTTGCATTCCGCAACCTGCGGACTGAGCAGCACGTTTTTGCCGGCGGCCAAAGCCCGGCGGGCCTCCTCCCAGTTGCCGGTGCAAACCACATCGCCATTCTCCACGTCCAACCGCTCGGGATAGACCCAGATGCTCCACGTGTTCTCACGCTTCTCCTTGTCCAGCGACACGATGAAGCGCAATTCGGCAGCCTGCGTCACCGAAGCAAGCGGAACGCTCACCGTGCCCACTTTATTCTCTCCCGCCACGGGCAAACGGCCGGCTTCCAGTTTGCCGCCGGCCACCGTCTTGCCGGCTTTCGTCTCCAGCCTCCAGCTCACCGTGCCGCCGGCCAGTTCGCCGCCGCCGTAATTGGCCACCCCCAGCTCTGCCACAAAGGGTTCCGCATTCGTGTACACGGCTTTCGGGAAATAAGCCAAGGGCACCACCGGACCGCAGAATTGCCGGAACACCTCGGGCTCCACAATCCCCTTGCTGTCCCAGAAAGCATCGAGCAGACCCACAAGAGCCGTTCCCTGGCCGGGGAAGTCATGCAGGTCGAGCAACTGGAACCCGCTGAAGTTCTTTGTTTTCAACGCCCGTTCTATCTCCTCCTTATATAATATGAGAGCCAGCTTTCCGGAAGCCTTGAGATAGCGGTCGGCATGGTCCAGCAGACCTTTCTCTTCCAAATCCTTCTTCACGCCCTTGAAGTTAAGCGGATCCAAGGTTCCGGTGTATTTCTCTATTTCCTTCAGATTCGGATAAACGGCATACTGGCCTATTTCGTGTGTCACGACCGGCACGTCGAAGCCCTCGACAGAAGCCGTGTAGTCGCGGTCGAAGGCCGGTGGCCGGGCGTCGAACACCCCCTGGCCACGCACCCATCCTTTTTGGGTCCACTGCGTCACCCAATAGTCGTCGTTGTCCTCGGGATGGTCGCCGTGGCCGCCCTCGAAAGAGAAAGAGGTGGTCGTGTATAACCGGCGCTTGTCTTTCCGCTTGACGTGGTCCAGCAGTCCCGACAAGAAAGAGAAATCGTCCGGCAGCTCGTTGCCCAGGCTCATGAAGCAGAACGAGGGGTGGTTGCCGTATTCCGCCAGAATACGGTCGGCCTCCTGATACAGATATGCGTTCTTCGCCTCGTCCTCGCCCACACGACCGGGCCACAGGGGAAGCTCCACCTGCAGGTAAAAGCCCAAGGAATCGGCCACCCGGAAGGCGGCCTCGGGCGGGCACCAGGAATGGAAGCGCAAATGGTTGAGCCCCCAGTTGCGGGCCGTCTCGAACACTTTGAGCCATCCCTCGGGGGTCATCGGAGGCCGTCCCGTCTGCGGAAAGACGCAGCATTCCAGTGTGCCGCGCAAGAATATCTTGCGCCCGTTCAAGCGAATCTCCGCCCCCCGGCGCACAAGGTCGCGCACACCGAAGCGGATGTTTCTTGCCACCTCCTCGTCCTGTGCCGCAACGCCGAACGTGAGATCGTACAGGAAGGGGGAGAACTCATCCCACAACTTCACGGAATCGCCCAAAGGCAGGCGCACATCCAGCCGGTTAAGCCCCGCCTGCAGCGACAGGCTCTCCGACAGGCGGGCCACACGCCTCTTCCCGTCCCTGACCTCGCCGGTCCACGTGCCCTTACAGGGCTTGCCATAGTTCCTCACCACGCCCGTCACGCGCAACTCGCGGGCCGCCGCATCGGGGTACAGGCGCAAGCTGTCCACGTCCAGATGTTTCCGTGCCGTCAGCTCCATCCTGCCCAGCACGCCGTTCCACATCACCTGGGTTTCGTTGGTATAGGCGTGGGCCATGTCGCCCCCGCTTATGTCATAAAGTTTCCGGTTGTCCACCCGAAGGGCCAGCGTATGGCGCCCGGGGGTCAGGTAGGCGGTCAGGTCATAGTTGTGCGGGGCCACCAGACTCTCCTCCCGTCCGGGCACGGCTTGTCCGTCGACCCACACGGCGGTCTGCCACAAGACACGCTCCAGACTCAGATGAATCCTCCGGCCTGCCCAGTCGTGCGGTATCTCGACTTCCCGCACATACCATGCGGGACCCACATAGCTGTGCTTGCGGGTGAGGTGCAGAATCTGGGGCTTCTCCAGCGACGGCGCCAGGGTGTTGGCGATGCCCAGCCCGGCCTCGTCCGTTGTTCCCGGCAACGGCATCCGCCGGGTGAAGCCGCCCTCGAACCACCGTTGCTCCACACCCACATCCAGGCTATCCAAGGCCACCTGCCACTCGCCGGCCAGCGACAACACCCGATTGTTTGTCCGGCAGGCCGTCAACAGGGTTGCCAATGCAAGGGCCATGATGCTTATTTTCTTCTTCTGTTTCATGATTCTTGGTTTTTAAGTTGTTCGATGGCCATTCTCAGATGCGCCTGCACCCCCTGGTGGTTGCTGTCCAGCGCGGCAGCGGTCTCCAGACAGGCCACGGCCTTCTGCAGACAGCCCAGACCCAAATACCCCAGGCCCATCAGGTAATGGCAATGGATGCGGTTTCTGCCGTTCATGTCCTCTTCCCAGATTTGCAGGTCAGGCAACGACACGGCAAAGTAGTCCGTCACGAACTCGTCGTGCAGATGTTCCTCGCCGTAGTTCAGCAGTCGGTTGAAGCGTCCGCGTGCCTCGGCTTCGCGTCCCAAGCGGCGCAGGGCCATGCCCTGGTAGAAGATTTTGTCGGGCTTCTGGTCGTTGTAGTACATGGCGGCAGCCGGTTGGCTCAACCCCGTGGAGGCCTGCAGGAACAAAGATGCGGCCTCGGCTTCACGCCCAAGCGACTGCAGCAGGCATCCCTTGTAGTAAAGAAAATCGTTCTCCTGGGCACCCTGCAGCTTGCCTTCGCCAAGGTGGTGGGGATACACGAAACATTCGTCCACCAGCTTCAGGGCCTCTTCATACCGGCCTTCGCCCATCAGTTCCTTGGCCCGCTCCAGACGGCAGAGCTGGTATTGCGCCGGCACCTTGCCTTCACCGCCCTCCCAGGGATGGAACACACGCCGGTCTATCAGCCGGCGGGCCTCGTCATAATGCCCCTGTTGGTTGTGCAACGTGACGTACTCCAGATACAGGTCGTCTCTCTTCACCACCGTGTCCATGTGTTTCTCCAGCAAGCGGACGCGCTCTTCGCAAGGGCGGTTCAGCCGTTTGTAGAGCTGGTCCAGCTCCATCAGCACGCGTGCATCGGCGGTGTCCAGCGCAAAGGCTTTTTCCAGCAGCACGACCGCCTCGTCCTTCCGGTTGAACTTGTTGAAACAGGCCAGCGACAGGTTGCGCAGCACCGTGGGGAAGGTGTCGTCCCAGGCGGCGGATTGTTCCCAAGCGGCCACGGCCTCGGCATACTGCCGCTTGTCGTACCACAGGTTACCCAGGTAGTAGGCGGCCTTCGGCGCCTTGCCTAGGAAGGCGATTACGGCCTGCAGGGCCTCGATGGCCTCCAGCGCATTGGGGAAGCAACATCCCGCAGGTGCCTGTTCGGCGGCCTCGGCGGCCTCGCGGGCTTCGTCGGTGCGCCCCAGCCTCAGCAGGCACCACGTGGCATAATACCGGAGCAGCGTGCTTTCCTCCACGTTCCGGTCCAGAGCTGTCCGGCTCACGCCGAGGGCCTCGTCCCAAGCCCCGGCGGAGGCATAGTCCAACACCAGGGTCTCGTAATCGGGAGCGCCGCGGCGCATCAGCCCCACCAGTTCGTCGCGGTCGGCCTCGTTGCCGGTAAGGAGGTATTTCTCCCAGCGGCAGCCGTAGTTGAAGGTGTCTATGCGCAACGACTCCTCTATCCATTGCCGGGCCTCATCGGTGCGGCCCAGGCGGCGCAGGGCCATCGCTTTCAGATGGCGGGCACACAGGCTGTGCCAGTTGCGCAACAGGGATTTCTCCACCTCCTCCAGGGCACTCTCCCATCGGCCTGCGCAGGCGGACAGCCGGGCCAGAGCCAGGTAGCCGGCATCCTGCCAGGCGGCGTTCCAGCAGGCCTTGTAGAAGGCGGCATAGGCCTCGTCGTTCTTCCCCCGGAACTTCAGCGAGAGGCCCAGGTTGTAGTAAGGCTCGCCATCGTAGGGGTTGGGGTTGCGCCGGGTCAGCGTGCGGATAGCCCGGCGCAGGTAAGGCTCGGCCTTGGCAAACTGCCCCTTGCGCACGTACCACAATCCCATGGCGTTGTTGCAACGCGCGTCATTGGGGTCGCGGCGCAGGCCTTCCTCGTAATAATCCGTCGGGCAATAGGTGGCGTGGCGGTACTGCTCCAGATGCAGCCCGCCCAGATAAAGCTCCTCCACCGTAGGCACATCTGCGGGAAGGGGCAGGGCGCGGGCCGGTTCGGGCACCTCGCGGTCTTCGCCGTCCTCGGCCTGCCAGCCCAGCACCTCCCTGCCGTCGGCGGCATAGATGCAGACTTCGGCCCGGCTTATGTCCCGCACGGGCACCTCGGCGTCGAGCAACCGCTCGGGCGACAGGCTGCAGACCTGTTCCCAGCACACCTCGCCCTGCTGCCTGACCACGATGTGCAAACCGTCCTGGCGGGAAGTGGCAAACACCTTCAGACGGCACTTCCCGTCCTCGTCCGACAGGTTCATCAGCAAATCGGAAGTCGCGTTCTTCACCACGCCCAGTTCGCGATAGGGCATGAAGTATTGGGTGAAGGTCTTCTCCTCATAGGGTTGCAGCCACGTGAAATCGGGCTGGTTGTCGGTATACACGCCGGTCATCAGTTCGATGTAGGGGCCGTCGGCATCGGTCAGGTTCCGGTCCCAGGCCCGTCCGAAGTCGCCGTTGCCCCAGGTCCATTGCTTCTTTCCCGGGGAGATGTGGTGGTTGGCCACGTGGAGCACCCCGGCCCGGGTATCGTTCTCGTAGCCGCCCACGAAATCATACTTCGACCGGATGGCCATGTACGAGGTGGGCACAGGAATGTTCCGGTAGCGGGAGATGTCCACGCCGGCCGAATAATCCACCTTGTAATAGGTACCGGTGGCGATGGGATAGCGGGAGACGTCGCGCTTGCCGTGGTCGAACACGGCATTCACATCCGACGGGAACACCGACTGGTAGGCATCGTTCACGGCCACGGCGGGGTTGGCCCACCACAGGAAGGTCTGGGGCAGGGGTGTGGGATTGGACACGCGGCCCTGAATCTCCAGGCGTGCCTTGCCGGGGCGCAGCACGAAAGCGGCCGTCCCCTTCTGCCCGAACATGCGTTCACGCTCGCTCACCCACACGGCGGCACCGCCGTCGGGCAGCCGTTCGATGCTGTAGTCCACCGGCAGGAAGGTGCTCGGGCGGTGGTGCTGCGGCCAGTTAAACTCGATGCCTCCGGAAATCCAGGGGCCGGTGAGGCCCACCAGCGCGGGCTTCACCACATGGTTGTAATAGATGAAATGGCGCCCTTTCAGCTTGTCGTAGGCCATCTGCACCCGCCCTCCCAGTTCGGGCAGCACCATTACCTTGACGTACTCGTTTTCCAGCCACACGGCCCGATAGACCCGGTCCTCGCACGTGTCTTCAATCTTCTCAATCACCGGATAGGGATATACCACCCCGCTGCTTCCCTGGTAGACCCGCTTTTCCAGAAACATGGGGTTCTTCTCCGGCTTGCCCGTCCCATAGGTAGGCAGCGTTATGTCTTCTTCCCAAACCTTTACCATCGTTGTCATTATTCCTTTATCTTATTATTTTAATTGATTTCGCGCAATTTTCCATGAATATTCCCGCCCGTAAGGTTTCC
>CAMWSK010000003.1 GCA_947176895.1 uncultured Prevotellaceae bacterium | reverse complement strand
AGAGCAATTGACTCTTAATCAATGGGTCCAGGGTTCGAATCCCTGAGGGCGTACAACCGCAAGGCTTGGCGGTATAAACAGAACAAGTCAACTTTTGCGTCCTTAGCTCAGTTGGTAGAGCAATTGACTCTTAATCAATGGGTCCAGGGTTCGAATCCCTGAGGGCGTACAGAAAGAGAGATTCTCAGTTTTGAGAGTCTCTCTTTTTAGTTTCCCTTAATTTTTAGAACGGAAGTCCCACGGCGAAGTGAAGGGCGAAATCGCGCTTGAAGCGTGGATGAATGATTGGGAAATGATGGAATGAGTCTGTGTAAGACGGATTGACCGCCTTCATGCCACCATCAAGACGCAGAATGAAGTAATTGAAGTTCAGACGAACCCCCAGACCATAGGCCACGGCTATCTCTTTCCAAAAAGACTTGAATCGGAATTGTCCGCCGGGTTGGGCCTCATAGTCTCTCGCTGTCCATATATTTCCCGCATCCACAAACACGGCTCCATCAATAAGCCAAAACAGGTGGGTCCGATACTCCAGGTTCATGTCAAGCTTAATGTCTCCTGTCTGATTGATAAAATCGATTCTGCCGTCCCGTCCGCGGAACCGACCTGGTCCCAAACCACGCACGCTCCATCCTCTCACGCTGTTGGCTCCTCCGCTGAAATATCTTTTTTCATAGGGCAGAATCGTGGCATTGCCGTATGGAAAAGCCACTCCGAGTCCGAAATGAAAAGCCAGGGAGTTCTCGTTGTTCAGGCGGAAGCTCTTGGTAAAGTCAAAATCCCCCTTGACATATTGTGCATAGGCGATGTTGAACACCTGATAATATCCTTCGGAATTTTTTGCGGTGTTGAACAGATTCGTGATACCGTAAAGCAGATTGCCGGCACTCTCCACACCTATTCGCATGTTCCATGCGTTGGTGCCATAGCTGCCTGTGTTGAGTGCCAAGGGTTGTGAGCTGAGTGTCAGCATATATCCCAGCTTCATGATGAAGAGATTCTCGTAATTATAACGTAGGATGGCATTGCGCGATTCCTCGTTATCCAGATAATCTTTCTTGAAGGTCGGCGAAATCCAGGGCATGAACACATAGTTAAGGTCTATGAGGTCAAGTCGGTGCTGCCGTCTGCGGTCATCGGCATGCCATCGGTAGCGCCAGGCGCCCGTCACAACGCGGCGATGAAATTCGGGGCGGTCCTGACTGTCATAGTTAAGCGACACCTCGCTCGTAGCCGTGATGTTGCGTCGGAAGTCTCTTGACACCCAAGGCATCTTCAAGTCGGGGAAGGTCAGCGCAGCCTCCACTCCATACTCTATATAGTCTTGGTCTTCATATCCGTTCAGTCCGCGTATGGCCTCGTACGCGCCACGCGCCTTTATTCCGAACACTTCAGAGCCGCGCATGATGTTGCGGTTCCGGTAACCGAAGCTCACGGCTGCGCCGAAATCTCCCGCACTGTTCGTGCCTTCAAGCTCGACGTCAAAGGTGTGTGGTTTGGCCGTGAGCACGCTGACCATGGCGTCCAGCTTCAGACTGTCATCCTCTGCGGGTTCCAGCTGCACATTACTGCTGACCACAGCTCCCAAAGTGCTGAGTCCGTTATAGGTGCGTTGCAACTTCTTGTCCTGGTAAATCTGACCGGGAATCAGGTGTGTCTTTGCCTTCAGCACATTCTCCCGAATAGATTTTCGCCCCACGATGGTATCCGTGCGGAAGTTTACATTGCCAATATGATAGGCCTGCTGCCCCTGTGCGTCGATGACAGCGGCCAAGCGAACTTTGTCGGGCCCGCCCGTGGTGTCGGCACGAAAATGTATGTTGTCCTTGTTGAACCGATAGTATCCGTGGTTACGTATCAGCGTGTTCAGGCGAACGCGTTCCTGCTCCAGCAGATTGACGTCGAAGGGAATCCCTTTTTGAAGCAATGATTTGGAGTCCGTCCCGTTCAATAGTGCGCCTATCACGGAGTCGTTGACATGTTGATACACCTGGTCCACACGGTAGCGTTCATGGGTTTCCACCAGATAGGTCACCTTCATCTTTTTCTTTTTCGAACGCTCCACAACACGAACATTCGCAGACAGGTAACCCATGTTCCTTACAGCCGTCTCCACATCCTGCCGTGTGGTGCTCGCCTTCACCGGATCATAGATGACCGGAGCCTGCCCCACCCGATGCAGAAAACGATTGATACGCTTGGTGGTATCCCGGCCACTTATCATCCAAGGCAGCATGGGCACCTTGGCAAAACTCAGCCAACGGGTATTGGGATGTTGCTGGATATAGCCTTGCAACTGAACGGACGGCAACTCTTTGGTGTCCGTCCGCACCTCAGCCCCGTCCAGCAGATAGTCGCCCTCGGGAATAAAGCGTGACACGCTGCATGAGGCAATGGCCACAGACACCACACCCCCGGCCACTACCCTACGATATATCTTTCCAAGCCATCTCATCTTATTGACTACAAATTTACAGTTAAATTTGCTAACACGAAAGCTTTTCCCGGGCTAATGGCACATGATTGGCGATAAATTTCTACCTTTGCAAGAAACAGAAAACAGCCACATGATAAGCAAAAACAGGATTAAGGAGATAAAACAACTTGAGTTGAAGAAATACCGGCGACGTACAGGGCTCTTTGTGGCCGAGGGGCACAAACTCGTTTTAGACCTTCTAACCGCTTTCCGGCCCGTTTATTTCGCAGCCACGGAAGAGTGGTTGCAGCACAATCCCGGCGTTTTGCCCACGGGTGTTCCCTGTGATTGTGTGACACCGGATGAACTGCAGCGTGCCAGCCTGCAACAGAATCCCCAGAACCTGTTGGCCTTGTTTCAGATTCCCAACCATACAGTATCCCTTCAGGAAACCGCAAACGAGAATCTGGTGATTGCATTGGACGGGGTGCAAGACCCCGGAAACCTGGGCACCATTGTGCGATTGGCCGACTGGTTTGGCATTGAGCATGTGTTCTGCTCGCCCCTGTCGGCCGACATCTTCGGTCCCAAGGCTGTGCAGGCCACCATGGGCGCTTTGGCCCGCGTGCAGGTGCACTACACGGATTTGGCCGAAGAACTACGCAGATTCTCCGGCCAAATCTATGGTACTTTCCTTGATGGCGATGATATCTATACCACCCCCCTTTCGCCCTCCGGTGTCATCGTGATGGGCAACGAGGGCAATGGCGTAAGCCCTGAAGTGGGCGCATTGGTGAACGCCCGTCTGTTTGTTCCGCCCTTTCCCGAGGGCAAGGCCACAAGCGAAAGCCTGAATGTGGCTGTGGCCACAGCCATCGTGTGTGCCGAGTTCAGACGGAGAGTCAAGTAATCAATCAGTCGCGGTCTAAATCCTCGCCGTTTTTAATGTCCAGCCCTTCCAGCTCTTCATCATCTTCTTCACGGGTCTCATCGGCAAAGCTGCTATAGAAAGTGTCGTCAGCTCCGTTGTCGTTCACGAAATCCTCATCATCGTCCACAATCAGGCGGTCATCGTCATAACCGGAATCCGCCTGATATGCACTTTCGTCCCCAGATTCCTTTTTGCGGGCAAAGATGGCTTCGGTCCATGTGCCTTTGGGAATTTCAAGCACGTCATAGCCGGCTTTCACTTTCCTGTCCAGCGATCCGCCGGGCAGATGCAGACGGCTGGTGGGCAGTTGGCTGGTGCTGATATCAAAAGCACTCTCGATAATCTCTTTCAGGTTTGAGGGCAACGCGTCCCATCCCGAACCGAAATTCCGGCTGATGAGGTCCAGCAAGGTGGCCGCAGAGATGGTTTTGACATTTTGGGCGTTCAGGTCACCAATCTTGCTGATTACCCTGGCCCTTATCGCAATCTTGTTTTTGCTGTTGACCACGCTGCTCAGTTGGGTCCATCCGCTGTCGTTGCCATACACCTCGTTCTCGCGCTCGTCCTCGGGATTATAGTGCACCACCTCAAAGGCAATACGCAACACGTTGAGCAATTTCTCCTCTTGGCTAGCAAAATTCTCCGTGCCTTTTTCTTTTTCCCAGAGGCTTGCAATCAGCCATGCGTCCATGCCCCAAACATTACTTGCGTTCAGTTCTTCAATGGATTCCAAACGGATGAGTCCCGTGTTTGCTTTCTTTGCCATATTCTTTCTGTAAATATAATCTCTACCTTATTTCATACAAATGTAAGCAAAAGAAATTTCATTCACGCATGAAGACGGATAAAAAATGACATCCGCACATTTCAGGCAAAACATCAACATGTTTTTGAAAAACATGAACACGTTTCGGAAAAACATGAACATGTTTCAATCGCTTTGCCGCGATGTTCACTCAATTATCCTGCGTCAAGTTTTCCTGATGACGCAACGGCCATTTGAAAAGTTTTTCATACCTTTGAAAGCAACTAACACATCATAGCAACAATGTTTCCCAATACCCTCACCACACATCCCCACGCCAAAATAAACCTTGGTTTGTATATTACGGAACGTCGCCCCGACGGTTACCACAACCTGGAGACCGTTTTTGTTCCCATCCCCCTATGCGACGAGTTGACCATCCGCGTGAAAAGTGACGGGGAAGACGAGTTGCAACTGGAGGGCATCACATTGGAGGGCGACGCAAAGGACAATCTGGTGATGCGTGCCGTGGCGCTGTTGAGACAAAGAGGCTATGGTGTGCCCCCCGTGGGCCTACGCCTGAAAAAGAACATCCCCAGCGGTGCCGGCCTGGGAGGCGGCAGCAGCGATGCCGCCTTCACGCTGAGGATGCTGAACCGGATGTTGCGGTTGGGCATTGATGAGGACGGGCTGATGGGCATGGCAGCCACACTGGGAGCCGATTGCGCTTTTTTCATCCAAGACGCACCCATGTTTGCCCGCGGAATCGGTGACCTTCTGGAGCCCATCGACCTTGATTTGAAGGGATTGTGGCTGACGTTGGTCAAACCTGACGATTTCGTGAGCACCCGCGAGGCCTACGGCGGCGTGAAACCCGGGCAGCCCAAACACCCGTTGATGCAAAGCATCCGGCAGCCCATCCGTCAGTGGCAGACGTTGATCGAGAACGATTTTGAACGAAATATCTTTCCTGCACATCCCGACATCGAACGGATAAAGCGACAGATGCTCGATGCGGGTGCCCTGTATGCAGCCATGAGCGGAAGCGGAAGCTCGGTGTTCGGAATCTTCACACAGGAGACGCACATCGACACCACCTGTTTCCAGTTCACATCTCCCCTCGACAATTAGGGAAACTCCCCGTGCGCTTTAGGCGAATCCCCTTGCATGTGGCCCGGAACGGTGCTACCTTTGCAACAGAAACCAATAAACCGAGAAAGGAGATTCGACTATGAAACACTACATCATTGCATTGATTTGCTCATTGGGCTTCGCAATCGGCCGGGCAAATGCCATGGATTATGAGACGGCCCGCCGCCAGGCTTATTATCTTACCGATAAGATGGCCTATGAACTGAACCTGAACAGTGCTCAGTACAATGACATCTATGAAATCAACCTGGACTATTTCCTGCAGTTGAGAACACCCGCCGATGTGGATGCCGTGTATCTCATGTACCGAAACGAGGATATCCGCTACATCCTGTATGAATGGCAGTGGGCCGCCTATCGCACATTGGACTATTTCTATCGTCCGGTACGCTGGTTGAGCGGTGCATGGTACTTCCCCGTCTATCGACACTATGCCCACACACACTTCTACTATTCCCGTCCCACCATCTATTGGCATTACAGAGGAGGCCATGGCCGCCACCACATGGAAGGACATCATAGCTTTTATCACAACCGACGTCCGCACTGGAACGGAGGTATGAGAAGTGACAGGCAACACACGGTGACCCACCCGGACAAAGGGAATAACAAACGATACGGTGGGAATCCCGGCAGAGGAAACGGCAGAATACCACAGCCCGAAACAGGACGCCGCCCCGAGAATCACAACAGAGTTGTGCCAAGCAATCCTCCAAGAAGAGATAATGACATGCGTAGCAGCAGCCGGACAACGGTGAACAACAGGCGTGGCGAAGGTCGGGGAACAAGCGTAAGCGTACCCAGCCGCGGAACAAGCACCTCAAGCCGCAACAGCAACGCAGGTGTCGGAAGCAGACAAGGCAGTAGCCGGAGCTCGTCCGGAGCAGGCAGCAGCCGGAGCAGCAGACGATAGCGCCATTGCCGGACGATTAAAGGAAACTGTAGATAATCAAAAAAATACAGGTGAGAAAAACCGAGGCATAAAAGCAACGCAAACGAAACTCAGAGAAGCCCGTGGCCGTAGAATGGTTGCGGGCTTCCCTGTTATCATGCGACAAAGATGCCAGACAAAGGTAGAGGCGGAACATCGCCCAACCGACAAACACTCCCAACACTCCCCCGCAAAGGATGTCACCGGGGTAATGAACACCAAGATAGACGCGCGAATAGCTCACCAGCATGGCCCAGAAGAAGGTGATGAGCGTGAGCGCACGGCGACGAACAACCAAAGACAGCAAGGTGACAACAGCGAACGTGTTGGCCGCGTGACTTGAAACAAAACCGAATTGCCCGCCACGATAGCCGCGAACCACATCGACCATCGAACCGATTACGGCATCGTGTGTGGGACGGGGACGCATCACAAGGGGCTTGATGATGGAACTGCTTATCTGGTCGGCCAGCACGATACAAAGGACGAAACAAAGCAGAAAAGAAACCGTTGCACGCCAATTGTCGCGACGCACCACCAGATAGAGAAGGGCAAGCAGCATAAACGTCCACGTGCCCGTCTTGCTTACGTACCACATCAGATTATCCAACCACAGGCAATCCGATCCGTTCAGGCACAGCAAAAGCTGTTTGTCAATTTGTATGAGCCATTCCATAACACCTATCATTTAAATGATTTCAATGGCCGACCGCTTGATCCAACCCCTCTTGCCATCAGACAATTCCACTTCGCTCCAATCCTCCAGACTGCTGTCCACAACCTCCACGCGTGTGCCGGCATGCAACACAAACAGCTCCTTGCCTCCCTGGTCGGGAATGCTTCGCACAGGAACTGACTGAAGCATGACAACAGCTCCCGTGCGATGTGTGAGCTGGTAATGCTGGCTGAAAGCAAACACGTTGGAGAGCACACAAACCGCAAAGGCCACGATGGAAACACCCAACGTTATCTTGCCAACGCGTCCGCTTGCCCAAAGAATGTGCCAGGCGAAAAACAGGAGAGCCAGCAGAAATGCCGCCACGGCAACATACGCCCAAGCGTCAACGCTCATGACGTGGCATAAAGTACGATACCACCCGACGAAAAAAAACTCATGTCGGGGCGCAGCCTTGTCCACGGTCTTTCCCTGTGCCAAAGCAAGGTTAAACTTGATATTGTCGTTGCCGGGACTCAGCAAATGGGCACGCTCATAAAAAAGGATGGCGGCCGAAAGACTGTCAAGCCGATAATAACAGTTTCCTATATTATATAACGTGGAGGCGGAAGGCTCCAGTTCCTGATAATATTTCAAAGCCTCGGCATATCGCTCTGCCATGTAGGCGCTATCTGCCTGCGTACGTATATCATCTGATGCCGAAACTTGTGGCAGAAAGGTGAAAGCAAACAAAAAGAACAGCGAAAATATCTTCATAATTTTTCTTCAATTTTATCAATGACATCCGCAGCCTGCTCCATGACCTGCTCCATGGTGGTGCTGGCCGCACCTTGCGCAAAACGGGCAAACTCGCACTCTTCCAACACGGAAGCAAAAGCCTCTATGGTATTCATTTCCACGCCTCGCTGTGAAAGCAGAAGGCTCACATTGTCCTTTGAAAGGTCGGCTACAGGAAGTCCCAACTTGTCTGCCACGTAACCCCAAAGTGCCCGCATCACCTCATCATAAAAAGCCTCACGCCGGTTCCCCTTTTGTAACTGACGGGCCAACTTCAGACGCCTTGACGCAACTTTCCCCGCATGCTTGTGACGGTTATGGGTGATGTCTGCCGTCGAGGCGGCATGGCGACGCATCGCGATAACAAAAAGGACAAACACCAGTAACGCAATCGGAAAGACGAGTAGATAGGAAAGGCTTCCGAAGAATCGGGCACCACGTTGCGACGTGCCTGTGCCTCCCGTCATAATATGGCGGATGTCAGAGTTCAGCACCTCCACATCCTCCTGACCGGAATATTTCGAGCGACTGCTCCCGGCCACACCTTTCACTTCCAGGTTGAAGCTGTCCGTCTTTAGGGTCTTATATTCCTTCTTCTGGACATCAAAGTAAGTAAACTCTACGGGGGGAATCTGATAACTGCCTCCATGGCGGGGTACTGCCGTATAATCAAAGCTCACAGACCCCGTCGCACCGGCTGTCGTGGGGCGATGGTTGTCGGACTGCTTGGCATCATAGCTCTCAAAATCCGAGGGCCATTTTACTTCCGGGGCAGACAATAGCTTAAGATTCCCCGTGCCATTAACGACAAGACTTAACTGAACGGCATCGTTTGCATCAACTTTTTGAGGACTCAGCGAAGCCTTTACGGAGAAGTCCGACCCCACGGCACCGGAAAAACCGGTGCTGCTCTGGGGCAACGGCATCACATTCAAGGCAACCGCCGGAGCCTTTACCCGCTTTTTCACCCTCACTTCGGATACTCCTCCTCCGAAGAAGACATCAAGAGGGTCAGATGAACGGTCCTGCTGAACCACAACGACATCAAAAGGCAATGCGGGAATCGTAAGTTCACCCGACTTCTGAGGATAAACAACATATTGACACCAAGTGACGGTACCATAAAGACGGTCATCGTGAGCCTCATAGCTCAGTGATTTCTGTTTGGGAAGTGGTACCTCTTGTGAGAAGAAGTCATCCATTTCGGGCAACTTGGTCTCACAACTCTCTATCGTTACCAGGGTGTATAGCTTATATGTAAGCAACACAGCCTCCTGCTCATAAACATTCTTTTTGCTGGCTGTGACGGTAACAAACAGATCGCTGTCGGTTACCTTTTCTCCCACTCTTTGAGTACGCTGATGAGTGGGGGTCGAGGGAGTGCTTGAGGCAGGCACATCTTTCACGACTTTCACCTGTGCCGTGCCACTTTTGTATTTTCGCCCGTCTACCGTAACCGTCATGGCAGGAAGCGTAAAGGTTCCCGATTGCGTAGCTGACAACGTATATGAAAAAGTAACAGAACTGTTGGTCGTGCTCTTGCCGTTAATCATCGTCTGGCTGAAACTGCGACTGGTTGCCGGGCCATAGGTCAGTTCAAAACCCGTAAAATCTCCCACACTGACATCCTGCACTTCCTGTGAATTTACCACATAACTTATTCTAAAGCTATGCCCTTCAATCACTTGTTGGGGTGCTTGAAGGGATACCTTTATCTGCGCTATAAGCGTCGACGGCAACAATAACGCACACAGAAGCAGCAGTAGATATTCTCGTCTTACCATTGTTTCTTCAATCTTCTTTTATCGCTTTGATGCTGTTGTTTCACTTTGTCTTGGGTTTTCCGTTCATTCTGCAGGGCGGCCTTCAGCAACTGTTCGGCATTCCGCTTATCTTTATCCAGCGGCTCTGCGTTCTGCTCTTTGTTTTGCTCAGGCTTATCGGGTTGTTCCTTCTGGTCCTGCTGGTCATCTTTATTCTGCTGAGGGCTTTGTTGCTGCGATTCTCCTCCACCTCCCTGCTGTTGCTCTTTTTCCAATTGGCGCTGACATAGGACATAATTGTAGCGCGTTTCCTCATCGTCCGGCGTATTTCGCAGCGCTTCTTTATAATTGGCAATAGCTATTTCCAGCAATTTCGTGCTTGGCAAGTCCTTCATCTCTTGCCCCGTTCTTTTTACCTCGCGATGAATACTTTGATACAACCATCCAAGATTGTGGTGGATTCTTGCTTTACGGTCTGAAGACTGAGCCAGCTTCGAGGCACGCAACAGCAGGTTGTTGGCTTCCTTGACGCCGGACGTATCCCCCAACTGAAGCAACGAGTTGGCATAGTCATAAAGCACCACCAAATCCGTGGAATCCTTCTGATAAGCGTTTTTATACTCGACAAGGGCTTTCTCATACATTTCTTTCTGGTACATACGGTTACCCCGACGGACATAATCACGATGGCTCTGGGCAACAGCCGCCGTTGAAAACAAAAGGCACAAAACCGATACAACCGTTTGCTTACGACGAAAAAGATGTGTCTGCCTTTCCAGCAACAACACTTCCAACAACAAACAGACGAGAGCTATAAGCAGGAAGCCTTGAAACTGCTCATCAAACTCACTATAGACGTTCTTTTCCAGGTTTGTCTTCTGAAGTTTACTCAGGTATTTGTTTAATTGTGCTTGAGCCGATGTGCTGTTCTCCACATAGATATAGGCGCCTTCACCGGCCTCGGCAATCTCGGCACACATCTTCTCGTTCAACGCCGTAACCACAGGTACGCCCTCTTCATCCACCATGTTCTGATGAGTTCCGGGCATCGGTATATGGGCACCCTGCGGGCTACCCACGCCAAGCACATACACTCTGACACCTTGGGAAGCCGCTTTGCGGGCGGCCTCCACAGCCCCACCCTCGTTATCCTCTCCGTCCGTAATAAGAAAAATGGCACGGGTCACATCCTCACGTCCCGAGAAGTTTTGTTGTGCCAGTTCAATGGCCGCGGCAACATCCGTCCCTTGTGACGCGACCATAGAGGGATCCATTTGATCGAGAACCAACTTGGTCGAGACATAGTCGTTTGTCATGGGAAGCTTTGTGTAGGCCTCACCGGCAAACACCACGATGCCGACATGATCGTCTTTCATGTTGTCCACCATATTGCTGAACAACATCTTGGCTTTATCCAGTCTGCTGGGACGCACATCCTCGGCCAACATGCTGTTGCTCACATCCACGGCAATCATGGCCTCTATGCCATTACGTTCGCTTGTGTTGATTTTCGTGCCGTATTGGGGGCGGGCGAAGGCGATGATGAGCGATGATAAGGCCACCATCAACAGAGCAAACTTCGCCAAAGGATGCCATGCCGACACGTCACGCATCAATCCGCGCAACAACCGAGGATCGCCGTAAGCCTTCAATCTGTTACGTTTGCGGTAATGGTTCAAGACATAAATCAAGATAAATGCAGGAACCAGAACAAGCAGATATAGATATTGCGGGTTTTCAAATCTAAACATATCAAGGTATTCGTTTTAACAACGTGGTCCGAAGCAGAAGTTCCAAAAGCAGTACAAACAAAGCCAAGGCGACAAAAGGTCTGAAGCCTTCTTCATTTTTTGTGAATTTCTGAGTAGAGAATTTGGTTCGCTCAAGCTGGTCAATCTCCTTGTAGACATCATAAAGCGCTTGCGTATTTTGGGCACGATAGAATTGTCCGTTCGTTTTGTCGGCAATGTTCTGCAATGTCTCTGTGTCGATTTCGACAGGAACCTGCAGATACTGCGTCACGCCGGCCACCCTTATGGGATAATTTGCCAGGCCGTTGGTTCCGACACCAATGGTATAGATTCTTATGCCATAGGTTTGAGCTATTTCCGCAGCCTTCATGGGCGAAATGTCACCGCGGTTGTTGCTTCCATCGGTCAGCAATATGATTACTTTGCTTTTGGCCTTGCTGTCCTTCAATCGGGTTATGGCACTGGCCAACCCCATGCCAATGGCTGTTCCATCTTCAATCACGCCACGCTCCGTCATGTCGCATTGCAGATTATGAAGAAGATTGATCAGCGAAGAATGGTTCACCGTCAAGGGACAGAGAGTGAAGGCTTCTCCGGCAAATACGGTCAGACCGATGTTGTCGTCCGGTCTGCCGGACACAAACTTCGTAGCCACCTCGCGGGCAGCCTTCACCCGGTTGGGCTTAAGGTCCTCCGCCAGCATACTGGTGCTCACATCCATACAAAGCATCACATCGATACCCTCGACGTTTACATGCTTATAAGAATCCTGCTCCTGCGGGCGTGCCAAGGCTATGATTACCCCGGCAAGGCATACCACGCGAAGCAAAAACGGGACATGCACCAGATACACCCTCCAAGTACGATGCAAGCCACGATAAGCCTCGGTGGAACTGACCTGCATCTTGGGATGGAAGGTTGAATGTGCCAACACATACCATATTATATATGGCACGAGAAGCAACAACAAATATAAATATGTGGGACTTGCAAATATCATCTTCCTGTTACATCAATAAGTCGCGAAGCCGATAGAACAGCCATCCCGCGGACACCAACATAGCCAATCCGACCGCAACAGTGGTCACATAAAGCGAAATGCGATTGACACGACTGCGCTTCACTTCGGGTGGCAATTCTTCTTCCTTCTCCTCTTCCTTCGGGTCCGCCTCACGCTTGGTCTGCTGCACATACTCTAAGGCTGTCAGCAAGTTGGCGTCATTCTCGTTTATCTGCGTTTCATATTTTGCGAACTTCACCAGGTCGGCTGTTTGAAACAGACCTCTCAATTCATTCAATGCCACTTGATTGTCTTCCTGCATCAACTTTTCAATGATTTCCGCTGATGTCATCTCCAGGGCATTAAAGCCGTAACGCTCCTTAATATAGGTGCGCAGGGTATCTGTCAGTTGGGTGTAATACTCCTTGCTTCCCTCCCGGACCCAGGTTCGTTCTTCCTTGATGCGCTCAATCTCTCTTAAAGCCACCTGATGAGCCGGTTCCTTTGGTTTACGCTTACGAATGCGGATGAGAGGTTTCCCCGTAATCAAAGCAACCAGCAGCAGGATGAAGCACACCAGCAACACCGCGTTCATCAAGGCCACCCCTGTCACCCATTTCCAATCATCAAAGGAAAAAGGAGCAGGCATGACATCCTTGATGTCGAAGTATTTGTTATAGTCAAGCGTATCCACATCCACCGTGTACACCTTTAACGCCAGGCTCTTGCTTTCATACAGGGAATCATCCACCATCACCGGCAAAGGAGGCAGATAATAAAGCGAGGAGTCCCAAGCCGTAATCAAATAGTCTTGACGATACTGCTTGCGTTTCCCGGCATTCAAGGAAGCGGTGTCCACAGGCATCACCTTCACAACCTCGATGTTGGGCAACACCTCCTGGCCATCCTTGAACGGCGGTAATTCCACACGCTGGCCGGCATCACAAACAACTTCAAGTGAAAGTTTAGTCTGCTCCCCTACAAGCATCTGCATATCATCAATTTTTGCATTGACTACAACCTGAGCATGCAGACCGGCGGAAACCAGCAACAAATTTATAAATAGTACCAGTCCTTTCATCTTGTTCGCTTAGAAAACAACATCTTTAGAGACGACACATAGTCCTGATCAGTACGGATGCTTATGTTATCCACATTACACTTCTTGAAGATTTGCTCCAAGCGCCCGCTCTGTTCCTTCCACCATCGTGCATGCGCTTTGCGCACATAGCTGCTGCCGGTATCGAGATACATCTCATGAAGGCTTTCCGCATCAAACACCTTCATAAGGCCGACGTTGGGCAATTCTGCCACCCGACGATCATAAACCTGAATGGCCACCACGTCGTGTTTGCGATTGGCCACCGTAAGAGGCGTGGTAAAGTCTTTCACATCAATAAAGTCACTGAGCACAAAGGCCGTACAGCGTCGCTTCATAGCCTGGGTCAGATACTGCAACACGACAGAAAGCGATGTATTCCTGCTCTGAGGCTTGAAGTCCAGCAACTCGCGAATGATATAAAGAATGTGCTTTTGTCCCTTTTTCGGGGGTATGAATTTCTCTATGCGGTCTGAAAAGAAAATCACACCGATTTTATCATTGTTCTGAATGGCCGAGACAGCCAATGTGGCGGCAATTTCCGTCACCATGTCACGTTTCAACTGATTGGTGGTGCCGAAGTTCAGGCTCTCGCTTACGTCCACCAACAGCATGACGGTCAGTTCCCGTTCCTCCTCAAACACCTTCACATAGGGCTTGCTGAAGCGGGCCGACACATTCCACTCGATGTCGCGGATATCATCACCATACTGATACTCGCGCACTTCACTAAAGGCCATTCCCCTACCTTTGAAGGCAGAGTGATACTCGCCGGCAAAGATGTTGTTTGAAAGGCCTCGGGTCTTGATTTCTATCTGCCGGACTCGTTTCAGTATATCCGACGTTTCCATTAGGGCACTTCTACGTTGTTGATAATCTTGCTGATGATTTCCTCTACGGAAACATTGTTGGCCTCTGCCTCATAAGTCAGTCCTATGCGGTGGCGAAGCACATCATGAGCCACGGCACGCACATCCTCGGGAATCACATAGCCGCGATGCTTGATAAAGGCATAAGCCCTTGCCGCCAAAGCCAGGTTGATGCTGGCACGGGGAGAACAGCCGAACTCGATGTAGTCCCGCATATCCTTCAGGTTATACTTCTCGGGATAACGGGTAGCGAACACCAGGTCCACGATATACTGCTCGATTTTCTCGTCAATATACACCTGACGGACAATCTCGCGGGCCTCCTGAATCTCCCGTGTGGAAAGCAAGGCACGCACCTGGGGCTTCTCGCCCGTGATGTTCATGCGGATAATCTTCTTTTCCTCTTCCAATTGGGGATAGTCGATGACCACCTTCAGCATGAAGCGGTCCACCTGAGCCTCGGGCAAAGGATAGGTTCCCTCCTGTTCAATGGGGTTTTGGGTGGCCAGCACCAGGAAAGGCTCAGGCAACGGATAGGTCGTCTTTCCGATGGTCACCTGACGCTCCTGCATGGCCTCAAGCAAAGCACTCTGCACTTTGGCCGGTGCACGGTTAATCTCATCAGCCAAGACGAAGTTGGCAAACACGGGACCTTGCTCCACCATAAACTTCTCCTCCTTCTGACTATATATCATCGTACCGATAACATCGGCAGGCAAAAGGTCGGGGGTAAACTGAATGCGGCTGAACTTGGCATCAACCAAAGATGCCAATGTCTTGATGGCCTGTGTTTTGGCCAGACCGGGAACGCCCTCCAGCAACACGTGACCATCGCTCAACAGACCGATAAGCAGCGAATCCACCAAATGTTTCTGACCGACAATCACCTGTGACATGCCGGTCTGCAAGTTTGTGATGAACGAGCTTTTCTGCTCAATCAGCTCGTTCAACTCACGAATATCTACCATATTTATAAATATATTTGTTACTCTATTATCCCTTATTTCAACTGATTTTCAAAGGTAGACCATTTACGTTTAGCAAGCAACTATATTGTTTTAAAAAAAGTTACGCAGAAGGCGTCTTTAATCATTTTTACAACTTTGAGAAAGCGCTTGGGAAACGCCAGGTGTAAAACAGCAATCGCCGCGGCGAATTCTTTGTTTCAAACCTTTGCACGTTCGTCTCAGGACTTGGAATACAAATCTCAAGGCTTTAGAGACACGTCTCGAGCCCTGAGATGGAGAATTCACCGTAGTGTTTGGAAATTTATTGTGCGTCATGTGCCTTTTTACAGGCAGTATTTCAAAAAAATTAGAGCAAGGGAAAGCGATTATTCGCAGAAGAACAGGACGGTGGCTTTCAGTTGTGACTTGTTTTTTCCACACAACAGAATTCCACAAAAATGGGCGACCAAATCAATACTGAAACGGCCGCTCATTTTTACATGGTTGACTTATGTTACATAAAAACTATTTCAAACAAAATAGAATCATCTTTTTTAATCAGTATTTTCTGCTCAATCAATCCGAGACTCCTGTCAATTTCTTCATAAAACAACCCGACTTCTTCATCATCAGAACTACTATACAAACAATAATTGCGCAAGGGATCACCAAATCTTAGTGTTTTATTCAGATCTTTAGTTATACCAATGACCATGTTATTTAAATAACTGTTGCCCTCTATTTTAATTGTAATGGTATTACCTTTTACCACGACATTCCCTTCTGGTTCCATTTTTAAACTTCTACCATTAAAGTGAGTCACCACCTGGATCACATTATAAGTTTTGTTCTTAAATGGTAATTTGATTGATTGACTCTTCTCTTGCGTCCATCCAGCAATTTCAGAAACATCTTGTTCTGATTGTTCCGTGTGAAAAACACGCTGTTTTACAGGTTCGTTAAACTGTGGCTCTGTAAAAAGCAAGTCATTATTCGTGTGTTGTTGTTTATGATAGGTAAATTTCCACTCACGAGTAGTTTGATTTAACCTATTGCTTGTGGCTATTCCTGCAAATGATGTTGGTATGGATGCTAGAGCAACTGCGGCTAACGGTGCATCATCTCCACCGGAAGCAAGTCCGAAACCTAAGCCTGCTGATACGCTACCTATCGCAACAACATATTCAAGTCCGCTTAAAAATCTTGAACTACCATACGATTTGTTTTTGTAATCCAGTGCAAAAGGGATGTAAAGGTCTGATCCTGGATTTTTCGCCAATAAATAAGAAGCGCAATCATCGCTTGATAATTTTATTTTTGCACTTCCGTCAAAGCCGATTTCCCCAATTTGCTGCATTTGTGGACTAAATATTTCTGTTCCCTGCTGACCGTATACAACGAATTTTTCTGTCGTGTGGCATGAAGACATTACAAAAATTGTAATTAATGCCAATATAATAAAGGTGGTTCTGTTTCTCATTTTAAGTTTGTTTTTTGATTGACAATTATTCTATTATTGATAGTCATACAGGTATCCATTTACGATAGAGCTGTTTGAACCAGGAACATTGTTGTTGAAATGTAATATCCAAAGGTTCTCATTCAGTGCATCTGATTTAGCTTTGTAAATCTTTCTCAGCGATTCGTTCACCATTCCTTTACGTGTGACAGGAAACACATGACTTGAGTTTACATAAAAATCCGTTACTATCTTTTTAAAGTTTTGACCACCGTCCAAGGAATAAGATATGCAAACACTAAATCGAGACGGACTGGTTTGAAAAGAATATGTTGATGAAATAGTTCTGTCACTTAAATAATCTTGTCCGACACCCGTTATTGTGAAGGTTTTAGACATGGTGCCGCTTCCACGTGGACCGATGGATATTCGAGGTTCATCAGCAGTGATGGTTGTGTTTTCAATTGAAGTTCCCACTGTTCTTGAACCTCCCACATTTATTCGGTTGAGTACGCTTCCAATTCGTCCCCCTATATTTAGGACATCATTAACGGCTCCGAGATTAACAGAACCACCTTTCGTTTTGGACGATGTGTTCGTTATTGTTTGTGTTCTTATCGTTGGATCGTAATATGAAATGGATTGGCCATCGTTGATAAAAAAAGACATTGCTTGGTCTATTACCATAATTTCATCAGTATTGTTACTGATTCCGACCCCCAGTTCACCATTTATGCCGACAGTATATGCTAAAATGATTTCCGCCTCATCTGGGATTTTGTTTTCCTTTGCATCTGGTTGCAGGAATGAGGTTCGGATGGACTGATAACCAACACTTGATATGACCATTTTACCTTCTGAACATGAGCACAGAAAGGCAAATGAACATAACGATGTTAAGATAACGGGAACTTTACCCCAAAACGAATCTGAATACAGATTGACGGGATTAAGAAAGGTTTTAAGTTTTCGCATAAACCTTAAGTTTTTTAAGCCCTCACAGTCCCTTTTAGGCGTAAATATTAGTTAATAAAGGCGTGGACTGCAATGCTACACCTTAGTCGAAGGTCCTGAGAAAACCTGAAGTATACAGATGTAACAATAGCAGCCCACGCTATAGCGTGAGAACTGCTATGCATATCCTTGTATACTTGTCTCAAATTTCTCAGGTTCTCGACTACAAGATAAGCATAACGCCTCTTTTTCGTATGTCTTGGAAAGAGTAGACTCAATCCAAGTACAAATATAGATATTTTTTGTGTGCTATGCCTGAACAGGAATAAACTTTATTAGATTATTCTTATAGTTTAGTCTGTTTAGTCTGTTTAGTCTGTTTCAGTACAATCAACAAGGCCTTCACAACCCAATATTAGGTTATAAAGGCCTTGTCGTTTTCTATTAAATGCGGACTTATTTCTTAACCAATTCGGGCAGCTTAAGCACTGCACCCAGAGGCACAAGGTCGGGGTTCTCGATGTGGTTGAAGAATACGATGTAGCTGGACAACGCGGGGTCGCCGTAGGTTTTGCGGGCAATCCTCAGCAGGTTGTCGCCGGCCTTCATCACATGCTCGCCCTTCACGCCCACAATCTCGTAGGCTCCTCCGGGCATCTGTTCGTATTTTGCAACGGGCTTTGCCTCAACAGGCTTCACCTGAAGCTCGGTGGGAGCTGCCGAAGTGATGGGAGCAACCTGGCTCTTTGCGGTGTCTTCCACGACCGCCTTCACGGGCTTGACCTCTTTGGCTTTCTTCACCGTGACTTTGGACTCAACCGTTTGGGTGGAAGAAGGTCGATGAGCATCTCCACCCATGTAATAACCCAACACGAAAGAGCCAATCAACAGCGCCACAACCAGCAGCATGCACATTGCCACCCATCCCCACGACAGCACCACGCCGCGCTGTTTCTTCATCTCCTTGTTCACGGCATTCTTCACCATTTGCCGGATAACCTCAGTGTCAACCATCTTCGATTCGTTTTTCATGTCCTTTTCCTCCTCCTGTTCTGCTACGGGTTGTTCTATTTGTTCACCAAGCGTCACTACGGAATCCTCTGCTTCCGGCTCATATTCCGCAACGTTCCCTGCCTCTTCCCCATCAGCGGGCATCACCTCTTCAATCTCCACATCAGGCAGGTCCTCTGTTTCAGAATCCTCAACGAGTTCTTCCGGTTTCAGTTCCGGCAACAAGGACTCGTTCAGCTCCATGGCCTCCATGTCCTCTAACTTCGTATCCGGATTAAGTATTACGGTGGTGAAACCGGCAAAAGGCTTGTTCACCTGGTCGGCCAATCCCTTGTCCGGCGTGAAGGTAATCTTGGAGTGGCTCTCAATCTGGATACGTTCTCCCGTACTTACATCCACGCTTGAACGGCTCTCCACACTGATAAGCTTAAAAGTCCCCAGCCCTTTAATCTTTACCAGGCCCTCCTTGAGCACATATTCCTGTACAATCTCGAACATCGTGCGCACAAACAACTCGGCCTGCTTCTTAGGCAACCCCTTACGGACAGCGAAGGACGCCGCCAAATCTTGTAGAGAAATCTTATTGTTCATAGGGCACTACTTCAATTTCTTCAATAGTTCTTTCACATTTGCACTGGCCTTGAACCCGATAACCATTTTGGGCGGAACCAGCATTCTTTGTTTGGTAGATGGAGACACAACCACTCGTTCCAGCTTTTTCTTCACCTCAAACGTTCCGAAATTAGGTAAAGAAATGGAATCCTCATCCCCCAAAAAGGTCTCGATCTCTGCACAAAGACCTTGAACCAAAGCAGATGATTCCTTTGTGGTCATCTCCATTCGCCGAGCCATTTCGGCTATAAACTCCTTGTTGTTCATGATATATGCTGAATTACGTGGGCATAAAGGTCAAAATCATCGGCCTCGTAGATATCACACAAATAAAAATCACCTATCTTAAGTTCGCCTTCACTCACGGCAATCAATGTCTCGGGGTCCACCTCGGGCGAATCAAATTCTGTTCTGCCGACATAATATTCCCCCTCTTGACGGTCGATAATCACCTTCATTGTCTGCCCCACTTTCTCGCCCTGCACTTCACCGGAAATGCGTTGCTGCAAACGCATCAGTTTGCTCAGGCGGGCTTCCTTGGTTTCTTCGGGGATGTCATCGGCATAATGCTCCGCGCTGAAGGTACCCATCTCTTCGCTATAGGCAAAGGCACCCATACGCTCGAAACGAGCCCAACGCACAAACGCCATCAACTCGGTAAAACCCTCTTCCGTTTCTCCGGGATGCCCCACCATCAGCGTGGTGCGCAAATGGATACCGGGCACTTCACGCCTGATTTCCTCCACGAAATCATAGGTCTCCTGCTTCGAGATATGACGGTGCATAGCGTCAAGCACAGGGTCGGAAACATGCTGCAGAGCGATGTCAAGATACTTGCACACGTTTTTCCGTTCACGCATCACACGATAAAGTTCTTTGGGAAAATCGGTGGGATAAGCATAATGCAGGCGAATCCACTCCACTCCGGGAATATCACTTATATGCTCTATAAGTTGAGCGATGCGACGCTCTTTGTAAAGATCCAATCCATAGTAAGTCAATTCCTGAGCAATAATCTGAAACTCCTTCACGCCCTGCCCTACGAGATAGCGCACTTCGTCCAGAATATCCTCCTCGGGACGGCTCTTATGCCTGCCCGTTATGATGGGAATCGCGCAATAGCTGCATCGGCGGTCGCAACCTTCGCTGATTTTCACATAAGCATAATGGCCGGGAGTGGTGAGGTGCCGTTTGTTCTGAGCCTCATGGTTATAAGTCTGTCCTAAATCGGAAAGCAACTCGTCCCAATTGAACTTCCCATAGAACTTGTCCACCTCCGGGATTTCCTTTTCCAACTCACTCAGAAAACGCTGGCTGAGACATCCCATCACATACAGACGCTTCAACTCGCCCCGACGCTTGCGCTCGCCCAATTCAAGAATCATGTTGATACTCTCCTCCTGGGCGTCGGCAATGAAACCGCAGGTGTTTACCACTGCGATCTCACCATCCGGTTTCTCCGCATCGTGTTCCACCTTATAGCCTGACATTTCCAACTGGGCAATCAATCTCTCGCTGTCCACCAAGTTCTTGCTACAGCCCAGCGTTATCACGTCTATCTTATCCTTTCTCATCCTGCTCTATTCGCCGAACAAAGTGTTCACAAATTCCTTAGCGTCAAACACCTGCAGATCATCTATCCCCTCACCGAGTCCGATGTAGCGGATAGGGATTTTAAATCGTTCGCTAATCCCCAACACGACACCTCCCTTTGCCGTTCCGTCCAATTTCGTTACAGCCATACTGGTGATATCCACAGCCTGGGTAAACTGCTTAGCCTGTTCGTAGGCGTTCTGTCCCGTGCTGGCATCCAACACCAGCATCACATCGTGGGGAGCATCAGGAACCACCTTTTGCATCACACGTTTGATTTTCGTAAGCTCATCCATCAACCCCACCTTGTTGTGCAAACGTCCGGCCGTATCGATGATCACCACATCCGCTCCTTGTGCCTTGGCACTCTGCAATGTGTCGAAAGCCACGCTGGCCGGGTCGCTTCCCATCTGTTGCCTCACTACGGGCACGCCCACACGTTCGCCCCAGATGACAATCTGTTCCACAGCTGCCGCACGGAAAGTGTCGGCAGCGCCAAGCACAACCTTCAACCCTTGGTTCTTAAACCGATAGGCAAGCTTTCCTATAGTAGTGGTTTTACCCACTCCGTTTACTCCCACGACCATAATCACATAAGGTTTCTTTTCCTCGATTGTCGTGATATGGGTGTCGTTCTCTTGCAAGAGTGCGGCAATCTCTTCACGTAAAATCGTGTTCAGCTCGTCCGTATTCACATATTTGTCACGAGCCACGCGCTCCTCGATACGGCGGATGATGTTGAGCGTAGTGTCAACCCCCACATCACTGGTAACAAGAACCTCTTCCAAATTATCCAGCACATCGTCGTCCACCTTCGATTTGCCGGCTATGGCACGTGTAAACTTACCCAACAAACTTTCCTTTGTCTTTTGAAGACCTTGGTCCAGCGTTTCCTTCTTGTCCTTGTCTCTTGAAAATAACTTACCAAAAAAACTCATATTGATTCTATGCACTATACCCTACAAAGTTAAATAAAAAATAACTGAACGCTATTCTTTTTTTGAAGAAAATATAGGACAAGTCGCTATGGAAGAAAAAAGAAGAGGTATACTCTTTCGAATATACCTCTGTATAACGTTGTATGATTTTGTCTTCAGCAATCAGTTCTTGAAGAAGTCCTTAACGGCTTCGTTGGGAACCATCTGCTCATCGAATACGTATGCACCGGTTTTGGGGCTCTTGACCATCTTGATAACCTTGGTATATGAACGGCCATCGTTCTTACCGGTCTTCAGGGTAGCAACTACTTTTTTTGCCATAGTATGTTACTGTCTTTTGTAGGTTGATTACTTAATTTCCTTGTGTACGGTCATTCTCTTCAGAATGGGATTGTACTTCTTTATCTCCAGACGCTCGGGAGTGTTCTTACGGTTCTTGGTGGTCACGTAACGAGAAGTGCCGGGCAGACCGCTGGCTTTCATCTCGGTGCACTCAAGGATTACCTGCACTCTATTGCCTTTAGCTTTCTTTGCCATAGTTATTTGCTTATTCTATTAACCGATTACCTTAATGTTT
Organism: uncultured Prevotellaceae bacterium; assembly: GCA_947176895.1. Classification (GTDB taxonomy): domain Bacteria; phylum Bacteroidota; class Bacteroidia; order Bacteroidales; family Bacteroidaceae; genus Physcousia. The sequence continues at coordinate 126,625 of CAMWSK010000003.1, read as the reverse complement.
TTCCAGTCGCAGTAACCCTTAGCCACAGCCTGGGTCAAGGCTGCATCCAAGCCTACCTTGTTGATCATGCGCAGGCCGGCAGCCGAAATGCTCAGGCTGATCCAGCAATCCTGCTCTACATAGTAGAACTTCTTGGTGAAAAGGTTCACATCGAAGTGACGCTTTGTGCGACGCTTTGAGTGCGACACATTGTTGCCAATCATGGCTTTCTTACCGGTAATTTGACAAATCTTAGACATTTCTAATCTTCCTTCTTTTTTGCTATTCCAATAGCCTTCTCCAAACAGGATGCAAAGATAGGCATTTTTTCTCAATGCGACAAATCTTTCACCACTATTTTTTAACTCTTTATGCCATGCTTACACGACTATAGGGCGGTTTTTCCATCGGACAGAAATCGCCGTCACGGTATTTATAGTAACCTGCTATGGCTATCATGCCGGCATTGTCGGTGGTGTAGCTGAACTTGGGGATAAAGATTTTCCAGTGATATTTCTCGTGGCATTGCAGGAAAGCGTTGCGGATACCCGTGTTGGCACTCACGCCTCCGGCCACAGCCACCTGACGGATTTTCAAGTCCTTGGCCGCCTTCAGCAGTTTTTTCATAAGGATGTCCACGATGGTTTTCTCCAGGCTTGCGGCCAAATCCTCTTTATGGTGCTCGATGAAGTCGGGGTCCGTTTTAATCCAGTCACGCAGATTATAGAGGAAACTTGTCTTCAGTCCGCTAAAACTATAGTCATATCCCGGGATGTTCGGTTTGGCAAACTGATAGGCTTCGGGATTTCCCTGACGGGCCAGCCGGTCAATGATCGGGCCGCCCGGATAGCCCAGTCCCATCACTTTAGAGCATTTGTCTATCGCCTCACCCGCCGCATCATCAATGGTCTGCCCGATGATTTCCATATCGTTATAGGCCTTCACCAGCACAATCTGGGAGTTTCCTCCGCTCACCAAAAGGCACAGGAAAGGGAACTTAGGCTGATTCGTGTCCTCTTCGCTTTCCTTGATGAAGTGTGCCAGAATGTGGCCCTGCAGATGGTTTACCTCTATCATGGGGATGTCGAGCGCTACGGCCATGCCTTTGGCAAAACTCACCCCCACATGCAGCGAGCCTATCAGCCCCGGACCACGTGTAAAGGCGATGGCCGAAAGCTGTTCGCGCTTCACTCCCGCCCTCTTCAGCGCTTGGTCCACGACGGGCACAATGTTTTGCTGATGCGCTCTGCTTGCCAGTTCCGGCACCACGCCGCCATAAGCCTCGTGCACGGCCTGCGAGGCCGTCACATTGCTCAACAGAATACCGTTTTTGATGACAGCGGCACTGGTGTCATCGCACGAACTCTCTATACCTAATATAATAATGTCTTTCCGTTCATCCATCGCCGTTAGTGTGTCAGTATCTCCACTCCGTTTTCCGTCATCACATATGTGTGTTCCCACTGTGCGCTGGGTTCATAATCCTCGGTCACCACAGTCCATCCCGTAGGGTCATCGTCATCAATGCACACCTGCCAATGGCCGAGGTTGATCATCGGCTCGATGGTGAACGTCATGCCGGGCACCAGCAGCATACCCGTGCCTTTATGGCCGTAATGCTCCACATCCGGCTCCTCGTGGAAATCCACTCCCACGCCGTGGCCGCACAGGTCCCTCACCACCGACATGTGGTTTTTGTGGGCATGTTTGGCAATGGCATTGCCCAGGTCGCCCACATATACGTATGGCTGCGAGCACACCTGTTCCCCTATCTTCAGGCATTCCCACGCCACGTCCACCAGCTTTTGCCACCGTGGCTGCGTCTGGCCTCCGATGACAAACATACGGCTGGCGTCGGCATAGTAACCGTCAAGGATGGTGGTGCAGTCCACGTTGACGATATCGCCCTCCTGCAGGATGTCGTCGGCAGACGGAATCCCATGGCACACCACATCATTGATGCTTGTGCAACAGCTGTTCGGAAACCCCTCGTAGTTCAACGGAGCAGGAATGCCGCCATGTTTTGTGGTATAGTCATACACCAGTTTGTCAATCTCAAGCGTAGACATGCCCGGCTTGATTTTCTCGGCCACCAGGTCCAGCACCGCCGTGTTCAGCACGCCGGCCTTTCGGATACCGTCGATTTGTTCGGGAGTCTTTATCAATTGACGTGTGGGCACCAGTTTTCCACGTTCCTGAGCCTCCAGGATGCGGCGGTCCATCTCGGTCAGAGGCTGACCGGGAAACACCTCCCACACATTTTTAGGTTTTCTTGCCATTGTCTTCCTTTCTTGTTACCGGCCCCGTGACGGGAGCCGTAAATCCGTTGGCAAAATTACGTCTTTTTTCGCACACGCACAATAAAATCCACGCACAAAGCATAAGTCAGATGAATTTTGGTTGTCTGTAAAAAATCCCCGTCCCCAAGCCCCCGAAAAATACATGAACACGTTTTTGAAAAACATGAACATGTTTCAAAAAAAGATGAACATGTTTTTTCCAAAACATGCACATGTCTTTTTGAAGACTCTGCAAACGGCGTTTTGCAAGGCCGCGCCGGAAGAGTTGCTTTTGCCGTTTTCTGTTTTTGAAACACAAGAAAAAAACACTTTTTCTTGCCTCTGCACTTACCTTTGCGTACTTTTGCAGTCAGATAGTTGAAGCATGACACGACAAAATCCACATACAATCGGCTTGAGACAAGGGCTGTTGGCCTTGTCCCCCCTCATGGTGTTTCTCGCCTTTTTTGTTGTTCTCAGTTTGGTGGCAGGAGATTTCTATGGCGTTCCCATCACCGTTGCTTTTGTTGCGGCCTCGGTTTATGCCGTGATGATTACGCGTGCTCCTTCGCTGGATGAGCGCATGGAAATCTTTTCCAGCGGTGCGGCCCGCCCTGACCTGCTGATGATGGTGTGGATTTTCATTTTGGCCGGAGCCTTTGCAGCCAGCGCCAAGTCCATGGGTTCCGTGGATGCCATCGTGGCGCTCACGCTCAACGTGTTGCCTCCCCAGCTCATTCTTTCGGGTCTGTTTATCGCCGCCTGCTTCATTTCGCTGAGCATCGGCACATCCGTGGGAACCATCGTGGCGCTCACGCCTATAGCATCGGGCATAGCCCAACAGACGGGTGCCCTGATGCCTCTGGTGGTGGCCGGCGTGGTAGGAGGAGCCTTCTTCGGTGACAACCTCTCGTTTATCTCCGACACCACCATCGTGGCCACGCGCACCCAAGGATGCCGCATGAGAGACAAGTTCCGCGCCAATGTGCGCATCGCCTTTCCGGCTGCGGCCATAGCCATCTGCCTGTATGTTTTCATAGGTTCCCGCATGCCCTTGACCTTCACCCCCAAAGAGGTGGACTGGCTGATGACGGCACCCTACCTGTTGGTGTTGGCCACCGCCATCTGTGGGTTGAATGTGATGGTCGTACTGGTGCTGGGTATTTTGTCTTCCGGCATTATCGGCATGATTAGCGGCAGCTATGGTTTGTTCCGATGGTTGCAGGCGATGGGCGAAGGCATCATGGGTATGAGCGAGCTGATTATCGTCACGCTGTTGGCAGCCGGACTGATGGGGGTGATTCGCCACCTGGGCGGCATCGACTTTCTGCTCCAGCGTCTTTCGCGTGTTGTTTCGGGAAGTCGCGGCGCCGAGTTGTGCATTGCTTTCCTGACCGTCGTGACCAACATCTGCACGGCCAACAACACCATCGCCATCCTCACGGCCGGCCCTCTGGCCAAGGAAATCAGCCGGAAATACGGCATCGAACCACAGCGTACAGCCAGCCTTCTGGACACTTTCTCCTGCTTCACCCAAGCCTTCATCCCCTACGGCGCCCAACTGCTGATGGCTGCCGGCATTGCCATGCTGAACCCGCTGGACATCATACCTTATTTATATTATCCTTTTATCCTGGGCGCATGCGCCTTGGGACACATCCTGCTAAAAAGAACGAAAAAACATGGAACTGATTGACAAATATTTTCCGAAGCTGACCGAGCGCCAGCGCGAACAGTTTGCCCAACTTGACGAGCTTTACCGTGACTGGAATGCCAAGATTAACGTCATCTCGCGCAAGGATATCGACAACCTTTACGAGCATCATGTGCTCCACTCTTTGGGTATTGCCCAAATCATCAGTTTCCGCCCCGGCACACGTGTCATGGACCTGGGCACGGGAGGCGGTTTCCCCGGCATACCTTTGGCCATTCTGTTTTCTGAAGTGCAGTTTCACCTGGTGGACAGCATAAAGAAAAAGATTCTGGTGACCACCGAAGTGGCCCAAGCCTTGGGACTGCAGAACGTGACCACCCGATGGTGTCGCGCCGAAGAAGAAAAAGGGAAATTCGACTATGTGGTGTCGCGTGCCGTGATGCCCCTGGCCGACCTGGTGAAGATTGTTCGCAAGAACATCAGCCACAACCAGCAGAACGCCCTGCCCAACGGACTCATCTGCCTGAAGGGCGGCGAGCTGGAGCACGAGACCCTTCCGCTGAAGTCCCTGACAGACATCACGCCCCTCTCCGATTACTTTGAAGAGCCTTATTTTGAAACAAAAAAAGTGGTGCATACCTGCCTATGATGAACATCAAGACCTTCACCGTCAACCCACTGGGCGTGAACTGCTATGTGCTGAGTGACGAGGAGACCCACGAAGCCGCCGTCATCGACTGCGGCTGCATGACCCCACATGAGTTTGAGCAAATAGCGGACTATTGCGATGAGGCCGGACTTCACCCCACCCTGTCGCTACAGACCCATGCCCACTTCGACCACGTGCTTGGCGCAGACATGCTGCACAATCGCTATGGGTTGCAACCCCATTGCCACACGATGGAGCGGACGATTTGGGAACGGAACCCCCAACTCGTGAACAATCTGTGCGGCTTGCATATACCCATGCCCCAAGTGGAACCCGTCTACGACCTGACACATGGTCTCCGCATCCCCCTCGGCTCCACCACCATCCATGTACTTCATACGCCGGGCCACACACCGGGAGGCGTAAGTTTCTATGCGGAAAAAGCTGGCGTGGTATTCTCCGGTGACACTTTGTTTCGGTGCGGACTGGGCAGAACCGATATGCCGGGAGGCGACTGGGAGCAGGAGGTGCAGAGTGTACAACAAGTTCTTTTCACCCTACCGGGCGAAACACGCGTATTGCCGGGGCACGGCACGCCCACCGACATAGACTTTGAACGGCACAACAACCCCTATATGGTATAATTTATTCTGCAGTCCGAAATAAACTTTACCTGATGTTCCTCTTGTTCAATGCACGCTGATAGTTGCGGGCATTGCGCAGATGCTCGTTGAAGTTAGAGGCAAAATTATGTGTGCCCGAGAAGTCCTCCTTGGCACACATGTACAGATAATTATGCTTCGTGTGGTGCAGCACGGCATCAATTCCCGCTATCGAGGCCACACGGATGGGGCCGGGAGGAAGACCTTTATATATATAGGTATTATAGGGGCTGTCCACCTCGGTATGCTTCTTCATTATCCTGCGTAACGTGAAATCCCCCACGGCAAACTTCACCGTCGGGTCGGCCTGCAAGGGCATCGAGATGGCCATCCTGTTAAGATACATGCCGGCCACATCGGGTTTTTCCGCATCAACGGCAGTCTCCTCATCTACAATGCTGGCCAATGTGGCCACCTCCACAGGCGTCAGCCCGATGCTCTCGCACAAGGCCAGGCGACCGGTATTCCAGAAGATGTCGTGCTCACGCTGTAACCGATGCAAAAGATCCGAAAGCGACACATTCCAATAAACCTCATACGTGTTGGGAACAAAAAGGGCGGGCAACGTCTCCGGAGTATATCCATAGGTTTGGACGAAAGACGTGTCGGCAAAAGCCCGAGCCACCTGTGTCGAGTCCATCATCAATTTTCTTGCCAAAAAACCGGCCATGTCGGGCATGGTTCTCAGTCCGGGAAGCACCAGCCTCACAGGCTCCTGATGCCCGTTGCGCAGACGCCTGAAAATGGTGATGATGTCTTCGCCGGGAAATACAACATATTTCCCGGATCGCTGACGGAAGCGGAACACCTTGCTCAACGCACGCAAACCCGTGGTGCGCACTCCTATCTGTTGCAGCTTATCTGAAAGATTGTCGCCGGGGCGCAAATAAAGAGTCACGGGTTCGGCTCCCTTATAGGCGGCTCCTCTGAAAACATGATAGGTGATTGCTGCGGAAACGCCCGCAACAACCACCATAGCCAAGAGGACACACGGTACCCTCCTTTTCATCTGTCATTCTGTTTTAAAAGAGCTGTTAGCACGCCAACACCCGGATTATTCTTTTTTCTTGGCTGCGGCCTGCTTCACATAGATGGGAGTGGTGACGCCACTGCTTTGCAGCAGAAGGGTATCCATGCACTCCTTATCAGTCAGATTGGGCAACAGGGAAAGCTTTACCATCGTATATTCCTCGCCACCCTCACCGGAGGTCTTGTCCATAGTCACGAGATTTTGCTTGGAGGTGAGTGTCCATGCCTTTTCCGTGCGGAATTCGATGCTGTCGGCAACCTGAGTGGCACTATCCTTCAACTCAAACAAAGCTTTTCTTTGTTGATTGTCTTCCGATGTCATATACACGGGCATGGGACGGGAAACATCCAACCAGCCATATTGGTGGAAGCCGGTGCTGACCGTCTGATTCCAGTCGACTCCATAGTTGTTGATGTCTACGCGGGCCGTACGGGACGAACCGGTCGCGTTGACATCCATCTCCACAGGGATGACGAATCTGTACATATTGTCATAGGAATACTTCACCTCCATATCCTTCATCACGGGGTCAAGCGTAAACCAGTCATCTGCGCCATACACGATGGAGCGATAGCTGTCAAAGGTCAACAAAATGATGCTATCCTGTGTGTGGTCGGCATAAACAGCTTTCTGACCGTTGAAACTGGGATAGATGACGGCTATCTGATGTCGACTGATTTCTTTGTTACATGCAACAAGAGTCACAGCCAAAGCCACACCATAGAATAATTTTTTCATTTTTGCTTTCTTTTGTTAAGTTATAGTCTGTATTTCTACGAGTCTTGGTACAAAGATACACAATTCTATGCGGATTTCATCACAAAACATGTTGGATTAAGCCATTATTTATTAAATTTGCAATCAAATGACTAACGAATATCATCGCGACATAGTTGCCATTCTGCTTTCTTGCGGCCAGGCGGGTCTGCCTGTGCGCGACATTGCCAGACGTATCTATAATTTCCACTATGGGTTGTTTGAGTCCTCGTTGGACTTCCACAGACTGCATCAGCAGATACGTTTTTATCTTTGGCATCAGTCAAGACGTCACTATTCGCTCTTCAAAAGAACGGCATGGGGCACATATTCCATCAAGCCCGACGCAGCCATTCAACTGGATTTCATCGACGAACTGATGACTTCGTATGCCGACTCTGAGGCAACCACCCATTCTTTGTGCGCGGCAGAAGCCGAGCCGCAAAACGACACCGCCCAGCTATTGCTTTTCTGACCCCTTCTTTATTATTAAGGTGTATCAATACCATTCCACATTGCTGGAATAGCTGCTCTGTTTCTTCCATTTCAACACATCGGCCAGTGTGCCGGCATCGCAACTGAACGTAAAGTTGTAGCTGCGATAAGGCGCGATCACCATGGAACAAGACATGGAGAAGCAATGTAAATCACGTGCCAAAGAAGCCGTGGTCATGGAAAGTTTATGGCGGTTAAAGTCATAACCGCTGCTGAAATTGATATTCCATCCCTTGGATATACGTACATTGCCCGAGAAATTCAACGTGTGGGTAAGCTTATAAGGATAACGCATACGCGAGTCGTTGAAGCGCCCTGAAGTGTTTTCGCGAAGAGTGACACCATACGAGACACTAAAGTTCCAAGGAAGAGAGAAGCGCACATAGCCGTCTTCGTCCAGCCCCTCCTTACTCTGTTCTGCCCCATTCTTTGCCTTGGCACGGTCGGGGTCGACATTCTGCATCTCGGGGTCTGTCTCTTCCTCGTCGTCAATCTCATCATCTGACGAAGTGGACTGATTTCCTTTTTTCTTGCCAAAAAGCTTCCGGAAGGTATCGTTATTAAAGGTATAGCTCAAATTCTGGCTCATGCCCTGGAAGCGACCGAAGCGGCCATGGCTCCATTCGGTGGAATTGCCCACATAGACGTTGCCATTGGCATCTTTTTCATAAGCATACGTGGCGAAGACGGCATTCATGCTGAAGGTGTAGCTCTTGGTGAGTTTCAGACGCAGACGCATGTTAAGGTCGCTCCATTTACGTTGCGGAGCCGCCATATTGTAACTGAGGTTGGCTCCCAGCTCATCAATAAGACTTATCTTTGCATCGGTGGTGTCCCGTCGCACTTTCATCTCCACATTGTTGGACACATCCAGCGTCACGCTTCCCGTCTTTCCCTTCGACACCGTACCATAAAGGCTTCCCGAATAGGGAGAATAGCTCACCGTGCTGACATTACCGTCGGCATCGGTGCGCACGTATGAATCCCAATACCCAAAACGACTTTGACCGAAATCGGGAGCATAACTGAAACTCACCGTGGGGGTGAAGACATGACGGATGGCAACAATCTTCTTGCCCCCGAACCAAGGTGCCGGCGTGTACATACCATAAAGTTTGGTATTGGCCGAGACAGACAGATTATAGTTGTATACGTTATTGAAACCATAAATCGTGTCACGTGCCACGGTTTGCGTCTCCTCATCCCAATGTTGCTTCACCTTATGGGTGTACATACGGTCGGTGAAGTTAAGCGACGGAGTGATGTTCACATAGTTGAACAACGTAAACGAAGCACTGATGGGAACCGAATGGCGCATACCGTTCCTCCAATCCTTTATCAGATTGCTCTTAAAGAGAAGGTTCTCCTTGGTGGAGATGGTATTGGAAAGCGTACCGGTGTAGCTGAGCGCAATCTTTTCATACCACCGTTCCGCGCCCACCTTCTTCTTGCGTTTAAAAGGATTGAAACGAGCCAAAGAGATATTCAGGGAGGGCAACGTCATGGAAAGCGAGCTGTCGCGCATGTTCTGACTTAAATTCCACGTACCCGAGAGTGTAAGTCCTATCGAGGAAAACGTTTTGCTGTAAGCCACGGAACTGGTTCGAGTGCTCTGGGTATAGCTCTCAGGATTGTACATTGAAACCAGGTTATTGCGTTCGTAGCTGCTTGTGGCGAAGTTCACGCTGGCCGAGAAGCTCTGTGTGGGGTTGGCCTTCGCATCCTGGCGATGGCTCCATGTGACCTTGAAGCTCTTGCTCACGGCATAGTCCGGCATGTTCTTCTCGCCTGTTTTCGTGTTTTGGAAACTGGCAAAGAAGTTGCCGCTGAAACGATAACGCTTCTTGTAGGTAGTGTGTGCGGACAATCCCCACGAACCTTTGGTATAGATTTCACCCAACAGCTTAAGGTCTATCTTGTCATTGATGGCAAAATAGTAGCCTCCGTCGCGCAAATAAAAGCCCCGACTGGTTTCATCGCCATAAGAGGGCATGATGATACCGCTGGAATAGCTCTTTGTGAACGGGAAAAAGCCGTAAGGAATAGCCAAAGGCAGAGGCACATCCTCCACCACCAGATAGGCAGGCCCGAAAATCGCACGCTCACCGGGCTTGGCTTTTCCGCGGGTCAGCTTCATATAGAAATGAGGATGTTCGGCGTCACAGGTTGTATACTTACCACCCGAGAAGAACAAGGTGCCCGTGCTGTCACGCTTGCTCTGCTCACTGATCAGGTAGCCCTCGCCCTGCTGCGTGTAGACATTGTGGATAAAGGCCTTTCGTGTCTTGAAATTATAACTGATGCGGTCAGGCTCGTAGCCGTCATTTCCCTGCGTGAAGGTCGGTTTTCCCTTCACCGTTCCGGTGCTGTCGGTTCTTCCGGCAGCATGCACGATGCTGCTGTCCAAGCTCATGGCAATCTCGTCGGCTTCCAGTTGCATGTTCTCATAGCTGACCTTTCCGTCACCGAACAGGGTGGCACGGGAATGCTCATAGTCAAACGTGATGCTGTCCTTTGCCGTATAGGTCACGGGGACGTCCAAGGAACTTTTACTTACCTTCACGGAATCCATTGAAGGGCGCTTCTCCAGCTTGCTGCTGTCCACGCCCACCTCAAGCACTTCTCCGCGGCGTAACATCTGCGAAATGGTGTCGGCACCAAAAGTGCTCAGCACGCTGTCCACCGTAAGTTTCCGTGTCTCCGTGGAATCCTTCGCTGCGGAACGGGCACGACGACGGGCGGCATAAGAATTGGCACTGAGGGAATCTTCCCACTCCAGCGTATCTGAGGTTGCATGGCCTGTCGTGTCGGGGAATGCGCCCGCAAAACGGGGCGCGGCATAGAATGACGGTGAAGCCGCAAAAGCAAGCATGAACATCATGCTTGCCGCTATGCAGACCGCAAACAGCCTTAACTTATCTTGCCCCATGCGTGCTTTCTTGGATACGAGACCACAAAGGTACAACAAAAAAGCGGATTATGGGCAATATGACATGGCTTTATTGAGGCGCGACAACGCCCAACATACAAGACCGCAATGAATGACGGAAAACATGTTCATGTTTTTCAAAAACGTGTTCATGTTTTTTAAAATCATGTTCATGTTTTTTTCGTTCGGTCTACGGATACAAAATATGGCCATTAATTCTTATTTTTGCATATATGAAAGCTTTGTACGGTTTTCTTTTCGCCGTCCTGGCATGCCTACCGGTTGCTTGCCGACAGAGCGGACCACAGGATAATGAGTATGTACACGGATCGTATAGAATCCATTTGGAACGACTTAACGATTCTTTGCACATGCTCTTTCTGGACGTGAACGGAGTGAGGCGCGACAGCATGCGGCTGGCCTATCCCGTTTACCGCTTCGATTGCGGCGACCTGACGGGGGACGGCATTCCGGAGATTTGCATCGGCGTGGTGAAGCCCACACGCTATTGGCCCCAGGGACGGAGGCTGTTCATCTATCATCTGTATCGCGGACGATACATACGCCCCTTTTGGCTGGGTTCCCGGGTGGGATACCCTTTATCGGACTTCTCCGTATGCCGGGATTCCGTGCCGGCATGCATACACACAGAGGAATACGGACCGGACAGCACCAAGATACGCAATGAATATTTCTACCGGGGCTTCGGGCTTCATTTCCGAAAACATCTGAGCATGCCCATCAACCACGTTTCACAATAAGCAACAATAATATAGTATGAGAACGAGAAACAGCATCATCCTTTGCATACTGCTATTGGCAGTGTGCGGATGCAAAAACAAGCCTTCACGCTCCACCACGCAAATGTCAGGGGAGGAGGACACTATCACCCCTGACACATCATGCACCACGTTGCCCGACAGCCTGTTCTTCATGCTGCAGGACAAGCCCCTGCCACGCCACGTGGATCTTAATCAGGACATCAGCCGCCTCAGCTACAACAGTCTGCGCCTGCTCCGCAGCTATGTCTATGCCACACACGGCCATTGGTTCATGGAGGGAGAACTGAACCATTTCTTCCGGAACCACACCACATGGTACGATTCGCTGTGCTGGGAAACGTGGGAAGGCACCAGTAGCGGCCTCACCCAGCAACAGGTGGAGAGCTACTACACCGCATTGGAGGAAGACTATCCCAGGGCCTATGCCATGATAGAGCTTACGCCCAAGGAACAGGCCTTCGTGGAGCGCATAGACCGCCGCATGAAGGAACTGGAGCGGCAGAAATTCGTCCCCTCGACCGAAGGGGTGCAGTTGCTCAACCCGGCTTTGGCCGTCAACTCGTTCCAGATATTCCAGCCCGACTCCGCCTTTGCCCGCATGTTGCGGGAACACAACATCGCATTGCAGTCCACCAACCACCAGCAATTGTTCCACATCTACGAGAACAACGATTACTGCAGCGTCCCCAACTTTGTCACCACAGACGTCATGCTGCAGGTCTTTCACATGTACTTCAGCTACGTGCTTAAAAGTCTGGAAGGGGACTTGATGAGGGAATCCCTTCACAAGGCCCTGTGGCTGATGTTGCAGGAATGTCAGGAACGCCTGTCCGTCTGCCCGGAACAGCGCCTTGCCCAAGACATGGACAATGCCATATACTGTGCCGTGGGCCTCAAACTGCTTGGGCATGATGCGCTGGAGGATGAAAAATTGGCAGACCTGAAGACGTGGATGGAGGGTGCGCCCATGCAGACCTATCTGCGCGAAGTGGAACTGGCCGAGGCCGCCCGTGATGAATTGTCTCCGCTGTTCCGCACCCGCACCCAATTCCCCTACAGCCTGTTCAAACCGAGAGGCCACTACACCCGCAAGGAATCAGACCAACAATACTTCCGTGCCATGATGTGGCTGCAGAAAGGATGCTTTAAACGCGAAGACCGGGCACAACTGGAGCAGGCAATCAGTCTGGCATCACTCGTCAATGACGTTCCCGACGCACAACGCCGGCTGCACAACATCAACCGGGCACTCACCTTCCTCATGGGCACCCCCGACAACGTATCCATCCTGGACCTGGCCGCATACATGCGCAACCATCATCTCACGGGCAACGACATCTTCCTGAACCGGGAAGCCGTGGCACAGATAGACGGGTGGCTTCAGCAGGAGTTCAAAACACACAACCGCATCCGTCCCAAGGAGGCGGTGGACTTTCAGGACGAAATGAACATGATGCCGGGAAGATACACCTTTGACGGTGAAATCCTGGGCACACTCTATGACCCCGCCCCCAATGCTCCACGCGCCTATCCCTCCGGACTGGACGTGATGGATGTTCTGGGAGTGGAAACGGCCACCTCGCTCCTGAAGGAGCATAACAAACAACAGCCATGGAGCGATTACGGAAAAGAACGGGAAAAGCAGACCCAACGCATGAAGCAATTCTCAGGATGGGACAGCACCCTATACAACAAATGGATGCACACGCTCATCGCCTTGCAGAAGACCGACAAACAGCAGCCGGCGTTCATGCAGACCCGGGCCTGGAAACTGAAAGACCTTAATTCGGCACTGGCCTCGTGGGCGTTGCTCAAACACGATGCCATACTCTACTGCGAACAGCCGCTCGGAGCCGAGTGCGGAGGAGCAGGCCTGCCGGAACCCAAGGTGCTTGGCTACGTGGAGCCGAACCTTCCTTTCTGGAAAGAGATGGAAAACCTGCTCGCACTCACCCGCCGGATGCTGGAGCAAAACGGTTTCCTCACAGAGATGCTGGACGAACGGGGCAAGACCCTCTCCGACATGGTGGGACTATGCCGCAGGGCCACGGAAAAGGAGCTTGCCGGCAAGAGCCTCACACAAGCCGAATATGAGGAAATCCACAAGATAGGTTCACATTTAGAGTGGTACACCCTTTCGGTTCTTGACCCGGACGCCGTTTACGACTCGTGGGATCTGATAAAAGGCGCGGACCGATATGTGGCACAGGTGGCCGATGTGTTCACACGCAACATACGCAACTGCCCCAAGGACGGCATCCTCTATGAGGCTGCCGGATTCCCAAACGAAATCTATGTGGTAGTGGAAATGCAAGGCCGCTACTATCTCACCCGTGGAGCCGTCTACAGCTATTATGAGTTCGTGCGCCCCATGGGCGACCGCCTCACCGACGAGCAGTGGCAGGACATGCTCATCAAAGGGAAGGCTCCTGCCGTGCCCGAGTGGTTTGCTCCCCTGCTCCTGCAAGGCGAGCCGGCCAATCCCGACGAACGCTTTGTCTACTCTTCCGGATGCTGATGCGTGCACTTCCGCTATTCCTTGCCATGCTGCCGGTCGTCTCATGCGACCGGGGAGTGACATCGCGGACAGACACTTCCCGTGAAGAGGATGACTCGCTGGTCATCCTCTTCACGGGAGACGTGCTCCTGGACCGAGGCGTGCGCCGCGAGACCGGGAAACATGGTTGGGAATGGCTCTTTAGCGGAGTGGACTCCCTTTTCCATACGGCCGATGCCACAGTCATCAATCTGGAATGTCCGCTCACCGAAGTCTCCACCCCGTTGGGAAAACGTTTCATCTTCCGTGCCGACACATGCACGGCATCCGTCATGCGCAGGGCAGGCATCACCCACGCCACCCTGGCCAACAACCATAGCAACGACCAGGGATTCCAAGGCCTACGCTCCACCGTGGAGGTCCTGTGCCGGGCAGGCATCACGCCCATGGGATGGGGCGACAACCCCGAGCAACGCCTCTCTCCCACCCTCATACATAAAGGCAGCATCACGGCAGCCCTCTTCTGTGCCGTGCTCATCCCTCTGGAAAATTGGATGCCCGACCCGTCCGACACCTCCCCTTGCCGGACAAATGCCGCACAACTGGCCGAGGCCATACGCGCCTACCGGTCCCGGCATCCGTCGCACCACATCATCTGTGTGCTCCACTGGGGCACAGAGTTCCAAAACCATGCCACGCCACAACAGATACGACAGGCACGAGTGCTCACCGCAGCAGGCGCCGATGCCATCATAGGCCATCATCCCCATGTGGTGCAACCGCAGCGACCCTACGACTCCATCCCGGTCTTCTACAGCTTGGGCAACTTCGTCTTCGACCAACACGCTCCGGAAACCTGCCGGGCAGTCATGGCACGCATCACCCTCCGCCGGGACACACTCAAGGCCACCACTCATCCCATCCGCATTCACCACTGCAGACCCGTATCCGGAGGATGAGATTCATTCCCCCGACAACTTCTAAAAAACACCGCGATGTTTTTGTTGAAACATCGCGATGTTTATATTTGCACGTCAGCTTGCAAAAAATCAAGCGTCCAAAAGATCAAACTTGGAAAAGCGAAGAAGGAGCTGTTTGGTACCCACGTTTTCAAACTCCACGGTGGCTTTCGTGTCCAACCCTGTGCCTTGAATCTCCCTGACCGTACCCACGCCAAAACGCTGGTGGCGGATGCGGCAGCCCACACTCAGACCGGCAGACGAGGCGGGCAAAGGGGCTTGGGCCGTGTAGGACGAGGTGACGCTGCGCATCGAAGTAAGGCGGGCAGGAGCAACGGGGACGGGCTTCTTCTCAACCACGACCCTTTCTTTGGGACGCTCCGGCTCATCATGAACAAAGAAGGCACGCCCCGCCCCTTTGGCATTATTCAGGAAATCGGAGGATATCTCGCCGATGAAACGCGAACGGGTGCAATTGGTAAACTGCCCGAAACGCACACGCGAACGGCTCCACGTGATAAAAAGCCGGTGCTCGGCACGCGTCATGGCCACATAAAACAGCCGGCGCTCCTCTTCAATCTCACGTTGCGTGGTGAGACGCTCGCCCGGGAACAAGCCCTCTTCCATGCCCACCACAAACACCACGGGGAACTCCAATCCCTTGGCAGAATGGGCCGTCATGAGCGTGATTCTGTTGCCCTCATCCGTCTCGCCCTCCTCCAGGTCGCTCAACAGCGAGATGTCCTGCAAGTATTGTGTGAGCGAAGCGGACTGACCGGCCTCGGTGGCTTCGTCCACGTATGAGGCGATGCCGTCCATCAGTTCCTGCAGATATTGCTGGCTGTTGAGGTCTTCGATTGTTTTTCCCGAAAAGATGTTCGACCACAACCCACTCTCCTTAATAATATATGTGGCCACTTCATAGGCATCCTTCTCTTCGGCCATCAGGCGGGCCGTGTCGACCATCCCGGCAAAAGCCTTCAACCGCTGACATGTGGCGGCATTCAATCCCGTGGAGAAGTCCTCGGGGGAGGACACCACCCGATACATGGGCACATCGGCCTCGGCTGCCGCCAGACTCACCTTTTGAACGGTGGTGTTGCCGATGCCGCGTGTGGGATAGTTGATGACGCGGCGCAGAGATGTCTCGTCGTTGGGGTTCACGGCCAGACGAAGATAGGCCACCGCATCCTTCACCTCCTTGCGCTGATAGAACGAAAAGCCGCCCACGATGCGATAAGGCATACCCTGACGGCGGAACTCTTCCTCGAAGGTTCGGCTTTGCGCATTGGTACGGTAAAGAATGGCGAAATCGCTCCACTCCAAAGGCTGCCGTTGGCGCAACGAGCGGATGCGCCGCATCACGATGCTGGCCTCCTCTTTGTCGCTATAAGCCTCAAGCACATCGATGGGTTCGCCCTTCTCGTTCTTGCTATACACGTCCTTACGAATCTGATTCCGGTTGTGGTCTATCAGGCTGTTGGCCGCACCTACGATGGTCTGCGTGCTGCGGTAGTTCTGTTCCAGTTTGAAGAGTTTGGTCTCGGGGTAGAGCTTTTGAAAGTCAAGGATGTTGTCGATCACCGCGCCCCGGAAACTGTAGATGCTCTGGGCATCATCGCCCACCACACACACGCGGTGATGCTGCTCGGTGAGCAACTTCACCACCTCGTGTTGCACACGATTGGTATCCTGATACTCATCTACCAACACGAAGCGGAAACGCTGTTGATACCTCTCTCTCACCTCGGGATTTGACTTCAGCAACCGGTAGGTGTTGACAAGCAGATCATCGAAATCCATCGCATCGCTTTGGCGCAGACGTTGCTGATAGGCGGAATAGACGGCATGAATCTGCCCCACCTGTTGCAGCCGGTCGCGCTGCATGGTCTCATAGTCCCGGGCATAAGCCTCCGATGTGACCATATTGTTCTTCGCCTCGCTGATGCGTGAAGCCACCATACCGGGTTTGTATAGCTTCTCGTCCAGCCCCATCTCCTTGACAATCTGCTTCACCAGACTTTGGGCATCCTGGGCGTCATAGATGGTGAAATCGTGGGAATAGCCGATATGCTCGCACTCGATACGCAGGATGCGGGCAAACACGCTATGGAAAGTGCCCATCCACAAGGCACCGGTATCGCTGTCGCCCACCAACCGGCAAACACGTTCGCGCATCTCCTTGGCGGCCTTGTTGGTAAAGGTCAGCACCAGAATGGACCACGGACTGAATCCCCGGGCCAACAGATAGGCGACCTTATAGGTGAGTACCCGCGTCTTGCCACTGCCTGCCCCGGCGATGACCAAGGAAGGACCGTCGCAGTACTCCACGGAAGAGCGCTGGGCATCGTTGAGTTGAGAAAGCAGGATGTCTATGTCCATAAGATGTAGTTTAGTTCATTATACAAGAAAGCAAGAACAAGGAAGGCCGACAAAGCCAAAGCATACCGGCGTATGCCATCGGCCAAAGCCTGCCCCACCCGATTCCATGCGAAAGAAAGATTCACCGCCGTGAGTGAAAGACAAAGGATGGCAAACCAGCTATGGCTCAAGGGTGAAGGCCACAAGCCACCGGAGATGCCTCGCAACGGGCTGTTCTTCCATAGCCCCATGAAAATCCAAAAGCCCAAAAGCAGGGCGTAACGCAGGAAGAGTTGGAAAGTGCTGTGTCGGGTGCGGCGCAAAGGAACGGTGCCCAACGCAATAGCCGCAAGCACCGCAGCGGGCAGATAACGGAATGCTCCATCCTGCACTCCATGTACCAACAACCAGCGAAAGCCTTCAGCCGACAACAGATTGTTGACAGGCAAGCCCATGATGAAGGCAATGCACGAAAGCAGGGCAAGAAGCAGAGCCAAAACGATGGCAATCTGAAAAAAACGATTAATCATCGGCGTGAAGATTATCAAGGTCAAGAATATGAAGCTGCAGGGCACGCACCACCAGACGCGTGGCATTCACCCCCTGGCGTTCGCTCTCGGAGAACAGGCGGCCGATAAGTTCGGCCTGGCGCTTCTCCAGACTTTTGGTGCCGAAAGGCATGGTGCGCAACTGGGCAATCATATCCTTCGTATAACCCAAGGCCAAATGGCGCAGATAAATCTCGTCGTACTCGTCTATATCATAATGGATAAGTGCGTCTGTGCGCAAGGTTTCCTCACACACAATGCGCTTATATCTGGCTATTATCTTTTCCAGAATAGGTTCGTTGAACACATAGTTGCGCCCGTTCATGGCCAACTTCACCTCGTTGCGGGTGAGCAATTCCCCCGTCTTGAGTACAATGCCAGCGGCCCCGGCGTTGAGCACCTCGACCCACAATCGTTCGTTGAGCACCTCGCCGGTGAACACCAACACACGAACGGAGGGATAGCTTTGGCGAACCTGGCGGCAGATGTCCACACCCACGGTGGTACTTCCGCCCAGACCTAAGTCAAGCAACAGCAAATCGGGCACTTGTTGGCGAAAGAGTTTCCATACTTCGCTCTCGTTCTGTGCCGTTCCCAAGATGGTGGCCTCGGGTATCTCGCTGCGGAAAATCTCCTGCGTGCCCTTCAGCTCAAGCTTCACATCCTCTACTATAATTACGGTAAATGGAGACATAATTCTGTTTTATGATTGGTTATATACTACTTCTTTGACAGGGTAAACACCACCCGATAACCATCGTCTGTGGACTGAGCCAGCAGACGCAGGCCGGGATTGCCGCTATATGTATCATGCTCACGGATAATCTGACGGGCCACATAAAGAGGAAGGCCCTGTACCGATGGCATGAACATTCGGGAAATTTGCTCGTCATCGAGCATCGTTCCAGAAACATTCAGTTCAAAAAGGACAAAACTGCCGGACGGAGAATGGGAGGTGCATACACGGCAAGAGGAGGGAGCGAGGTAATGCCGGCCGGCCAATCCCTGTACCAATTGCTGACAGAAAAACTCCATAAGCACGGAATCGGCCATCACCAAGGCCTCTTCCCCGCCGGACATAACCCCATCCGAAGCCAGCCATCCTCCCTTGCGAAGCACCGAAACCAACATTTCCCTTATCTCATCCGAAGAAAGACTTTGGCGCTTGAAACCGGGCCGGGCCACCTGATCGTCGGCCTGCTGCATAAGGATGGAGAAGATGTGGCGATAATAGTTAACCGTTTCCTCCAACGGGGCAACACGCCCGCCCTCATGAATGTCCTGAGCCAGATGGCGGATACGTGCGGGATAATACATCGATTCATGCTTGATGGTGCTGAGACAATTGTCGAGCACCTGATTCTGCACATATACGCGTTGTAACTCGAACATATTTTGCTTGGTACCGTCGTTCAATATGCCTATCTGTCTGCGAAGAGCCTCTTCCTGCTCCTCTTTTAACAAGTCCAATTGGCACTGCACATCGGTCTCAATCATCAGGCGCCGATTGACAAACAACTTGTAGACAAGCCACAAAGCCCCCATTGACAACAGGATGATGAACAAGAGCAAAAGACGGGAGTTGCGGTGATAGGCCTCCATGCGATTGACATATTCGGGCAGCGTGGCATCTTGATTAAGCTGCTTCTGCAACTGGGTGTAGCGTGCGTTATGCACTTCGTAGGTCTCCCAATCGTTCAATGCCAAAGCGGCCAAGGCCATCTCGTTACGAATACCCATCTCGGTGCGATGATCCAGAGAATCTGCACCAAGAGCTTTATCGCCATAATCAAGCGCCAAAGAATAATCCTCCCGAAGATTGGCATGATAAAGCGAATCATAAAGGGCCCGTGCGCTTTGCGCCATGCCGGAAACAGGCAAGAATAAGAAAAAGACCACTACGCCCAGCACACGGGGCAAACGGAAGAAGAAAGTACAGCCGGAGGAGGAATTGCTTCGCACGCCGAAGAGACTGTTACGGAAAAGCTCACTGTGCTTCTTGTATTTCTCTATGATTCCACGGCAATTGGCCAAACCGAAGCCGAAACCCTTTTGGTCACTTTGGCTGTTTCCTATTGTCTCCGGGTCATAAACCTGGTTATTGTTCAACGTGTCGATGTCTTCGGGACTGAGGCCTATACCGGTGTCGCACACGCTTACCTCCACACAATCCTCCACCGTGTGGGCCGACACCTCCACCCGTCCGCCCTGTGGTGTGAATTTTCTGGCATTGTCGGCCAAGGTGTTTATCATAAACAGGGTCAGAGCTTCATCGGCCTTCACTTTCAGTTCCGTTGGATGCAGTTCCAGACTGACACCCTTCTGCTCAAAAGCCTGTCGCCCTTCTCCCACGATACGGAACAAACTCCCCAATTCCACGGTGCGGATGTTCAGAGCCAACCGCCCCTGACGCATACGTATCCACTCGGTAAGGATATCGTTATAATCGGCAATCTGGTTCACCAACTCCTGAATATACGTCCGTCGGTATTCGCTCACCCCACCTTCACGTTTCATGCGAATCACCTCGCCCCTGACACGGTCAAGGAACGGCAAGATGGCATGAACCAACGACACGCGGGCACGTCCCACAACATTCTGCTGTTTGCATTTGATTAATTGCAGTCGCGTTGCGGCTAACTGCTCCTCTGCATCCTCCTCCTGCTCTTTCAGCTGTTGAACAGAAGCAGGCACCCATTCACCCGATTGCAAGTCATCCAGCTGTTTGCGAAGCGAGAACACACGCTTTGACACCCGACGACGATAGGCCCACAGCATGACCAGCAACCCGAGGAACAGGAAAATGACAAAATAGGTCCGCAGACGAAGTTTGCCCTGTTCCACTTGAAGCTGTGCGCGACGAACCTCCAGTTCGTCATTCTGATTGGTCAGTTGCAGGATGTCCAGATAGACATTCCGATTATAGTCGCTGGCCCACTTCATGCCCAAGGCACTATATGTTTGCGAGATTTGTTCACGTATGCCTGCAATCCATTCCGGCACGGTCTTCACGCTTTCGTTCTGCAGCCACATGGCCTCGAGGCTGACCTCCGGATAATCGGTATCATAAAGGACAAGCGTATCGGTACAATGATAATAATTAAGATGATGGCGATTGACCTGGTGCAGCGCCCGGGCATACTGACTCAAGGCTTCCTCGTATCGTCCTTGTGAGAAGAGCAACTGTCCCATCGTCCGGTAACAGCAAGCCATCTGGAACATGTCGTCATAGGTCGTAAACAACTTGATTGCCCGTTGGCAAAGGGCGAGACTCAAATCATCCTCTCCCGCAGCCTTCATCCCGACCTCCAGCAAAAGAAGCTCCTCGGGACGACGTGTCCTCAACATTCCATAATGCTGCCTGACCATCTGAGCCAACGCCTGCATGGCATTTCCCTCGAAATACAGGTACCGCTTCTTGTGGCTCAGGCGGTATGCCGTGATAAGGTGGTCAAATTCCGTGAGTGTCACCTCCTCCCGGGTGGGAGCATCTACCAGCCCCCCCGAACCCAACATGTAGTTATAGTAAATCCACTGTGCAGTGTCGGAAGCACTCAGATAGCGTTCTCCCACCTTGCGGATATGTTGCTTGGACAGGTCTTCCTGCCCTTGATAATAATAATAGGTAGAGGCAATGATATGAAATTCACTGCACGAATAAAGCCAAAAGACGTGCTCCAGTTCACTAAGGTCCTCTTGTTCCTCCTCAATACGCTTCATCCGCCGTTGCGCATCATACATCGCCCTGAAAAAAGCCGTATAGTCACCCGTGCGCTGCACCGTCTTCATGGTCATTACATCAGCGCAAAGCAGGTAGACCTGATTATGCGTGTTTCCTTTTAACTTACGCAAAATCCGCTCCACACCGTCAAAATCCATGCGCTGATAGGCCACATAAGCCAGATTCAATTGGGCCACATCATCGGTTCCCCCGCTGAGGCGCAGGGCTTCCCGAGCCAGACGCTCGGTCTCTTTCACGTCCCGATAACGCATCTCGTAGGCACGGACATCCAACTGTTCCAAGACATCGCCTTGGACAGGCCGGACGGAACGACTGCAAGAGAGCATTCCCAACGCAAGGAACAATCCCGTCAGCCATACGTAGTGCTTACTGTGCATTCAGTTCTTTTTCTATCTCGGAAAACTCCTTTCCTAAGTTCAGATTCAGATAAATGGTATATAGCGGTTCGCCCCAACGCTGTTTCTCCTCGGGGCGCAGGGCGCGGTAGGTCTCCAGCGGACCACGGGCCATTTGGAACAGGCTGTTCAGACGTACACGGTCTCGCTTGAACTTCGCACTGCGAATATCGCTGCTCATGGTCTTGCTAAAGGCTGTAGCCTGATTCAAATAGGCAATGCCCTTCAAATAATAAGCATCCGCAAACGTGTTGTCGATGTTCAAGGTACTGTCTGCACAACGTGCCATCCGGTCATACTCACACATGCGTTGGTAGGCCTGACACATTCCATACCAATACAAGGCCCTTTCACCCTGCTGCATCAACATGTACTTGCTTAATTTTACCGCCACATCCGCACTGTCCACACTTATGAAATAGTCCATCAGATTGAGATAGAAGAAATCATGAGAGCCATAGTTCTCGGTTCCCTGTTTCAACGTCTGCACATAGCCCGGTGTGTCTTTCACCTGATTCTGGCAAACCGCCTTATACTCCATGAGCGAGGCCCGCAGGGCGGTGTCCACACCGGCCACAGCATCATCCATATATTTGAGGGCATTTCCATACTGACGGGCATTGTAGGCGGAAATCGTAGCCCAATAAGCCACCTTCGACAAAACAGAATCCTCCCTTATGGCTTTCTGAGATTCCATCATGGGTTCGTCCGGCATACGCAGATACATGTCAAAATGCTCGTATGCTTCGGCAACATTCCCTCGTTTGAGCAACCATTTGCCTCCGCTAAGCAGGTTGGCATGGTATTTAAGAATGGTGGTTCGGGCCTTGTCGCGCCACTTGAACACCCCGCTCAACCGCTCCACACTGTCACAGCGAAGCAGATGTCTGTCCATCTTGAGTATCGTGTTGAAGAACTTCAGCGTATCATATTCCTGCTTAAGGTAAAGCTTCATGTTCTGCTGGTCGTTCAGATTACGTTGAAGTTCCGAACAAAGATACAGAAATTCTGCCCGTTGTTTGTCATTGACATCCTCACGTCCCAAGGCCTCCAACAGGGCGGTCTCATTTTTTTCCTGCTCGTTGTTGTTCTTTATCGCGGATTTGGCATTCTTCAGCAGCACCTTTACTTTCACAGGCTCTTGAGGCTTGTCCTCTGCCCAACCCGACGTCAAAGAAAAAAATGTGACTAACAGTATGAGTATTCGTTTCATCTCTTTTCCGTTTTATCTTCAAAGGCCTCATGATGCCTCATGAGACACTCATGAGGCCCATGAGGCCGGTTTGACTTATGCACAGGAAGAAGTGCGTGCTTCTTAATTCAGCAACTGCTCCATTTCTTCAGCTTTATCCGTTTGGCCCAGATTCTTGTAGATATTCTGCAGGGGGCTTGCCCAATCATCCACAGCCTCAGGCTTCAACTCGCGAAGTTTCTCGAAATAAGGCAGAGCTGCACGGAAGTGTGAGCGCACGTACGTTTCTTCTGCCTCCTTCATGGCCGACACGCTTGTGTACTTCTTTGAGTCGATCTGCTTGTAATAGTTATCCAGCGCCGTGCGGTATTCACACATGCCTGCCATGTAGTAGGCGTTGGCATATGTGCCGTCTATGGCAATAGCCTTGTCGTAGTATTGCTTGGCCTCCTCAAATTTCTCTGCGGCAAACAAACTGTAGCCCTTGCCATAGTTGGCCACTTTGCTCTCGGGGTTCTTTGCCAGAATCTCGTCAACCTTCTTTGCCATCACCTCGTTGCCCTGGTGGCTGTAGATGCTCAACAGGTTCTGCAGGGCGGTCTCACCCACTTCCTCGTCTCCGAACTGCATCACCACATCCTCCAAAGCTTTGGCCCACTTCACGGTGTCGCCCGCTTCCTTATACATCTGGGGGCGGCTGGCAATCACAAAACTATGGCTGTTCTCATCGGGATATTCCAAAGCCTCCTTATAATACTTCTCGGCCAAATCATAATCCTTCAACTCATAAGCCGTGTAGTAAAGGTTAAAGGCAAACTGGCTGAAGGGGTACTGAGGATTCTTCACGGCATCGTTCTCGGCCACCAGAGGATAATCCTTGCCGAAGTTCTTATACTTCTCAAAGGCCTGCTCTGCTCCCTTGATGTTCTTGTCCTGTGTGTACCAAAGGGTCAGGTAGGCATAATAGGTCATCAGCTTGGGCATTTTCAGCTCATTCTGCATAATGGCCATCTTCTGCAGCTCGTCCTTCTTGTTTCCCTTTGAGATCACACCATAGCACCCCTCGCACACGGCATCCACGGCCTTGGCGTATGCCAGCGTATCAAAGGGTTGGTCCTGGGCAGCCAGATTCAATTCGGGATTCAGAGCGAACGTGCCCACATCGTCCAAGGCTTTGGCCGGCTCAAAGATTTTCTTGTCAGCGATCATGCCGCTTCTCAACGCTTTTTGCAGATGATCGATGGCCTCCAGGCTTTTTACTTTAATCTGAGCCTGTTTTTCCTTGATTTTCTCTTGGTTGGCCTTTTCCTCCTTGGCCTGTTCCTCCTGGATGGCCGTGTTCAGCAGCAGCACCTCATCACGCAACTTGATGCCTGCGGTCATCTCGGTCTTAGCCTCCTTCTGTGCAGCCTTCAAGGCAGCCTTTTCCTCGGGAGTCAACTGCTGTGCCCGGGCAACCGTAAGCATGCCCAGAGCTATCATGCTCAAAAATACCTTTTTCATAATTTGTAGATTTAAATGAATTAATCGGTTATTTTTTCTTGTTCACTATTTGGCTGTCCGTCGGCCTCCTCGGTGTTTTCATCCTCGCGAGGCACCACACACACGCTGCTGATGATATCGTTGCGCTTGGCAATGTCTATGAGCTTCACGCCCTGGGCCACACGCCCCGTCTGGCGAATCTCGTCCACATGCAAACGTATCGTCACACCGCTCTTGTTGATGATCATCAGGTCCTGCGAATCGTCCACCGAGCGCACCGTCACCAGTTTGCCGGTCTTCTCGGTCACCTCCAGGGTCTTCACACCCTTGGCACGGCGGCTGGTCATGCGATAGTCCGATGCCAGGCTCTTTTTGCCGAAACCGTTCTCGCTGATACATACGATGCAGTCGGTCTCGGGGTTCTCCACCACAACCATGCCAACCACCTCGTCGCCGTCATCATCCAGCTGCATGGAGGAGACACCTGTTGCCGTTCGTCCCATGGGGCGCACGTCCTTCTCGCTGAAGTGTATGGCACGTCCGTTGCGGTTGGCAATCACTATCTCGTCCTCACCGTTGGTCAGTTGGACACTCACCACGCTGTCACCCTCGTTGATGCTGATGGCATTCACGCCATTGGTGCGGGGACGGCTGTATTCCGTGAGGCACGTCTTCTTGATTACGCCATCCTTGGTGGCAAACAACACATAGTGGCGTGCGCAGAACTCGGGGTCGGCCAGTTTGCGGATACACAGACAGGCATTCACCTTGTCTCCGCCCTCGATGTTCAACAGGTTCTGCAAAGCACGTCCCTTGTTGTTCTTGGCACCCTCGGGCAGTTCGTACACCTTTGTCCAGTAGCAACGGCCGTTTTGGGTGAAGAACAGCATGGTGTTGTGCATCGTGGCCGTGTAGAGGCTCTCCACAAAGTCGTTGTCGCGCGTGGAAGCAGCCTTGCTGCCCACACCTCCACGGCTCTGGGCGCGGAACTCGGCCAGGGGGGTACGCTTGATATATCCCATGTGGCTGATGGTTATCACCACCTCGTCATCGGCATAGAAGTCCTCGGCGTTGAACTCATCGGCAGCAGGGCGGATTTCGGTGCGGCGGGGGTCGGCATACTGCTGCTTCACCTCCTCCAGCTCGTCCTTGATTACCTTGTTCTGCAATTCCACGTCCACCAGCAACCGGTTATAAAACTCGATTTTCTTTTGCAGGTCGGCATACTCGTTGCGCAGGTCATCCATGCGCAGACCGGTGAGCTGCGACAGGCGCATGTCCACGATGGCCTTGCTCTGCAACTCATCCAGCTCGAAGCGGGCCTCCAGGTTACGCTGGGCATCGGCGGGTGTCTTGCTTCCGCGGATGATGTGTACCACCTCATCAATATTGTCGCATGCCAGAATCAGTCCCTCAAGGATGTGGCTGCGTTCCTGAGCCTTACGCAAGTCGAAAGCCGTACGGCGCAGAATCACGTCGCGACGATGGTCCACGAACACCTTGATGCAGTCGCGCAATGTCAGCAGACGGGGGCGCCCTTTCACCAAAGCAATGGCATTCACGCTGAACGACGTTTGCAGAGCCGTCATCTTGAACAGCTTGTTCATCACCACCTGGGCGTTGGCATCGCGCTTGATGTCCACCACGATGCGCATACCATCCTTGTCGGTCTCATCGTTCACATGGCTGATGCCGTCGATTTTCTTGTCAATCACCAGCTGGGCGATGCTCTTGATCAGCTCCGACTTGTTTACGCCATAAGGAATCTCCGTAAAGACAATCGTATCCTTGTCGTTCTGTGTTTCCACCTCGCCCTTGGCACGCATGATGATGCGTCCGCGACCGGTCTCATAGGCATCCTTGATTCCCTGCAGTCCCATGATATAGGCGCCCGTGGGAAAGTCGGGACCCTTGATCCACTTCATCAGGTCGAGGCTCTGCAGTTCGGGATTGTCCACAAAAGCCTGACAGGCCTCCACCACCTCGCCCAGGTTGTGGGTGGGGATGTTGGTGGCCATACCCACGGCAATACCCGTGGCACCGTTCACCAGCAGGTTGGGAATACGGGTGGGCAACACGGTGGGCTCGCGCAGCGAATCGTCGAAGTTCAGCGCCATGTCCACGGTTTCCTTTTCCAAATCCTGCATCATGGCCTCGCCCATCATGCTCAACCGGGCCTCGGTGTAACGCATGGCAGCGGCGCTGTCGCCGTCAACCGAACCGAAGTTACCCTGACCGTCGACCAGTGTGTAACGCATGTTCCACTCCTGGGCCATGCGCACCAATGCGCCATACACCGAACCGTCGCCATGGGGATGGTACTTACCAAGCACATCACCCACGGTACGCGCACTCTTCTTATAAGGTTTGTTGTGCAGATTGCCCAACTCGCGCATACCGAAAAGGATGCGGCGGTGAACGGGTTTGAAGCCGTCACGTGCATCGGGCAACGCACGGGCCACGATTACGGACATCGAGTAGTCGATGTAGCTCTTCCGCATCTCCTGCTCGATATCCACTTTCAGAATTCTGTCTTCTGTGTCTGTCATTGTCTGTTAATAAAGATGTTCTTTGACTACAAAATTACGAAAAAACGCCGTTTCCTGCAAATTTAGGCCTCCTTAATTTACACCCCGCGAGGAAGCTTCCATGCGCTCAGAATGCAAGGAAAGGGCTTTTACAGGGATTTGCCTGTTTTTGGGGCCTTACGTTTTTCATCTGTAACGACTGACATTTTGACCGTACGGGCATCCCGGCGAAGAACCCCAAAAAGAATCATGCAGATGCTTTTTTAAACAACACCAGGAAGATTTTTGAAAACATGCTCATGTATTGCCTCAAACATGTTCATGTTTTTCAAAAACGTGTTCATGTTTTTGTCAAAACATCCACATGTTTTCCAACATCCTGCAAGTAGCTGATTATCAATACAAGCATTCCAATCTTAAGAAAACCGCGCCGGTCAGGCAATTTTGTCATGCCAAGCAGAAAAGAATGACACTTTGTCAGTGTCGCAATTTCTTGGCACGGCGTTTGCTGTATGCAAAAGTATAATAATATAATGATAAGGAGAAAGCAAGATATGGAAATAAGATTCGCACCCGAATTGCAGGGCGTCTTTGAGTGGAGCAGACGCGAAGCCTTCCGCCTCAGTTGCGATCAGGTTTCGCCCTTGTTCCTGCTTCTTGGCATCCTGCATCAGCAAGCCCCTCTGGTAAACCAGGTGTTTCACCGGCTGGGCGTGAACGTCGATGTGTTGCAACACGAGTTGGAACGTCGGGCACAGGCCAACCCATCGGCCTTTCAGCCCTCCGACATCTCCGAATTGGAACTGGACGGTGCCAGCACACGTGTCATCAAGCGATGCGTGAACACGTGCCGTGAAATGAACTGCCAGGTGATAGATCTGAAGATGTTGCTTTTGGGCATCCTGCAAGACGAGCACAACGACGGAGCGGAAATCCTGAAGGAACAGAACGTGACGGCTCCGGCCCTGATGGACGCGCTGGGCATCGTGGAAGCCCCGAAAAACGGATTCGGATTCGGTGGCGGCAACGAAGAAGAGGAGTTTGACGAGGAAGAAGAGGATGAGGATTTCCCTTCTCGTACGCAGACCGTAAACCGGGAGAAAAAGAGCAGCGGGCAGAGCGACACGCCGGCCCTCGACCAGTTTGGCACAGACCTGACACAGGCGGCCAAGGACAAACTGCTGGACCCTGTGGTGGGGCGCGAGACGGAGATTCAGCGTGTGGCACAGATTCTGAGCCGCCGCAAGAAGAACAACCCCATCCTCATCGGCGAACCCGGCGTGGGCAAAAGCGCCATTGCCGAAGGGCTGGCACAGAAAATCGTGGACCGAACCATCAGCCGTGCCCTGTGGGACAAGCGCATCGTGGTGCTCGACCTGGGCAGCGTGGTGGCCGGAACCAAGTATCGCGGCCAGTTTGAAGAGCGTATCAAGGCCATCATCAACGAGCTGAAAGAACATCCCGAAATCATCATCTTCATCGACGAGATACATACGATGATTGGCGCCGGATCGGCCGCCGGCAGCATGGACGCCGCCAACCTGATGAAGCCGGCCCTGAGCCGCGGAGCCATACAATGTATCGGTGCAACCACACTGAAGGAATACCACAAGAGCATCGAGAAAGACGGTGCTCTGGAGCGTCGTTTCCAAAAAGTGATGGTGGAACCCACCACCGCCGGACAGACACTGGTCATCCTGAAGAACCTGCGCGAACGCTACGAGCAGCACCACAACGTGCATTTCACCGACGAGGCTTTGGCCGAGTGCGTGCGCCTGGCAGAGCGCTATATCAGCGACCGCCAATTCCCCGACAAGGCCATCGACATCATGGACGAGACGGGCAGCCGCATCCATATCCAGGACATCCCCATCCCGGCCGACATCACTCATCTGGAAAAGGAGGTGACACGGCTGGAAGAGGAGAAGAACGATGCGGTGAAGAAGCAGAACTTCGAGCTGGCCGCCGACCTGCGCGACCAGCTGGAGGTGGCACAACGCAGTCTGGAACAGCGACGGGCCATCTGGGAGCAGGAACTGAAGGACAACCGCCGGGACATTGATGCCGAGACGGTGGCACAGGTGGTGAGCCAGATGACCGGCATCCCCGTGCAACGTATCGGAGGACAGGAAAACAAGCAACTGAAGAATATGGCACAGAGCCTGAAACGCCACGTGGTGGGTCAGGACGAAGCCATAGACACCCTGGTGAGAAGCATACAGCGTTCGCGGGTGGGACTGAAAGACCCCAACCGCCCCATCGGCATCTTCATGTTCGTGGGACCCACAGGCGTGGGCAAGACCTATCTGACAAAGATGCTGGCACGTGAGGTGTTCGGTTCCGAGGACGCTCTCATCCGTGTGGACATGAGCGAGTTTATGGAGAAGCACAACGTGAGCCGCATGGTGGGTGCCCCTCCGGGATACGTGGGATTCGAGGAAGGTGGCGAACTGACCGAGAAAGTGCGCCGCAAGCCCTACTCTATCGTGCTGTTCGACGAGATTGAGAAAGCCCACCACGATGTGTTCAACATGCTGCTGCAGGTGATGGACGAAGGCCGGCTGACCGACGGCAACGGAGCCACCATCGACTTCAAAAACACCATCATCGTGATGACCAGCAACAGCGGCACACGCCAGTTGAAAGACTTCGGCAACGGTATCGGCTTTCAATCCTCCTCTTCAGGAAAGATTGAGAAAGACAGAGCCAACTCCATGATATCCAAAAGCATCAAGAAAGAGTTTGCGCCCGAGTTCCTCAACCGGTTGGATGATATTGTCTACTTCAACCAGCTTTCCGAGGAGGCCATCCAAAAGATTGTGGGCATCGAACTTCTCCCCCTGCAACAAAGAATCGAGCAGCAGGGCTTCCACCTGGAGGTGACACCTGCCGCCCGTCAGCTGCTGGGCAAGGAGGGCTATGACGCACAATATGGCGCCCGCCCGCTGAGGCGTGCCCTGCAGCATCATCTGGAGGACCCGCTCTGCCAGGCCATCCTGGACGACGCCCCCATGGGCACCACTTTCGTGGCACGTGCCAAAGAGGGGAAAATCGAGATAGAACAAAAACAATAACCATACATTATAATATATAACATGCAAACAGGAAACATCGGGGTTACAACCGAGAACATCTTCCCCGTCATCAAAAAGTTCTTGTACAGCGATCACGAGATTTTCATCCGCGAGATTGTGAGCAACGCCTGTGATGCCACACAAAAATTAAAGACCCTGGCCGGAAAAGGCGAGTTTCAGGGCGAGTTGGGCGACCTGTCGGTGCGCGTGAGCATCGACAAGGAGGCCGGCACCATCACCGTGAGCGACCGCGGCATCGGCATGACGGCTGATGAAATCGAACGCTACATCAACCAGATTGCCTTCTCCGGAGCCAATGATTTTCTGGACAAATACAAGGATGACGCCAACGCCATCATCGGTCACTTCGGCCTGGGCTTCTACAGTTCGTTCATGGTGAGCAAGAAGGTGGAGATTGTGACGAAGAGCTATCAGGATGCCCCCGCCCAAAAGTGGAGTTGCGACGGCAGCCCCGAGTTCACGCTCGAAGAGACGGAGAAGGCCGACCGCGGCACCGACATCATCATGTACATCGATGATGACCAGAAGGATTTCCTGGAGAAGAACAAACTGGAAGGCCTCTTGAAAAAGTATTGCCGCTTCCTGGCCGTGCCCGTCGTGTTCGGCAAAAAGCAGGAATGGAAGGATGGCAAAATGCAGGACACCGAAGAGGACAACGTAATCAACGACACCACTCCCATCTGGACCAAGAAACCCGCAGACCTGAAGGACGAGGACTACAAGGAATTCTATCGCGGCCTCTACCCCATGACCGACGAGCCTCTGTTCTGGATTCACCTGAACGTGGACTATCCCTTCAACCTCACGGGTGTACTCTACTTCCCCAAAGTGAAGAACCAGATGGAGCTGCAACGCAACAAGATTCAACTCTATTGCAACCAGGTGTTCGTGACCGACAACGTGGAAGGCATCGTGCCCGACTTCCTGATGCTGCTGCACGGTGTGATCGACAGTCCCGACATTCCCCTGAACGTGAGCCGCAGCTATCTGCAGAGTGACCAGAATGTGAAGAAAATCAGCTCGTATATCACCAAGAAGGTGAGCGACCGGCTGCAACAGCTCTTCAAGCAGGACCGCAAGGACTTTGAAGAGAAATGGAACGACCTGCGCATCTTCATCAACTATGGCATGCTCACCCAGGAGGACTTCTACGACAAGGCCAACAAGTTCTTCCTCTTCACCGATGTGGATGGCAAGAACTACACCATGGAGGAGTATCAGACCCTCATCAAGGACAACCAGACCAACAAGGACGGACAACTCGTTTACCTCTATGCCCAGGACAAAGACCAACAGTGGACTTACATACAGGCTGCCAAAGACAAGGGCTATAACGTGCTCCTGCTCAACGGACAACTGGACACTCCCCTGGTGCAGTTGCTGGAACGCAAGCTGGAGAAGACCACCTTCGCACGTGTGGACGGCGACCTGCTCGACCGTTTGATTGAGAAGGAAGACGCGAAACATGAGGAACTGGAAGAAAGCCGTGCAGGCAAGCTCTCCACCCTGTTCAAGAGTCAGGTGCCCGCAGGCGGGAAGACGGAATTTCACGTGGAGACGAAGGCCATGGGCGAAAACGCACTGCCTGTGGTGCTCACCCAAAGCGAGTACATGCGCCGCATGAAAGAGATGGCAAAGATTCAGCCCGGCATGGACTTCTATGGCGAGATGCCCGACATGTACAGCATGGTGCTCAACACCGACAACAAGCTGATTAAGGACATTCTGGAGAACAGCGAAGAAAGCACGGCCGAAGCATTGAAGCCCATCGAGGCCGAGCTGCGCGGACTGAATGCCCGTCAGGCCGTTCTTCGCCAAGAGCAGGACAAGAAAAAGCCCGAGGAAATCAGTGACGCCGAGAAGGAAGACCTGAAAAAGTGTGGCGACGACATCAAGGCTGAGGAAAAGAAGCGCGACGACATCTTGGCCCGGTATGCACAAGGCAACGAGAAGGTGAAACAGATCATCGATCTCGCACTGCTGCAAAACGGCTTGTTACAAGGCGAACAGCTGACCAACTTCATCAAGAGGAGCTACGACATTCTGTAAAAATTTCTTCTGAATGCTTGGGTAGTTCAAGAAAAAGAGCTACCTTTGCATTCAGAAAAAGGCTCCTTAGCTCAACTGAATAGAGCATTTGACTACGGATCAAAAGGTTGCAGGTTTGAATCCTGCAGGAGTCACAAAAGCAGAGCGGAGCTAATATTGCTTCGCTCTGCTTGCTTTTTCATAAAAAGGAAACGAACATAACATCCATACCATGAAGCACTCTCTTTTGCTCTTGTGCACTACCCTTCTGTATCACGATTTGGAACCAAGATGGCGTGGGACGCTATGCCCGGTTCTTTGCCGAGGGAGATTCTGTGCACATCAAGTTCACATCCGACGGACCCGCCAAGGTGAAAGCTTCCACCCCACGAAACACAGAGTTACTCCGATTGGAACAGGAAATAGACGACAAGTTTTCATTGGTGAGAAAGAAACTCACGATGATGGAAAAGGAAGGGCTTGACCTGACTCCAGAGGCCCGACTCTTGGAACAACGGTTGAAAGCGGCAAAGGAAAACGGTAGTCCGGACAGCGTGACGAATGCGATATTCGAGGAGGCGGAACGCTTGGTCAAGGCAGATCAGATGGTTCTATGCCGACACTTGGTTGCTTATTATATTGTTTATAGCCACGCTGCTGACAGGTACGGTCAAATTAGTTTCACCGATTAAAATTCCACATCTTGGATTGTGGCATTATGGCATAGGCCTGGCTATGGGCATAACCGCTGTCATACACCTCATCAGGGGCATTCCGTCTTGGAACAGACTAAGAAAAAGATGAACAATAGAAAGTGGGCGGCATTTGGCTCTGTGGCTCATCACGAGTTTATATTGAATCTATCTCTTTTTGAACAAAATCAAGGAAACGGGCGGCATGGGCTCCGTCCATTTGGGTGTGATGGAACTGGAATGATATTGTCAATAGGGTTTTGAACCACTTTTTGCGATAGCGTCCCCATATTATAAAGGGGTTGTTGAAAATTCCGCTATACATGCCAATAGCTCCGTCTATCTCATATTGTGCCAATGCGGAAGTACCGATTACCATACTGTCAGAGATGTCGTGGTTCTCGCATGATTCGGCCACCTGCCTCGTCAACCGAAGATAACTGCGGTTGAACTCTGCCAGATTGTCACCGGGAAAAGGAATGTCACATGAGTTCACTTCTCCCATTCTATTGACTACAATGGTATTGACAGCTATCGAATCATAATGGATAAGTCTGTTGCCGACGGGCAACATATAGAACTCTTTCACCTGACCGGCCGCCCTGCCAATACACCAGCACATCAGCATATTGAACTTCAAACCTGTTTTTCTGCTAATCTTCACAAGATGGGATACGTTGAGTGTCTTTAAGAATGTCACCATCGGCATCGGGGCTTTCATCCACATCTCGAAAGCGTAGGCGCGGGGTGTCTCCGCAGGATTAACTTCTTGCATCATCTTTTTTTGATGCAAAGCTACGCAGTCGTTTTTACGCTACATAGAATAAAAGAGACATTCACACAGGACAGGTGAACAAATCGGAATATGGCATGCAATAATCTGGCAGCGACTTGGGCGTATGTCCGCTCATTGCCTTGAAATCGCGGATGAAATGCGACTGGTCGGCATAGCCGCAATGATAAGCAATGTAAGAATAATCACGCAAACCCATCTGCAACATCCTCATTGCTTTCTGAAACCTTACCACGCGGGCATATTCCTTGGGATTCATACCTACCTGCTCACGAAACACCCGTTCATACTGTTTCCTGCCCAGGCAGGCATCGTTGGCAAGAACATTGACAGAAACTGACGGAGTGCGCATAAGTTCTCCTATCGAACTCCCAGTTCTCCGCATGTTCAAAGTTGGCCTTATCTTTGTCAGCAGCCATCGTTCAAGTATGCATATAGACTCGCCGCCGCTGGGGCAGTCGAATATTCTTGCGGCAACATCGTCAAGTTGCCGGTTCTCTATATCATAGCCCGAAATCTCCTGATTGTAGAATGCCGAGGGTGGCGTGCCGATGAACATTCCGACAGTATGCGGATAGAACACCGCCACCAGCATGTCCAAATTTCCGTCAGACTGAATATGTGCCGGGAAATTCACCTGTCCGCTTATGGTAAATACGCTCTGATAAGCAGCAAGTTCCGGGATATAAAGCGGCAACCTGCGATGGAATATAATCTGAGGACAACCTATGGGAAATGTCAGGACACAGAAAGGCTCATTGCCCTCCAGCACCCAATAGTAGCGCACATAAGGGCGCAATTCTTTTCTTGGCTTATAGATTCTCATTGACATTAGGTTTCGTTTGATTTCTTCATCTTCGTGAGCAATTTCCGGGTGGCTGTTGAGTCGCCAACTTCTATTGTAGGACAACTGATGACAGACTTCAGATACACAGTTTGCATATCACCTGTCCGGGGGGGTAAACCTTGCTTTTATCCATTTTGTTCAAGGATTTTAATGATACTCTTCTTTACTCGCATTAAGTCACCATCGGTCAATAATGGAATCAGTTGCTGAATTTCACTGATGCTTTTGTTCCACCATTGCAGTGCTTGCAATAAACCGATTAACTCATCGTCAAAACGCTTTCTGATTACTCGTGCAGGATTGCCCGCGACTATAGTGTATGGCTCTATGTCGTGCCCCACAACGCTGCCGAGCCCGATGATGGCACCATCGCCAATATGGACACCGGGCAGTATGGTTGCGTTCTGCCCAATCCACACATCGTTACCTACGACCGTGTCACCTTTCAGCGGAAGATTCTCTGCCGTCGGTGGTGTCTTGGGCCACCCCTCCATGATGTAGAAAGGATATGTTGATACCGCGTTCATTTGGTGGTTCGCACCGTTCATGATGAATGTCACTCCCGATGCTATCTGACAGAACTTACCTATAATCAGTCGGTCGCCGTTGAAATCATAATGATGCAACACGTGCCGCTCAAAGCCGGTATCGCTAAAATAAGTGAACTCACCGACAATTATGTTCGGATTCTTTACGGTCGGTTTGACGAATGTAACGGTCTCGCAGTCCCTCACGGGGAAAACCATGTCAGGGTTCGGTTGCACTTCTGTCTCTTTTGTATTCTTGTAAGTTTCCATACTACTTGATTTTGCATCATCTTTCCTGACACAAAAAACCATGTGTGGCATATCCACTCCACGATAATGCTTGATAATAGTATCTGTTAAAATCATGCCATTACGAAGAGCGACATTCTGCGAGGCGATATTCGTATCCCGGATAATGGAATATAACGCATCAAAACACAGCACGTTAAACCCGTACTCACGACAGGCGGCAGCGGCTTCCGTGGCATAGCCCTTATGCCAGTACTTACGAGCCAGCAGATAACCGATTTCGGGAATCTGCGTCCTCTTGTATTCCTGCATCGTGATGCCGCATTGTCCTATCATTTCGCCAGTGCTTTTAAGGAACATGCCCCACAAGCCGAAACCATATTCCTTGTACCGTTGCAGCTGCTTTTGCATCCAGTCAATAGTCTCCCCATCGCTGAAAGCCCCGTTATATGCATACATCACATTCTCATCTTGCAATATCGAGGATAATGCCTCCATGTCCGAAAGGCACATTTCCCTCAACAACAACCTTTTCGTCTCTATAATCACACGCTGCATAACCTGTTCTTACGTTTAAATAATCAGCAGTTTTCGTTATTTCATTTTTTGCGGGTACCTACACTCTTGTATATAGGAGGATTATCTTTTGTCTCAGCACAATGTCTATATCTGCCATGTCCTTTAAGTGTTATGCAATCCCCAGCAGTTCAATCTCGAATATCAGCGTGGAGCCTGCGGGAATGCCGGGCTGCGAAAACTTGCCGTATCCCATTTCAGCAGGAATATACA
This sequence comes from uncultured Prevotellaceae bacterium, assembly GCA_947176895.1. Classification (GTDB taxonomy): domain Bacteria; phylum Bacteroidota; class Bacteroidia; order Bacteroidales; family Bacteroidaceae; genus Physcousia. The sequence continues at coordinate 90,686 of CAMWSK010000003.1, read as the reverse complement.
CCTCCCACCTGTCGCCCACGCACATCTGCTGCATGGCGACAATCCAGCCCTCTATCAAGTCGCAGAGGCGTATGGCCAAGGGTGCCCCTCCGCAACTGCTGTCGAATTTCTTTCCGTTTATAGTCCACCCCGTGTAGTGTGCGGTGACGATGCTGCGGGGCGAGGGATGCCTGCCGTCGTTCCGGCCCTCCGCCAACACCTTGTAATATATACCCTTCGAAAGTGCCTTCACACCTTCCTCCAATGCTTTCTCTTCTATCCAAGCTTTGTTGGCCTGTGCATATTCTCTTTTGTTCATGATGGTTATACATTTATCACATGTTGTAATATTTGATTCTGAAATTGGCAAGAGTATCAAATATATCACGAATATCCATGCCCAAATACGGAGAATCTTCCAACTCTTCTCCCTCAAACACTTTTCTTCCTGGATATTCTTCTTCGGATGTAAAGGACGAAGATATTTTGATAACCTCTTTTACAATACCTTTATAACATCCAAGTATATGGGAAGCTACATTCGCTTTTTCATCTTTAACCGGCCAAAACTTTCGTGTACATTCTTTAAGGCTGTCACGATAGAATGGACTTTCCGTGTCATGATTTATCATAGCCTCGTATGACTTCTTGATATTCACAAAAATCAATTTGTCGGAAGTGTTTATTGTTGTATTCATAAAGATAGTTTAAATATAATATTCATTGATAATCAAAAGGCTTCAAAGCCGAAAAGATTACTGTAATATGGCATTTCTTTCTCTGCGAGATTCTTTATACGTTTCCCGGCGTATCCAGGCTTCAAGCAAATAGTATTCAGCAGCCATGTTTCAAATATAAAACTTGGTGTAAAACTCACATCCCTTGTATAACCTGTTATCATTCTTGCTTTCGTAAGGTATTTGAATCTAAGGACTTCGTCATTAGTCATACAAAGCGTACTACAACTTCCAAAATGAACATTTCGTCCTTCAAAAATACCATTATGTTCTTCTGCAAAAGTTACATTTCTGTCCATTAGTCCAATGATGTCATAATAGGATGCTTCCCATTTAAATACAAATATACTTATTTTCCCCTTATAATCTCTTTGAATTGAGTAATTTCCCTTCATTTTGAATATGGAAATATTCCATTCATCCACAACGTAGGGATGAATCATGGTTTACAGCACCCTAAACATGGGGTATATCTGCGGCTTGATGACCGTTTCAAGTTTATTCCGATTTCATCAAACTCGCGTTATTGGTGATTTTACAGAACACTCGCAGTCCTTTGATGAAATAAAAAACATCGCCATACCCTCCACGAGGTTGGCGATGTGTCACAGAAGGGGACATAAAAATCTATTATGAACCTACTTTATCACCCGTTTTTTGCCATTAACGATGTAGTTACCCCCAACAGACCTGCACATACAACAACCGGGGGAAGAACCTTTCGATTCTGCCCCCGGAAAACTCATTTACCTGTTTCTGTAAATTCCGTCACAGGAACATACGGTAAGGGATTATTCCGTTTCGGATACCTCCTCGCTATCCGTGTCACTTCCTGCGGCCAAAGCATCGGGATGCCCCCTGAGGACATCAGAGATTTTTGCCGCAATCTCGTCGGCCAGCTCCTGATTATCCTTCAGCAATTGCTTCACGGCATCACGGCCTTGACCGATGCGGGTGCCGTCGTAGCTGAACCAGGAACCGCTCTTCTGCAATATCTCGAACTTCACGCCCAGGTCAATCAACTCGCCTGCGCGACTGATTCCCTCGCCAAACATGATGTCGAACTCGGCACGACGGAACGGAGGCGCCACCTTGTTCTTCACCACTTTCACCTTCGTCAGGTTACCCAATATCTCATCGCCGTCCTTGATGGCCGAACTCTTGCGAACATCCAGACGAACACTGGCGTAGAACTTCAGGGCATTGCCACCCGTGGTGGTCTCGGGATTGCCGAACATCACACCGATCTTCTCGCGAAGCTGGTTGATGAAGATGCAGGTGGTCTTGGTCTTTGCCACGCTGGCCGTAATCTTTCTGAGCGCCTGGCTCATCAGCCGGGCCTGCAGTCCCACCTTGTTGTCTCCCATGTCACCCTCAATCTCCGCCTTGGGGGTCAGGGCGGCCACCGAGTCGATGACGATGATGTCTATCGCGCTGGAGCGGATCAGCTGGTCGGCAATCTCCAGAGCCTGCTCGCCATTGTCCGGCTGTGAGATGAGCAGCTCGCTCACGTCCACGCCCAGTTTCTCGGCATAGAAACGGTCGAAAGCGTGCTCGGCATCGATGAAAGCCGCCGTGCCGCCCTGCTTCTGGGCCTCGGCAATAGCGTGAATGGCCAGTGTGGTCTTACCGCTGCTCTCGGGTCCGTAAATCTCGATGATACGTCCCTTGGGATATCCTCCCACTCCCAGTGCGGCATCCAGGCTGAGCGAGCCTGTGGGAATGACCTCCACGTTCTCTATCGTCTCGTCGCCCATCCTCATGATGGAACCTTTTCCGAAGTTCTTTTCTATAGCACCCATCGCTGCTGCCAGCGCCTTCTTCTTCTCCTCCGGAGTGGCATCTGTGCCCAGCATCTTTTTAGCCTCTTCTTTCTTTGCCATTGTCTTTCGTATAAAATATGGTAGATGGTATTAGTCTTCAAACTCCAGATCCACATCGTGCAGTTCGTGCCAGGGCAATCCCTGTTCGTTGAGCTGCTGCATGAAGGGGTCGGGGTCGAACTCCTCGACGTTGTGCACACCGGGCTTGCTCCACACACCCTGCAGGAACAGTTTGGCACCGATCATGGCCGGCACGCCCGTGGTATAGCTCACGCCCTGCATCCCGGTCTCCTCATAAGCGGCTTGGTGGGAGCAGTTGTTGTACACATAGTACGTATGTTCCTGACCATCACGCACACCACGGATACGACATCCGATGCTGGTCTCGCCATCATAGTTCTGACCCAAGTCCTGCGGATTGGGCAACACAGCCTTCAGGAACTGCAGGGGGACAATCTTCACCGTCTCCTCGCCCGTGCCGTCAGCTTTGGGTGCCTTGTACTCCACCTCGTCGATGCGGGCCATACCGATGTTCTGGATAACGTCCAGATAGGTCAGGTATTGCTGGCCGAAAGTCATCCAGAAACGGGCACGCTTGATGGTGGGATAGTTTATCACCAGGGACTCAATCTCCTCGTGATGCAGCAGATAGCTCTCCTTGGGACCGATGTTGGGATAGTTCAGGGGCATGTGTATCTCCATAGGCTCCGTTTCGATGTACTTGCCGTCCTGATAATACAGGCCCTTTTGGGTAATCTCGCGGATATTGATCTCAGGGTTGAAGTTCGTGGCAAAAGCCTTGTGGTGGTTGCCGGCGTTGCAATCCACGATGTCCAGGTAGTGCATCTCGTCGAAGTGGTGCTTGTCGGCATAGGCCGTGAACACGCTGGTCACGCCCGGGTCGAAGCCGCAACCCAGGATGGCACACAGGCCGGCCTTCTCAAAGCGCTCGCGATAGGCCCACTGCCAGCTGTACTCGAAGTGAGCCTCGTCCTTCGGCTCATAGTTGGCCGTGTCCAGATAGTTGCAGCCCGTCTGCAGGCAAGCCTCCATGATGGTCAGGTCCTGATAAGGCAAAGCCAGGTTCATCACCAGTTCGGGCTTGTAGTCGCTGAGCAGCGCCACCAACTCCTCCACGCTGTCGGCATCCACCCGGGCGGTGGTCACCTGCGTACCATACTTGTCGTTAAGCACTTTGGCCAAGGCGTCGCACTTGCTTTTCGTGCGGCTGGCAATCTTAATCTCGGTGAACACCTCTTTGTTCTGGCACACCTTGTGGGCGGCAACCGTAGCCACGCCACCAGCACCGATAATCAAAACTCTTCCCATCATTATTTTGTTATAATTTTATCCGCTAATGTTTTTACTTGATTTCCTCACTCTTCACACCCATCGCATGCAGCAGACCGAAGCCAAGCACCACGTGTTCAAAACCCTCTTGCGGCATCATGCCCAGCAGTGTCACTTGCTTGTCCGTCCTTGTCTCCGCCATCAGACGGGTCAGGCCATCGCCACTCCGCGCCAAATCGGGCACAAGGACCAACCGCCCGACCTCCTTGCTGCCCAGCAAGGCCCGGACACATTCGCAAAAGAAATCGTCCTGCACGGGCGACTGATCGGGCAGACACGCCAGCAGGAACTCGCCCAAGGCTTGATCCTTGAAACCGACACCATCCAGCTCCTTCCGCAAATCTCCGGGTGTAAAAGACTTCAGGCACAAGGTGCCCGGCCGGTGTATGAAGAAACACTGCACCCCTTTGCTGTCCGCAGGCACGCCGCCATCCAAAGCGGCACACACCAGCCAGTCGGCCATGTCGGCCAAAGGAATGTCACGCGAAAGCGTTTTCCGGAAATACTCCTTCAAATTGCCGGCCACCTCATCAACATAGTCGGCGTCGACAAGAATGACGTTTTCCTTGAATTGTGTCTGTTCCATCGGGATGTAAGGATATCTACTTACAAAGATAAGACAAATATATGAAATGTGGAAAAATTAAAACGCTTTTCATGAGCACATAAACCATGTTTTTCCCAAATAAATTTTATAGCCAAAACCTTTGGTCATCGTGAGCTCGATGAATTTATAACACCTGTAAAATCCTCCTTCCCCCCAAGCCCCCGAAAAAACATCTTGATGTTTTTGAAAAACATGAACACGTTTTTCAAAAAGATGAGCATGTTTTTCCCGAAACATGCACATGCCTTTTTGAAGGCTTTGCAAAACGGCATGAAAATTTGTTTCGTGCGGCACAAGGAAAGAGGCCGCGCCGTAAGATTATTACTGCGCGGCCTCCTCTTCACCCGGGTATGTCCGGGCGCGGCGATCCTTTCACATTACTTCTTGGCAGGACATCTCGTCTGGCCAGCAAAGTCTCTGCTTGGCTTTGCCTGCCGGTATTTTCCCTTATTGCCATATTGATGCTTGCCTTTTCCGAGATTCTTACGGCAGTCATCCCCCTGATGAAGCACAGGACTCATGACCCGAAGAACCTGCTTCTCGTTCAAATATTTACTCATCTTTTTAGAGTAGTCACGCACGATTTCCAGGCGCTTCTTCTGAGTTTCTATCATGTCCTGCAAACGCTTCTTGGCCTCGGCATCGGTCATGTTCTGTTTCTTGCCGTCCTGGTCCGTTTTCCCGGGACAAAGGCAAGCGTCATACAGTTCCTTCATCATCTTCTTGTAATCGTTCTCGAACTTGTCCTCGGTCTTGTCGTCCAAACCCATCCGTTCGGCTATTCGCTCGGCACGCTTCTCAATCCTATCCTCCCACTTCTCCTCGGAACCGACCTTCTGGGCAAAAGTGTTCACACTCATCAAAGCAGCCGCAGCTGCCAACAAAACAATCTTTTTCATACGTTTCTTCAATTAAAGGTTTTCAACTTCGTATACTCTTTAGACATCCACAAGGCAAAAAGGTTTAACACCGAAATAAAATCAATTCGAAAACAATTGTCAAAAAAGAGCAAAAAAATAATCTCTTCACTTGATGCCATAACAAAAACATTTCGTACCTTCGCAACTGACTTCATGCAGGGGGAATCGGGTGAGAATCCCGGCTGTCCCGCAACTGTAAGCGTCACACCGTGGCGCAAGTCAGAATGCCCTGCACGTAAGCTGACCAAGAACAGGTTTCACGACGAGGACAAACGTGGCGAACTTAACACCTTATAATATAAACAAAAACAATGAAAGCATTTAAATCCATGGCTTTCCTGCTGATGGCAGGAACAACCCTCTCTGTGTTCACCTCTTGCGAGGAAGAGAATGATGACAAGTTCAAGAGCTATTCCGTTGTGGGCTTTGAGGAGGAAAACTTCACCAACCTTATCGATGACCCCCAATACAATGGGCCCATACTTTATGGCGGAACCGACACGCAATGGAGCGACCAGCCCACCACCCTCTCCGGTGGAACCAAAGGAAGCGTAACCAACTACGAGAATTTCAGTTATAACGTATGGGACAACGGTATCGCCATCTCCAACTACATAGATGCCGACATCGAAAACCATGCCGACTTTAACCACCAACTGGCTGTGCCCGTGAGCAATGGAAGCAAAAACTTTGGCGTGGTGTGGACAGAAGCCACAATCAACTTTGCCGACAACAAGGCACGCCAAATCAACAGCATCAGCATCTGCCCCACCACCTATCTGCTGGGAGTGATGCAGAACGGAAACGGTTTTGCCAAGGCTCTGACCGAAAAAGACGACTTTTTCACACTCACGCTCACCGCAGGCAACGGCAAAAGCATCAATGTTGACCTGGCCCGTGACGGACAGATTCAAACCCAATGGAAGAACGTCAGCCTCAGCCAACTGGGCAAGACAACAAGTCTCACGTTCTCTTTCTCGGGCAGCGATAACGGTGCCTGGGGCCTGAACACTCCCAAATACGTGGCCATTGACAACATCAACGTGTCCACGGGACTTTAATTATCAAGCAAAAAAAACGCCAAGTAAAGGTAAGAATGTAATGCGTGCCCCCATAGCCGTGATGGCAGTGGGGGCATTTTTTCGTCCTTCTCCACTTAATTTCATCGTCTTCATGCGTTATACATATAGATGACAACTCGAGAATTTCAAGATATTGCCCGCAGACTGCGTCCACGGCTGATGCGGATTGCCACAGATTTCTTCAACAACCGGGAAGAGGCTGAGGATGCCGTGCAGGAGGTGCTTGTGAAGATATGGCTCCGTCCGTGGAAGCCGGACGACAACATAGACGGTCTGGCGGTCAAAGCCATCAAGAACCAATGTATCAGCACACAAAGGAAATTGGCTCTGAGACGGACGACAGACATCGACAAGGCCCGGAACACTGCCGGAGCCGAAGAGAGCGACATTCGAATCCGTGTCAGCGAGCAAAAGGAAATCATCGAACGAGCCATCCGAGGACTACCCAAGTGGGAGCAAAGACTGATACGGATGAAACTGAAAGGGCTGGAGAGTGAAGAGATAGCCGCCGTGACCGGCATCGCCATCCTCTCGGTACGTAGCATCCTTTCCTCAGCACGTAAAAAACTTATCAAGCAACTCAAACCATGAAGCAAGCACTAATCAGAAAATACTTGGAGGGCGAGAGCTCATGCAGCGAAGAACGTGAGTTGAAACGTTTGCTCCAAAACATCCCCGAAGGCCAAAGAAACGAGGAAGAGCAGGCCATCCTGCGATTGCTGTCTGCGGATGCGCTGCCCGAAGAAGAAGATATCTTCGATGCTGACTTCACAGCCGAATACGACCGCATCGTCAGACGCCGTCGCATCCGCCGCCTGCTTCCCCGGACAGCCGCTTGCGCTGCAAGCATCCTGGCCTTGTTCTTCATCCCGCACAAACCACGGCCGGTGCAGAATCTCCCACAACCACCGGCCACCTCATCCGTAGAAGTTGCGCCCACTCCACCAAGCCAACCAACGGAGGAAGCCGTCACCACCGCACCACCTCCACAACAGGTTAAGAATGACAAGCCTATAATTGTGAAAGCGAAAGTGAAAGTGAAAGCCAACCCGCCGGTCTGCATCGAACAGGAGCCCCCACTCTATGAGACACCATCGCCCGAAGAAATTGCCGCCGTGGAGCAGCAACTGACCCAGATTCTTGAAGAAAGAGAGATGATGGATGCCCTTATCAACGAAGTTATAACCAACACATACCAACAAACCTATTCAAATTACACACTATGAAACAAATCATGAAACAACTGGCGGCCGCCTGTCTGCTGACAACAGTCTGCATAACAGCGAACGCACAACAACGAAGCCACCTGCAAAGTGCCATCGGGTACATAAACGGTGAAGTACACATTAAGGGGGAGATATTGAGTAGCCGACACGAACAAGGCCGAGACCAAATCGACTCGCTCTACTACGTTCGAGAGGAAACACTCACATTCCCTTACAAAAGCAAGAAAGACAAAAAGGCAGCAAACGAATACATCCAAGAAATCGTAATGGGTTATCAGGATGATGTGAATAATGCGTACAGTGCTTTTGCCTTCAATGCAAATCCGGAAGACCAAGTAGCAGCAGAACGTACAATAAGCATTTTCTATTCGGACAACCATCCCACGTACTTGGTGGGTAAAGATGGACACAGCTACGTTTTGATACGAAAAAACAGCCCGCAGAATCCCGAATACCGTAATGTCTACGGCGTGGAATGGTGGCTTGACAAAAGACAGAAGCGCATCTGCTTCAAATGCTTCGACATCTTCGGTCCGCTTCATAGCCCGGGCAAGGGGCAGGATGCCCTCATGCAGAAGATAATGAAAGACTTTTCTTCCGGCGAGAACTGGCAAGAATATGAAAAAAGCATTGAAGAAAACTACGCCAACGAGACGATAAAAGCGATACACATGCTGGGCAATATGTACAAAAACAACGACAGCCCAACGGACAAAGCCATCATCCGATCTGTCAACATTCGTGTGCAGAACCTCATATTCAAGCCACACATCGACAACAACCAGCGAATCAATCTCTTCAAAGAACTGGACGCCATCCCTGGCTATGGCGTGGAGATTATCCGTTCCAACGGGGATGTTTCGGCAGACAAAGAACGTATCACGTTCGGCGAGCTTGCCACACGCTATCCCACACTGGACATATTCTGCATGTCGTGGGGGGACGAGACCGACCTCTACGTGCGTTCCCTGGACAAGAAATATCAGAACGGCGTACTGCAAATCATGTTGAACTGACCTCCGGCCACCAACAAGCAATAAACCATCCTATCACACGAAAGGCTGTGTCGTAAAACTTCATTACGGACACAGCCTTTCGTGTTTTAATGTTATGATGTCTTGTTAAGCCTCGGGAGCCAAGTTGGTGTAGACGGTCTGCACGTCATCAAACTCCTCCAGCTTGGCCACCATCTTCTCGATGGTCTCGCGCTGCTCGGGCGTCACCTCCTTGGTGTCATTGGGAATATAGGTGAACTCACCGCCAACGTCCTCAAAGCCATCGGCCTCCAACTTCTTCTGAATCTCGTTGTAGCTGGTGGGCTCGCCGTAGATGGTGATGGTTCCCTCCTCCTCGTCGATGTCATACTCCTCGTCCATGCCGTAGTCAATCATCTCCAGCACAAAGTCGTCCATATCCATGCCGGGCTTCTGCTTGAAGGTGAACACGCACTTGTGGTCGAACAGGAACGAGAGGCTGCCGGTGGTGCCCATGTTTCCACTGAACTTGTTGAACACGGAACGCACGTCGGCCACGGTACGTGTCGTGTTATCCGTCAGCGTGTCCACGAACACGGCCACTCCGTGAGGGCCATATCCTTCGTAGGTCACACTCTTATAGTCGCTTTGATCCTTGCCCATGGCGTTCTTGATGGCACGCTCGATGTTGTCCTTGGGCATGTTCTCGCGCTTACATACTGCAACAACAGAACGCAGCGCAGGATTGTTCTCGGGTTCGGGACCGCCGGCCTTCACAGCAATGGCAATCTGCTTGCCCAGTCGGGTGAACGTCTTGGCCATGTGGCCCCATCTCTTCAACTTTGTTGCTTTGCGATATTCAAAAGCTCTTCCCATAATGTGTATTGTGTTATTTAGTTTGTTTTTATTACATCCGCTTTAACGCAACTCTGCCCCCAACTGAGTGGTCAGGTTCTTGATAAGCTTTTGCATGATGGCATCGATGGCCTTGTCGCTCATGGTGCGATCGGCATCCTGCAGAATGAAGTTCACGGCATAGCTCTTTTTGCCTGCGGGCAGGTTCTTGCCCTCGTACACGTCAAACAGGCGAACCTCCTTCAACAGCTTCTTCTCGCTCTGATAAGCGATTTTCTCAATCTCGGCAAACTCAATGCTGCTGTCCAGCAACAGGGCCAAGTCTCGGCTCACGGCAGGATATTTGCTGATTTCCTTGTAGGTTACCTTCTGATTCTTGATAGCCTTCATCAGCAGGGTCCAGTTGAACTGGGCGAAATAAACAGGCTGGTTTACATCGCAACGCTTAAGCATCTTCTGACTTACGGGTCCCATCTCCACCAGCACCTTGCCCCCGCGGTTCTGAATCTCAATACTGTTTTGGAACAACTCGCTCTTTCCTGAAGCAAACACAATGGCTCCGAAAGGCAATCCTACGCGTCGCAGGATGTTCATCACATGAGCCTTCAACTCATAGAACGTGGCATCCTCGTCGGCATGAGCCCATGACCCCTGCACACGCTTGCCCGTTACCCACAGGCCGAGTCGCAACTCTTCGCTATAGGCATCCAGCACATGCTTAATCACCTCAGGGTCGCGACCGGAGCTTTGCTCGTTGATACCCTCGTATTTGCGCCCGGCATTGAAGTGATAGGTGTTGCCGAACTCGAACATCAACTGGTTGGGCATACGGTGGCTGATGTTGCGGCTGATGCTGTCCAAGCCTCCGAAAAGGAGGGTCTGGCGCAACACGTTCAACTCTTGGCTCAAAGGGTTCAAGAGGCGAACACACTGCTCTTGGGGCAGAGCCTCAAGGCCCTCATACAGGGAGCTCCGCTGCAGGCTGTTGTTCAATATCTCACGAAAACCGGCACCCACCAGTTGTTCGCCCACCAGATTCTGCAGTTTGTAACTGCGGTCAGCATCGCTCTTGATACTCAACGAACTGTTGATGGTGGTGGGAATCTCCACATTATTATATCCATAGATACGCAACACATCTTCCACCACATCACATGGACGTTGCACATCCACGCGGTAAGCTGGAACCAAAAGGCTGAGGCCCTCGGCAGTCTCACCGGCAATTTGCATCTCCAGACTCCGGCAGATGCTCTTGACAGTCTCGGAGGGAAGCTGCTTACCTATCAGATTGTTGGTATATTCATAGCTCAATTCCACGGGGAATTGAAGAGGCAGTTCACGTGCCCACACGTCCACAATCTGCATACTTACCTTCGCCCCGGCCAGTTCCTTGGCCAGCAGGGCGGCCTGCTTCATGGCATAAACCTGCAGTGAGGGGTCGATACCGCGCTCGAAACGGAAACTGGCATCAGTGCTCAGGCCATGGCGGCGTGCACTCTTGCGAATCCAAGTGGGATTGAAGTAGGCACTCTCCAGCACCACATTGCGGGTGGTGTCATAGGTTCCACTACCCTTTCCGCCGAACACACCGGCAATACACATGGGCCGGCTGTCATTGCAGATAGCCAGGTCCTGGGCAGAAAGCTTATGTTCCTCACCATCCAAGGTAACGAAAGGCGTACCTTCGGGCATGGTCTTCACCACAATCTTATGCCCCTCAACCATATCGGCATCAAAACAGTGCATGGGCTGGCCATAGGCCATCATAATATAATTGGTGATATCCACAATATTGTTGATGGGACGCAAGCCAATGGTGTTGAGGCGTGTCTTCAACCACTCGGGACTTTCCTTCACGTCGCAGTCGGTAAGACTGAGGGCTACGTAGTGGGGACAGGCTTCGGCATTCTCCACCACCACCTCAATGGGCAGGTCGTTGTTGTCCACCTGAAAATCCTCGTCACCGGGGCGATGCAGTTTCGTTTCATAGCCGTTCTGCAACAGCCACGCATACAAATCGCGAGCCACACCATAGTGGCTGCATGCATCCGCACGGTTGGGCGTGATGTCCACCTCAATCACGAAGTCGCTCTCCAGGTTATAATATTTGGCTGCAGGAAGTCCCACGGGGGTATCCTGTGGCAAAACGATAATACCCTCGTGACTGGTGCCCACGCCGATCTCGTCTTCGGCACAAATCATGCCATTGCTGGCCTCGCCACGCAACTTGCCTTTCTTTATGACAAGTTCCTTGTCGCCGTCATAAAGCTTGGTACCCAATGTGGCCACCATCACCTTTTGTCCCTCGGCCACATTGGCGGCTCCGCACACGATTTGTACGGGCTCAGCCTCGCCCAAATCCACCTGACAGATGTGCATGTGATCGCTGTTGGGATGGGGGACACAACTAATCACATGCCCCACCACAATGCCTTGCAGGCCGCCGCGTATGCTCTGCACCTCCTCTACGCCGTCTACCTCCAATCCGATACTTGTCAGTGCATCGGCCACTTGCTGAGCCGTCAAATCAAAGTCAACGTATTCCTTCAACCATTTGTAGGATATGTTCATCGCTTGAAAAATGTGTTTGTTTTCTACCTTAATTTATATAATAATCCGCGCAAAATTACAACTTTTTGCTCATATCACCAAGCAAACAACCACTTTGTTGCCCATTACGTGGCGAGACAAGCCCCTAGTCAGAAAGGCACGTCGCCACCCGTCTGTGACGGGATGGTGAGGCTGTGTTGCATTCTTTCAATCTCTCCCATCTCCTCGCTTGACATCATGCTCGAAGCGAAACTCCCCTCCTCTCCGGGAGCAGGGATATCCGCTGCGCTATTGGCATTCTTGTTGCTGAAACGTGCATACTCGCCCTGGAACCGCAGATAGACAATACCCGTACCACCGGCACGATGTTTGCCTATGATGATTTCCGCCATGCCCGTAAGGTCTTGCTGGGTCTCCTCATCGAAATAGATTTTATAATATTCGGGGCGATGGATAAAGCACACGATATCGGCATCCTGCTCAATGGCTCCGGACTCACGTAAATCACTCAACTGGGGGCGCTTGGCCTGATTGCCCTCCCGATTCTCCACGCCACGGTTCAACTGGCTCAATGCCACAATGGGGATGTGCAGCTCCTTGGCCAAGGCTTTCAGGTTCTTGCTGATGGTGCTCACCTCTTCCTGACGGTTTCCGAAACTCATGCCGCTGGCGTTCATCAACTGAAGATAGTCGATGACAATCATCTTCACGCCATGTTCACGCACCAGGCGGCGTGCCTTGGTGCGCAATTCAAAGACAGAAAGCGAAGGCGTGTCGTCCACGTAGATGGGAGCATCCTGCAGCTGGGTCACACGTGCATCCATCTGGCGCCACTCGTCAGGGCGAAGCTGTCCGCTCTTTATCTTGTTGCCGGGCATCTCACACGTGTTCATGATCAATCTGTTGACAAGCTCAAGGTTACTCATTTCCAAGGAAAAGAAAGCAACAGGGATTCTGCGGTCGACAGCCATGTTCTTTATCATACTCAGGGCGAAAGCCGTTTTACCCATCGCCGGGCGGGCGGCAATCACCACCAGCGTATCTTTCTGCCATCCGTTGGTAAACTTGTCCAAATCGGGATAACCCGATGGCAGACCGCTCATGCCGTTTTCGTTTTGAGCCGCCTCGCGCATTGTCTCAAACGCCTGAGTGATGATCGGATTAATCTGCGTGTATGGGCTTACGCTGGTCTGCGTGCTCAATTCAAACAAGCGCCCCTCTGCCGTCTCCATCAACTCTGCCACATCGGTGGTCTCGTCAAAAGCACCTGCCAGCAAATGACTGGCGTATGTGATAAGTTCACGCGCCTGATACTTCTGAAGAAGAATCTTTGCCTGATACTCTATATGGGCACTGGTTATCACGTTCTGGGTCAGCATGGCAATATACGCCTTGCCACCGGCCTCCTCCAGTTTACCCTGACTCTCCAGCCACTGGGGCACCGTGAGTATGTCCACAGGCTTTTGCATGGAGCTTAAGCTCTGAACGGCCTCATATATCAACTGATGACGATGGTCATAAAACACCTCCGGACGCATAAACTGGCTTACCTCACTGTAAGCATCCTGCTCGATGAGCATCGCTCCAAGCACTGCGGCCTCAAAATCCAGTTGCTGGGGTTGTTGGCGGCCATAGGTATCTACTTGAGGCACCTCCACCACCTTTGTGGATGTTTTCTTTCGTTTGCTGGTTGTATTCTGAACGGGCATAGCAACAATAATAAACAATAATGGTCAATAAAAGATTGTTACAAAGGTAGTCTTTTCTATTTTATTTTATGCACATGAGATAAAAAAATACTTTATCTTTGCAAGGAAACACAATACCCCAAAAAAGAAACATGTCACCCTGGATAGAAACCCTACGTCCGAAAACGCTTGCCGGGGCCACCGCTCCCGTGGTGGTGGCGTTATCCGCCGCTTATGCCCATGGCCCGCTGAACGGGGTGCCGGCCCTGTTATGCCTATGCTTTGCATTGTTAATGCAGATGGAAAGCAACGTGGTGAACGATTTGGTGGACGGGCTGCACGGGCGCGACGGAGAGGACCGGTTGGGGCCCGTGCGCGTGTTCAGTCAAGGAAAAATTTCGTTGCGAGGCATGATTGGACTGATTGCAGGTCTCGCGGTGCTTGCTGCAGCCACCGGCATTCCCCTGATCTGGTGGGGCGGATGGTGGACGGTAGGCGTTGGCATGGCGTGCCTGTTGTTTGCGGGTCTCTATAGTCTTTGTCTGGCACAATGGGGATTAGGAGATGTTTTGGTGTTGGTATTCTTTGGATGGGTACCCGTGCTGGCCACCTATTACCTGCAAACGGGTGTCTTGGATATTCCCATCTGGCTACAGGCTACCGGTATGGGGGTAGCCACGGATGTACTGCTGGTGGTGAACAACTATCGTGACATCTATCAGGACAAGCGCAATGGCAAACACACCGTATGCGCGACATTGGGTCCGGACGGCAGTCTATACCTATATCTGTTTTTAGGCATCATGGCCACGATATTGGCCACAACTGCGCTGGCCATGCTACATGCGCGTGCCTTTATGGCACCCGCCATTATCTATCTGCCCCAGCACTTTGTGTCATACGGCAAGCTGAAACGCATGCCGCACACCCCGGCAATGAACCGGGCCTTGGGCCATGCCGCCCGCAATATTCTGATTTATTCCCTTGCCGTGGGAGCGGCTCTCATATTACAATAAACCAACATTTATATGGCAACAGTAGACGACAAGAAAATCATTTTCTCAATGGTAGGCGTAAGCAAAACCATTGAACAGACCCAGAAACAAGTACTCAAGAACATCTATCTGAGCTTTTTCTATGGCGCCAAGATTGGCATCATCGGTTTGAACGGCTCAGGAAAGAGTACATTGATGAAGATTATCGCCGGATTAGACCAGAAATATCAAGGCGAAGTGGTGTTCTCTCCCGGTTACAGCGTTGGGTATCTGCCCCAAGAGCCACAACTGGATGACGACAAGACGGTGATAGAGGTGGTGAAGGAGGGCGTGAAGCCCATCGTGGATGCGCTGACGGAATACGAAGAAATCAACCAAAAGTTCGGTCTGCCCGAATATTATGAGGATGAAGACAAGATGAACCGACTCTTCGCCCGCCAAGGCGAACTGCAGGACCTCATCGACAGCACCGACGCGTGGAACCTGGACAGCCGTCTGGAACGTGCCATGGACGCCCTGCGCTGTCCTCCGGCCAATCAAAAATGCGCTGTGCTTTCGGGTGGCGAGCGACGTCGTGTGGCCCTTTGCCGCCTGCTTTTGCAAAAGCCTGATGTTCTGTTGCTTGACGAGCCGACCAACCACCTGGATGCAGAAAGCATCGACTGGCTTGAACAACACCTGCAACAATACGAAGGCACCGTCATTTGTGTAACCCACGACCGTTACTTCCTGGACGATGTGGCAGGATGGATTCTGGAGTTGGACCGCGGCGAAGGCATACCCTGGCAGGGAAACTATTCCAGCTGGCTGGAACAGAAAACCAAGCGCATGGCACAAGAGGAAAAGGTGGCCAGCAAGCGCCGCAAGACCCTGGAGCGCGAATTGGAATGGGTGCGCATGGCTCCCAAAGCCCGTCAGGCCAAGGGAAAAGCCCGCCTGAAGAGCTACGACAAGATGCTGAACGAGGAGCAAAAAGAACGCGAAGAGAAACTGGAGATATACATTCCCAACGGTCCGCGCCTGGGCAATAAGGTGATTGAGGCTCACGATGTGTGCAAAGCCTACGATGAACGCCGGTTGATTCAGAATCTCAACTTCATGCTTCCTCCCAACGGAATCGTCGGAGTAATCGGACCCAATGGAGCGGGAAAGACCACCCTCTTCCGCATGATCATGGGGCTGGAAACACCCGACAGCGGAACATTTGAGGTGGGCGAGACCGTGAAGGTAAGCTACGTGGACCAAAGCCATAAGGACATCAAGCCGGAAGAGTCCGTGTATCAGGTGATAAGTGGCGGAAACGAACTTATACGTATGGGCGGACGCGACATCAATGCCCGCGCCTACTTGTCCCGCTTTAATTTCTCGGGGGCTGACCAAGAGAAGAAATGCGGTGTGCTTTCGGGTGGTGAACGCAACCGCCTGCATTTGGCTATGGCACTGAAACAAGAGGGCAACGTCCTGCTCCTTGACGAACCGACCAACGATATCGATGTCAACACCCTGCGTGCTTTGGAGGAAGGTCTCGAAAGCTTTGCCGGCTGTGCGGTGGTTATCAGCCACGACCGTTGGTTCCTCGACCGCATCTGTACCCACATCCTGGCCTACGAGGGAAACGGGCAGGTCTATTGGTTTGAAGGTTCGTACAGCGAGTACGAGGCCAACAAGTGCAAACGTCTGGGCATCGAAGAACCAAAACGTGTGCGGTATCGCAAATTGATGGAAGATTAAACCTTTATTTTAATATTAGGTATTAACAGCTATGAACAACAGCAAATTAGAACCAAAACAGATTTGGGCCGTTGCAGGCATTGTTGCGGCAATATTCCTCTTCATCGGTGCTTTCGCCTTCATCCGTCCCTGGTACAACGTATGGTCGCAAGAGATGGAGGGCAAGGCCGAGTTTGCCAAAGCAGAGCAGAACCGGAAGATTAAGATTGAGGAAGCAAAAGCAAATCTTGAGGCAGAGAAACTGAACGCCCAGGCCGAAGTTGAACGTGCCAAAGGTGCCGCGGAAGCCATCCGAATCGAGAACGGCAGCATCACCCCCACCTATATTCAATACCTGTGGGTACGCCAGCAATCGGACCTTGGTAACAAAACCGTAATCTATGTGCCCACGGAAACCAACCTTCCCATTCTGGAAGCAAACAGGATGCCAAACGTTCCCGCTCCTGCGGAAAGCAAATAAGCAGGCACTCACATAAGTGCTATGTCGTAATATGCAGTGCCCCAAAAGTCTTTATTTGACTTTTGGGGCACTTTGCGGTTGGCGAAAAAACATCAACACGTTTTTGAAAAACATGAACATGTTTCTGAAAAAGATGAACATGTTTTTCAGAAAACATTCACTTATCAATCTTCAACGATGCTGATGATGCGGCTTTGGTATTTCTTGTCCACAATCAGAATCAGGCAAGGACGCATGCTGGAACTCAACTTATCTCCCGTGTTCACGGTATAGCGGAAATGAAGGCCGCCCTCGGTATTCTGAAGAGATTTTGGCTCAACCGTTACATACTCGCTGGTCTCATTAAGCACCACTGCAATAACAAACTGCTTTTCCCAATCTATCGATGTCGGCCGGCCGCCGTCTCCCATCGTTGTGGCCATGCCAAAGATATCGGTAAATTCCTGTTCGCTGTCTATGATAGGCTGATCCAACTTCTCGACACTGCTCTTCACGAAATAGTTTTCCGCCACCACATAAGGCACCGACTCCCCTTTGGGCATGTGTCGGTTCTTGCATCCAGACAGCATAACCATGAAACTTAAAATAATTGCCAGTTCAAATAAAATCCTTTTCATATCCTTAATTATTTATACCATACTCATAGCCAAGCGCCATGTACCGGGCAAATGACAAGAGGTCAGCAACTTGACAATCCAACCCTCAAGCCGCAAGCCGACAGAAACGCTTCCAAAAAGTTCCTGCCGCTTTTGAAGACATTCATGGGCACTTGTTTTATCTCTCTCAGCCAACAGGCGTCCCGCTAAAATGGAATAACGAAGATATAATGCTTTCATAAGTCGTGTCCGGGCAATAGCATCTGTTGTCATGCCAATATCGTTAGCAGCAATTTGCAACACCTCAAACAACCGTTCGGACTTATCGCTGAAACAAACTCCGGTAATACTATCCGGGTGGACGCTAATCAAGTGATAGGCTTTCGCAGTAAGCCACCGCATACGAGGCTTGTTCAGCAAAGCCCGAAGCCCTAACTCCCAATCGTTCCAAATCAAGCAACGCACATCCCATCCACCAATCTTACGCAGGAAACCGGTTCGGAAAACCATGGCTTGTGTGTTCAGGTGAGAGTATAAGATTTGGCATGCCGCATCCTCCGTGGGGCGATAACGGCGTACCCCCTCCCTGCCCTTCACCACCATACGTGTAGGCACAGCCACGAAATCCAGTACTTCAGTCAGATAAGGCTGTATATCTGCCAAAAAATCCTTATCAAAGATATCGTCACTATCAAAGAAAAACACCCAGGGAGTATCCACCTCCTGCAGTCCCCGATTGCGGGCTGCGGCAGCACCCGGTGTGGATTCCCGTAAAATGGTAACGCGAAGATTGCTCTGTTGTCGGCTCCACTGCCTGCATATTTCCAAAGAATCATCTGTCGAGCCATTGTCCACCAGCACGAGATGGTCCGGAAATAAAGAACTCTCCGCCACGCTCTGAAGTGTGCGTGGCAGGAGAGTCTCTCGGTTATGGAAAGGTATGACCAGACTTACGGATGACCGCATAGATAGGTGTGCTTACTTCTTCTGCCAGGTATCCTTCAGGCCAACGGTCTTGTTGAACACGGGATGGCCGGGTTTCGAGTCCGGATCCACATTAAAGTAACCAATACGCTGGAACTGCAGATAACTAAGAGCAGGAAGCGAAGCGGCATACGGCTCAACGAAGCAGTGGGGCAACACCGTCAAATTATCGGGATTAAGCATCTGGCGCATAGCCGTAACGGCATCGCACTGCTGTGCCTCGCGAATGGCAGCCAACTCATCACGAGGATTTTCGGCTTTCCACAATCGGTCATACAGGCGAACCTCAGCCTCCACGGCATCCTGGCAGTTCACCCAATGGAGGGTCTTTCCCTTAATCTTGCGATTTGAGCCGGGCAAACCACTCCGGCTCTCGGGATCGTAGGTGCAATAGATGGTCGTTACACGCCCATCGGCATCTTTGTCACAGGGATGCTCCTCGTTACATTTGATAATGTAGGAGTTCTTCAAGCGGACCTCCTTTCCGGGAGCCAAACGCATGAACTTCTTCTCGGCCTCCTCCTGAAAGTCATCACGTTCAATCCAGATTTCACGGCTAAAGGTCACCTCGTGAGTGCCATCAGCCTCATTCTCGGGATTGTTGATCGCTTCAAGACGCTCTGTCCGGTTCTCCGGATAATTGGTTATCACCACCTTCACGGGGTCGAGCACTGCACTTACACGCAAAGCGCGACCATTAAGGTCCTCACGAACGGCACTCTCCATCAAAGCCATCTCGTTCAAGGCGTCGTATGTCGTGTAGCCAATCTTATCGACAAACTTTCTTATGGACTCAGGGCTATAGCCGCGACGACGGAATCCACTGATCGTAGGCATGCGGGGGTCGTCCCAACCATTAACGATACCCTCGTTCACCAAAGCCAGCAGATTACGCTTTGACAGCAGGATATAACTCAGATTCAACTTATTGAATTCCATCTGTGTGGGACGGTTATCCTCCATGGGAGGCGTGTCGCCCTTGTATTCTTTCATCCAATTGACGAACAAGTCATAAAGAGGACGGTGCACCACGAACTCCAAAGTACAAAGCGAATGGGTAACTCCTTCCAAATAATCGCTCTGCCCGTGGGTGAAATCATACATGGGATAGGCATTCCACTTATTACCCGTCCGGATATGTGGAATGTTCATAATGCGATACATCAAAGGATCGCGGAAGTGCATGTTGGGGTGAGCCATGTCTATTTTTGCACGGAGCACCATGGAACCGGGCTGCGCCTCACCACTATTCATATATTCGAACAGGCGCAGGCTTTCCTCCACCGGACGGTCACGGAAGGGGCTGTTGGTGCCCGGCTGTGTGGGCGTGCCCTTCTGCTGGGCAATCACCTCGGCACTCTGCTCATCAACGTATGCTCTTCCCTGTTTGATAAGCCACACGGCAAAATCCCACAATTCCTGAAAATAATCACTGGCATAGAAAACGTTGTCCCACTGATAGCCCAACCACTTGATGTCGTTTTCAATACTTTCGATGTATTCGGTGTCCTCCTTGGTGGGATTGGTATCATCGAAACGCAGATTGCAGGTACCGCCATATTTTTGGGCGGCTCCAAAGTCCATGGCAATGGCCTTAGCGTGGCCGATGTGGAGATAACCGTTGGGTTCGGGAGGGAAACGGGTCTGCAACCGACCTCCGTTTTTCCCTTCAGCCAAATCGTCTACAATCCTCTGTTCAATGAAGTTAAGGCTTTTCTTCTCTACCTTCTCTTCTACTGGTGTTTCTGATGTCATATTGTCTATTTAGTTTTCTTCTATGTAGTCTTTGATATGCTGTTCCTCACTCAGTCGGCATATAAGCAGTTGGTTGTCGCATTCTGCAACGATATATCCATCCAGCCCCTGAATGATAACTTTCTTTTCGTTTTGTGTGTGCACGATGCAGTTGCGCGTATCAAACGCCTTCACATTGCCGATAAGTGTATTGCCATTGGCATCATGACTTGAGCTTTCGGACAACGCCCCCCATGTACCCATATCACTCCATCCGAAATCCGATGGATAACAGAATATATCCTCAGCCTTTTCCATCACGGCATAATCGATGGAAATTGCCGGACAAGCGGAATAGGCTTCATCAATAGCCGCCTGCTCCTCCTCTGTTCCAAGAACAGGCAACAAACTTTCGAAAATGTCACTGATTTCCTTGGCATAAATGCGCAAAGCATTTACGATGGTATTCACATTCCACACAAAGATACCGGCATTCCAATAAAAACAATTTTGCGCGATATAGCTTTGAGCCGTCTGCAAATCGGGTTTCTCGCGGAAACGGTCTACACGATAAATATTGCGGTTTCTGCTCGAAGGAACGGACTCGTCTGTCTGTATATAACCGAAACCTGTCTCGGGGCGGGTAGGCTTGATACCCAGCACCACAATACTATCGTTTTCATTCACGAAGTGCGTACATTCGCCAATGATTCGGCGAAATTCCCGCGTGTCCAACACCACATGATCGCTGGGGCTTACAATAATGTTTGCTTGTGGGTTCAGTTTCTTGATACGCCAGCTGGCATAGGCTATACAGGGAGCCGTATTGCGACGGCAGGGTTCCAAAAGGATATTTTCCACAGGAACATCCGGCAACTGCTCATGCACGATATCCACATAACTCTTACTGGTTACCACCCAAACATTTTGGGGAGGGACGAGCCCCCGGAAACGATCCATCGTCATCTGAATCAACGTACGTCCTGTTCCCAACACATCAACAAACTGCTTGGGCACTTGGGGCGTACTCATAGGCCAAAAGCGGCTACCCACGCCACCGGCCATTATCACGAGATGATCACTATTGGCTGACATTTTCTCCGCTACGAATCTATACAACAATGCGATTGTGCAAAGATAAATAAAAGAAATGAAAACCGCAGAAGTCTTTGTCGCATTTCTATTGTTCCATCCTGCATATTTTCTCATAATCACAACACATATATGAGAATTTTAACTTACCTTTGCCGAAGACAACGGAAGCACGAGAAAGAATGAAACTTATCTTACTATCCAATCCAAACTTCTTTGTTGAAGAGGACAAGATTCTTACCGCTTTATTTGAGGAAGGTATCGACATCTTGCATATTCGCAAGCCAAACAGCGAGCCTATCTACAGCGAACGACTGCTGACACTTATACCCGAAGAATATCATAAACGCATTGTGGTGAACGACCACTTTTATTTGAAAGAAGAGTTCGGACTGATGGGAATCCATCTTAGCCACCACAACCCCACCCCTCCAAAAAATTATCACGACCAACTTTCACGCACGGTTTACTCATTGGACGAAGTAAAAGAATTCAAACCCGTGAGTAAATATGTTTTCCTGAAAAACGTGAGAACCAGCATATCAGAACCTTCACACATAGCACAATACACCAACGAGCAGTTGTATGATGCCGCCCGGCAAGGAATCATCGATCGCCATGTCATGGCTTTGGGAGGTATCACGCTGGAGGAGATTCCCCAGATGAAGAGCTTTGGTTTCGGAGGCGTTGTAGTGAGAGGTGACATCTGGAAGCGCTTCAACATACACCAAGGGTGCGATTACAAAGAACTTATTGCCCATTTCCGAAAATTGCGTCGGGCAACAGAATAATCCCCAACCCGACCAACAAAAAGAAACATAGAAAATCAAAATATCAATCCTAAGACCAACATGTACGACAAAAAGAATTTTGCGGTGTTCGCCGGCACGGCGACCAAGTATCTGGCAGTGAAAATCTGCGACAGTTTGGGGTGTCCCTTAGGCAACATGTCTATGACCCGCTTCTCCGATGGTGAGTTTGAAGTGTGCTTTGAAGAGAGTATCCGTGGTAAGGACGTGTTTTTGGTACAAAGCACCTTCCCCAATGCAGACAACCTGATGGAACTTCTCCTGATGGTGGATGCGGCTAAGCGTGCATCCGCACGTACCGTCAACGCTGTAATACCTTATTTCGGATGGGCCCGTCAGGACCGCAAGAGCAAACCCCGCGTGAGCATTGCCGCCAAATTAGTGGCAGACATGCTCTCTGCTGCTGGTATCAATCGCTTAATCACCATGGATCTGCATGCCGACCAAGAGCAGGGATTCTTCGATGTACCCGTGGATCACCTCTACGCCAGCAGCATCATGTTACCTTACATCCAGAGTCTGAACCTGGAGAATCTGGTTATCGCCACCCCGGATGTGGGCGGTTCCAAACGCGCCAGCACCTATAGCAAGTACCTCAATTGTCCGCTCGTTCTCTGCAACAAGACCCGCAAGAAGGCTAACGAGGTTGCCACCATGCAGATTATCGGTGACGTAAAGAACGCCAATGTCATCCTTGTTGACGATATCGTGGATACCGCCGGCACTATCACCAAGGCTGCAGACATTATGATTGAGAACGGAGCTCTCAGCGTACGTGCCATTGCCAGCCACGGAATTATGAGCGGAAAGGCCGACGAGCACGTTCAGAACAGCGCACTGACCGAGATGGTATTTACGGATTCCATCCCATACTCCGGCACTTGCTCCAAGGTAAAGTCGCTCCCCACCGCCGACCTTATTGCCGAGACCATCCGTCGCGTGTTGAACAACGAGAGCATCTCTGACCAATACCTTATTTAAGATTCCCTGCAAGTCGAGAGATACAATGTCTTATGGGAAGTGTCGCATTCAAATGCGACACTTCTTTTTTTGTTGAGAATCAAACATCCGGGGGATGAGACTTGTTTGTAACTCCAAAACAATATCACCCCAAACGTTCGGCTCACCCATATAATATTACGAAAAACCGTTGCAACGTTTGGGGTTGCAACGGTCATATATTCTTTCAAGACTTGAGAGAAATCGGTTACTTGCCGGCTTTCCAGAAATCTTCCTCGGCCTTCTTCTTGGCCATATACTCATCGTATTCTTTCTGCTTGCGAGCGTTGGCGGCAGTGTCGGCTTGGAACTTCTTGATTTGCTCAGCCAAACGGCTTGCCTGGCCGCTCACGGTCACGTCAGCCTCACTTGCCTCGTTACAGAGAGCGATAGCCTCTGTGTACTGACCCAATGCCGTAGCCATGCCGGCCTTGGTATAAAGGACTTTACCCTTCAGGTCGGGATTCAGCTCAACCGCCTTGTTCAGATAAACGCCTGCACCGGTGTATTCCTTGTTACGCACAAGGTTCTGACCGATAGTGAAACTGATAGAGGCACGGGTCTTGTCATTCTTGGCCAACTCCAATGCCTTATTATAATAGGAAAGCATCTCCTCTTGCTTGCCTTCCTTCTTTGCCACAGCCGCCAGGCCGATGGCACTCTCGAAAGTAGGCTCGATGGCATAGGCATAACGGGCAGCGGCATAGTAAACATCCGTATCGTCACATCCGTTGGAGGACAACACGGTCATTGCACTACGCAAATAGTTCACGTTGTCTTTGTTCTTTTCCACCAACGGAGTATAAAGAGCTATCAACTGGTCGCGATTGGCTGCACCGGAATTCGCGAACAGCGTCTCAATAACAGCCAAAGGCTGGTCATATTCCTGCACAATCTTCTGCGCCAAGGCGGGGTCGTCCACTTCCTTTGCCATCTGAAGCATCTTCTCACACACTTCCTTACTCTCAAGATAGTCGTTCAGATACTGCTCGCGATAAGCATTGTTGTCCAACTTGAAAAGTTCGTCGCTGATAGAATAGAAGTACTGGATATAGACACCGCGCACCTCGCGACCACCTTCCTCATTGATTTTCTCCATGCCCTTCTTATACATATCATAGATGGTGTTGTAAGTGTACTGGTCGCTTACGCCACGTCCGTAGATATGGAAATAGTTAGCCTTGTTTATCAACACGTCACCCTCGGTGGCACGTCCCTTTTTCCCCTCTGCCACACCGGCGTTCAGGTACTTCAGATACTTCAGGCGAGTATCGAACAAGTGCATCATCTCGTCCAGATAGGTTTTCTTCTCCTCAACATTCTCGGTGCTTGAGATAAGCATTCCCAGTGCATAGGCACCACGCGAATACAGACCGGGAGTGGCGATGGGCGCATTCTTTTCCAGCCACAGCACTGCATCACGCACATCCTTCCAGTTCTGGCTGCTATACTGCATCTGCATCACCGAGGTGTAGCTGGCCACTTCATTAAAGGGGTTCTCCACAGGTTCACCAATATAAGCAGAGGTGAAACGCACCTGCTCGTTCGTCAAATCTGTAGTAGAAAGGTCCAAGGACTCATATTGAGCAAAGGACACTGTTGAAAGTGCGACAAAGGCACCTGTCAAAGAAAGTCTTTTGAGCATATCTAACATTAAATTTATGATTTTCCGTGTAATAGTGCAAATTTAAGCATATTTGTCGAATCGCATCACATGAAGCACACTAAAATTACTGAAACCGATACCCGGTTGTTCAAAAAAGCTTTATCTTTGCCTCTAAATCATACTTCTTATTCTCATAACCGCAAAAATGAAACAAACAATCGACACTCCCAAAGCACCTGCGGCCATCGGTCCTTACAGCCAGGCCATCGAAGTAAATTCATTCATCTATACATCAGGTCAATTACCCATTGACCCCACCACCGGCACATTCCCCGAAGGCGGTATTCAGGAACAGACCCGCCAGTCCTTGGAAAACGTGAGGAACATCCTCGCAGAGGCGGGTGTGGGTATGGAGAATGTGGTAAAAACCACCGTACTGCTTAGTGACATCGCTGATTTCGGCGCGATGAACGAAGTCTACGCCCAATTCTTCCAGGCACCCTACCCTGCACGAAGCGCCTTTGCCGTGAAGGACCTGCCAAAGGGTGCTCTCGTAGAAATTGAGGTAGTGGCCGCACGTTAAGCGGCCTCTGCCTCGCTCTGTATGGCGCACCAGTTATATAAAGTGGGATAGAGGGTCAACGCCAGCGTGATGGCAATACCAAGACCCCCCATAAAGAGAGCCGCACCGTGCAGATAGGTGTAATATGCGGGCAGACTCATCACATCCCCCTGTGCCAAGGTCTGTTGCGCCAGATTCTCCATCACGACGAACAAGACATAGGGCAGACAAAATACTGTCAAGACAATCAAAGCATAGACCATCTGTACAAATTGCAGGGCCGTTGTACGTCCCAAATGGTGTGTGCCGCGCAACGTTACACGCAACGTGTCGAAGAAACGCTGATTGCCATATAGGTAATTGGCCCATAAAAGTTGCAAGAAAGCAAACAGGCCAAGCAGAATCAGGAAGAGCAGGACACCGCTCACACCCACTCCAATCCATCCGAAAGTAGGCATGTCGGCAGATTTGGCAACCGAAAACATTTTTTTCGCACCCAGCCACATCGCGAATCCGACACATCCCACAAACAAAGCATTCACGATACTTACCGACACATTACGCAAGAACAGGTTCAGCATAGGACGGCTTTCCCGTCGCGAACACCCTTTGGGTAATGTGCCGCTGGCACCCAAATGATGCTGCTGCCACACGATTGAGGTCTGAAGCAAGAGCACGGACAAGACAAACAGCACCAGGGAGCAATAGCCGACAACACCTGCTTCCTCCCCCCTGGCAAGAACCATGAAGAACTTGTTGTCCGACAAGATGCCGACAATTGCCAACAACAACAGCATAGGCAACGAATAGAGCAAAATCGCCCCCATGTTTTTTAGGCTGAACGCCACACCCTGACGTAGACAACGCACATAACTATGCGAGACAAACAATTCTGTGTTCACCTTTGAAAATAATTTACTTTGGGCAAAAGTAAACAAATTTTTCCGCATTAGCAGGCATACAACATAGTGATTCTGTTGGCAAGTAACCATTTTTTATTTACTTTTGCATAGCAACACATTATATATAATGTTCATCAGCCATGGAAGCAGCAAAAGAGATTAAATGGGGATTTATCGGATGCGGAGAAGTGACCGAAAAGAAAAGCGGCCCGGCCTTCAACCTCATCGAGGGTAGCAGTGTATATGCCGTGATGGGGCGCAACGCCGACAAAGTGCGTGCCTATGCCGAGCGTCACCACATCCCGCGTTGGTACACCGATGCCCAGCAGTTGATGGACGACCCCGAAGTGAACGCCGTGTACATTGCCACGCCCCCCTCGTCCCACGCCACGTATGCCATTATGGCCATGCGTAGCGGGAAACCTGTTTATGTAGAGAAACCTTTGGCCGCATCCTACGTTGATTGTCAACGGGTAAACCGCATATCAGAGCAGACGGGTATACCTTGTTTCGTGGCATACTACCGCCGCTACCTTCCCTATTTTCAAAAGGTGAAACAATTGGTCTTGGAAGGTGCCGTGGGCAAAGTGACCAATGTGCAGATACATTTTGCCGTACCGCCACGCGACCTGGACTACAATAGCCAGAGCCTGCCCTGGCGCGTGCAACGCGACATTGCCGGTGGCGGTTATTTCTACGACCTGGCACCGCATCAGATTGATTTGTTGCAGGAAATCTTTGGCCCCATACTGAAGGCTCACGGCTACAAGAGTAACCGGGGAGGCCTCTATTCCACAGAAGATTCGGTGAGCGCATGTTTCAGTTTCCCCGACGGTTTGCCCGGCAGCGGGTCCTGGTGTTTCGTGGCGAGCGACCACAGCAAGGTGGACCGCATCGAGATCATGGGCACCGAGGGAGCCTTGGAGTTTTCTGTGTTTACCTACTCTCCCATCGTATTATGTAACGGAGACGGGCGTCGGGAATTTGTGATTCCCAACCCCGAACATGTGCAAATGCCGTTGATTCAAAACATCGTGGACCATCTGATGGGACGCACCGTCTGCACGTGCGACTGCACCAGTGCCACCACCGTCAATTGGGTGATGGACCGCATACTCGGCAAACAATAAAAGGAAAAAACGCCTACTCGAAGCGTATGCTTCGGGCAGGACTTATGCGGCTTATCTGAAGCGTGGGAAGCATGAGTGCCAGCATGATAAGAACAACCAGGCACGCATTAAGCACCAAGATATAAGTCCAGTTCATTTCCATGGGGACGGCATCTACGTAATAAGTGGATGCGTCCAGGGGAATGATGCGGAATTTTTGCTGCAACAGGCAAAGGCCTATGCCCACGATGTTGCCCAGCGCCATACCCCGAACCGCCATTTGCATGGCATAAAGGCCGAACACACGGCGAAGCAAGCTGTTGGGGCCTCCCATTGCCTTCATCACTCCGATGAATTGGGTGCGTTCGAGAATGATGATGAACAAACCCGAGACGGTGCTGAATCCTGCCACCAGAAACATCAGAACCAGTATTACCAGCACATTCGTGTCAAGCAAATCCAACCAGGAGAAGATATTGGGATTAAGTTCCATGATTGTCCGGGTGCTGTATATGGTGCCATAGCTGTCACTAAGTCCATTTAACATCGCGCCCACCTGACGACCTACAGAAGGAATCTCCTCGAAACTATTCACACCGACCTCCCATCCTGCGGCCCGATCACTCTCATAGTGCAACAATTGGTGTATGGTGCGGAAATCGCAGAACGCCACACTGCGGTCATAATCGCTCAACCCGGATTCATAGATTGCCGCCACCGTAAATTTCCGCGGACGGGGCGTTTTCGACTCCGGCATGAAGAAATAGCCGAACACATCCTCTCCCACTTTAAGTTTCAGGTCTTTCGCCATTTTCTTGGAAATCACCAGCCGGCGGGTGATTTGCCCGGTGGAGAAAGGCTCGTCCAGCGTTCCCGCCACCAGATGGCTGCGTAGAAAATCAAGATTGTATGTGGAGTCCACGCCACGAAAGGCAATACCCAAAAAAGTATCGTCCGTCTTCAACACACCCGTTGTCTGGCAGAAAGCACTCACACGCTCAACTCCCGGAACGGAAAGCACCCGCTTCCGCAGGTTCTCGTCCACCTGAATGGGTACGGGTCTCGCATAAAACGACTCAAAAGCCTGCACCAGCACATGCCCGCCAAGGCTGACCACCTTGTTCCTCACCTCACGTTTGAATCCCAGTGCCACGCCGAGTGTGATAATCATCACCGCCAGTCCCAAGGCAATCGCCGCAACGGAGATGACCACCGTCTGGCGTGTCACCTGTTTGTCGGTGTCTGCCCCACTGTAGAGCCTTCGCGAGATGAAAAGGGGAAGCCTCATTTGCCTATGGTGGTACCCGGATAAGCCTCAAGGGCTTTCTTCAAGACGAATAAGGCGCGGGACAAATCTTCCTTCTTAAGCACGTAAGCCAAGCGCACCTGGTCGATACCGGCACCCGGTGTGGTATAGAAACCGGCGGCGGGAGCCATCATCACGGTTTCGCCTTCATAGTTGAAATCACTCAGACACCAGGCACAGAACTTCTCGGCATTGTCCACGGGCAGGCGGGCCACCGTATAGAAAGCGCCCATAGGTATGGGGCTGTATACGCCGGGGATGCGGTTCAACCCGTCTATCAGGCACTTGCGTCGCTCCACATACTCGTCATACACTTCGCGCATATACTCTTGCGGGGTGTCCAGTGAGGCTTCGGCCACAATCTGGCCTATCAATGGGGGTGACAAGCGGGCCTGACAGAATTTCATCACAGCCTGACGCACTTCCTTGTTCTTGGTTATCAGGGCACCGATACGTATGCCACACTCGCTGTACCGCTTCGACACCGAATCAATCAGCACCACATTGTTCTCAATACCCTCCAGATGGCAAGCACTGATATAAGGCGAACCGGTGTAGATAAACTCGCGATAGACCTCGTCGGAGAACAGATACAAGTCATATTTCTTCACCAGGTCACGTATCTGGTTCATCTCGCGGCGCGTGTAGAGGTAACCCGTAGGATTGTTGGGATTACAGATAAGTATGGCACGCGTGCGTTCGTTAATCAGCTCCTCGAATTTCTCCACCTTGGGCAGGGCGAAGCCCTCGTCGATGGTGGTGCTGATGGTCCGGATGACAGCTCCTGCGGAAATGGCGAAAGCCATGTAGTTGGCGTATGCCGGTTCGGGCACGATAATCTCATCGCCGGGGTTCAGACATGCCAGGAACGAGAACAGCACAGCCTCCGAGCCTCCACTGGTGATGATGATGTCATCGGGATCAAGATGAATGTCATAGCCCTCGTAGTAACCCACCAGCTTTTTGCGATAGCTCAGGTACCCCTGCGAGGGGCTGTACTCCAATATCGTTCTTCCCACGTTGCGCAACGCGTCCAGCGCCACCTGGGGAGTGGGCAGGTCAGGCTGACCGATGTTAAGGTGATAGACATGCACACCTCTTTCTTTGGCGGCAGCGGCCAAAGGGGCGAGCTTTCGGATGGGAGACGCAGGCATTTCCTTGCCGCGAACTGATATACCGGGCATAATCGCGCTATTTGTTCTTTGTCGTTATAATTTCTGCAAAGTTAGGTATTTCGCAGCGGAATAGCAACAAACACACCTCTTTTATTCTGACCATTCCCCCACAACGCCAAATAAGAATCGGGAAGCACAAGGGGAAAAGTCTGTTTCATGTCCATATTTTCTATAACCCACAATTTTATAATCATGTAACGATAACGTGAGACCGATGAAATCCCAATAAGACAAGCCGTGTGTTTCACGCCATTTGCAGAGCCTTCAAAAAAAAGCGGATGTTTTGGGAAAAGCATGTTCATCTTTTTCAAAAACGTGTTCATGTTTTTCAAAAACATCAAGATGTTTTTTCGGGGGCTTGGGGCAGGGATTTTACAGACAGTCATAATTCATCGGACTCACGTTAACTATAAGTTTTAGTTATAGATTACACTGTGTTGCTTCTTGTTTCTATCCAGCCACATTACACAGCCTGTTTTTCAGAAACAAACGACAAAGACACCGGGAAGATTTCCGGAAGTTTGCCGTCACCTCCCCAAAATCTTCCCGGTGCCCTAAATCTCTCGCGATTGCACCTTTTCAGCGGCTTCGCTTCTTATCCCAAATGCTGTTCGCGAAGCAGGTCGTTCACCGACTTCACGGGGTTGAACGTACTAAGGGGAACCTCCACAAAGATGGTGTTCCAGTCGCTCATGGCTCCGTTCCACAGACCGGGAAGCTCCAGGGCCTTCAGTTCCTTGCCGTTCTTGCTCTTGAAACTGATAAAGCCCGTTTCGGGGTCGACATACTTTTGCAGGTCGAATTTGTTGCCCTTATAGTCACGGATGCCGCATACCAGATCCACAGGGTTGAAGTGGGTGCCCTTTTGGAACATCTCCACATATCGGGCATTGTTGTTGTCGATTTGCGAGCTTTCCAATATCTGAGGCGATGCACTGCCATCGCGGTTGTAGGCCAGGAACGGGCCGCCACCGGCCTCGCCCACATTACGCACAACACCTGCGACACGCATGGGACGATTCAATTTGCCACGAAGGAAAGTGACCAGCTCGGCATCCTCCATGTCCTTTAATCCCTCCATGCTCACACACATGTCATGGCGAACAAAGCGAACCATGTCCATAACCTGCTCGTGACTGTACTTACCCGTATCCAGCAGACGCAGATAGGAAAAAGCCTGCTCCTGCTTCTCCACAAGCAATCCGGCCATAGCCTGCTTCCAGGCCACCATGTCGTCCTTCAGACGGTCGGGCACCACGTTGTCGATATTCTTGATGAACACCACATCGCTCTCCAGGTCGCCAAGGTTCTGAATCAAGGCACCATGACCTCCGGGGCGGAACAGCAGACGACCCTCTTCGGTGCGAAAAGGCGTATTGTCCATATTGGCTGCAACCGTGTCGGTAGAAGCTTTCTGCTCACTCAAGCTGACATTTAACTTAACGCCGTATCTTTTCTCATAATCAGGCAACACGAAAGACAGCAAATCCTCAAAAGCCTCACGGTGTTCCCCGCTCACGGTGAAGTGCACTTCGGCCTTGCCATCGCTGGCAGCATACTGGGCGGCCTCTACCAGATGCTCCTCCACGGGTGTACGGGCCTCCTCGGGATAGGCATGGAACTGCAACAGTCCCTTAGGCAACCGGCCATAATCAAGGCCCTCCTCGCCCAACATGTTCTCCACCACATCCTTGTATCGGCCTTCGGCCATCAACGCATCGACACCCATACCGCAATTCACATGACAGGCATCGTCCAAGGCCGGAAAGAAAGCAAACCGGTGGATGCCCTCAAAATACTTTTTCTCAAAATCCGTAGTGGGTACGTCGTAATCGGCACTGAGGAAGTCGAACATGTTCTTGAACATGCGGCTGGCCGCACCGCTGGCGGGCACGAACTTGGTGATATGGTGCCCCTCTGCTTTATACTGAAGCCAACGATCTATCATCTTTTGCCGTTCAACCTCATCCAACGCCTTAATCCCCTGTCCTATGGCGGCAGCAGAGAGAAGACGAAGGAAAGGGAAACCTTGCTCAAAGCGAGCCAATTGTTGCTCCACAACCTCGGGAGCCATGCCACGCTGCTTCAGCTGCTGGCAATCTTCGTTTGTCAACATATTCTTGAAATTATAGTTGTTTACCTACGCAAATATAAGGAATTTTAGATAGTGGGCGCAGATTTCTCAGTTTTTTTTTCTACCTTTACACCTTATTATATTAGGTGGCAAACCCCATATACGTACTACGATGGAACAGAACAGCATCTTTAGTCCCGAAGAAAAAGATTTGGTGGTAGAATTATATGGCCGGCTCATGCACGCCGCTCACCAAGCGATGCGAGCCGAGGACACACACATGGTGCGCCGATACCTCCACCGCGCCGTGACGGAAGGAAACCTGCAACGCAATGAATTTGGCCTCCACCCCGTTGTGCTCGACCTGCAGACGGCCATCATCGTAAGTCAGGAGATCGGACTCAGCCGTGCCGCCATACTGGCCATCATGCTCAGTTCCGTAGCCTTGGGTAGGGCATGTACGCGGGAAGACATCGAGCGGGATTTCGGCCGGGACGTTGCCAAAATCCTGCACGGGCTTTACCAGATACAAAGCCTCTATCAGCGATCCGCCACCATCCAGACAGAGAATTTCCGCTCGCTGCTGGTGACCTTCGCCGAAGACATCCGCGTCATACTCATCATGATCGTGAGCCGGCTCAACGTGATGCGCCAGATAAAAGACACACCCAACCGCGAGGCGCAGCAGCGGGTGGCCGTCGAAGCCAGCTATCTCTACGCTCCCCTGGCCCACAAGCTGGGCTTGTACAAGCTGAAGAGCGAGCTGGAGGACCTGTCGCTGAAATATCTTGAGACCGAAGCCTATTACCACATCAAAGAGAAGCTGAACGCCACCAAAGCCGCCCGCGACAGCTATATCAAACGGTTCGTGACGCCCTTGGAACAAAAACTGCGCGAGGCAGGACTGAAATTCACCCTGAAAGGACGCACGAAGAGCATACACAGCATCTGGCAGAAGATGAAAAAGCAGAAGGTGGATGTGGACGGCGTGTACGACCTCTTTGCCATCCGCATCATTCTGGACAGCGCCCCCGAAAAGGAAAAGATGGATTGCTGGCAGGTGTTCAGCATCGTGACAGACATGTATCAAAGCAACCCCAAGCGCATGCGCGACTGGCTCTCTGTGCCCAAAAGCAACGGCTATGAGAGTCTGCACATCACCGTTCTGGCTCCCGAACAGAAATGGGTGGAGGTGCAGATACGCACCCGGCGCATGGATGATGTGGCAGAGCATGGTCTGGCAGCTCACTGGCGCTACAAAGGTGTGAAAGGGGCGCAGGGAGGCATCGATGAATGGCTTGCCGGTATTCGTTCTGCCTTGGAGGCCGGTGACGACAGACAAATAATGGATGCCTTCAAAATGGATTTGGTGGAAGACGAGGTGTTCGTGTTCACCCCCAAGGGCGACTTGTTCAAACTGCCCATGGGTGCCTCTGTACTCGACTTCGCCTATGCCATTCACACCAACGTAGGCAACAAGTGCACGGGTGCCAAGATCGGAAACAAGAACGTGACCATCAAACATAAACTGCAGAGTGGCGACCAGATTGAAATCCTGACCAACGTCAACCAGACACCCAAGCGGGACTGGCTGAACATCGTGACCACAGGCAAGGCGAAGAACAAGATTCGCCAAAGCCTGAAAGAAATGGAAGCCGGACAGGTAACACTGGCCAAAGAACTGTTGGTACGCAAGATGAAGAACCGCAAGATCGACATGGAGGAGGCCACACTCATGCACACCATCGACAAGCTCGGATACAAACAGGTGACACTGTTTTACAGCGACTTGCAGGACGGGAAAATCACAGTGGACCATGTACTGGAGACCTACGTGGCACAATTGAAGCATGACAAGGGCGTGGGGCCCGCGACGGCGGCCAAAAGTACCGGTGATTTTGTGATGCCCGTTGAAGAAATCAAAGCACACAAGAGGGGTGCGGACGATGTGGTGGTCATCGACAAGAACCTGTCGGGTATTGACTTTCAACTGGCACGTTGCTGCAATCCCATCTACGGCGACGAAGTGTTCGGCTTCGTCACCTCGGGCGGAGGCATCAAGATTCACCGCACGAACTGTCCCAATGCCGCCGACATGCGCGAGCGTTTCGGTTACCGCATTCTGCAGGCCCGATGGGCTGGTAAGGGAGAGAACCAATATGCCATCACACTTCACATCATCGGAAACGATGACATGGGCATCCTGAACAACATCACGAGCATCATCTCGAAAGAAGAGAAAATCCAAATGCGCTCCATCAGCATCGACACCAGCGACAACCTGTTCAGCGGTCATCTGACGGTGATGCTGGAGGACACGGGCCGACTGCAACAGCTCATCAAAAAGCTGAAGGGAGTAAAAGGCGTAAAAAGTGTGACACGTTCCTAAACGAAAACACCCCTGAAAAGAATCATAATAAAATCAACATAGCATGAAACAATATCTTCTTTTTGCCTTGGCCTTGGCGGGTAGCACCACGGCCTTGGCACAGCAGCATCGCGTGGAGCGATTGCACATCACAACCGAACAGACCGCCCTGCCCCCTTTCCGTACCGACACCGTGGACGTGGACAGAAAGCAATGGGACGACAATAAAACCCTGATGGCCAACGCCACCAACCTGATGGCATGGAAAAATGTACCGGCAACCACCGACAGCATCCTGGCCGCTCCAGCAAGCAACGCCGTGCGCCTGGCCGGCTTCAGCTTGAGGAATCAAGACTTTGCCAAGGTTGACATCAAGGTGGAAGGGCTGAAAGGCGAACATGAAGTGTGGGTGGACGGCCAGAAGAATACCCACCACGAACTGGTTCCCGGCGAACACGACGTTACCATCAAGTTCCTGCAAAAGGCCGGTGAGACAGATACACTACGCGTCAGCTTTGAGAGCCAACAGAACATCCGGCAGACAGAGGAGGGGGAGAGACACCCTTTCACGTTGGACAACATCATGTATGGTGAACACATCGGAGGCGCAACGCTGAGTGCTGACGGCCGTTTTGTCATGATGCACATATATAACACCATGAAGAACGGATCCTCGAACTGGAAAAGCTTCCTGATTGACACTAAGACAGGCAACCGCACATCCGTGGGCGACTTCCATCAATGGACCGGTAGCGGCCACACCTATCTGGCCAAGCAGGACAACCACGACGGCACATCCACCTATACAAAAGTGGACGCGCTGACCCAAAAACGCGAACTGCTGTGCACCAATGCCAGCGGAGAGAACGGCCAACTGTTGCCCGGAGAACGTTGGATGCTGATAAACAAAACCACCGAAGGCCCCCGGAAGGACAGGGATGTGTACCAGATTGTGGAACCGGACGACCGGATAAACGGATGGCGCAACCGCAATAACGTGATGCTGCTGGACATGCAAACAGGACAACTGCGCACCATCACCGAGGGACAACACAACACATGGGGATCCATGAGCCCCGACCAGAAGAACATGTTGCTCTTCATCGCCGAGAACGACATCACCCGTCGTCCCTTCACCTTCCACACCGCCGTGGTACTCAACCTTGAGACAATGCAGGCCGACACGCTCTTCACCCACGACGGTTTTGCCGGCATGGGCAAGTGGAGTCCCGATGGCAAAAGCATCGTGTTCACCGGTTCGCCCGAAGCATTCAACGGCATCGGCAATCGCGTGCCTAAAGGCATGACACCCAGCATGATTGAGCAAGAGCTTTATCGCATGGACCTCGACACCAAGCAGGTGACCTGTATCACCGCCGATCTTGACCCCAACATCAAGAACTGGGAATGGAGCAGAGCCGACGGCATGATTTATGCCTTGACAGAGAACCGTGACCGCCAGGACATCTTCCGCATTGACCCCCAAACGGGTAAGTTCGAAATGTTGAAGCTGAACGAGCGCTTCATCTATGACTTCGACTTGGCTTACGATGCCAAGAAGCTCGTCTATCGCGGCCAAGACCACTCGACCACCGACCGCGCATGGGTGGTAGACCTGAAGAGCGGAAAGGAAACGTTGCTTGAGGACCTCAACCCCACCCGCATGAAAGACGTGGAACTGGGCGAATGCAAAGACTGGAACTTCCAAGCCGAGCGTGGCGATACCATCTATGGCTGCTACTATCTGCCTCCCCACTTCGACCCCTCGAAGCAGTATCCCATGCTGGTATATTATTACGGTGGATGCAGCCCCGTGGGCAGAAACCTCGACAGTTATTACAGCTACCACGGCTGGGCTGCCATGGGCTATGTGGTGTACGTCATCCAACCCTCGGGCTGCACGGGATTCGGGCAGGAGTTCTCCGCCCGCCACGTCAATGCCTATGGAGACTACACGGCAGATGATATCATCCAAGGCACCAAGAAGTTCTGCGAAGAACATCCCTTCGTGAACAAAGACAAGATAGGTTGCCTGGGTGCTTCCTATGGAGGCTTCATGACACAATATCTGCAAACGCAGACCGACATCTTCGCAGCCGCCATGTCACACGCCGGCATCAGCGACCCCAGCAGCTACTGGGGATTCGGCAATTGGGGCTACAGTTACAGCACCATCTCGGCGGCCAACAGTTATCCCTGGAACAACAAAGAGCTGTTCAACGACCACGCTCCCCTTTCGATGGCCGACAAGATTCACACGCCTCTGCTGTTCATGCACGGCACGGCCGACGACAATGTGCCTATCAACGAAAGCATCCAGCTGTTCAATGCCCTGAAAATTCTGGGTCGCCCCACGGCATTCGTGGCCGTAGAGGGACAAAAGCACCACATCCTGGACTACCCCAAGCGCATCAAATGGACCTACACCTGGTATGCCTGGTTCCAGAAATGGCTGAAGGACGACCCCACCTGGTGGGATACGATGTATCCCGCGAAAGAATTAAGATGAACTGACACCTTATGAACTATCCCAAGACAATAGAACAAAAAATAGGATTCGACGAAATCCGCAAACTGCTGAAAGGGCATTGCATCAGCAAGCTGGGCGTGGAGCGCGTGGACAGAATGACGTTCATGACCCAACCCACCTACATACGCGAAGCCCTGCAGCAGGTGAAGGATATGCAACTTTTGCTCGATACCGAAGACCAGCTACCCGGCGAGGACTTCTTCGACTTCCGCCCCCAATTACGCAAACTACGTGTGGAAAACGTATTTTTGGAAGAGCAGGAGTTGTGGGAATTGAAGCGTGCGCTCGTCACCATGCACTCTTGGATTGAGACCATCCAGGCACAACATCAGGATGAGGAAGAGCCTGCCTCCGAAACCCTCTACCCTGCCCTGCTCCATCAAACCGAAGGAGTGTTCACCTTTCATCAGGTGACCCGCCAGATAGAAACCATCCTGGACAAGTACGGTCGCGTAAAAGACGAAGCCAGTGCCGAGCTGGCACGCATACGCCACGAGATACATCGCAGTGAAGGCAGCATCAACCGCACCTTGGTGGGCATACTTGAAAGTGCAAAGAACGAAGGGCTTATCGAGAAAAACGTGATGCCTACCGTACGTGACGGCCGACTGATGATACCCATCTCGCCCGCCATGAAACGCCGCATCCGAGGCATCGTGCACGATGAAAGCGCAACGGGGAAAACGGTGTTCATAGAACCGGCTGCCGTGGTGGAAGCCAACAACCACATCCGCCAGTTGGAAGCCGACGAGCGCAGAGAGATTCAACGAATCCTGCTGGAGGTAAGCAATATGCTCCGCCCCAATCTGCCTGAACTACAAAAGGCTCTCAGCTTCTTGGCTGAGATAGAGTTCGTGCTGGCCAAGCAACGCCTGTCCGAGCAGCTCAACGCCAATTGCATCATGCCCAGCGGCAAGCCCATGGTGGACTGGACAATGGCCCGCCATCCCCTGTTGGAGATGAACCTCACGCGCCAAGGACGCAAGGTTGTTCCCTTGGACATCCTGCTCAATGCCGGCCAGCGCTACCTTATTATATCGGGGCCCAACGCCGGAGGCAAGTCCGTTTGTCTGAAGACGGTGGCCTTGCTGCAATATATGCTCCAGTGCGGGTTGCCCATCACGACAGGCATCAACAGTCGCGCAGGTGTGTTCGACTCCATGTTCATCGACATCGGCGACCAACAAAGCATCGACGACGACCTTTCCACCTACAGCAGCCACCTGCTGAACATGAAGGTGATGATGAAGCAGTGCACCCCGTCCTCACTCATCCTGATTGACGAAATGGGAGCCGGCACCGAACCCACCATCGGCGGAGCCTTGGCCGAGGCCATACTCACGCGCTTGGTGGAAAGCGGAAGCTATGGCATCGTCACCACCCACTACCACAATCTGAAACAATTTGCCCGCGACCATAAAGGAGTGGTCAATGGTGCCATGCTCTACGACCGACAACAGATGCAAGCTCTCTTCCAATTGCAAATAGGTAGTCCGGGAAGTTCCTTCGCCGTGGAGATTGCACGTAAGATAGGCATTCCCGAACAGGTTATCCAGGCAGCCTCAGACATCGTGGGCAAGGAGTACATCTCCGCCGACCAATATCTGCTCGACATCACACGCGACAAACGCTATTGGGAGAGCAAACGCCAGACCGTGCACGGACAAAAGAAAGAGCTGGATCGTCAATTGGCATCGCTCGAACAGGAGATGGGCGAACTGCAACGGCGACGTAAACAAATCATTCAAGAAGCACGTGAACAGGCCAAACAGATTCTGCAAGAGAGCAATGCCAAGGTGGAAAACGTGATTCGCGAGATACGCGAAGCACAGGCCGAGAAGCAGCGCACCCGCGAAATCCGTGAAGAACTGGACCTCTATCGCTCGCAGCTGTCTGCAGACCAACAGGCCAAGGACGACCTGATTGCCAAGAAAATCAAGCAAATCGAGGAGCGCCGCAAGCGCAGAGAGGAACGCAAGAACCAGCAAGCCAAACAGGCCACCGCCGTGCAGACCACGGTGACAGCCCTCAGCGGACTGGGACAATTAGTGCATAGTCTGGCCACACAGTTGAAACCCGGTGCCACCGTACGCATCAAGGGGCAAACAGCCGTGGGACAGATAGAACAGATCAGCGGGAAACGTGCCACCGTGTTGTTCGGCACCATGCGCACTTTGGTGGACCTTAAACGATTGGAACCCGCAAAGCCCGAGGAACAGAAGAAAGATGTGGCTGCCCGGCTTGGTGTCACGGAGTCCAGACCGCAAGGCACAAACTACATGCACAAGGCCAGCCTGCAGTTTAGCCAAGAGCTGGACATCCGAGGTCAGCGTGCCGATGAGGCTTTGGACACCATCATGCACTATATCGACGATGCCATTCTCGTGGGAGCCGCCCGCGTGCGTATCCTCCACGGCACCGGCACGGGAGCCCTGCGCCAGTTGGTACGCCAGTATCTGGGCACCGTGCGCCAAGTGAAATCAGCCCGCGACGAGCATGTCCAGTTCGGCGGTGCAGGCATCACCGTGGTGGAGTTCGGCTACTAACGGCAACAACAATTTCTTTTTTATGATTAAACAATTTCTTTTTATAGCCCTCGCCATGCTCTGCACGACGGGGGCTTTTGCCCAAAAGTCTACCGTATGGGCAAGCCCGGCCATTGAGTCTGGCAACGCCCTCGGCGATGGTTTCTTCAACACCTGTCTGGACGTGACCAAGGTAGAACTGCAAGAAACGGAAACGCTTGTCCACTTGACCGTCAAGACGCGCACCAACGAAATGCCGGGCTACGACTTCTCTTTCCGCTTCGCCGCCGACACCTATCTCCAGGCCGACGGCCAACGTTATCCGTTGCTGTCCGCAGACGGGCTCACACCCGGCGAGTCCACCACGACGAATGCCCATAACGAACTTGACATCGTGTTCCATTTCCAGCCGCTGCCTTTGGGCACCAAGAGCTTCGATTTCATTGAGGGAGACGGGAAAAATGCCTGGCAAATCCGGGGAATCAAACCCGTGGAAGAGTGCCGGAACCGCCTCCTCCCCTCCTATTGGCGCGACGACAAGACCGGCGATTGGGTGATTGCCTTCACAGAGGACTGCGCCATCTATCAGTGCAAATTCTGGGATTACAAGCAATGCGAGGTGGACGACAAGAGCGGAAAGGCCGAAATGGTGCTGACCAACGGGGACGAAGAACTGAAAGTTTCGGTTGGCAAGGACAAGAAAGGACGGCGAACCATGCGCATCGGCGACAAGAAGGCCACCCTGTCCCTGATTACGGGCCGCTTCCTGTCCGAATATCCTGTGGAAGACAGACGCGAAGGCTTCGTGGACAACGGATACAAGATGGACACGGTGACCGTAATCGGCTGGCTGAAAGACATGCCAAGTTATTACAAAGACAGAAAAAACTTCGAATTCATCAACAAAAACATCTTCACAGGTAGCCAGACAAGCCATGTTGCCGACTTGGACTCCTTGGGCCGTTTCACCATCAAGATTCCCATCATCAACAGCAGCGAGTTCTTCTGCGACTGGGGACGCTGCTTCGTCCGCACCATGTTTGAGCCGGGCAAAACCTACTTCATGCTCTACGACTTCAAGGAAGGCCGCCGCTTCTTCATGGGCGACGACGTGCGCCTGCAGAACGAGCTTTTCCACTATCCCGCCGATTGGAACCACATCGTCATAGACATGTACATGCCGGACGAGAAGAACCGCGACTTCGACAAATACACCCAGGCCGTGGACAGCCTGCTACAGTCACAGTTCGCCTACATCGACCAACTTTGTGCCGCTCACCCCTCCCTCTCCGCCCGCTTCAAGACTTTCCGCAAGGGAAACACACTTTGGCAACAGGCATTTGACTACGTTCAGTCGCGCTTCTACGTAAAAGGAGACCACAGGTTGTCACCCGAAGCCCTCCAATACGCTCACGACACATTCTGGACCCGATACACCGGTCCCCTGCCGCTTCACCGCGAGACCACCGGTTTCATTCGTGACTATATTAACGAGGTAAGAGACGCCCATCCATTCGATGTGACCTGGAACATTGATGATCACATTGACGAATGTGCATCAAACGACGAAGAACGGGAACTGTTCACCCGTTTAGCCGCAGTCAACAAGGAAACGCTTTCCCTGATTGAAACCTGCGCAACAGAGGAAGAGAAGGTCAAGGTCGTGCAAGAGCAAAACGCGAAGAACAAAGATTTGATTGACCAAGTGGTCAAGCTTCTGAACAAACCCCAACTGCTCAAACGACGGAACGGACAGATATTGATTGACAAGATGAAAAACTTCGGGCATTTGCTCGACTCGCTTCAAGCACCCCCAATAGTCAAAGAAGCGGAACTGACCAGACTGGTATATAAGGAACTTGAACATGAGCGCAGCTCGCTGATACCCGAGGCCATAGACACGTTTAAGACCCTGGTGAGCCATCCCAACGGAATCGAACTGGTGGAGAAGGAGAACAACCGCTACATCGCCATCGAGAACCGCGACTTTGACAGGCTCGTGCTCAAATCCTCCGACCCGCTCAAAGGCATCTCCGAGGGCGAGGCCCTGCTGCAGAAGATATTAGAGCCATATAAAGGCAAGCTCGTCCTGCTCGACGTGTGGGGCACCTGGTGCGGTCCCTGCAAGGAAGCACTCAGCCACTCCACGGAAGAGTACGCCCGCCTCGCGAAGTACGACATCGTCTACCTCTACTTGGCCAACAACAGCCCCCGGAATTCCTGGGAGAACGTAATCAAGGAATACAACGTGAGCGGCGACAACGTGGCACACTATAACCTGCCCTACGAACAGCAGAACGCCATCGAGCGCTACCTGGAAGTGCAGCAC
Organism: uncultured Prevotellaceae bacterium; assembly: GCA_947176895.1. Taxonomy (GTDB): domain Bacteria; phylum Bacteroidota; class Bacteroidia; order Bacteroidales; family Bacteroidaceae; genus Physcousia. The sequence continues at coordinate 49,009 of CAMWSK010000003.1, read as the reverse complement.
TACCCCACCTACAAGCTCTTCGACCGCGAAGGCCACCTGCTCGACCTCACCATCGATGCCCGCAACCTGAACGATCTGGAACGTATGATCAAACGCCTGTCCGGGCAATAATCAGGCTATCGGTTCATAGCAACACAAAAAAGGGAGCTGAATTTTGACACGGCTCCCTTTTCTCGAATGTTCGGATGCTACGATGCGTTTATCCATGTAAAAACGTGAGAAACTATATTATTCTCTGATGAAATGCGGAAACAACTCTTCCCCATGATTGGGCGAGTACCCGAACCCTTCGTATGAGAAAGCCTTTAATCGTTCCGGAGAAGTAATCTCGTTTTCAAGGATATAACGCACCATGGCCCCACGACAAGACTTCGCCCAGACGGCCTGCATCCGAAGTGTTCCGTCAGACCGGCGTACATAAAACAGCGGATGAACGACCTTCACCTCCTCCGTCACCCGTTTCCAGTCAAACAGATGCTCGTACTCCTCAGTGGACAGATGCACCAAAATACCATCATCCGCCTTCACACTGTCAACCAACACATCGGTCAGTCTGTCCTTCCAATATTGATGGATGGGTCTGCCGTTTGTGACTGCAAGGGTGACACAATGCTCCATACGGTAAGGAACTATCGCGTCCATCGGCCGAAGCAATCCATACAGAAAGCAGGTAATCCACAAATGTTTTTGACCGAACGACAAAGCTTTATCTGTGAGCATGTTTGCCCTTAGGTGTTTGTAAGCCTGGCCATTGTAGGCAAGAATGGCAGGCACGGGCGTTTCACAAAAGAAGTTTTGATAACGTCTCCAGTTCTCTGCAGCCAGTTTTCCACTACAATCCAACTGCCGGGCGAGTTCCTCAATAGACATCGAAGCCATCTCAACAGCCAATTCGTTAGCCACAGATTGGAAGAGCGGTGTTGTAAGAGGCGAACGCTCTACCCTATCATGCATTATCTTAGCATTGGCAAGAAGTATCTGCATAGGAGGCGAGAGCTTGATTATAAGTGCAATTCAACATCTTTTCCAAAAGGAGCAAGCGAAAGCCCTGCCATTTTGAAATGTTGCTTGGCAAAGGGGATGCCAATGATGGTGATAAACAGCACCACGCCGAAGAAAACGTGAATCAGCCATGCCCACAATCCACCGAAGACAATCCATACGATATTCAGCGGAATACGGATGCACCCCGTGGGGCAATCAGTATCTCTCACCTTCGCCCCGAACGGCCACAAGCAAAGCAAGCCTATCTTGAAGGTCTGCAACGCCACAGGGATGCCAATGATGGTGATGGCCATGGCCAGACTTCCCGTGAAATAACAAATGGCAGCCTCAAGACCGCCGAAGAGCCACCACAACAAATTTCCAATTATTCGCATATCATTACTTTTCTTCTTAGTAGACACAAAGATATGCATTTTCTTGTGTATAGACGAAATAAAAATCGTGTCCCCCCTTGAACCGCACAATTTTTATAATTCGTTATCCAAACCAGAGACACTTATTTCCTACCAAAGAGTGAAAGTAAAGGCAGAGACACATACGCCTTATTATTAACGCGAGTTCGATGAATTTTATTTGTCTATCCCCCCCCAAAAAACCTTTGGAAAAAACATCAACACGTTTTTGAAAAACATGAACATGTTTCTAAAAAAGATGAACATGTTTTGCCCAAAACATCCACATGCTTTTTGAAGGCTCCTCTAACGGTATTAAACATACACAACTTGTATTGTATGAATGACAAGTATTTGACCAGCAAGAAAAATGAAACTAATCACTCCCTTAATAACCATTCAACTAAAATTTGCTCGAAAAGTCAAACAAAATTGTGTAATTTTGCACATAAATGTAGAAAATGTTTTCTATGGAAAAGAAAGTATATAAGAATCGAATCCGCGTGATACTGGCAGACAAAATGGTTACAAAGACTCATTTAACAGAACAGCTTGGTGCGTCAAAATGACTTAACGGTCAGAGAATGTCCTAACAGGAATGGTAAGGACCTCCGACAATGATTTTGAGATCTTCTCCAAACATACATCAAAAACATATACGATGGAAAGGATACCGACCTCTATCAATATGATGGATATTGAGTATTTTCTTCCGATGGTTGGAGGTTGTATTGACGGCTATTACAAAGTCGAGAAAGTATATTTGGGTACGAAGGACAGAGAATTATGTCTGAAACTCAATCTTTCAACCTATATTCCTCTTGGTGAATCAAAGGTCAATATATACTCAAAGATGCGACCGTGAGAACTGATTTCCTATGATTTGATGACGAAATTGTACGGGTAACTTGATATGGACAAACTGACCAAAGAACAACGCCATCGTTGCATGTCCGCTATAAGAGGGAGGAACACAAAGCCAGAATTATTGGTACGTAAGTTCCTTTATAGCCGTGGCTTCCGCTATCGGCTAAATCATCCTCGTCTTCCCGGTCATCCCGATTTGGTGCTTCGCAAATACCGGACGGTCATTTTTGTAAACGGCTGCTTTTGGCACGGTCATGATAATTGCAAATATTTCCGTTTACCTAAAACCAACATAGATTTTTGGTCAAACAAGATAGAAAGGAACAAAGAACGAGATAAAAAAGAACAATGCCAGCTTGCTGCTATGGGCTGGCATTGTATCACGATTTGGGAGTGTCAGCTAAAACCTAAAGTCCGGATACAAACACTTGAGTCGTTAGCTTATACATTGAATCATATTTTTCTTGAAGACAGGAAAATAAAAACATACGAGTTACCTGATTCTGACAGTACACCCATGGCAGCAGAATCAGAAGTGACTTATGGAAGAGATAAGCAACAATAAAGAGCTGTTGCTTATTTTCTCCAATGACTATTCTGTATTCTTTGGGGCTCTATTCCTCTTTTTTCCATCAAGTACTGATGCTGTTCCTTCACCATCCGATATAACGAAAAAAAGTCGTGCAACTCAATGAGCTGCACGACTTTTGCTTGTTGTTTATTACCTGTTTCCTTATCAGAATCATTTGACCTCCTCGAAGTCGGCATCCTGAATGTTGTCACTCTGCTGTGAGCCGGTGTTTTGAGGACCTGCTTGTGCATCCGGCTGAGGACCTGCGGCCTGAGCTGCTTGATACATCTTCTGTGCTGCGTTGTTCAACTCGGCAGTGGCAGCATCGATAGCAGCCAAATCCTGCGCCTTGTGGGCATCACGCAGTTTGTTCAGAGCGGCTTCCACCTCGGCCTTCACATCAGAAGGAATCTTGTCACCGCTTTCCTTAAGCATGTTCTCGGTCTGGAAAATCATGCTGTCGGCCTGATTGAGTTTGTCAATCTTCTCGCGCTCCTTCTTGTCAGCATCTGCATTAGCCTCCGCTTCTGCCTTCATACGCTCAATCTCTTCCTTGCTCAAACCGGAACTTGCCTCGATGCGAATCTGCTGCTCCTTACCCGTAGCTTTATCCTTGGCACTTACATTGAGGATACCATTGGCATCGATGTCAAAGGTTACTTCAATCTGGGGTACGCCACGACGTGCAGGAGCAATTCCCTCAAGATTAAACTGACCTACACTCTTGTTCTGAGCGGCCATGGGACGCTCGCCTTGGAGTACGTGGATGGTCACTGCGGTCTGGTTATCGGCAGCAGTAGAGAACACCTCGCTCTTCTTGCAGGGAATGGTGCTGTTGGCCTCGATAAGCTTAGTCATCACGCCGCCCATAGTCTCGATACCCATGGACAGAGGGGTCACGTCAAGCAACACGATGTCACTCTTGTCACCAGCAAGCACTGCACCCTGGATAGCAGCACCTATGGCCACAACCTCGTCGGGATTTACACCCTTGGAAGGCTCCTTACCAAAGAAGTCTGCAACCATCTTCTGTACTGCAGGGATACGGCTGCTACCTCCCACAAGGATTACTTCGTCAATGTCACCAACAGACAGGCCGGCATCACGCATGGCGTTCTGGCAAGGTACTTTACAAGCCTGAATCAGGTTGTCAGCCAAACGCTCGAACTCGGCACGAGTAAGACTCTTCACCAAATGTTTGGGCACACCATCAATGGCAGTGATATACGGCAAGTTAATCTCCGTGCTCGTGGTGCTGGAAAGCTCGATCTTAGCTTTTTCGGCAGCCTCCTTCAAGCGCTGCAAAGCCATGGGATCCTTCTTCAAATCAATACCCTCTTCCTGTTGGAAACCATTTGCCAACCAGTCAATGATTACCTGATCGAAGTCATCACCACCCAAATGAGTATCACCATTGGTAGAAAGCACCTCAAACACACCGCTACCGAACTCCAGAATGGAGATATCGAAAGTACCACCACCGAGGTCGAACACGGCAATCTTCATGTCCTTGTTGGCCTTGTCCATGCCATAGGCCAAAGCTGCAGCCGTAGGCTCGTTCACGATACGCTTCACCTCAAGACCAGCAATCTGACCGGCCTCTTTGGTTGCTTGACGCTGAGAGTCGGAGAAGTAAGCGGGAACCGTAATCACAGCCTCCTTAACTTCCTGACCCAAATAATCCTCGGCCGTCTTCTTCATTTTCTGCAACACCATGGCACTAATCTCCTGGGGCGTGTACTGGCGGCCATTGATTTCTACACGGGGTGTGTTGTTATCCCCCTTCACCACACTATAAGGCATACGACCTATCTCTTTAGCAACCTGATCATAGGTCTCACCCATGAAACGCTTGATGCTGAAGATGGTGTTCTTGGGGTTGGTGATGCTTTGGCGCTTTGCGCTATCACCCACCTTACGCTCACCGCTGTCTACGAAAGCTACGACCGAAGGAGTCGTGCGCTTGCCCTCAGCGTTGGTTATTACCACAGGCTCGTTGCCTTCAAATACGGATACGCAACTGTTTGTAGTACCCAAGTCAATTCCAATAATTTTTCCCATCGTTGTATGTTTTTAATTGTTTTTCTTTTTTTGATTAAATTCGTTACTCATTATACAACAAGTCCCGTGCCAAACCACATGGCACGGGACAAAAATGTCGGAATTGCAGGCTGCTTATGTGCCATTTTGGCAGAAAACGACAATATTTCCGTCTTTAACCGTAAAAGAAAGCTCATACCCTCCATACATTATATAATATACGCGCGAGGCATCATCATGGTATTGGGGACGAGGGTCTCCCTGCATGATCTCTGTCAGTGCTTTCAGTTGACGCGGTGTATAGAGTTTTTGTACCTCGGGAGACAATTCCACCGTAAGAGGGGGAACCAACAGGGCCTGCTCGGCAAAGCCACCGGTAGCCTCGGGGTGAGAATCCGTATAGGGGAGATAAGGTTTGATGTCAAGAATGGGTGTTCCGTTCATCATATCGGCACCTTCTACCACCAGCACGGGGCCCTCGGGAGTGGAATCCTGTATTTCCACTAACCTTACACAGGAAAGACCTATGTTGTTGGGGCGGAAAGGACTGCGTGTGGCAAAAACGCCAACACGCGTGTTTCCGCCCAAGCGAGGAGGGCGCACCGTGGGGCGCCAGCCTTCGATATGCGTCTCGGAGAAATCCCACAAGAGCCAGATATGTGAGAATCCTTCCAGTCCGCGAAGCGCTTGAGGGTTACGAAAAGGTGGAGTGAAAATAATCCGAGACTGCAAATGAGGGGTTAATCCGCTTTGCCGGGCTGCTCCAAACTTCGTATCCAGGTCGTTATGAATATATGCTATGATGTCCATCACTTTTTATCGCCGGGCTGTTCTTCTTCCGGAATTTGAGGGAAAGCCCTTCCCTGCTCCAACACCTCCTGAGCACACTTTACCACAGGATCATCCTGATTAAGGAATTTCTGATAATCCGCCTCGTCCAACATGTTATAGATTATCCCTCCCCAGATGGCACGTTGGAAAAGAGGCTTACTGCGTTTGAGCATCAGATTGCGTCGCTTCAATCCTCGCTTTTGTGCATAATTGGCGAATGCTTCCGGCAGGTTCTGTTTTGCCAGATATTTTTGCATGGAAACATAGTTGTCATACTTGCTTAATGTGGCGCGGTTCTGATCACAATAGTCTTGCGTAAACTGCCGCAGATGTCCTTGATAAACGGCTTCTTGATAGTAAGACGTATAAGCCGCCGTATCTTGGGGGATAAAGATATCCGGACTGATTCCGCCACCATCATACACTACCCGACCAATACTTGTTTTGAAGGGGTTGCCATTCTGCTTGATACTGTCTTCGTTGAAGAACTCGCCACGTTCATATCTTGCAATCAGATCATTTTCATAATCCTCTCCATGTCCTTTAACATATGGTCGCTGGATACACCTGCCGGAGGGAGTATAATATCGGGCAACTGTAAGACGTATCATACTGCCATCCTGGAACTCCATCGGTTGTTGTACCAAACCTTTTCCGAATGAACGCCGCCCGATGATGGTTCCTCTGTCATTGTCTTGAATGGCACCCGCGAAAATCTCACTGGCTGAAGCCGACACCTCGTCAATCAGCACCACAAGAGGTATCTTTCGGAACGAGCCATGCCCGTCGCTGCGATAATCTTCACGAGGGGACTTGCGTCCTTGGGTGAAAACAATAAGTTCATCCTTATCCAAGAATTCATTGGCCATTTGTGTAACAATATGCAAATAACCGCCCGTATTACCTCGCAGATCAATAACCAGATTCTGCATGCCTCTCATGTTCAACTCTGCCAAAGCGACAAAGAACTCCTGATAAGTGGTTTCGCCAAACTTCTTTACAGCGATATAGCCCGTCTCAGGTGTAAGCATATAAGCCGTCTCAATACTGCGGACGGGGATGTTTCCTCGTATTACGTTAAAGGTAAGAGTATCCTGTACTCCATGGCGAACCACCTTCAACTCTACGTTCGAGCCGAAATCACCACGTAGGGTTCTCATAATCTCGTCTTGCTCTATGCCCACCAAAGTTTTACCATCGGCTTTTACAATACGATCGCCATATTGCAGCCCCACCTTCTCTGAGGGACCTCCGTTGATGACACGCAACACGACCACTGAGTCATGTTGCACATTAAAACTTATACCAATACCGGAGAATTTCCCTTTCAGGTCATCAGATGCAATTTGTGCTTCCTTCGCACTGATATAAACTGAATGAGGGTCCAACTCCTTCAAAATAGAAGGCATGGCAGATTCCACCATTTCTGCCACGTCCACATCTTCCACATAGAAATTGTTGACGATTTGCAGCAACTGGTTCAACTTATTGGAACTGCTGTTGATAAGATTAAGGCGATTACCTGCAAAATGACCCGTATAGAAAGTACCAACCAATATGCCGAATACCACACATAGTGACATGGCAAGAGGGGTGAGCCTGTGTTTATTATTTCCCATCATGTCAAATTATTCCTGTTTATATGGTAAGAAAACAACATCTATACCCGCACGGCGCAAAAGGTCCACACCATCGGTCAGGCGATATTCGCGAGCATAAATCACACGCTTGATACCTGATTGGATAATGAGCTTGGAACATTCTATGCAGGGTGAATCGGTGACATAAAGCGTACTGCCATTGGAATTGTTACCGCTGCGTGCAATTTTTGTAATGGCGTTGGCCTCAGCATGAAGCACGTAGGGTTTGGTCACATTGTCCTCCTCGCAAACGTTCTCAAAACCCGAAGGCGTCCCATTGTACCCATCGGAGATAATCATCTTGTCCTTTACGATGAGGGCACCTACTTGGCGACGTTTGCAATAACTGTTTTCGCTCCAAATGGCGGCCATGCGCAAGTAACGCATATCCAGTTCTGTTTGTTTATCCATGATGCTTAATTCTTTTCAATACCATCTCTTACGAGCAATGCTTTAATGTCCGGGTCTTTTCCTCGGAAGTTGTGATAAAGGTCCATGGCCGGTTCCGTGTTGCCTCGGCTAAGCACTTCGCTACGGAACTTCTCGGCAACATCCGTGTTAAAGATTCCCTTCTCTTGGAAGAAGGCAAACGCATCAGCATCAAGCACCTCAGACCACTTATAGCTATAGTAGCCTGCAGCGTAGCCTCCGGTAAAGATGTGTCCGAACTGCGTGCTCATACAAGTACCCTCCACAACGGGGAGAATCTGTGTAGGCTCCATGGCTTTGCGTTCAAACTCAAACACATCGCCTTGGAAATCCTCCGTCAACGTGTAATAGGCCATATCAAGCAGGCCAAGGCTCACTTGCCTCACGCAGGCATAGCCCGCCATGAAGTTACGGCTCCGACGTATGCGTTCGATGTACTCCTGAGGCAGAGGTTCACCCGTCTGCCAATGGGCGGCAAAACTATTGAGGAACTCAGGTTCGGTGGCATAATTTTCCATGAACTGGCTGGGAAGCTCCACAAAGTCCCAAGCCACGTTCGTGCATGACAGGCTCTCGAAATGCACTTGCGAGAAGAGAGCATGAAGCGAGTGCCCGAACTCATGCAGGAAGGTTTCTATCTCGCCCAAAGTCAGCAGGGAAGGCTTCTCCGGCGTAGACTTGCTGAAGTTCATGGTGATGCTTGCATGCGGACGACTGTTTCCATCCTCCTCATCATTCCATTGTTCCTTGTAGCAGATCATCCAGGCACCACTTTGTTTGGAAGCCCGGGGATGATAGTCGGTATAGAGGATTCCCAGGAAACTATTGTCCCGATCCTTCACCTCCCAAGCCTCCACCTCGGGATGATACACCTGAATATCCGCACGCTTGTGGAAAGTGATGCCATAGAGTCGGGTTGCCAGACCGAACACACCCTGTGTCACACGCTCCAGTTCAAAATAAGGGCGCAACAACTCAGGATCAATGTTGTAACGTTCCTCTTGCAGCTTGTGGCTCCAATATGCCAAATCCCAAGGCATGAGTTGAACATCACGACCAGACTTTTCACAAGCGTAATGCCGAATCTCCTCTATCTCCCTCTTCGCCACAGGCAGATAAGCCTCCAGCAGTTGATTGAGCAGGGCATACACATGTTCCTTATCCTTGGCCATCCGCTTCTCCAGCACAAAATCGGCAAAGGTGGAGCGACCCAACATATTGGCCAAACGTCGCCGGAGGTTGACAATCCGGGGCACCAAAGGCAGGTTGTTCCACTCATTGGCTTTGCAACCCAAAGTATTACGGGCCATATACATCTGCCGGCGTAATTCGCGATCATCTACATAAGTAATAAATGGTCCGTAGCTGGGCTGATGAAGGGTGAAAACCCATCCGTCCAGCCCTCGCTCCTTGGCTTCGGCAGCGGCAGCCTCCATGCGGTTTTCCGGCAGACCTTTCAATCGGTCTGCATCGGTGATATGCAACGTGAAGGCGTTGGTCTCCTTCAGTTCATTTTGCTGAAATTGAAGGCTGAGCAAGCCCAATTGCTTCTTCAGTTCACCCAATTCCGTCTTTTCCTCCTCAGGCAACAGAGCACCCTGGCGCACGAAACCGTCATATATTTTATCCATCAGACGCTGCTCTTCTGCTGTAAGGGGACGGTTAGGTGTATCGTGCACAAACTTTACTCTCTCCCACAGCTTCTTGTTCATCAATGTTTTGTTGCTGTGCTCCGTGAGAATGGGCTGCATCTTTTGGGCCAACCGGTTCATCCGGTCATCGGTATGGGCACTAAGCAGATTGAAGAACACACCGGTCACACGCTCCAAGGTGTGGTCACTCTTGGGAGTGATGGTGTTTTCAAAAGTGGGGGCATCGGGGTTGTTCACCAGAAGGTCCATCTCGGCGTCATCACGTCGGATGCCTTCCATCATAGCCTCTTCATAGTCCTCGAAACGGATGTCCTCAAAGGGAACCGTGTCATGGGGAGTATCGTATTTCTTTTCTAAAAAAGGATTCTTATGTAGTTCCATAAATCTCATTATACAATTGTTTCATATCATTCACTTCTATCAGGTTGCGGTCATAGGTAAGCAGTCCGTCGGCTTGCAGTTTCCCCAGCATCTTGCCCACAAGCGAACGCGTGACACCCAAATAGCGTCCCAGGTCCTCCATACGTGTATGATAGACTTTTCGCCCTCCCACATTATATAATGTGTGGGTCAGAAGGAAGTGAATCAACCGACGTCTGTTGTCCATCTTGGGCAGCGTCCACACCTGTTGGTGCCTTCGGGTGGCAAGCGTACTGAGCAGGTTAATGAAATTGATGCGGAAGATTTCGAACCCGGCAATCAGACGGCTCACGCTATCCTTGGATATTTCCATCACCTGGCATTCGGTTCCTGCCCGATAGGTGCTTTGCCAATGGCGGCCGATACCATACAACGATTCCGGCTCCAGCACGGCCGCACCCGACAACACCTCATCCACACTCAGAGCCTCGTCCGCCATCAGTGTCTCCACAATCAGCTCTCCCCTCAGCAAGATGGTCAGCCGGCTGCAACGTTCACCCTGCAAAGCCAACACTTCATCGGGTTCCAGCACATGGATGCTCATGCGGGACTTCTCTATCACCGTGTGCAGGTCCTGCGCATTCATGCCCAGAAACAGGGGGATAGATGTCATTGTGTCGTACATGCGGATATCCATAATCGCGGAAATGAGGGTTACCTTGACAAAATACTTATTCCTCCCAATTAGGCGATGTCCATACATCCAGCCGACCGTTCTCACCCGAATATATCAGGTAGGCCTTCAACTCTTTATGTTCCTCCAGCACCTTCTTTGCACCATCGATGCCCAGCACCATGAAGCTGGTGGCAAAGGCATCGGCCATGGCACATGTGGGGGCTACCACGGTGGCAGACAACACCGAATGCTGCACGGGATAACCTGTGCGCGGGTCGATGGTGTGAGCCAGTTTTCGGCCATCCTCCGTCACGTAGAAGTTGCGGTAGTTACCACTGGTGGCCAGGGCGGCATCTGTGATTTGAATCACGTTCTGTGTCTGGTCATAGTCCGTCTCGGAAGGAACGCTGATACCTATATTCCACGGTTTCCCCTTGGGACTGTTTCCGCTGACAACGATTTCACCTCCTATTTCTATCATAAAATTCTTCACACCATGCTCCCGAAACATGCTTGCCACGCAATCTACGCCAAAACCTTTGGCTACGGCACCGCAGTCCAGCACCATACGTTCGTCAGCCTTGTGCAACCGGCCTTCTTCATCCATGCTCACCGAGTTCCAACCCACGAACCGGCGCAGACTATCCACTTGGGCAGAGTCCGGCAGTTCACCGTTCTTGAAGCCAAAGCCCCAGGCGTTGACCAGCGGCCCCACGGTGATGTCGAAAGCACCACCCGTAGCCCGGCTTATTTGTTGGCTTTGCCGAAACACCATACGCACGAGAGAATCGGACTGCGTGGTCTCGTTATTGTTCAACCGCGACAAGACGCTTTCCTTGTTGAACATAGAAAGCGACCGGTCCACAGCCTTCAGCGTCTCCGCTATCTCGTTTCCCAAGATGGTTTCGCTCTGGTATTTGACGTGATATACCGTACCGAAGATGCTTCCTTCCTCCTGTTGGTAGGGAGCGGGGACTGGATGATTCTGCCGCCAGATGATTACGGTTCCGACAATAAGGAACAGGAGAAAGGGCAGATGCCATTTTTTCTTCATTTCTTCGTTTCTTGTGTGTTAAACTTTTTACCGATGTCGAATATCAGATTGCATGTTCCTCCCCATGTGGTGGAACCATTCTTGCCAAAACCGGGCACATAATAGGGTGAGCCGTAAGGAGTGTCTTTCTCGCTGATGCGGGCCTTGAAGCGCAATGTCCAGCCCAAACGGATAAAGCTCCACAGTTTTGTCTCGCATCCGACACTTACCTCGGCCCAATGCATGTTGGCCTTTTGTCCGCTGAGGTCAAGTCCGGTATTTCCCCCGTACACGGGGTCTTGGAAATCAACATTGGTGAAGTCGTAAGTGTAGCCGCTGAAGCCATAGCGCAAGCCGGCAAAAAAGCGGTTTCCGTTGTGCTTCTTGTTAAAGTTATAGTCCATACCCACCCGGAAATAAGGGGCACGGGTCTTGAAATGATTGGCATTTTGCTCGCCATCACGCTCACACTCTCCCACCCCAAGTTCCACCAACGGGAAATACTTGTCACGGAAGTTGATGCGTGCACCACACTCCAGCTGATCGAACTTCGTGTTCAGCGCCTTCATCACCGGACCGGCCAGATCCACCTGCACGGCCACACCCATCAACAAGGGTGCCTTGGGCGCTTTCCCCCTTTCACCCTCATCCTGGGCCCGCATAGGAGACGCCAGAAGCAGACTAATCCCTACGAGTGCGAAGGAAAACCTTGATATTCTCATCTTGCAGATAGTTTACTTCCCTACGGGTTATCGCCACACTGTCTATCACCGTCCCGCTGTGCAAAAGTGCTTGGGAAATGTTGTGGAACATGGTGGTGGGACAATCGGGGGATTCGAAATGCACCTGTCCGGTTTTCTGTATGATTACAACATTCTCGTACACCTCACCGTCTTTCGTTTTTATGATAAAGTTCAGTATATCCTTCTCTTGATAGTAACTCAACGGAACACCCACCTCTTTGCTGTTCGTCGCACGATTCAAAAGCACAGAGTCCGTACCTTCGGCTGTAATGGTCAGCGTGTCGGCCAAAACAACACGCTCCCCCGTCTCGGAATCATAGAACGCAAAATGGCAGAGCACAATATTGTTCAGCGTGCAATCGATGTTCTCGCAGCCGGCCAATCCCGCCAACGCCACGAAGGCAACCACTACCGAATAAAATGCCTTTCTCACAGTTCTTTCTCAATTTGATAGTTGTTGCGCAGTGCCGAGTTGCGGCTGATAAGCTCGCCCAAGAAGCCGGCCACAAACAACTGCGTGCCTAAAATCATCATGGTGAGGGCGATATAGAAGTGAGGGCTGCTGGTCACCAACGGATGGGGTGTACCCGTGGTCAGACAATATATTTTATATCCGCCGAGGAAGAAGGCCGACAGGAAACCGATGATGAACATCAGTGTGCCTACGAAACCGAACACATGCATGGGTTTCAGGCCAAAGCTGTTCAGAAACCACAACGTCAGCAAATCCAGATAGCCGTTGACAAAGCGGTTCCATCCCATGAACTTCGATTTTCCGAACTTGCGGGCCTGATGATGAACAGGTTTCTCGCCAATCTTGTCAAAACCGGCATTCTTGGCCAGATAGGGAATGTAACGGTGCATCTCGCCATACACCTCGATATTCTTCACCACCTCACGGCGATAGGATTTCAACCCGCAATTGAAGTCGTGCAGGTTCTTGATGCCGCTCACCTTACGGGCCGTGGCGTTGAACAGCTTGGTGGGAATGGTCTTCGACAAGGGGTCTCCCTGCTTGCGATTCTGCTTGAAGCCACTCACCAGATCGTAGCCATCCTCCATAATCATACGATACAGCTCGGGAATCTCGTCGGGCGAGTCCTGAAGGTCCGCGTCCATAGTAATCACCACATCACCATGAGCAGCCGAGAAACCGCAGAAAAGGGCGGGACTTTTGCCATAGTTGCGGCGGAACTTGATGCCATGCACCTGAGAATACTCCTGATGCAACTGTTCGATCACCTGCCACGAACGGTCGGTACTGCCATCGTTTACGAAGATCACCTCGTAGGAAAAGCCGTGTGTATCCATCACCTTCTTAATCCATGCAAAGAGTTCGCCTAACGACTCTTCCTCGTTGTATAGGGGGATGACCACTGAGATGTCCATGTCTTTCTTGTTTATGTTAGTGTGTTATTTATGTTTCTTATTTCTCACCAATGCAATCAAAGCGCAAGGCAACGTGCCGATGATGGCAAATTGCAGATTGGTGGACAGCAAGGCCTTGGCCGCCGTGGAAGGATTGGCCAACAGGTCAAGACTCGCAACCAGCATCTCCTTCTGCGCCACCATATTCCCGGGAAGAAGGGTGTCTACGGCTGCCAGGAACTGGGAGGCAAAAAATCCGCCGTCGAAATAACGGAAATAGACGGCCTGAGCAAATGTGGTGACCACGGCACAAAGCACAAAACTGATCAATGTAAGCAGGACCAAGCGGCTTCCCTTCAGCGGAGCCTCCTCACGGCTGTAACCGACCAGCCTGCCGGCAGGATGCACCAAAGTTGCCACCACCAGCCCCAACTGCAACAAAGCCAGCAGGGGATAGGCAAATGCGCCCACATTGCAGAAAAAGGCCAGCAGCCACATCACGGCGCACTCCAGCCCCACGGCCATGCACAACTTCAGTTCGCAATCAAATGCAGATGTATTCTCCATCACAGAATCAGCAGAAATCTATTAACTTAACAATCAACAAAGGTAAACAATTTCTTGCAATGACAACGAACAATACACCCAGAAAAGGGAAAGAAAGCCAATGTAAAAATAAACGAGGGCAAGTATCATCGCCTTTTGCCCTCGTAAAATATTACTTTTCTTTTCGCACGCCCTAATATGCATCAACCTTGTTTGACACCCATAAATTATTATAAATCCGAATCCATTCTTTTTACGATAAAAACCTTGTTTAAGCCATCCGATTCAGTTCTTTTGATAAGGTTCTTCCTATCTAATTGGATTATTATATCTTCTGTCAGTATCTTTACTATCTTATTATAATTACCAAACATAAGTATACGAAAAAAAATCCTTGCCAACTGCTCATCAATACATGATACGATATCAGATTCATAGAAATAATATTCCAATGAGCTGCTATATTTTATATTCTTGGTTTTTATATTAAACAGCCCATTTATAGATGAATTATTTAAAATTTTATATTCAATGTTTTCAACGACCTTGTTAACAACCCAAGAGCGAGACCATTTAAAAATTGTCACAAATGAAATAAAACGAATTACAGCCATAGCAATGTCTGAAGTTGCACCTATCTGGTTAAGGAAATCTTTTACAACAGGAAATGTTGCCGTTAATGAAACAAGTATCGCGGCAAGCCCTATTCCGGACCATGTCTTTCTCGGTGAATATATAGCCTTAATTTCATCATGGATAGATTTGATTCTTTGTTTAGACAGCTCTTCTATCTTTCCATGTAACTCCACATTTGTTTCCTTTTCTTGCTGAAGTTTGAACTTCAACGATTCATTTTCTTGTTTAAGATGTTCAATTTCGACATCTTTAGCATCAATATCCTTAATATGGTTAAATTCAATTATATCAGAATTATTAACAGCAAGAATTGGTGTTGCTGATGCCTGGCATTGTTGTATGTATGAGTTGAGGTCAGAATAAAGACTACTTAATAAAGTAAACTCTTCATGTGCGGTTTCTTTAGCTATTTTGTCTGTGAATTTATCCGGATGCTTACTTACTTTCTGGATTCTAAGAAGTTTGAGTAGCTCAACAACATTATCCGTATTAACTCCCAGTTTGTCCTTTACCTTTTGGATTATGCTTTTGTCTATCTTTGTCATTTTATAAAAATTATCCGTTTAAATCATTCGTTTTAATCTCCCGAAAACCGTTTCTTTTGCCATTTTTACGCTCAATGATGCCTTTTTCGGTCAAATTTACGGTAATGGTCTTGATGGTTCACTTTGATTTGCCTATATGTGCAGTGATTTCTTCCAAAGTGCACTTTTATTTAATCGTTAGTCATTCAGGTTGATATACCGGCTACCCAAGAACGGCAACTTTACCAATTTTCCCTGCTTGTAAGCATTGTATGGGGAAAGATTCTTATACAGTCCCAGAAGACAGGCGCACAATTTTCGTTTCACCAAGTTCGTCTTTATCGGTGAACCATATCGTATCACGGCGAATAAAATCCTCGTTGAGAAGATTGATGTCGTGTGTGGTCTGGAGCATTTGGAATGTTCCGTTGCTGTTTACCAAATATTGTATAGTACAAAGATACAAACAAAACCTTATACAACAAACCATAAACACAATTATCGTAGGAAAATTACGAAATACAAATACAAAACACAAGAATGGTCATTTTTCTGGGTAGAAATTCACTTGATTTACGATAACTAAATAATGGCACTAAAAATAATCGGAATTGCAAACTGACAATGGGGGAAAGCGAATCCGATCTGCCTCAGCGAATCGTTAATGTCCGTTAATTCGCAGCAATCAAAATCAATATCGCAATAAGGCCGCATAAACATGAACATGTTTGGACCAAAACATGAACATATTTTTGAAAAACATGAACATGTTTTCCGCCAAACATCACATCATCAAATACAGGATTTAAGCCGAAAATTTGGCATAATGCAAAAAAACACCTATATTTGCACTCGCAAACATGGGAAAGTCCTATACGGCATGCTCCCTCGGAATCCCCCAGGGCTTGACCGCAGCAAGGGTACTTGGTTGTAGCGGCGCGATATAGACCGCTTTCCCACCCGCCTCTTTAGCTCAGTTGGCCAGAGCACGTGATTTGTAATCTCGGGGTCGTTGGTTCGAATCCGACAAGAGGCTCGAAAGTAAAGAGGAGGTCGTAAGGCTTCCTCTTTTATTTTATACCAACGGAAGCCTCATGCCTATCCAGCACAAACATGCCTACCCACAAGTAGAGTTGCGACTCCGCCAGTTGCTTTCCGCCGGCGATTGGAACGCCCTCCCACCCTATTTCTCCGGGCTTAGCGTGGCGCAGTTCCGTGCCGCAGGTCCACTGTTGGCCTCGCTCATGGCGGGGCAACTGGCAGCGGAAGACTATTGGGCATTGACCCGGATAATGGTGCGCTACCATTCCCGCGCCTTTCTCGTCACACTACTCAAGGCCGCCGTATCGGGCAAAGTATCGTTTGACAACCAAGAATTTGCTTTCTTTTGCAAAAGTATCAGTCAAAATGCGGTAGACGTGGAAAAGGCTTTCTCTTGTCTGTTCCCCGTGTTCGGTGACGACCCACAATCAATCATCCGTCTGTTTACGCTTTTGGAGGTGGCGGAGGAGCAACAACGCGTGCGCCTCTTGCTCAGGCAAGACGGCGATGCGGCCTTCTATGTGTTGTTTCACACGCTCAACTATCTTGAGCACGACCGCCCGTTTTTGTTACGGACAGTCAAGTTCCTAATACAAAAACAGGACGAGCGCAGCTATAATTTTGCCTCATTGCTCACCTCCCACTTCGGCTTGGACGAGGTGAAGGCCGTCTTCAGCCTGCACGTCGAACCTTACCAGCTGGCTTGGTTGCAAGGCTCGTTCGAGGCTTTCCGCAAAGCGCTGAAGCGATAACATCTTTACATAAGACCTTCGTTTATAGATACGAAGATATAAAAACTTTCAATTCTTAGAAGAATTTACTCAACAGGAAGCCTCGTTGCTCACCTTATATATCGGAACAGACAGGTGTGAAGAGCCGGCTTCTGTCCCTGCACCAAGAAACTTCACTACCTTTATGAATTGAGAGTGAACCTGCATTTAGGATAATTGGAACATCCATAGAAAGAGCCATATTTCCCCTGACGCAAAACAATCTGACCACCACATCGAGGACAAACACATTGACTAATAAGACTCCTACTCCTATATTGTTGACTTTTAACATTATTTTCATGCCATTTTAAGTCATCTTTGCTTGCCATAGAATGTTTTTGCTGAATGGTTTTAATAATCCAATCAATAGTTGCTTTATCAAGAACAGGAGTCCGACATCGTAAGATAGTCTCTATTAAATAACACCTATTGATAACAATATGTCTATCAACATGTACTTTCAATTCAGCAGCATTATTGAACACCACAATTGGAATGAAAGGTATATTCACAGAACATCTAAGCAGGTAATGTAAAAACCTTACGTGTCCCTCATTTTGCTTGATGGGATTATAAATTGGTATCGACTCCTATATATTGTCTGTGTCCAGTATTCCGAATTTTCACCGCCTAATATCCATTCTTTATAGCCTTTTGTCTCAATTACAAATACTCCATAAGGCGAAACAACAACATGATCTATTTGTGTAGAATAACCATTATTTTTAAAAAGCAGATCATTGAAAACAAAATACTCACCCGGCAACTCTGAAATTTTGTCTCTAACAAGTTTCTCCGAATACTTACCTTTCCACATAGGCATCTTCAATCTAATGAAAATCGCCAATGTAAAAAAGAGTATAAATCCGACAAATTCCATTTTAAATATCCGTAATTATAAGCATACTATTTACTAACAAGTAAAATTATTGGATGCCCACACATGCTGCTGTACAATAAATGTGCAAATTGTTTCCATTTTTGAAAGTTAGAGTTCTCATCTGCATCGTCAGCACGTTTCGTTTCCTCAACATACACCTTTATCTCGAATCATTCTTCAATTATGCTCCCAATTCACGTTTTAACCACACCTTCAAGACGGGATCGGGGATGACCGCCCGACGCTTTTCGATATCTACAAGCTCTTTCTTGACCAATGCACGTTTTACGATGCTGACATTGGCCGAAGAGCCAAGCTGATATTTCTGCAAGACCTCTTGCGTGGTGAACTCACTATGGACACCGTCTATAATGGCCCGCAGAAAATTCATCTGATACGTGGTAAGGCTCTCGGTCTGTTTTTCAAACAATGGAGTATTCTGGTCAACAATATCTTGAAATGCCGCCTCGAAATCCTGTTCCGTGGCCATCTTATCCGTGTGAATCCATACCAGCCATGCCAATTGCTGCACATACGAAGAGTGGTTATCCACTCTTTGACATATCCTTTCAGCCAATTCGGTTGAAATCTGCTTTCCCGTAGCCTCGAAACGACCGCAAATGTAGTCGACCCAGTCAACCGTTCCTATCTTCTGTAAATAAATGGCATCGCCGAACTTGTAAAACGGAAGACTCCTCTTCTCGAACAGCTCGTTCATCAAATGCTTTTTACTGCCGAAGAGACAATAAGATACCGACTTTTGCAGTTGCCACACCGTGCGCAGCCGTTTCTGGAAAGCCTTGGAATCCTTAAACTCGGCAATCTGCTGGAACTCGTCGATGCAAACTACGATATTGCAACCTTTCCTCTGCGCAATTTTCTCGGGAAGCTGCAGAATCTCGTCAATATCGTTGCTTTGGGGATTCATTTCAAGCGATATGGAGAAATCCGTCATCGGGTCGGGGCCCATTGAGATTTTGGGACTGATGCGGGAAAGAAATAATCTGATGTTCTCCAGCCACTCGTCCATCTTCGAGGAAGTCTGTTTGAGAACGGCAGAAGCAAAGGCATCATAGAAATCCCTGTCGCTGCGACACGAGAAAATATCAAGATAAACGATTTTCAGTTTTTCAGACTGTGCCAGACGGCACGCTTTCTGCACCAGAGAAGTTTTCCCCCAGCGACGGGGCGAAATCAGCACCGTATTCACCCCATGCCGGAAATTCAGCAACAGCCGTTCCGTTTCTTTCTCCCGGTCAGTGAAATTATCGCCCGATGTGGCAACACCGAACACAAATGGCTTGTTCTCCATCATCTTCAAATATGATTCCTGATGCAAAGATAAACAACAACTTTATTACTAACAACGTTATTACTAATAAAATTATTACAAGCACCGGTTTCCCTATCCTTCCGCCCCATCGGTGGCGGTTCTTATTAAATTCCGCAGCAAATAGTTAGACCTGTCCCAAGAACACGCATCAAAGACCAAGGCCACCCTCCCACAATGAAACGCAGGAAGGTGGCCTTTAACTTTAAAGATTCTCACACACCGTCAATTCAAGCGGAACGTGACGGGAATCCGCATGGGCGTAATACAAGGCTGGGTCTTGGCCTTATCCTTGTATCCCGGCACCCATTGGGGCATAGTCTTTACAATTCTTACGGCCTCCGCCTTAATGGCATCCACGCCGGCCTGATTGGCGGCCTTTTCATCCCCTGTTTGTCCCTTGGTCCAGGCCGTACTGTCCTTGGGAGAAGCTGTCATCATCACTCCACGCAGTGTTGTGGCCGTGTGCTCCTTCTTTCTATCTTTTCCAATCATGACATGCACATCGCTGATGGTGCCGTCCTTTCCCACAAGGAAATCTACAATCACAATGCCCTGTACACCATTATCCCGGGCTACAGCCGGATAACGTGCGGTTCTTCCTATGAACTCCCATATCGCATGGTCTTCTCCCGGGAAATGGGGCTTCACGGCGGGATTCTCGCAATAATCGGCGGAGGCCTTGATGCTTTGCAGCGTGCTGTCGGCCGATTGCAGGGCCGCAGTGGCACTTTCCCGCGCTTTTGCTTGCCCGTTCAAGGTTAATGTACTAACTTCGTCCTTAGGATTCGCAGCTGAGCGTGAGGGACCGGCGGTGGCAAAGGCACTGAGTGCGAGCGTTGCCACGGGCAGGATATACAGCACTTTGCCGCACATCCACTTGCTTGATTTTGATTTTTGCATCATAGTGATACGTTTTATAATTAAACTATGGTCGAAGTTGTTGGCGAAAGCGTAGGAACCGGAGCCAACAACTTTTTTTATTAGCAACAACTGATAGGCACGGGCCGACACGCCCTGACGCAGGACGCTGTCGTCGGCCTGGTATTCATGCACATCGCGCAGGCTGCCTCCCAAGATATAGACCAAGGGATTCCACCACTGCAACGTCTGCACCAAAGCCAGGAACAGCAAATCCCAAGAATGACGGGCACGAACGTGGGCCATCTCGTGCAACAGAATCTCGCGGCCGTTCTCGCGATAGTCGCGCTCACTGATGACCACAGAACCCATCCAACTATACGGCGACACCTCATCGGCATGGCAATAGATATGCACCCGGTCCCGCGTCTGATGCCACAGGCTTCCCCGCCTCACCACCACACCCATCCGCGCCACTTGGTACACATGCCACAGGGCCACGCCCGACATCACCAAAACAAAGAGCACGGACAGCCACTGCCACGGGGACCGGGAAGCGGCAGTTTCGACACCCGGGTGCACAGTCACCTCGGGCAGCAAGACGGCTGTTGCCGGACTCACATCGCCCTCAGCGGCAGAAGGACGCAGAACGGTCTGCACAGGTGCAAGACCCTCCCAAGCCAGATGATGGATGTCCAACGCAGGCAACACCAGCGACAGCAGCAGGATGAGCAGCAGAATCATGCGGTTCAGGCGGAAAAAGCTCTCCTTCCGGAGCAGGAGCATATAAGGAATATAAAGCAGCGCCAGCACCAAAGCCGAACGGATGGAATAAAGGAATAACGGTTCTGTCATGGCTGTATCAGGTTGATGGTTGTGGAATAAAGGCACACGGCCTTGTATTATATATAATATGGTATAGCGAACAGGAAGGTCACTCCTGCGCTTCGTCTATGGATGCCAGCAGTTCTTGAATCCCCTCGGCCGTTAGGTTCTCTTCGCGGACGAAGTAGCTGAACATGGACTTCAGACTGCCGCCGAAGAAGTTCTTCTTCACGTTCTGCATGGTGCGGCGGGTGTATTCCGCACGCGTCACCAAAGCCACGTATTTATGTGTCTTGCCTTCGCCCTTGGTCTTGGTGAAGTCCAGATAACCTTTCTCATAGAGTACCTTCAGATACGTGGCCACAGTGGTATAGGCAGGGCGAGGCTCCGCCCATGCATTGACCACATCCCAAGCACAGGCCGGCTTGTCCAAATCCCAAAGGATGCTCATCACCTCAAACTCCACCTTGGTCAAAATGTTCTCGTTACGCTTCATTTTCCTTCACTTGTTTTGTTTGTCACAGGCGAAGGTCAACATAATTCACGAATATCGCAATACTTAGATATTGAAATTTCCCAATATTGCGCCGTATTTAACCTTTATTCTTAGTAATAGCAGGGCGATAAGTGGTTTAGGCCTCCTTCAGGGTCTTTCGTAAGGCGAAGCGACGGGGCGAAAAAACACAATAAGGCAAGCTGTGTGTGACGCCGCTTGCAGAGCCTTCAAAAAACACATGTGAATGTTTCTTTGAAAACATGTTCATCTTTTTGAAAAACATGAACACGTTTTTCAAAAAGATGAACATGTTTTTTCCGGAGGCTTCAGGGGTGGGAAATCTTACAGAAAATGAAATTCATCAAACTCGCGTTAAATCACAAGGCAAAACCATCGCTATGTAATTTTTTGTCGTATATTTGTACCGCTCATTTCATTTAAACAATAGGAACTTAAACAACAGGAACTATGAATGTAGGAGACAGAATCCCCGAAGTGCTGGGCAAGGACCAGCAGGGAAGAGAGATTAAAGCAAGTGATTTCGCAGGAAGGAAAGTTGTGCTGTACACCTACCCAAAAGCCAACACACCCGGCTGCACCGCCGAGGCCTGCTCTCTGCAACAGCACATGGACGAGCTGGCGGCAAAGGGCTATGCCATAGTGGGAGTGAGCAAAGACAAGGCGGAGACGCAGGCCAAGTTCGCAGATAACTACAACCTTCAGTTCCCCTTGATTGCAGATACCGACACGACACTGCTGCAGGCTCTGGGTGCATGGGGCGAGAAAACCAACTATGGCAAGACCACAATGGGCACCCTCCGCACCACCTATTTGGTGAACGAAGAGGGCATCATAGAGAAGATTTTCACCGGTAAGGAAATCAATACCAAGGTACACGCCGAGCAGATTCTTGAGTTTCTCGACAAGCAATAACATACCCCAAAAACAATTATAAAAAACGCCGCGGCGAATGAGACCATTCACCGCGGCGCTTTCGTTGAAACATGCGGTCGTTAATTTGGGCACACGGAAACGGGGCATAAAAGAGTAACGTGTGAGCTAAAATAACCCCGGAAGAATAAAGCGTTTTTGTTTACTTTTCGCTATATTTGCGAGAATAAAAACGCAGAAACGATGAAAACGAAACAGGAAATTGTGGAGAACTGGCTCCCAAGGTACACGCAAAGACCTCTGGATTATTTTGGCAGTTATATCCTTCTGACCAACTTCAACAACTATATCGACATCTTCCGCGAGCAATTCGGTTTAGGGCCGGAACCCGACTACAAACCGAACATGCAGGCGGTAACTGCGGAAGACATTACCATCATAAACTTCGGTATGGGCAGCCCCAATGCCGCCATCATCATGGACCTGCTGAGTGCCATCAAGCCCAAAGCCTGCCTGTTTTTAGGCAAATGCGGAGGCATCCGCGAAAAGACTCGTAAGGGCGACCTCATCCTGCCCATCGCCGGCATACGGGGCGAGGGTACCAGCAACGACTATTTCCCGCCCGAAATCCCTGCCCTGCCCGCCTTCATGATGCAACGCGCCGTGAGTTCGGCCATCCGGGACCTAGGGCACGACTATTGGACGGGAACCGTCTACACCACCAACCGACGCGTGTGGGAGCACGATGACAAGTTTAAAGAATACCTGCGCACCACACGCGCCATGGCCGTGGATATGGAGACGGCCACCCTGTTTACATGCGGGTTTGCCAACAAGATACCCGTGGGTGCCCTGTTGCTCGTGAGCGACAACCCGATGACACCCGAAGGAGTGAAGACCATCGAGAGCGACAACCAGATAACGGCCAACTATGTGCAGACCCACGTGAAAATAGGTATCGAGGCACTGGAGATGGTGAAACAGGCCAAGAAAACCGTCCGTCACCTGAAATTCGACTTCTGACAGACAAGATGGCAAAAGAAGTACAGACAACATTCGACCAGGTAATGGCGCAAGCACGTGAAGGCCGGTTTGCCACCACCTATCTGCTTCAGGGTGACGAGGATTACTACATCGACAAGGCCGCACAGGCTCTGGCAGACCATGCGCTGCGCCCCGAAGAGAGAGACTTCAACATGGACATGGTGTATGGTTCGGACACCCGGGCCAACGACGTGATAAACATGGCACGCCAATACCCCATGATGGCCGAAAGAAGAGTGGTGGTGGTGCGCGAATTTCAGTCGATGACCGGCAAAGAAGTGCTCAGTTCGTACATCAAGAACCCCATGCAGAGCACCATCCTCATCCTTTGCCACAAGCATGGCACGCTGGACGGGCGCAAAGCACCGGCCACAGACATCAAGAAACACGGCGTGGTGATGGTCTCGAACCGCCTCTACGACAACCAGCTGCCCGCCTTCGTAACGGGCTATGCCACGCAACAGCAGATGAGCATCGACCCGCAGGCCGCACAAATGCTATGCGAGCATGTGGGCAGCGACCTCACACGCCTGGCGTCGGAAATAGACAAACTGAAGCTGGCTGTGGGGCAAGGAAGACAGATTACCGCACAAGCGGTGGAGGAACAAACGGGCATCAGCAAGGAGTACAACATCTTTGAACTGCAAAACGCACTGGGCAGAAAGGACGTGGTGAAGGCAAACAAAATCGTGAACTACTTCGACACGAACCCCAAGAATTTTGCCCTTCAGCCCGCACTCAGCAGCCTGTTCGGCTTCTTCACCGATGTGATGACCGCCTACTATTCGCCGGACCAAAGCGACAACGGCATTGCCCAATGGGTGGGTAAGAATCCCTTCATCGCACGCCAGGCATTGATACCCGCACGCCACAACTACGGTGCGAAAAAGGTGATGGATATTATAGCCAAAATTCGGGAAACCGATGCCCTCTCAAAGGGTGTCGGAGGTGAAAAAACACCCGTCGGCGACCTGCTCCGAGAGCTTGTTTTTTACATTTTACACTGATTTTTCTTCTGGAACCTCACGTATCGTGAGGTTCTTTTTTTACCGTTTTATTTCTCAAATTTAGGGTATTATGCGGATTACTCAACGCCTGAAAATTGAAAATTTCAGACACCCTCCTGCCGTTATCCGAAACCGGAAAGAATCGGGCAAAAACACTTTTCTTACCTCCTTACCACTTTTGATTTACAAACAATAAATTCGTTTTTACAAATCGCAAAGACTACAAAGATTCGTGTTTAGAAATAATTTCTCGGCTTACCTGTTGTTATCTGTAAATGATTTCAGGATTACCAATTCTTAATTTCTACTTCCAAACCTCCATATCGCATGAATTGTTTTTATATATATTCGTTTTTCATTTGTTTCACCATCCGCTCTAAATCACGTGTTTACGATTATTTACTAAATTTACGTACAAGATTTGCAACATATTTTCATTCCATATCACTGACAAGTCGAACAATAGTCCTTGATTTCGTCCATTATACTCTAATATCTATAATTCTTTCAATTATTTACATAAAAATGGTTAAAGCCGTACACTTTAGGTTGTTTCTCTGTAATTCGGGAATGTAAATTCAGAGAACAATATTACCAACACTCTTGTGGTTTGTGATTACAAATTCGGCTTTCAAATATCACTTAAAAGACGGAAATAAGATTTCTGTATCAAAATTTGTGTTCGGTTAATTTTTTCACTACCTTCGTAGACATGGAAGAGAAAAGAGAAAACGCCCCCACCCTAAACATGAAGGACAGAATCCGCCAGTTGATGGACGAAGTCGAGATGAATCAGAAGGATTTTTCTGTGGTGACCGGCATCAGCCAGTCTACCTTGTCCAGCATCTTTAGCGGACGGACCTCCGCCACATTGAACCATGCTTTGGCTTTGCACAGCAACTTCCCCCGCGTAAGGATGGAATGGCTGCTTTTTGGCGAAGGAGAGATGTATGAGCAGGAAAGCAAAATGCCTACCTCTACTCCATCCTCTTCCTCCAACGCTCCCACTCCCATCGAAGGTGATTTGTTCAGCTTTTCTTCCCTGTCTGATGCTGATACCACACCATCCGCAGGACAAAGCAGACAAAACGCCAACCCGCAAAACGTACATCCTTCACAGATTAGCAACGCCCTCCTGAATCAGCTGGGCACAATAGAAATGGAGTTGGAGGTGATAAAGAACAATCGGATGCAGCGGCAAATCTCGGAAATCCGCATTTATTTCGATGACGGCACCTATCAGGTGTTCACACCCTGACCGTAAACATAACAAATAAGCGTCTCCCCTCTCCAAGAATGGCAGACGCTTATTTGTTATGCTTCCGGCAAAAACATAACGGGCAACTTTGAATTGTTTTCGGTTTTTGTTACCTTTGTCTTATATATAATTAAGGTATAAGAACCATGAAGAAATACATCCTCGACCTGCGGGTCGTAAGCAACGAGCACCCACGTGCGGGCTATGCTCTGCTGAAGCTGACCAATCCCGACGGGCCGATGCCCGAGATTGCACCCGGCCAGTTTGTACAATTGGCCGTCAGCGATTCCCCTTCCACCATGCTGCGCCGGCCTATCAGCGTTCACCACGTGGACTATGACAGCAACCAACTGTGGCTGCTCATCCACATGATTGGCGAGGGTACCAACAAATTAGGAAATCTGCGTCCGGGCGACACGGTGAATACAATTGTGCCCCTTGGAAAAGGTTTTTCTCTTGCCTCCGGGTCAGTGGCCAAACCGCTGCTGGTGGGCGGAGGCGTGGGCATCGCACCCCTATTGTATTTCGGTGCCAAGCTGAAGGAACAGGGAGTGGAACCCACGTTCCTGCTGGGTGCCCGTTCCAAGGACGATCTGATGCAGTTGGATGAATTTGAGAAAGTGGGTCGTGTGTTTCTGACGACCGAGGACGGAAGTGTTGGCGAGAAAGGTTTCGTCACCCAGCACAGTATCTGGAATCAGGAGACGTTTACGAGCGTCCACTGCTGCGGCCCCAAGCCCATGATGGTGGCCGTGGCCAAAGTGGCGAAGGGCAAGGGCGTGGAGTGTGAAGTTTCGCTGGAAAACATGATGGCCTGCGGCCTGGGTGCCTGTCTGTGCTGTGTGGAGGACACGCAGCAGGGCAACGTGTGTGTGTGTAAAGAGGGCCCCGTATTTAATATCAATGAACTGAAATGGCTGATTTAAATGTAAACATCGGAGGCCTGAGCCTCAAGAATCCCGTGATGACGGCCAGCGGCACCTTTGGCTATGGCTTGGAATATGCTGATTTTGTCGACCTCAGCCAAATCGGCGGCATCATAGTGAAAGGCACCACACTGGAGCCTCGTCAAGGCAACCCCTATCCCCGTATGGCCGAAACGCCCCACGGCATGCTCAACTGCGTGGGACTGCAAAACAAGGGTGTGGACTACTTCTGCGAACATATCTACCCCACCATCAAGGATATTGACACAAACATGATTGTCAACGTGAGCGGTTCCTCGCCCGAATCATACGCCGAGTGTGCCGCACACGTAGATGCCTTGGACAAGATTCCTGCCATAGAACTTAATATCTCCTGCCCCAACGTGAAACAGGGAGGCATGGCCTTTGGCGTTACGGCACAGGGAGCCGCACAAGTGGTGAAAGCTGTGCGCAAGGCCTATAACAAGACGCTGATTGTGAAGCTTTCACCCAATGTGACGGATATTTGCGAGATTGCCCGTGCGGTGGAGGCCGAGGGAGCAGACAGCGTTTCACTCATCAACACGTTGATGGGCATGAGTATTGACGCGGAACGTCGCCGCCGTACCCTAAGCATCGGCACCGGCGGACTGAGCGGTCCCGCAGTGAAGCCCGTGGCTCTTCGCATGGTATATCAGGTGGCTCGTGCCGTAAAGATTCCTGTTATCGGGCTGGGGGGCATCAGCAACGCCACAGACGCGCTGGAATTTCTGTTGGCCGGTGCCTCGGCCATACAAATCGGCACCATGAACTTCGTAGATCCGGCCGTCACCGTGAAAGTGGCCCAAGGAATCAACGAATATCTTGACCGCCATGGATTTAAGAGTGTGGACGACATCGTTGGAATCGTTGACTAACCATGTATCCGAATGCTCGTTAAGGTACCAACTGCTGCCGTTCAAGGCCTGAATGCCATCGAGGTGATGACAGAGGTGAACTCCGCCCGTGGAGTGATGTACTTCCTGGTCGGCTTGCCCGACAACAGCGTGAAGGAAAGCCACGAACGCGTGGTGGCAGCCATTCAGAACAGCGGGTTCGACTTCCCCGTTCGCAGCCTGACCATCAGTCTGACGCCCGCCGATGTAAAGAAAGAGGGTGCCACCTATGATTTGCCCATTGCCATAGGTCTTTTGGCCACGACCAATGATGTGAAGCCCGATCACCTGATGCGCTATATGTTCATCGGTGAACTGAGCTTGGATGGCAGTCTGCTTCCCGTCCGCGGTGCGTTGACCACCGCAATTCTGGCCAAAGAAAAGGGCTACGAGGGGCTTATCCTGCCTGCAGCCAATGTGCGGGAAGCCGCTGTGGTGGAGGGACTCAAGGTATATGGAGCGAACAAACTTCTTGATGTCATCAACCTGCTGAACGATGCACCGGAAGTGATTCAGCCCACCACCATCTCGCAAGAAGAGAATTTCATCAACCAACAGCCTCGATATGAAATTGACTTTTCCGACGTGAAAGGTCAGGAAAATGTAAAGCGGGCCATGGAGATAGCAGCAGCAGGCGGCCACAACATCATAATGGTAGGTCCTCCCGGAAGCGGAAAGAGTATGATGGCAAAGCGGTTGCCAACAATCCTTCCTCCCCTTTCATTCACGGAAAGTTTGGAAACCACACAGATTTATAGTGTGGCAGGCAAGTTGGGAGGCAGCAAGGGGTTGGTTACGGAACGGCCTTTCCGCAGTCCCCATCACACCATCTCTCAGGTGGCATTAGTAGGCGGAGGCACAAACCCTCAGCCGGGAGAGATTTCATTGGCACACAACGGAGTGCTTTATTGCGATGAGCTTCCTGAGTTTTCACGAACGGTGCTCGAGGTTCTCCGCCAACCCTTAGAGGACCGGGAAATACATATCAGCCGGGCCAAGTATGCCGTGAGTTACCCCGCTTCATTTATGTTCTGCGCCAGCATGAACCCTTGTCCGTGCGGCTATTACGGAGACCCAACGCACCATTGTGTGTGCACTCCGGGGCAGGTAACACGCTATCTGAACAAGATTTCCGGTCCTTTGCTCGACAGAATTGATATTCAGATAACCATCCAACCTGTAAAGTTTGAACAACTAAGTTCACTTCAGCGCGGAGAAACTTCCGAAGAGATTCGCAAACGTGTGGTGGCCGCACGCAAAATTCAGGAAGAACGCTTCCGCGATTACCCCAAGGTGCACTGCAATGCACAGATGACCAGTGCCATGATGCGCGAGTTTGCCCAACCCAGTCCGGAGAACCTGAAACTTCTGCAACAAGTGATGGAGCGTTTCCACTTCTCCGCACGTGCCTACGAACGCATCCTTCGCCTCTCGCGCACCATTGCCGATCTGGCAGGAAGCGAGGATATTCAGCGCGAACATCTGATGGAAGCCATCGGCTATCGTCATCTCGACCGATCGAATTGGGGAGAATAACGCTGACCCTTATAAAGGGTAGCTTTAAGAAATGTATATGTCAGTGCAAAAAAACAAAGCAACCGACCAGTTGTTTATGGATAATCAGAAGAAAGAGGCGGAAATAGAGGGAGGAAGAACGATGAAAAAGTTTTTTTTATTTGTACTATTAATAACAATATCTGCTCAGCTGACGCTTGCTCAACAGTTCGCAGACATAATTGGCAAAGACATAGTTTTAGCGAATGGGGCAAATAGCGTGGGAGTTGTATACTATGACAAAACCAACAAAAAAGGAGAAATAAGTCTTGATAAGAAAAACCTATATCCAAAAAATGTTTTTGGCAAACGTATTCATATAATCTCTGCAGCATCAAATGTTAATGAAAGAACATCCAAAGGCATTGGCGTTTTTAAAATTGATTTTGAGTATGCAGAGAAAGTGCTTCATCTAATCATGCCACTATATCTAAAAAAGAACGATGGTTACGTGAATAACTTATATCGTACTACATCTAAAAAAGGTGTTTGGTACCAGATGCTTCATCCCACGGTATTTTTTTGTGAAGATATAGATCAACTCAACACATATACAGGAAAAGAATTATTTAAGGTATATAGCAAAACAAAAGATAAAGTCACATTTACAAAGTGTGATGCTTTTCCGTCCATAAAGGAAATTGCTGATGGTCTTTCTTTTTCGAAAGACTATGAGATCAACAACTATTATCTGTCACCGTATGACGGCATAATACGAAAAGGCCCCTCTACCAGTCCTACGTTAAAAGAGTTTTTATTGCAATATGTCTATACTGAAGACCAGCTAATGAATGTATTCTTACAACATATTGACTCTACTCGAATAGATAGTATTAGAACAAAGTTCTTGAATAAAGAGATTTATCACTGGGGCAACCATTTGCCAATAAAGTATATCGTAAAAAGAATTGAGCCGACAAAATCCTTTATAAACAGCAGATACAGTTATGGCTATTATTTTGAATACGAATATAAAGCCACCCTTGAAAACCTTGAGTATGAAAACACTTCGTCTAAAATCATTTCATTAAATGATTTAATTGAAAATTCTCAATCAGTAGATGAATTTGAGGAATATCAAAAACAACAAGATGCAATATATCAAGAAAGGAACAAACAGAGACTTGCCACGTTGACAAAAAAATATGGAGAAAAATATGCCAAATCCATTGCTGATGGCAGAATTAAAATTGGAATGACAGAAGAGATGTGTCGTGAAGCAGGTGGTGAGCCAGAAAAAATAAATACAACAATAACAAAGGACACATTTTACGAGCAGTGGGTTTACAAGTACAAATATGTATATCTAGAAAATGGCATAGTCACCTCTATTCAATATTAAACTAAAAATATAAGCGAACAGAAGATTCATAACTATGAATAAACAATACGAGGAATTGGAGAATCTAATCTCCTATGGAGGGAGAGATGAATGTGAAAAGATTATCCAAGAACAAAAAAGAGCATCGACAAAGACATCCGGATCTAACAGACGAACTATCAAACTCACTTAATCTAACCCCGAAAGCGATATTCTACAATGATTCCACCGATGAGTGTACTCAATCTTCCTCCCGCTCCACTCAGCATCTCCAAAGTGCGTGGGCGAATCATGGTGTTCGATGTGCTACGAAAAAAACATGTTGCACTGACACCGGAGGAATGGGTGCGCCAACATTTCATCCACTACCTGATCACAGAAAAAGGATATCCGGCTGCATTAATGTGTAACGAGATGGCCATCACCTTAAACGGGATGTCGCGCAGATGTGACAGTGTCCTTTACAACACCCAACTGCATCCACGCATGATTATCGAATTCAAGGCGCCGGATGTTACCTTGACGCAGAAAGTGTTTGACCAAATCTCACGCTACAACATCGTGATGCACGTGGATTATTTGATTATCAGCAATGGAATAACCCATTATTGTTGCCGGATGGACTATGATAATGGTACCTACCAGTTTCTACGCGAGATTCCCGATTACACAGATTTATAACAAATTCTCAAAAGGAGCCTAAAAGAAAAGACGTGACTGAAACAATCAATCACGTCTTTTCTTTTACTTATCCGTTAGCCTTTTACGCTTCCGCCTTCTTACGGCTTGAGGCACGCTTGGGCTTCTCGGCTACGGGCTTGGCCACTTCCACACCGGCCAACTCGGGGTCTACCATGATACGGCCGCAGTATTCGCACACGATAATCTTCTTACGCATACGGATATCCAACTGACGCTGAGGAGGAATCTTGTTGAAGCAACCACCACAGGCATCACGTTGCACGTATACCACGCCCAAACCGTTGCGGCTGTTCTTTCGGATACGCTTGAAAGCAGCCAACAAACGAGGATCAATTTCCGTCTCAAGATTCTTCACTTCCTCGCGCAACTTCTCTTCCTCTACTTTGGTCTCGGAAATAATCTCGTCCAACTCGCTCTTCTTGATGTCAAGGTCAGTGCGACGCTCAGCCACCTCGGCAGAACTTCTCTTCATCTCCTCCTGCTTAGCGGCTATCAGTTCCTGAGCCTCCTTAATCTTCTTTTGATTCAACTCAATATCCAGGCTCTGAAGTTCAATCTCCTTGTTCAGGCTGTCATACTCGCGGTTATTACGCACCAGATTCAGTTGTTCCTTATACCGGGCTATCGTCTGCTCATAACCGGCGATATTATTTTTTCGATTGCTGATTTCGCGTTGCAGCTCGTCAATATCGGCCTGATACTTCTCGATACGGGTAGTCAAACCACCAATCTCATCCTCCAGGTCCTGAACTTCCAGGGGAAGCTCGCCACGCAGCGTTCTGATCTTGTCAATCTCGCTGAGCATCGTTTGCAACTTATACAGATTAGCCAGTTTGTCCTCAACCGAAACCTCTACTGCTTTCTTGTTGTCTTGTGCCATGTAGTTTATTAATGTATATTTATTGGTTAGTAATATTTCAAAGATATTGAATGGGATTTGTGTTTATCCCCGTCACAAACACGGGCAACTGGGGAGCACACTCGCCGATAATCTGCTGGAAAATCTCTGTAGTGAACTGTTCGCTTTGAAAATGCCCCATCACGCCGATTTGTATCTGCTGTTCATGTCCGAAAAACTGATGATAGCCCATCTCGCCCGTCAAGAAGGCATCCGCCTCCTGCTCAATGGCGGCATCGAGCGCGAAACTACCGGCTCCACCGCAAAGTGCCACGCTCTGTATCGGGCGACGCAACAATTCATTATATTGCAGACTTTCCACACGAAACACGTCTTTCACACGTTGCAGGAAGGCCAGACTGTCCTCTTCAGCCATCAGATAGCCCAACACACCACCACCCTCCAAGGGCACCACATCCATCAGACCCAGCTTTTCAGCCATTTTATAGTTCACGCCATCCTCGGCATTATCCAGATTGGTGTGGGCCGCATAGATACAAATATCATTCTTGACAGCCAGTCGCAAGCAACGTTCCACTTGTGTTGTGTCTGACACGCGCTTCACTCCGCGAAACAGCAGGGGATGGTGGGCCACAACCATGTTACAACCCAAATCCACAGCCTCTTGAATCACCTCTTCGGTTACGTCAAGACACAACAAAGCCCCTGATGCTTCCACCTCTGTTAATCCGACCTGCAGGCCGGCATTATCATAGCTTTCCTGCAGGGGCAGAGGCGCGAATCGTTCAAGGGCGCATACTATTTCCTTTATTTTCACGCTTCCTATCTATGTAGATATCTGATGCAAAAGTACGTAATTCCATCCGCTTTAGCAAATTTTAATGAGAAAATCGTATCTTTGCACTTGAAACATAAAGACCAAAGAACAATGCAATCCTCACCATTCTTCCTGCCCGCCGAGTGGGCAAAACAGTGTGCCGTGCAGTTGACATGGCCCCATGCCGACACCGACTGGCGCGACATTCTGGACGAAACCACCCGATGCTACATCCGTATGGCCAAGGCCATCACCGGGCGCGAGAAGTTGATTATCGTCACTCCCCACTCCGATGAAGTGCAACATTTGTTAGGGAAAGAATTAATTGCCGAACAAATGAAGCGCACTCAAATCATTGAGCTTCCCACCGACGACACTTGGGCACGCGACCATGCCTTTATCACCTTATTAAATAAGGAAGGAGAAGCCCGCTTCCTGGATTACCGTTTCAACGGATGGGGACAGAAGTTTGCCGCCTCGCAGGACAACCAAATCTGCCGCAGGATGAGTTCGCTGGCCGATTCCATCGGACTGCACGGGGAATACGTCAACCATCTGGACTTCGTCTTAGAGGGAGGAAGCATCGAAAGCGACGGAGAGGGAACCATCCTCACCACCAGCGAATGCTTGCTGGCTCCCAATCGCAACGAGCCCCTCACCCGGCAACAAATTGAGGCACGCCTGATGCGGGACTTTGGTGCCAAGCGCATCCTTTGGCTCGATCATGGTTATTTGGCCGGTGATGACACCGACAGCCACATCGACACACTCGCACGCTTCTGCCCCAACAACACCATTGCCTACGTGCAATGCACCGACCCCAACGACGAGCACTACCGGGAACTGCATCTCATGGAACAGCAGTTAGCCTCGTTCCGCACCCTGTCCGGCAAACCTTATCGCTTGGTACCCCTGCCCATGGCACATCCCGAGTTTGATGCCGAGGGCAGCCGTCTGCCGGCCACCTACGCCAATTTCCTTATTATAAACGGTGCGGTGCTGATGCCCACCTACGGACATCCCGAGTTGGACTCCTTGGCCGCCCACCAATTAAAAACGGCCTTCCCCGAGCATGAGATTATGCCCCTGGACTGCCGTATATTAATCGAGCAACACGGATCGCTCCATTGTTGCACGATGCAGTTTCCCGAAATCCGGGATTAGTCTATGAACCTGCGGGTAAGCGGCCCGAACTCGTCGATGCGACGATCGCGAAGGAAGGGCCACCAGCGGCGCACACTTTCGCACCGTTGCATATCCACATCCACCACCACGCTTTTTTCCCTGTCTTGAGAAGCACGATAGAGGTACTCTCCCTGGGCGCCCACCACGAAGCTGCTTCCCCAAAAGGTAATGCCATTAGTCTGCCCGCTGGGGTCAGGCTCGTGTCCCACGCGGTTCACCGCCACCACAGGCAAGCCGTTAGCCACGGCATGTCCCCGCTGCACGGTGCGCCACGCCTCGCGCTGACGCTCCTGTTCCTCGGGCGAATCACTGCTTTCATAGCCGATGGCCGTAGGATAAATCAGAATCTCGGCACCTTGCAGGGCCATCAGACGCGCCCCCTCGGGGTACCACTGGTCCCAACACACCTGCACGCCCAACTTGCCCACGCTGGTCTGTATGGGATGGAAGCCCAAATCTCCGGGCGTGAAATAGAATTTCTCATAATAAGCGGGATCATCGGGAATGTGGTTCTTGCGATAGATGCCCGCGATGCTTCCGTCCTTCTCAAACACCACAGCCGTGTTGTGATACAGGCCGGCGGCACGGCGCTCAAACAAGCTGGTCACCAACACGATGCCGTGTTCCTTGGCCAAACGCCCGTAGAACCCGGTGCTTGGACCGGGGATAGGTTCTGCCAGATTGCAGTTGTCCACATTCTCCACCTGACAAAAGTAGAGCGAGTTGTGCAACTCCTGTAGCACCACAAGCTCGGCCCCGTCCGCTGCCACCTTGGCGATATTGCGTGCCAGTTTGGCCTTGTTCTGTTCCACGTCAGCCGTGCACGACTGCTGGATGATGCCTACCTTCATCTCCCTTATCCTTGTTTGCGAGGCACACTCAGGTTGTTCTTGATTACCTGTGCGGCGCTCATCAGGGGCAGCACAACGGGTTTGAAACCGGCGTCCTTGGTGCGGACAGCCAGGATGCCACGGGCGGCACCCAACGTGATGTCGGCCAGATGGTGAAGCAGACCTGCGGGCAACACCCACTGGTCGCCTTGCAACTGATACATCGAACTCCAGCTTTCGGTGGCGAACTCGAAGGTAGTGCGCACCTTCAGAATCAATTGAGTGATGTCGTTCAGTTTGTATTCAAAGTCCGTCAGGCAATGCACCGTCCGTTTGTCGGTTTCCACATTAAAACTCAACTGGTTGTTTACCTGCATTTCCTCCTCGGGCCACTCATTGGTGAGGGTTGTGAACTGCACTTCCTCCACGTTCGCCAGGCGGAACTGTATTTGGATAGACTGTTGTTGATTAGCCATAATTCTTTTTCTTTTGGTTATTGTTATTTATTTGTTACCCAACAAAGTTAATCATTTCTTCCCTTTCGGGCAAGGATTCCGGCGGGTTTCGTATATATTCTTCTCCTTCTATATATTATCATTGGACGTGATCAGTTAAGAGCATGATACTTCTCCTTTATCTTTTTCAATATTTCATTAACTTTCACCTCATATTGCCGAAAATGGTCAATGTTAGTTTCCTTAATCCATAGCTGTCCTTCACCTTCGTTACCACGATGCTGTCCTTTGGAGAAAAACTTATCATTCACAACCTCATCACGAGAGAGAACCCAGTATCTGATAACATCTCTCCACACTCCAATCCACACGAACACATCACAACATGCTGGTTTGATTTGCTGGAAGTTCATATCGAACCCCTTTTTGCTATCACTTGCAAGAGCTTTCAATATCAACGGGTCTCCACTTTTCCTTTCCACTGCCCTTGAGGCCTTGACCTCAATTTTAATACCATCATACCAAAAATCATACTGACCGGAATATGAAGAATCTGTCTCGTGCGTTGGATGTTCCAATTCTGGGACAATCTCGTTAAGATGACGCTGCGCCCATGTTTCCCCAAAAGTTCTTGGTGCAGTGATTTCAAATAGGTAAAGATATTTATTCCTGTTAAGATAAGTATTGCGAACCTTCAGGTATTCATCCAAAGTGATTGCCTTCTCCGCAATCAAATGAGAGACGACATACTCGAATCTGTTAAACGGATATACCGAATACAACTTATCCAGAATCTCATCAGACAGTCCTAAAGCCATCTTTTCCGGAAGCCTCTGGATTCGTTCTTTAAGCTGAGAAATTAGTGTTTCCATATAATTCTTGTTTTATCCTGTTTATCATAAACGAAGAAAGCCCATACAAGGCGTATACATAATCGTTAATCTTTTCTATATATAAGGTGTCTCCTTTGAGCACACGGTCAACCATCTCAGCCATCTCTTCGTTCTGTTGCTCCGTAAGCTTCGGGAATGGAAGCGTCATCAGGTTACCCTTCAGCACTTTAATGTCCGTGAACCTCTTCGCATAATAGTAGGAGAAAAGTTCAGAATTCAGAAATGCCAATACGGTTTTGATAGACATACCCGAAACATGCGGAATCAGGATGTTGGCACTATTAAGAAACAAACTTGAACTATCATCGTATGCGAAGCACAAGTTCTTGGAAATAAACTTATACACCAACTTCTCACGACATCTGTAATACTCATCCTTGGCACATTGTTGCAGTTGACTTCGATCATAATGGATGAAGTTTGTGGGCTCTCCCAACAAGTAATGACCAATCTCCTTACCCGTATAAATAGCCTCTGTACCTGGTTCTTTTTCCTTCTTCAGCTTATTCTTATTATCCCCGGTAACAATGCCCAAGGCCCATTTACTGTTGCACAAGGTGTCGTATCCTCGGGCTTCGATTATGTCCAATATCTGTTGCTCTTCCGAACCGTTCAATCTGATTTCCGTATCTCCTTTCGCCACCGACTTGTTGACGGTAAAGGTTTTTCCTTCACTTCTTACACGATATGACTGTTGCTGTTCCTCATGTTCATGTTTGATAGCGGAAAGACTGAAAAAATCCGTGAAGACACCATTGAAACGCTCTTTGAACAGCGTAATCTCCTCCATTCTTGTCTTTCTTAAGACGAACGAACGGAAGTCGCTATGAGCCTTTACCTTCAGCAAAGACGAAGGCAAAAGAAAATTCAAGCTGCCTCCGGCCTTCAATTGCCCGAAAGCCTTGACGAAGAAGAGCGATGAGCGTTCTCCGGAGAGTATCACATCAGAAGAGTATGGATACGTTTTACATACTCCCCATGGAGGATTCGTGTAAATGTAGTCGAACCGTTTCCCAGACAATTTTCCCGCCGAGAAGAGGGAGTCCTCCAGATAATCCTCACAATAAATCTGCGGATATGTGGCGTCATCCGGGTACAGAGCTATCAGATTTGCCTTCGCAATCATGACGGCCACCTCGTCTATGTCAGCACCATACAATTGAGACAACGAATCGGCCTTAACATTCATCAGGAATGCCCCTGTTCCGCAACAAGGGTCACAGAAAGATTTATCCTTACCCAACGTGACGCGAGCCAGCATATCATCAACTATCTTTGAGTTCGTATAATACTGCCCGCGGAGATTTCGCTGACCTTCCGGAACTCTCAGTTGATACAAATACCCCAACCAGTCACACCCGGTATCAGACAGCAGGCTGTCCGGCACGACAACGTCCACGCAACCCTTTCCGCCATACTCGGAAACGAATCGCCGAACATTCTCGCGGTCTCCCAAGCGGCTAAGCTTTTGCAGACAAAAACCATAAAAGAGCTCGGTATCCGAGGCTGCGACAGAAGAAATCTGCGCCACAACGGCATCCAAGCCATCCTGGCAGATGTAATTATCCGGTACAACGGTCTTCTCCGAACGCGTCTTGTTGGCTCTGCTTTTAAGCTTGCCCGAACCTTCCGTTCCAAGTTTTCCCCAGTTGCGCTGCGTTGCAGCAGATATCAGATTCTGACTGCTATCCATGATGATTTGTCCTTACGAATGAGTTCTTTCATTCATTTGGGTATAACGGCACCCATCAGAACAAAGTTAATCATTTCTTCCCTTTCGGGCAAGCAATTCGCGGTCTTTCTTCAGTTCCTCCAGCAGCCCCGCACAGGCATCCTCAAGCAGGTCGAGCACATTCTCGAATCCCTGTGCCCCGCCATAGTAGGGGTCGGGCACATGGTCGGCCTGCTTCAACCGGCAATAGTCCGTCATCCGCCCGATTTTCCGTTGGTTCTCCACATCGGGGCAACGCTCCATGAGGTCGTCGATATTGCCGTCGTCCATGCCCAAAATCAAGTCGAAACGGCGGAAGTCATCAGCCGTCACGGGGCGCGACAGATGAGTGATGTTATAACCACGTCGGGCGGCATGCGCCCTCATGCGCGGGTCAGCCGGTTCGCCCTGATGATAACTGAGGATGCCGGCCGAGTCCAACTCAATGGCTCCGCCCAGTCCTTTCTCGTCCACCAAATGTTGCATGATTGTTTGCGCCGCGCTGCTTCTGCAGATATTGCCAAGACAAATAAAAAGTATTCTCATCGTATGCCTATATGTCAAGAAAGGGTCGTGCCACGATATTGTGACACGGCCCTCTTCTATAATACGTTATATTGTTTTAGCTTCATGATTACATCATGCCGCCCATGCCGGGAGCACCGCCACCCATGGGCAATTCGGGCTTGTCCTCCTTGGCATCACAGATGACACACTCGGTGGTGAGGAACATGCCGGCGATGCTGGCTGCGTTCTCCAGAGCCACACGGGTCACCTTGGCAGGGTCGATGATGCCGGCAGCCTTCATGTTCTCGAACTTGTCGGCACGGGCGTTGTAGCCATAGTCGCCCTCGCCCTGGCGCACCTCGTTCACGATGACGCTGCCCTCCAGACCGGCGTTCTCCACAATCTGACGCAGAGGCTCCTCGATGGCGCGGCGCACAATCTGTATGCCGGTGTTTTCGTCGCTGTTCTCTGCCTTCAGGCCCTCCAAAGCCTTCTGGGCGCGAATCAAGGCCACACCACCGCCGGGAATGATACCCTCTTCGATGGCAGCACGGGTGGCGCACAGGGCGTCGTCCACGCGGTCCTTCTTCTCCTTCATCTCCACCTCGCTGGGCGCACCCACATAAAGCACGGCCACACCACCTGCCAGTTTGGCAAGACGCTCCTGCAGCTTCTCTTTGTCATAGTCGCTGGTGCTGGCGGCAATCTCGTTCTTAATCTGGTTCACACGGTCCTTGATATTCTGGCTGTCACCACGACCGTTCACGATGGTGGTATTGTCCTTGCTCACCACCACTTTGTCGCAAGAGCCCAGCATGTCGATGGTGGCCTGCTCCAGTTTCAGGCCGGTCTCCTCGCTGATCACCACACCACCCGTGAGGATGGCAATATCCTGCAGCATGGCCTTGCGGCGGTCGCCGAAGCCGGGAGCCTTCACGGCACAAATCTTCAACTGGGTGCGCAGACGGTTCACCACCAAGGTGGTCAATGCCTCGCTCTCCACATCCTCGGCAATCACCAGCAAGGGACGACCGCTCTGCACGGCGGGCTCCAGGATGGGCAGGAAATCCTTCAGGTTGCTGATTTTCTTGTCGTAGATGAGCACATAGGGGTTCTCCATCACGCACTCCATCTTCTCGGTATCGGTCACGAAGTAGGGTGACAGGTAGCCGCGGTCGAACTGCATGCCCTCGACCACGCCGATGGTGGTCTCGCGACCCTTGGCCTCCTCGATGGTGATGACACCGTCCTTGCTCACCTTCTTCATGGCATCGGCCAGCAGCTTGCCGATTTCGGCATCGTTGTTGGCGCTCACGGTGCCCACCTGCTCAATCTTGTTGTAGTCGTCGCCCACCTGCTCGCTCTGCTCCTTGATGTTCTCCACCACGGCATTCACGGCCTTGTCGATACCGCGCTTCAGGTCCATGGGATTGGCACCGGCAGCCACGTTGCGCAGCCCCTCGCGCACGATGGCCTGGGCCAGTACGGTGGCTGTGGTGGTTCCGTCGCCGGCATCGTCACCTGTCTTGGAGGCAACGCTCTTCACCAGCTGTGCACCGGCATTCTGGAAAGGGTCTGCCAGCTCCACCTCCTTGGCCACGGTCACGCCGTCCTTGGTGATATGGGGAGCGCCAAACTTCTTCTCGATAATCACATTGCGGCCCTTGGGACCCAGTGTCACCTTCACGGCGTTGGCCAACTGGTCAACACCCTGCTTCATCAAATCACGAGCTTCGAGATTGAATTTAATATCCTTTGCCATTTTCGTATTGTCTTTTTTATTGGTTCTTATACCTTATTTATTATATATAGAGTTAACCCAGGACAGCCACCACATCGCTCTGGCGCATGATGAGATATTTGGTGCCATCCAGCTCCACTTCGGTGCCGGCATACTTGCCATAGAGCACCACATCGCCCACCTTCACCTGCATCTCCTCGTCCTTGGTACCGGGACCTACAGCCTTGACAGTTCCCTGCAGGGGTTTCTCCTTGGCTGTGTCGGGAATGATGATGCCACTTGCGGTTTTGGTCTCTGCAGGCTGGGGCTCGATGAGCACACGGTCTGCCAATGGTTTGATGTTTGTCATAGTCGAAATACGTTTAATTTTATATTTTCTACCCTCTCTCTAACGAAAACCGTGCCAAAAGCCGAAGTCGGACAAAATGGCAGGAAAAACGTCAGAAAAAAACATCGCGATGAACCGAATAAAACATCAACACGTTTTTAAAAAACATGAACACGTTTTGCCTTAAACATGTTCATGTTTTAATCACCCCATGCAGATGAAAGAAAAATCCGTCAAAATGACAGAAAGACGAACATTCGGCAAAACTTCGCCGCTTTGCACCCTTCCTTTGTGAAAATTTTGTAATTTTGTACCGTTATGGCAAAGATCCGGTTGAATCTCGACAAAACGCGCATGGCAAAAATGGCTGTCACCTATGTGGCAACCTTTGTCGGTGTGTTGGTTTGCCTGACCTTGTTTCCTCCCTCGGAGGACTACTATTGGGAACCCTTGCCCATCAATATTGCCAGCAGCCTGCTGTTTGCCCTCCTCACCGTGCTCACCATCCGCCTGCTGAACATCAGCATCACCCCGCTCAACGCCATGGGCGTGGCTTTGTTTCTGTCGCTGTTCAGCACCGGCGCCACACAATTTTTCATGCGCAACGAGGAGTCGCTGACCCAGCTGGCGGCACAGTGCATCGTGCCCTTCTTCATCACGCAATACCTGCGGGTGAGCAAAAAGAATTTCGGTCGCTGGTACCTGCTGATGCTGTTGATGGGTATCTTCTGCAGCTACACCCACAACGGCATCACGATTCCGCTCTGTGCCACGTTCCTTTGGCTCAGTTTCCGCCGCAAGCATTTCTGGCGTCGGGCCTGCTGGCCTATGGTGGTGGGCTTCTGCATAGGCACGGTGCTCAGCATCTGGCATGTGCTCCACGAGGATTCGGTGAGCGCCGGCTTCACGGCACCCGTTGAGTGCACCACACAGGCCATCCGTCTGCTGTGGGACACCAAGATTATCGTTTTCGGACTGGGTCTGACGGCCTATCTGATCATGCAAAAGAAGGGACGCCGCACCCTGCGCTATATCGCCCGCCGCAACGCGGTGCTCAGCATCTGCCTGGCCATGAGCCTGCTGACGCTGCCTTTAGCCCTGTTGGGCGTGGACAACGCCATCGAGGGGGTATGCTTCTTTTCGATGCTCATGGCACTGGCCACCTGTCAGTTTGTGGTGAAGACAAACCTGAAGAACAGAATCAACAAATCCCTGCGCAGTGGTACCGGAAAAGTGTGGTGAGGCATATGGCTTCGGCCTGCTCAATTGGATGGTGCTGGGCCTTTACTTTCTGGCAATGCTGGGGATGGGCCTGTTCTTCATGCGCCGCGAGAAGGGAGGCAACGATTTCTTCCGGGGCGGCGGACGCATCCCGTGGTGGGCGGCGGGCATCAGCATCTATGCCACCATGCTCAGTGCCGTCACCTACATGACCATCCCCGCCAAGGCCTATGCCACGGACTGGACCTACTACCCCATCCTGGCCATGATCCTGCCGGCGAGTTACCTTATCATCAAATACTATCTTCCCCATTTCCGCAGGCAGAACGTCACCAGTGCCTACGAATACCTGGAGCGGCGTTTCAACCTGTCCACCCGGCTGCTGGCCTCGGGCCTGTTCATCGTGTTCATGGTGGCACGCATGGCCCTGGTGCTCTATCTGCCCTCGCTGGCCCTGACCACGGTCACGGGCATCGACATCCGCACGTGCATCCTGCTCATGGGGGGCGTGACCATCGTCTATTGCACCTTGGGAGGCATGGAAGCCGTGGTGTGGAGCGATGTGGTGCAAGGCATCATCCTGGTGGGCGGAGCGTTCTTTTCCGCCTGGTATCTGTTCGCCAACACCGAGGGGGGATTCCAAGGGGCCTGGGAGATTGCCGTCAGCGACGACAAGATGCGCCTGTTTGACTGGAGTCTCGACTACCGCAGCGCCACCTTCTGGGTGGCCATCATCGGCGGACTGGCCAACAGCCTGATCAGCGGCACCGGCGACCAAACGGTGATTCAGCGCTACATGACCGTCAAGGACGAGAAGAGCGCAAGGAAAAGCATCGTGACCAACGCGGTGATGTGTGTGGGCATCAACATCGTGTTCTATCTCATCGGCACCGGACTCTACACCTTCTATAAAACACATCCGCAGGCACTCGGCTCCCAACCGGGAAGCATCGATGCCATCTTCCCCTTCTTCATGATGACGCAAATGCCCCAAGGAGTGGCAGGACTGCTGATCGCCGCCATCTTCGCCGCCACCATGAGCACCATCTCCAGCAACATCAATTCGGTGAGCACAATGTTCTGCATCGACTTCTGGAAACGCTTCCGCCCACAAACAAGCGAGAGGCAGCTGCTTCGTGTGGCCCGTAGGACATGCGTGACAGGCGGACTTATCGGTGTATTTATCGCATTGATGATGACCACCTGGAACATCCTTTCGCTGCTGGATTACTTTAACACCATTCTGGGACTGCTGACCAGCGGACTGGGAGGGCTGTTTGCCATGGGCGTCTTCCTGCCACGCATCCACGGACGTGCGGCGCTCATCGGCTTCGTGACCGGCACGGCCTCCACCTTCTTCCTGCAATTCTACACCGATGTCAGTTTCTTTCTTTTCGGTGCCATCGGTCTGACCGTAAGCGTGGCCACAGGATGGGCACTCTCGTTCACGTCCATCGACAAATGTAAAACCCGGAAATAGTCAACGCCTTGCTCTACATCAACGATGACCTATATGCGGCAGACACGGCCCAAATAGAGGCGGACATCAAGCGCTTGCCCGCCTGGAGGCGCGATATCGTGTTGCGCTACAAGCACGAACCGGGGCGCCGGCAATGCCTGCTGGCCTATCAGTTGCTTTGCCGGGGGTTGCAAAAGGACTTTGGCATCGACGGTATGCCCCGCTTCGAATATGGCGGGCATGGCAAACCTTTCCTGCCGGACTACCCCGCCCTGCACTTCAACATGAGCCACTGCCAAACGGCCGTGGCATGCGCCATCAGCAAAACGCCCGTGGGGGTTGACATCGAGACCTACCGCCCTGTGAAGGAGAGTGTCGTGCGCTATGCCATGAGCGAGTCAGAGTCCCTGCGCATCCTGCAGGCTGCCCGCCCAGAACGCGCCTTCGCCATCCTATGGACACAGAAAGAAGCCTTGGTAAAGCTCACGGGCGAGGGGATCGGCCGACAATTGCCCACATTGCTGGAAAGCAACCCGCACCGCCTCTCTACCCTGGTCACACCGCAATACGTGTGTACACAGGCCGAAGAATGAGAGGCAAGGCTGCACCATATTCGCAAAAAAATCATTATCTTTGTGCCTATATGGAGACATTACTCGGGAAAACACTGGACGAGCTGAAGGCCGTGGCCGTTGAGAACGGACTGCCGGCCTTTGTGGGCAAACAGATGGCCGACTGGCT
This sequence comes from uncultured Prevotellaceae bacterium, assembly GCA_947176895.1. Lineage (GTDB taxonomy): Bacteria > Bacteroidota > Bacteroidia > Bacteroidales > Bacteroidaceae > Physcousia. The sequence goes on along the minus strand of CAMWSK010000003.1, from coordinate 5,126 downwards.
TTATCACCGCCAGGTACGCACCATCAACGAGATGACCAACCTGAGCAAGGCAGCGAGAGAAAAGCTCTCGGCCAATTACATCATCGGATGCAATGATCCCTCGGATGCGCAACGTTCCGTGGACGGCACCATCAAATACCTCTACCCCACCCGCGCCGGCAACTACATCGAGACGGTGTACATCCCCGATGGCGACCACGCCACGCTGTGCGTCAGCAGCCAGGTGGGGTGCAAGATGGGATGCAAGTTCTGCATGACGGGGCGGCAAGGCTTTGAGGGGACCCTCTCGGCCGCCGACATACTGAACCAAGTGTACTCGCTTCCCGAGCGCGACAAACTGACCAACATCGTGTTCATGGGACAGGGCGAGCCTTTCGACAACCTGGACAACGTGCTCCGCGTCACGGAACTGCTCACCGCACCCTATGCCTGGGCATGGAGCCCCAAACGCATCACCGTGAGCAGCGTGGGGCTGCGCAAGGGACTGACCCGCTTCCTGAAGGAGAGTTCATGTCACCTGGCCATCTCGTTGCACAACCCCTTTCCCAAGGAACGCGCCGAAATGATGCCTGCCGAACGAAGTTTCCCGCTCACCGAGTTCGTCGACATTCTGCGCCGCGAGGACTGGAGCCATCAACGCCGGCTGACATTCGAGTATATCATGTTCGGGGGGCTGAACGACTCGAAGGCACACGCCGACGAGCTGGTCCGCCTGCTGGGCGGACTGGAGTGCCGAATCAACCTGATTCACTTCCACACCATCCCCGACACACCCTTCCGGGAAGCGGACGACAACACGATGACATGGATGCGCGACTATCTCACGCAACACGGCATCACAACCACCATCCGGGCCAGCCGCGGGCAAGACATCTACGCTGCTTGCGGACTGCTCAGCACAGCGAAAAAGAACCAAGAGAAGATATAACATGAAGCATCTGTTCACCCTATCGCTTATAAGCGCCCTCTGCATAACCCTCCTCACCGGTTGCAGGAAAGGGAGCCTGACCCCGCAGGCCAGTGGAAAACCCTACGAAGTGATGGTGGTCATAGACCATGACCTGTGGAACCGTCCCGCAGGCAGAGCCATCTTTGATGTCCTCGACACGGACATCCCCGGGCTGCCTCAATCCGAACCTTCGTTCCACATCTCCCAAGTGGCACCCAAGGACTTCAGCTACACCATGAAGCTCTTCCGCAACATCATCGAAGTGAGAATCGACCCCAAACAATTCTCCACCACCCGCATCAAGTTCAGCCGCAACATCTACGCCACCGGCCAGATCTATATGACCATCAACAGTCCTTCCGAGGAGGATTTGGCCCAATTCGTAAAAGCACACCCACAAGACATCCTTGACTTGTTCAACAATTCGGAAATCAACCGTCTGTGTGTAAATCTTAGAAAGAAATATTCCTTGGTGACCTACAAGAAGACCCAAGAGTTCTTCAAATGCAAGCTCTATGCCCCCGCTGAGCTGAAGAAAAGCAAAACAGGAGACAACTTCTTGTGGACCAGCAACGATGAAGCTGCCGGCATGGTGAACATCTGTGTCTACAGCTATCCCTATGAAGGACCGGAGACCTTCAACAAGAAGTATATCATGCACAAGCGCGACAGCATCATGGCACTGAACATTCCCGGCAGCGAACCCGACATGTATATGCAAACCGACACGCTCCACACCGACGTAAAACCCATCATGGTTCACGGACGCTACGCCTATGAAGCACGAGGGCTGTGGTATATGCGCAACGAAGCCATGGGAGGCCCCTTCGTCAGCCATTCACGCGTTGACGAGAAGAACAACCGCGTCATCACCGTGGAAGGTTTTGTCTATGCCCCCGAGAAAATGAAACGGGGCCTCATCCGCCGGCTCGAAGGGTCGCTCTACACCCTTCAACTACCCGATGAAGAAGCCCCCGCACTCCCGACTGAAACAGAAGAAGATAACAATTAACTTAAAACACCATAACGATAATGTCTGACAACAGAATACGCGTTGCCATCACTCAAGGCGACACCAACGGCATCGGCCTGGAGGTAATCCTGAAAACCTTTGCCAACCCCACCATGTGCGAGCTCTGTACACCCATTCTATACGGCAATCCACGCATTGCCACCTACCACAGAAAATGTATGGAGCTGACCACCAACTTCAACACCATTCAGGATGCCAACGACGCCCAGCCCGACCGGCTTAACCTGGTGGTTGTGGACGATTCCGAGGTGGCTGTAGGCTTTGGGCAGGAAAGCAACGAGGCCGGGGCACAAGCCCTGAAAGCCCTGGAGGCTGCCATCACGGACTATAAATACGGTAAGGTTGATGTGCTGGTCACAGCCCCCATCAACAAGCATACCATCCAGTGCGAGGGATTCCACTTCCCCGGCCATACCGAATATATCGAACATTGCGTGGGCGACGGCCAGAAAGCCCTGATGATTCTGATGAACGAACAGATGCGAATCGCTCTGCTCAGCACACACCTGCCCATCTCGAAAGTGGCACAAAGCGTGACCGAAGAGAACATCATCGAAAAAATCACCCTGCTCAACCATTCGCTTCAGCGTGACTTCGGCATCGAAAAGCCTCGTATTGCCGTGCTGGGACTCAACCCTCATGCCGGCGACAACGGGCTGCTGGGTACCGAAGAGCAGGAAATCATAGCTCCGGCAGTGCAGAAAGCCTATGACGAACTGCATATTCACGCCTTTGGCCCCTTTGCCGCAGACGGATTTTTCGGAGCGCAAAGCTACACCCACTTCGATGCCATCCTGGCCATGTACCACGACCAAGGACTGGCTCCCTTCAAATCGTTGGCCATGAACGATGGGGTCAACTTCACCGCAGGACTGCCTCTGGTACGCACCAGTCCCGACCACGGCACTGCCTTGGACATTGCCGGCAAAGGGTTGGCCGACGAGAACAGTTTCCGACAGGCCATCTACACCGCCATTGACGTGATGCGCTCTCGTCAGGCCTATGACGAGGCCACAGGCAACCCACTGGAAGAGTTGTATCACAAGCGTCGCGAGGACGAACGTCGCAACCGGCGTCCCGCTCCCCAGAAAAATGAAGCCTAAGCTGCGCAACATCTTTTTCCTCATTGGCTTGGCGGCCGTGGTCATCATGCTTTTGCGTTTCCCCTATTCATGGCAGGAGGTGATGGTTCACGCCCGCCGTGCAGGAATCTGGTTGCCCATCGTCATCGCCATGTGGCTTCCGCTCTACGGCATGAACACCCTGGCATGGCGGGTGATACTCGGTCACAAACCCGCACCCTCTTTCGGCCGACTGCTGAAACTTACCATCTCGGGCTTTGCCCTCAACTATGTCACCCCCGTAGGCTTGCTCGGGGGTGAGCCGTATCGCATCATGGAATTGCAGGACGAGGTGGGTAGCGTACGTGCCACCAGCAGCGTCATCCTGCACAGCATGATGCACATATTCTCTCACTTTTGCTTCTGGGCATTCAGCATCGTTCTCTTCCTTGTGCTCTATCACGACAGCCTCAACGGCCCTCTGGTTGCCCTGCTCTCCTTCTGTACCCTGTTCTGCCTGGCCGGACTTTACTTCTTCACATGGGGATATCGTCACGGACTGGCCATGTCCACGCTATGCTTCTTCGCCCGTTTGCCTTGGTTAGGGCGACACATCAAGCGTTTCACCCAACGCAACGAGCAGAAGATTCAAGAGACCGACAGGCAGATTGCCGCGCTCCACAGCCAACGCCCCGCCATCTTTCTGCTCAGTTTGGGCTTGGAATTTGGTTGTCGCATGTTGGGTTGCCTTGAAATTCTCTTCCTGCTGTTCATCTTCAATCCCCATGCCAGCTACTGGGACAGCGTGCTCATCCAAGCCTTTACCTCGCTCTTTGCCAATCTGGTCTTTTTCATTCCCATGCAGGTGGGAGCACGCGAAGGAGGCATGGCCTGGAGCACCGGAGCGTTGCAACTGGGAGCGGGCTACGGCGTTCTGACCAGCCTCATCATCCGCTTGCGCGAACTTTTCTGGATAGCCGTGGGCATGCTGCTCATCAAAACAGGAAACAACAGACAAACAAAAAGCACAATATAACAATGTCATATGAACGTTAAAATCATCACCCCTAAAGGAGATATCCTTGTTCGCCTCTACGACGAAACCCCTCTCCACCGCGATAACTTTATCAAACTGGTAAAAGAGGGATATTACAACGGAACCCTGTTCCATCGCGTCATCAAGGATTTTATGATTCAGGGCGGCGATCCTGACTCCAAAGGCGCACCCGCAGAAAAGATGCTTGGCACGGGTGGCCCCGGCTATACGATTGATGCGGAGATTCTGCCCACACTTTGTCACAAACGTGGTGCACTGGCTGCGGCACGCCAAGGCGATGAAGTGAACCCCGAGCGCAAAAGCAGCGGATCACAGTTCTACATCGTTTGGGGACAAGTGTTTAAGCCCGGCCAAATTGACCAACTGAGCAAACAACTTCAAATGCAGCAGATGCAGCAGATTTTCAACGCTCTGGCCGCACAGCACAAGGCAGAAATCATGCAATTCCGCCGCGAAAGGAATCGTCAGGCACTGCAAGACCTGCAAGACCGACTGGCAACCGAGGCCGAGAAGCAGGTAAAAGTTGCCGGAGGCGGCCTCACCGATGAGCAGAAGAATCTGTACACGACCCTGGGCGGCACCCCACATCTCGATGGACAATACACCGTCTTTGGCGAAGTAATCTCGGGACTTGAAGTCGTAGACTCGATACAGCAAACTGCCACAAAACGAGGTGACCGTCCCATAGAAGACATAAAAATCGAAATGGTTTTGGAAGAATAATATCCCACTACCGCCCGAATCAAAGAAAATCCAACAAAAAGATTTGGACATTCCAACAAAATCACCTATCTTTGCAACGCTTTAAAAGCACAACCGCTCAACAATGAGCCTCGGAGAGATGGTAGAGTGGTCGATTACAGCGGTCTTGAAAACCGCCGTGCTGAGAGGCACCGGGGGTTCGAATCCCTCTCTCTCCGCAATAAATGCTGAAAATCAGCAAATTGCAAAATAAACACCCGATTTACACTCAAGAATGTAAAATTGGGTGTTTTTGTATTATTTAAGAAAACTGCCGAGCGACTA
>CAMWSK010000002.1 GCA_947176895.1 uncultured Prevotellaceae bacterium | reverse complement strand
GGTCAAGGGGCGCCCAGGAAAGAAAGTGAGGGCGGGGCAACTTGTCGCCGCACTTGTAGAAGTTTGCCTTGGCCGACAGGCCGTCAAGGCAGGAAAGCTTGTCGCACCACAGAGCCGTGACGGGGATGATGAGCGCCAGCTCCCAAGGCCCCCCGGCCGCTTTGGCCTCGAAAGGTTCGTCGCCCAGGCTGCTCCAGCGCTGCACGGTGCCCAGGATGTCGGATCCGGCACGCTCCGTTTCGCGTTTGCCTTCGTTTTCGGGATTGAAATGCTGGTGGCCGATGAGCATGTGGGCCGCGGCGTTGCATTCGATGTTATAGTAGTCGGGGCTGGAGGGTGTGGGGCGCAGGAACACCTCGCAGCATGAGTCCTCCCACACGTTCCCGTTGTTGTCTGCCACGGCACGCACCGTCTCTTCCTCCACGCGGAAGTGCACCAGCAGGGCGTCGCCCGAGTGTGCCACGCGCACCTCGGCTTGGGGTTGGTAGGGATAGTCGTGGACCCAAGGGGCTTGGGCGATGGGTGTCCAACTTATGCCGGCCCGGTGCAGGGCGGCAGGTACTTCGGCGGCCGATTGGGGGCGGTTGATGCGGGGGATGATAAGCATGATGTGTGGGAATTTAATGAATAAGAATCCCCGCTTCGGAGAGGAAAGTCCTCCCGAGGCGGGGATGTGTGTTATGAATGATTGGATTGTTTCAAAATTTCGTGGCTTTCTCGTGTTCCGGCATGTTTTATTTCAACCACTGCACGTAGGCCAGGTGGATTTCTTCGGGGCGGTAAACGTCGCCTAACTCGTCATACACGGCCTGCAGGTTGCCGTTGTTGTTCTCGAAGCTTTCGTTCAGTTCGGCGATGTCCTCCGGTTCCAGCACATCGCGGATGAAGTAGCTGAGGTCGATTTTCCGTCCTGTCTTCTTCAGTGCCGCCACTTCGTCAAGCACTTCGTTGAAGTCCAGGTTCTGCTGTTCGGCAAATTCGTCCAAGGCAATCTTGCGGTCGGTGGCCTGAATCAGTTGGATTTTCAGCCGCGTGTGTGCGGCGATGGTGTCCTGGTGGGTCTGCAGCGTTTCTATGTCCAGGTCGAGCCCCTCGTCGGGAAGGTCTTCGCCCGGCGTGTCTGTTTCCTCGTCATCGTCGCAGGTGATGGTAAACTCCGCGTTCTCGTCCTTGGCCAGCTTCTTGCCTTTGGCCGTGGCCTGCAGCATCTCGCCTTTCAGGGCCATCAGTTTCTGGCGCAGGGCTTCGTCGATGACGGTGCTGTAGTGCTCGTCGTCACGCTCGTCGCCGCTGCCGAAGAGTTCGTTTTCCTCCAGCTTCTTCTGCTTGATGTCTTTGGTCTCCACGCCCAACACAAAGTTGACGAGTGTTGATCGTTCGGCCTTGCCTCCCAGCTCGGCCAGCGCGTCCACCAGTATGCTTAGTGATTTTCGTGCATTCATTTCTCGGCTTGTTTTTGTTTTTAGTGTGGACGAAGATAGAACAAAAACTATATAGGGTGCAAGCCTTGAGGGTTAAAAAAAATAAATGTCGCTTGTTTTATTTCTTTCTCACGGGTTCGCAGGTGAGCCCCAGTCCCAGCCGCTTGAAGATCTTGCGGTCCACCTCGCTCAACATCACTGTGCTGTGCACCTGACAGCCCTTGAGCCGGGGCAGTTGCTCCAGCGCCAGCCGGCAGTTCTCGTCCTGCTGCGAGAGCACGCTCAGGGCGATGAGCACCTCGTCGGTGTGCAGTCGCGGGTTCTTGCCTCCCAGATAGGTGGTCTTGGTGTGCTGGATGGGTTCGATCATGTTTTGGGGAATGAGCTTCACCTCGTGGTCGATGCCGGCCAGATGCTTGGTGGCGTTGAGCAGCAGGGCGGCCGAGGGACCCATCAGTCCCGACGAGGCCGATGTTATCATCTCGCCGTTTTGCAGTTCGATGGCGGCTGCGGGCAGGCCCATCTCGTCGCGTTTGTTCTTGGCGGCCACGGTCACGCGCCGCATGTCGGTGTTGATGCCGGCCTGTCCCATCAGCATCTTGATCTTGCGCACCTCCTGTTCGTTGTCGCCCAGCGTTGCCAGGCGGTTGGTGGCGGCATAGTAGCGGCGTATGATCTCGTCGTGCGAAGCCTGCTGGCATGCCTGGTCGTCCTGGATGCAGAAGCCCACCATGTTCACGCCCATGTCGGTGGGCGACTTATAGGGGTTGGTGCCGTAGATGCCGCGGAACAGGGCGTCGAGCACGGGGAAGATCTCCACGTCGCGGTTGTAGTTGATGGCAATCTTCTGATAGGCCTCCAGGTGGAAGGGGTCGATCATGTTCACATCGTTCAGGTCGGCCGTGGCGGCCTCGTAGGCGATGTTGATGGGATGTTTCAGGGGCAGGTTCCATACGGGGAAGGTCTCGAATTTGGCGTATCCGGCCTCCACACCATGGTGATGCTCCTGATACAGCTGGCTCAGGCACACGGCCATCTTGCCGCTGCCGGGGCCGGGTGCGGTGACCACCACCAGGGGGCGGGTGGTCTGCACATAATCGTTGCGTCCGAAGCCGTCGGGCCCGGCAATCAGCTCCACGTTGTGGGGATAGCCTTCGATGAGGTAGTGCACGTAGGAGGGGATGCCCAGGCGGGTGAGCCGCTGGCGATAGGCGTCGGCGGTGCGTTGCCCGTCATAGTGTGTGATCACCACGCCGCCCACCATGAAGCCGCGGGACTCGAACGCCTCGCGCAGGCGCAGCGAATCCTCGTCGTAGGTGATGCCCAGGTCGGCCCTTACCTTGTTCTTCTCGATATCTTCGGCCGAGATGACGATGACAATCTCCAGCTGGTCCTTCAGTTGCTCCAGCATGCGCAGTTTGCTGTCGGGCTGGAAACCGGGCAGCACGCGTGCCGCATGGTTGTCGTCGAAGAGTTTGCCGCCCAGCTCCAGATAGAGCTTGCCTTTGAACTGGGCTATGCGTTCGCGGATGTGTTCGCTCTGTACGCGGATATATTTGTCGTTGTCAAAACCAATCGTAAACATTTTCTTTTTCTTCTCCTCTTTCTTTTTACCTTGCTATACCTATTATATATAATGTGTCGTTCCGCTTATCTTACGATGGTCTGTTCGCGGTCGGGACCCACGCTCAGGATGGTGATGGGGCAGCCGGCTTCCTTCTCGATGAAGGCGATGTAGTCCTTGAAGGCCTGCGGAAACTCGCTTTCGCTCTTCATGCCCGTCAGGTCGGTCTGCCATCCCGGCAGCTCGGTGTACACGGCCTGCCAGCCTTCGGTGTCATAGGGCATGGAGGTGATGCGCTCTCCGTCCTTTTCATAGGCTATGCAGGCCTTGATGGTGGGGAAGGTGTCCAGCACGTCGCTTTTCATCATGATGAGCTGGGTCACGCCGTTGATCATGATGGTGTGGCGCAGTGCCACCAGGTCCACCCAGCCGCAACGGCGGTTGCGTCCCGTGACGGCACCGAACTCATGACCGATTTCGCGTATCTTGTCGCCCGTCTCGTCAAACAGCTCCACGGGGAAGGGGCCGGAGCCTACGCGGGTGCTGTAGGCCTTGAAGATGCCGAACACCTCGCCGATGGTGGAGGGGGCCACGCCCAGTCCCGTGCACACGCCGCCCGCCGTGGTGTTGCTTGAGCTGACAAAGGGATAGGTGCCGTGGTCGATGTCCAGCAGCGTGCCCTGGGCACCCTCGGCCAGCACGTTCTTACCCTCGCACAGGGCTTGGTTCAGTTCCAGGTCGGTGTCGGTGAGGGGGAAGGAGCGCATGTAGTCCACGCCCTCCAGCCACAGCTTCTCCTCCTCGGCGATGTCGTAGGCATAGTCCAGGTCGTGGAGAATCTGCTCGTGCCGCGCCTTCAGCGCCGCGTATTTTTGGGGGAAGTTTTCCAGGATGTCGCCCACGCGCAGACCCGTGCGTGCGGCTTTCTCGCTATAGGTGGGGCCGATGCCCTTGCCCGTGGTGCCCACCTTGTTCTTTCCCTTGGCGGCCTCGTAGGCACGGTCCAGGGCACGGTGGGTGGGCAGGATCAGGTGGGCGCGTTTGCTGATGTGCAGGCGGCTCTTCAGGTCATAGCCCGCAGCCTCCAGTTCCTTGGCCTCCAGCATGAACAGGTCGGGGGCGATGACGCAGCCGTTGCCGATGATGTTCAGCTTGCCTTCGTCGAAGATGCCCGAGGGAATGCTTCTGAGCACGAACTTCTTGCCCTCGAAGATGATGGTGTGACCCGCATTGGGACCGCCCGCAAAGCGGGCTACCACGTCATATTTCGGGGTGAAATAGTCCACCACCTTGCCCTTGCCTTCGTCTCCGAACACGATACCCAGCAGGGCATCCACTTTTCCTTTCTTCATGTCTTAGCTGTATGGAATGGTTTTATTCGTCCGCAAAGATAGCAAAAAAAGCCTAATGATGGCCGTTAATTGCCATTTGTTCATATAAAATTGCCGAAAATTTCCTACCTTTGCTATGTACGTTTGCCGCCGGCTTGTACCATAAATATTATAAATTCTTTTAAAAACATCATGCTTATGATACCCTTGCTTCAGACCACCCCTCCTCTTCCCGTAGACACCGCCGCCCTGCATGCCGCCAAGGCTTCGCTGCAGCAGGCCGCCGAGAGCGGCAGCATCGACGACATCCTTCGCCAGCTCCTCCAGTTCGGCATCCAGGCCGGCAAGAGCATCGTGCTGGCCATCATCGTTTATGTGGTGGGCCGTTTCATCGTGCGCATGCTCAACAAGCTGTTGGCCAATTTCCTTGAACGCCGCCATGTCGAGACCAGTGTGGCCGGCTTTGTCAAGAGCCTGGTCAACATCGTGCTCACCGTGCTGCTCATCGTCACGGTGGTGGGTACCCTGGGCGTGAACACCGCCTCGTTCGCCGCCCTGCTCGCCTCCTTGGGCTTGGCCGTGGGCATGGCCCTGAGCGGCAACATGCAGAACTTCGCCGGAGGAATTATCGTGCTTTTCCTCAAGCCCTTCCGCGTGGGTGACTTCATCGAGGCGCAGGGACAGAGCGGCGTGGTGACCGAGATACAAATCTTCCACACCATCATCCTTACGGGCGACAACAAGCGCATCTACCTGCCCAACGGGGCACTCTCTGGAGGCAACATCATCAACTATGCCAACGAGCTGCGGCGCGTGGACATCACCGTGGGCGTGGAGTATGGCATTGCTGCCGAGCGTGTCAAGAGCGAGGTGCTGGCCATCCTGAACGCCGATGAGGCCGTGGTGAAGGACGATCCCGGCCATGCCCCCTTCGTGGCCCTCTCGGCCCTGGCCGACAGCTCTGTCAACTACACGGTGCGTGCCTGGGTCAAGGGCGCCGACTACTGGCCCGCCTTCTTCCGCCTGCAGGAGACCATCTACACCACCTTCAACGCGAAGGGCATCGACTTCCCCTTCCCCCAACTTACCGTTCATCAAGCGAAAGACTGATTTGCAGCCATGGCCGCCGACCTCCATCTCACCTATGCCAACGTGTGCGATGCACCCTCAGGCTCCAGCCTCAACATCCACCTCATGCCCCGCTTTCTGGACGAGGACCCCAACGACAACTTCTCCGGCCACGTCCACAGTTTCTATGAGATTCTTTGGTTCCGGAGTGCGGGGGGCACCCACACGGTGGACTTCCAGGACTATCCCATCGAGGAGAACACCCTCATCTTCCTCGCCCCCGGACAGGTGCATCACTTCGACGGCGTCACGCGCCACCGCGGCGTGCTCATCCAGTTCTGCACCGACTTCATGCACGACGAGCAGGCCCACGAGGATATCTTCCTCAAGTACGATGTGTTCGACAGCCTCTCCACGCCCCTCTGTCATCTTACCGATCCCGGCGTGGTCAGTGCCCTGGATGCGCTTGTCAGTGCCATGCAGCAGGAGGTGGGGCGGCGCCAGGCTTTCGGCCATATCGACATGCTGCGTTCCCTCGTGCGCCAGTTCCTCATCCTCGTCTACCGCCACGGCCATCGTCCCGGCGCCTGCCGGCTCGACACCCTGCGTCCCGGCCACCGGCTCTATATGGACTTCCGCCGGCTGGTGGAGCGCGACTATTGCCGGCATCATGGCGTGGCGCACTATGCCGAGGCCCTGCACGTGGGCGTGAAGACGCTCTCCAACAGCGTGGCCGAGTGTACGGGCCTTTCGCCCCTGGTGATCATCAACAACCGCCTCACCCTCGAGGCGCGTCGCCTGATGCGCCACAGCACCCTGCTGGTCAAGGAGGTGGCCGAGCGCCTCGGCTTCCAGTCCACCACCTATTTCGTCAAGTTCTTCCGCCGCCAGGTGGGTGTCTCCCCCCTGGAGTTCAGATAATCAGATCAACAATAAATCCCTTACACGCATGACCTTCACCCTCCGACCCGCCACCCCGGCCGATGCCTCTTTCGTTACCATCGTGCTCATGGAGGCCCTTACGCGCAATGCTCTCACGGACGACGGGCAGTTGAAACCCGGGAGCATCGACACCCATCGCCGCCTGATGCCCATCGTCCAGCGCACCGACACGCTCTACAGCTATCGCCACGCCACCCTGGCCATCGCTCCCGACGGAACGCCCGCGGGCGGCATCATCGCCTATCCCGGCGGGTGCTACGAAGAGTTGCAGCGCACTACCTTCGCCCTCATCCCCGACCTGCTCGACTTCGACCCCGCACAGATGGAGCCGGAGGCCGGTCCCGGCGAGTATTATCTCGACAGCCTTTGCGTGCTGCCCGCCTGGCGCGGCCACGGCATCGGAGGTCTTCTGCTGCGCCGTGCCATCGAGGACGGGCAACGCCTCTCGCTCATCCCCACGCTGGCCGTCCATCCCGAGAACCTGAAGGCGCAGGCCCTCTATGCCCGTCAGGGCTTCCGTCCCGCAGGCCGTTTTTTCATCTTCGGCGAGGATTATCTGCGCATGCAGGTCTGAGCGTCCCTCTGCTTCTTCTGCCCGATATCTTATCCACGAGCCTTTCCTTACCCACAAAGACAAACCCTTCGGCATAGGTGCCGGGAAGCGGCTCCTCCCGAAGCGGAAGAAGCGTCATATGCAGCGTGCCGGGTTCCGGCACGATACGCTCCACGATGTAGGGGATGTCCCCCACAGAGGTTTGCACAACCGTAAGCGTGTCTCCCGGTTGAAAGCCGGCACACCTTGGGTCGGCCGGATAGCCATGCCAACGATGGCCGTGGCTGTCATAGAAAAGGTGGATGGGCGTCTTGACCCGAAGTTCAAAACCGCACACGAAAGAAAGCGTCCCGGCACTCATCAGCACAAGCAACACGAACACTCCGTAGCGAAGAACCAAGTGGCGAATCCGTACATTCATATTAAGATACAGGTTTAGTCGGCTGCAAGCTCCAGCTGGTTGTGGATAAGTTGATAATAATATCCCCGGGCGTCCGTCAATTCGGCATGTGTGCCTTGCTCCACCACCCGTCCGTGTCGCAACACGATTATCCGGTCGGCGTTGCGCACGGTCGAAAGCCGGTGGGCAATGATGATGCGGGTGCGGTTCTCGAAGGTGCGGGCGATGTTGTCCGTGATTCTCCTCTCGTTCTCGGCATCGAGTGACGAGGTGGCCTCGTCCAGCATAAGGTACACCGGACGCTTATAGGCGGCACGCGCAATCATTATACGCTGTTTTTCTCCCCCGCTCACCCCCATGCCTTCGGCACCTATCTTCGTGTTCACCCCCAAGGGCTGCCGCCCGATGAAACCGTCCAGGCAGGCTATCGACAAGGCCTTTCCCAGGCGGTTGTCATCATCATCCTCCCCCAAGACCACGTTGCGCCGGATGGTGTCGGAAAAGATGAAGTTGTCCTGCATGACGATTCCGGAGGCCTGGCGCATTGATTTGGCGGAATAGCCTGCCAAGGGCCTTCCGCCAAGGAAGATGCCTCCGGCGGTAGGCTCGTAAAATTTCAGAAGCAGCTTCATCAGCGTCGTCTTGCCGCTTCCGCTTTCGCCCACGATGGCCGTCATCCTTCCCGCCGGTATGGTGAACGACACCCTCTCCAAGGCCGGCTTCCCGATGCTGCCGGCATAGGAGAAGGTCAGGTCGCGCACCTCTATGTCCAGCGGCGCATCCGTGGGCACCTCACTTTGCAAAGGGGAATCCTCGTTGGCGCAAAGGTGCACCTCCTCGGAACGTTCCAGGCTGATCTTGGCGTCCTGGAACTGTTGCAGGAAGCCGATGAGCTGCGAGAGAGGGCCGTTCACCAGTCCGATGATGGCAGAGATGCTCATCATCATACCCAGGGTCAGATTCCCGTTCACCACCTCGGCGGCGATCCAGCAGGTGATGAAGATGTTACGCAATTGCCCTATCACGGTGAAGCCGGTGTCCTGTATCTGTCCCAGCTTCAGCATCTTCACGTTCATCCTGTAGCTGCGTTCCTGCAAGGCACGCCATTCCTCCATCTTATAGTCGTCATAGGCATTGAGCTTTATGTCCGTGATGCCGGACATCAGCTCATATTGTTTGTTCTGGTTCTCCGCATTGATCTTGAACTGCTCATAATCCATGGCCTTGCGCCGGCGGAAGAAATAGGTCATCCATGCCGTGCTCAAGCCTGTCAGCAACAGATACGCCCCCAAGATGACCGGGCTGTACCACCCGATAATGGCCAGATAGAACGGAGCGGAAATGATGGAGAAGAAGGTCTGCAGGGTGCTGTAGGTGACAAAGCCCTGCAGACGTCCGTGGTCACCCAGACGCTGCTGGTAGTCTCCCACGCTTTTCGTGTCAAAGAAGGTCATCGGCAGTTTCAGCAGTTTGGTCAGGTAGTCGCTGAGCACGTGGATGTTGATGCGCGTGCTCATGTACAGGCTCACATGGCTGCTGACAAGCCCCATGAGGAAGGTGCCGACAAAGAGAAACACCTGGGCGAACAGGATGTCCAGGATAAGGCCCATGTCCCGCATGCCGATGCCGTCGTCCACCATGGCCTGGGTAAGGAAGGGGGTGACGAGCGACAGCAGCATGCCAAACAGCATGCCCAGGGCCGATTGCGAGAGTTCCCACCGGTAGGGCCACACATATTTGCGGGCGAAGCGCAAAAGGCTGTGTTTTTCCTTGACGGGCCTCTTCTCGAAAAACTCCTCCTTGGGCTCTATGGCCACCACGACCCCCTTGTCGCCATTCAGCCAGTAACCGCAGAAGGACTCTTCCGTGAAACCATGCTTGCCATAGGCGGGATTGGCAATGTGGTAGCTCCACTTTCCGGTCCACCGGTTTTGCCTTACCTTATAGAGGACCACAAAATGGTTCTGTTCCCAATGCAGGATGGCGGGCAGGGGGCACTTCTCGCGCAGCTGTTCCGGGGTCATCTCAAACGTGGCGCTCTCCATGCCGATTTCCCCGAGCGCATGGCGGATGCCCGCCACGCTCACCCCCTCACGGGTAAGATACGAAAGGGAGCGCAGGTAAGACAGCGGATAATCCTTTCCGTAGGCCGAGGCCACCATGCGGATACAGGCCGGCCCGCAGTCCATCTGGTCGAATTGCCGGGTGAATTTCATGATTTCTTTTTGGGCGATTTGCTGATTCTGTATACGACATGCAGCATGGCATAACGCGGAATAGACATATACCAGGTTTCTGTGCGTCCTTGGGCGTTCACGGTTTGGCGTACGTTGGAGATGTTGTTCAGAATGTCAAATCCGTCAAGCATAAGGATTAGCCTGCCCTTCATTAACTTCTTTGCCACACGTATATTCCACACGAAGTTGTCTGTATTAAAGGATTCATCAGCATATCCCCTGCGACTGTACATGGTTGCGTCCGTGGAGATTTGCCATCCCATGGGAATATCCGCCGAGCAATTGACACCATAGTGGTACGATGCTGCAGTCGTGGGAATGAAACCGGTTCTGGGCGAAGTCTGGTGCGTATATGTCACCGAGCTCTTTCCCCCCAAGTGAACGGAACCTATGGAATAATTTATACGCAAGCCCTGTGTCAAGTTGGTGGTGTTGACAACGCTTTTCTGCAGGGGCTGGTCAGGAGAGTCGCTGCTGAGGTCAATACTATGTCGGTAAGATGCATCGGTATTCAGTTCCAGCTTCAGGCGTTTACGCTTGTCCAACGGCGTGGAGAAAGTGACATGGCCCAAGATGACATTATTGCCATTCACGTTTTCGGGACGATAGGTATAGATGCCGGTCTGCCTGTCGTAGGTGTATCCCATGGCTATGTCATTGCGCGACAGTTGGTAAGAAACGACGGAAGACACCATGCGTTGCGTTTCCGGACTGTTCCACATATAATTTACCTCCCAACGGTGATTGTGTGTCACATGCAAATCATTGTTGCCAATATACACTTTCAGCGGATTGTCATTTGTGCGCACGTCCACAAAATAACCTATGGATGCAGGTGTCATGGAGAGATGATAACTTGTTCCCAATTCGTGGTAAGATTGCACCCGGCCATCCTCCGACTTGTTGACCCATCTTTTACGTGCCCATAGTGAGGGACGAAAAAATACGTAATGTTTAGTAATCGTCGTATCGACCAGGGCCGGCCGGTTGTAATCCAATTGGCTGCGGTCTATGCTGAGGGGAAGGTTGAAATCAAGAGTCCACTTATTGTTCTTATACTCGTTCTTATGTATGTTCAATGTCACCACATGATAATCGTTCTGTTGGGTGGCATACTTGCTGTGTTCCGGGTCGTAGGTCTGTTTCATCCAATCTGTCACAGACGGCAACACACCCAGTTCGGGCCAATCGCTGATGTCCTGCATCAGATAATCAAGACGGTACAGTCCATTGTTCTGACGGGTATGGTCCGTCGTGTATTCATATGAGGGCTTGATGAGCCAGTTACGCCCCACGCCCCAATAATAGTATGTGGCCTTGGCCGTAGCAGAATAACTGCGATAGTCATTCCTCCCGTACTCATTTCTCAAATCTGCCGGAGCACCACCTTGGGGATAGTCATACAGTTTGTGGGCAAAGTTGTCGTGCTTGGTGTCAATGTAATTGCCGTGTGCCTCCAGCAAGATGTTGTCATTCGTGTGCGGCACCTTTATGGCAGCTTGTACTTTCATACCGGTAGACAGGTAGTAGCCGTCGTTTTTGGATTCATCGGACACACGGTTGATGATATTGGCCAGTTTGGCGGGGGACACATCCGAAGCAAAGAGTGTATCCAAGGATCCATCCGACAGATTATCCCTGCCTGCCTGAACAGAACGGATAAGGCTGCTGCCACTGTTGGAAGAATAGTGAAGGTCGGGGTTCAACGTGACATTTATCCATTTACTGTTGAAAGTCCAGTGGTGATTGGTATTGAAATTAAGGTCGTGTGCATTGCTTGTATTGCGTATACGCCCATACAAGTCACCGCCTTGCAGGAAAGTTTGACTGGCGGTCAATTCCCTTGTCCTTGTATCTGTATGGTTTACGGTGGCTTCTCCCTCTATTTTGAACCTGTGCATACGGTCATTGATAAGATAGTCTATTCCACCATTTTGTATGGTTCTCATCCCGTTTTCTATGGCGGGCATCCATTCGCTGTTTTGTCCGGGGCGCTGTCTGTCGTTTAAATTGTTGACGTTGGCAAAGGCTGACAGACGGGAGTGGGCAGTGAAACGCAAGGCGAAAAGGCGTGCCAAGTAACGTTCGTGGGTTCCACCCGCAGCCTCCACATTGCCCATCCAGCCAATCTCGTATTGCTTCTTTAGTCGCACGTCCATCACCAGTTGTTGGTCGCCAATCTTCTTCCCCAACAATTGGCTGGTCTGCCCTTCCTTTTCATACACCTGCACCTTGTTAACCATATAAGTAGGCAGGTTCTCCAACATGATGGTTCTGTCTTTCTTGAAAAAGTCCTCGCCGTTCAGCAGAAGACTTTCCACCTGTTTCCCGTTCACGAAGATGCGTCCGTCGTCTTTTAACTCTGTTCCCGGCAATTGTCGTATCAAAGCATCAAGCATGGAGCCCTCCTCCAGTTGGAAAGCATCTGCATTATATACTAATGTATCTCCACGAACATAAAACTTGACCTTTGTGGCTTTTATGACAACCTCGTTCATGATTACTTCGCGGGGTGCACGCTTCATTGTGACAGGATTGTGCAATATGGCCTTCTCACTTTTTCTCAGCCTGTCGATTTTGTAGGGGATGGTGGCGGTTTCATACTTATCCCTGCTTAACCGTAAGATATATTCTCCGGCCTCCGGTATGGGTACTAAATATACGGGGCGCAAATCGGCCACCCCGTTTTCATTATTGATTGTCCACTCGAATACCAAGACACTATCCTTTGTGAGCAACTGCGTTTTTACGTCAATCAGCGGCTTGCGCGTCACATTATCCAATACCTGACCATAGAGAATGTGATACTCCTTCTTCATCAAGTCATCTGTGGTAAGTAACGGCTTTTCCTGAGCATGAGCATACACGGCCAAGAATAGAAGTACGTAAAAGATAATATGTTTTTTCATTTTGGAAACAAGTTTAGATTTCTTCGTGCCCGACAATAATTTCTGTATCTGAGTTTACCGAACTGCCACTTTTGCTTTGCTGAGAGGCACATGTTCTCTCTCTCTCTCTCTCTCTCTGAATATAGTTGTTACCACATACCGCATAAGTATATCGGTAACAACTATATTACAGGATTATATTAGAATCCTAACGCAACACCCACACTACGCCTTTTTGTAGAAGTAGGGGTGGCAGTCGGCGTACTGTCACAATCTCCACAATTAATATCATTTGTGCACTTACAGAAAAAGATATTAATATTGGATACACCTGCTCCTTGAGCATGTACGGAAATACCTAAAAAACCTCCTGTAAGTTTTTCGGCTTGCGAAATGCGCATTTCCGGAATTTCTCGCTTCAACTCAACCAAATGAGTTCCATGTTTTAAGGTTCTTTTCATTGTTGAAAATTTTTGAATTAATAATTATATATGTCTTGCCAGAAGCAAGATTCTTTGTCTAATAAATTCAGTGACCCCCTCTTTATCAAGTTCTCGGGAACACTTATCCCTGTTGTACAACAGCTTTTGAGTGCATCCTCCAAAACACAACGGATAAATGATACAAGAAAGGCAAATTCTATTGGCATATTTAGCCTTCATTCTATCATGAAATTTTGCATTATAATGTACAACCCCATCCGTATCTAATACGCCTTCTGCATTTTCCTCTTTGAAATCCCTCGCTGTACACTTAAAGACATTCCCGTCAAAATTAATGACAATACTATTTGTCTTGTCAGCATAGCAGCGTGTGGGACTTTCGGTATTTCCTACCACGCGAAGCCCTGCACCTTCAAAAGATTTTTTCACTTCGTCCAATGTTTCTTCGTACATCCGGGCATTGCCACATTGCGTGGCATCTTGCCAAATCTGTTGGAAACAAAAGGCCAGTTTCCCTTCATAGACTTTGGCATACTCCCTGAATGAATCAACCACGTCCAGAAACGACATAACAGATTTGTTCCGGTAATTGAATCGGACCGTCACACTCATGTCTGCTGCAAGAATGCGAAGAATGTTATTTACGATTGTGTCATATGTATCCTGTTTGTCAACTGTATGTCTGGTTTTGTTATGTAAAGCACGTCCACCGTCTATGGTTATTTGCCAATCAACAGGTCGAGCCAATCGGAGAGAATTCAACTTAGATACCATGTCATCATTCAGCAAAAACGCATTGGAAGTAAATGAAACGACCAGCATCTTTTTCTCGCATGCACAAAGTCTATCCACCTCCTGAAGAAGAGGAAAGACACAATCGTCAAATGACAATAAAGGTTCTCCTCCAAAAAAGGATATGGAAAAAGTCTTTAACTTCGGATTAGAAATCTTGGTTTTTGCCAGTTTTAGGATTCTCTCCATCATGTCTTTATTCATGTAAGAGTCGGACAAATGTTTTTCATAGCAGTACCAGCATCTCATGTTGCAATCCAGCGTAGGGTTGACGATGATGGAGAAGCTATCCTCGTTGATATCCTCTTCTTGAAGTGTAGACAAAAAATCTGCTCGTTCATCTACAGAATCGTTCACGATAAATCCTTTGTCAAGAAGATATTTAAAAAAGTCCGGATATATTTCCTCTATTCTTTCTAATTGTTTTGTGGAATTATCCAGCCAAATCCTTTTCAAATCCTCATTAAGAAACAGCAATTCGTCAGTCCTGCAATTATATAGAATGTAACTATCGCCGTTATTCTCCTCGTAGTTATAATAACTTAATTTCATGTTTGATATTTTTTATATTTAATAACTTGCGCATTTTTTCAAGAACAAATAAGCCATATCCTAAGCAGTTCTGCATGGATATGCTCCAATTTGCCTTGTTCTCGTTGATACTGTCAGGAAATTCAAAAATCTCCCACAACTCAGGGCGAAGAATTTCCCAACTTGAATCATCAGGAGCATACTCCTGCAATTGACGGGCATAACTATATGAACGATAATCCTGCACATTCTTTTTCGTTATCACCAACAGAGCCCGTTCCTTTAATTCGGTTACAAAAAGGTCATCAAAAGGAATGTCGGCTTTATTGCGCTTGCAATATCCCAGGCGTGCGACCGCGTAGGCAAGGATTCCTCCTATTCCATTGTCAAAAGAATCATCACGGATACGCTTGACATTGACACACATTATCCGTTCGTCAATAAAATCAAGCAAATCCTCTATATCGTCTATGTAGTTGTGTGTATAAAGATAAATCAACCCCCATCCGATTCCGGACAAACCATCCTTGAAATTCCAGCAATAACAATTCCTTATCGCGTCTTCAATGCCGGCAAATAAAATTGTGGCATGGTCATCTATTGCTTTTTCTTTGCTAACATTAAATGCATTGCACAAGAATATGACTTTCCCCATATTCCCTTGCCAAATGCCAATTGCGCCACTTCCATCCGATTCTACAAAGTGTAAAATATCCGGAAGCAATTTAGCTTTCTCCAACACGTCCTTTTCCTCTTCCGGGACAAATTGGTCGTTAATATCCAGAATGTATGAGAAATCCCTTTCTTGCTGCTTTTGATAATACGATTTTAATTCTCGTATTTGCTTCTCCTTTTCAGCCATTCTTTCCATCAGCTTTTTTGTCAAATCAGGATAATGCCAGAGGCATTTACTTGTAGCGTAGCAGCGCAGTGATGTCGGGAACAAGGTCTGCATAATCCAGAAATTATTGTAGACCGTGTCTTCATAATACATTTGATACGGCGCAGCCTCACGGTAAATATGTCCGATAGAAACATCCGGGACAAAAGAGCAGCAGCCTCCGGACAGGTATGCCTTGATACTCATATATGCTTCTTCGCAGCCATAATGTATCAGTCCTTGCAAGCCCTTTATTCTGTTCCAGAATCTTTTACTTGCTCCATAAGTCGCTCCCAAGACCGCGGGAATCTTGTCAGCGCTGAGATATCCGTTGTGTTCATAATTGTCCCAATGGATTCCGGGCATTAATATGACATCGTCAAACCGGAGGAACGCACCTCTCGTATCTGCCTTATTGCCCTCTTCCACCACACCATTCCTTTTACCAAGCCATCTTGTCTGACAACACAAAATCCTGTTATCATCCTTATCCAACTCCTCGATATACCGGTCAAGCCAATGCCTGTCATAGAAACGCATATGGGCATCCAAAAGAATAAAGTATGGAGTGGTGGACAATCGGGCACCCTTGTCCTTTGAGGCAGCTGCGCCAATACTGATTCGATTCTCGACATAGAGCACATTCAAGCCCTCTAAATCTTCCGGATAATTATAGCCATCCGTTGAGCAATCATTTATAACGATGATATCAACACCATCGCCCACATGTTCCCTTGCGCTTCTCACGGTATTGGCGACTTCTTCCCCCTCATTCAAGAAAGGAATGACCAATGTCAGTTTATTGCCACTTATCGGAAAGTCGTATGACTCCTTGATGACAGACTCTTCTGTTGTCCAGATCCATTGCCCTAACTCATTTTGTATTTTGCCTGAGACCCGAGCCTGGACATCCCCTTTGACATGGCTGATTTGGCTACATGAGACACGATAGTTTATCAGCGGACGTTCGATATTTGTCAAACGTAATCCCGACATGAGCATCTCCGCCCACAACCTGTAATCTTCCGCATACTTATACTCTTCCCGATATCGTAAATCATGTTTCTTAAAGACATCCGTTCTTACGAAAACGGTGGGATGGGCTATACAGCAACTTTCAAGCATGTCTTTGGGGTTTATACACCTGTCTGTTACAGGCGGCACAAATGTTCGCCCACCATTCCCTATGTAGTTCATTCCTGAAGCGACAAGGTCGATAGATGGGTGGCACTCCATATAATCATATTGAGCCTGTAGCCGCTCAGGCATCATCACATCATCGGCATCCATTCGGGCGATATACTTGCCACGTGCTTCGTCAAGCAAGATGTTCAGGCTTCCGATATAGTCATGCTTGTTCTCAATAAGCCGTATCCTTTCATCACCATAAGAGCGGACAATTTCCACACTGTCATCCGTAGAGCCATCATCCACAATCAACAACTCGAAATCCTCGAACGATTGTGAAAGTATGCTGTCTACACATTCCCTCAAGTAAGGGGATGCGTTGTACATCGGCATACATACAGAAACAGAAGGCTTCGTTTTCATCATTACGCAATGCTTTTTGTTTATTCCTCAACCTCAAACGTTCCTGTATATGCAGAGCCTTGGAGCCATATCGTAATGGCATAGCACCCTGAAGGAAGAAAGCATCCGATTCCGGCCATGACTATTGTTGGTGTCATAAGACAAATGAATAGGCAATACGACATCCTGACAATAGCCGGGAACACCGCTACAGAAAAACATCACGATACAGGCAATAATCCTGTTAAATAAGAACTTCTTCATGGTATGTTAGGTTTTTGTTAATTCGTCTGAATGAACCTTTCATTTGCGAAATTACATTCTTCGTGCTTTTTAAAAAAGAAAAATGAGTTCCAATTGGTTCCACTTTTTCAAACAAGCATTCCATCGGGTTCCAAAAGAACATGCAACAGGCTGGGAATCGAAGTGATACACTCATCATGACCGGTAAGTTAAATTTTGTAACCAATTCTGCTTGTTCCTAAAATAATGGAACTTTTTGGAACAAAACCATAGATTATATATCTAAAATTTTCCTTAAATTTGTGGCCGGACCCTTCATCTACAACATGAAAAAACGCAAAATCCTCATTCCTGTTCTCGTCTTGTGCCTGGCCGGCACAATCGTATTGCTCACGGGAAAAGCCGGGCGCCACCCTTTGCCTGCCGTCCTGTCTCAGGCGGACTCCCTGTGTGACATCGACCCGCGCCGGGCCATACGCATGTTGGATTCCATCGCCCCGGAGATGGAAAAGGCAAATACATACGCACGCATCAGACATGCCCTGCTGGCCATCAAGGCACGGGACAAAGCCTTCGTCCCGCATACCCCGCAAACGCTGGACTCCATCAGGCAGGTTGTGGAGTTCTACGACGCGCACGGCAACAGCAACGAAAGAGTCGAAGCCTATTACTACCGGGGAAGCGTCTGCCGCGACCTTCACGATTTCCCGCAAACGGTGAGATGCTATACGAAAGCCCTGGAAATAGCGGAAGACGCACGCGAAAGCATCGACACGCTGCTTGTGGCCAACGTCTGCTCGCAACTGTCTTTCATCTTTTTCAAACAAAACCATTTCGAAAAGTCTTTGGAATACGCCAAGAAGGAGAAGGATTTCCTGTTGGCCGTCGGAAAATACGATGCGCGGGGCATAATGGATGTCGCCACCTGCTATTTTCATGTAAAAAAAGAAGATTCCACGTTCCTTTACTATGAGAAGGCCATCGAATACATGCAGAGGCATAATGACTTTAAGGGCAACATGGACATCCTGGCCGAGATGTTTTCCAATTATGCCCGGTTCGGTGATTTATCAAAGGCGGACAAATATTATGCCCTGTTTGACAGCCTGGTCCATAAGGACCGTCTTCCCTCCAATTACCATATTGCAAAAGCCGTGTACTTCAAGTCCAAGAACATGCCGGATTCTGCCATACATTATTACAAGGAGCTTTTTGAGCGAAGTCCCGAACAGGACAAGAAGAGCGAAGCCGCCCGCGAGCTGCTGAGGCTCTACAGCCTGGCCGGCAACGACGCGGAGAGCCTGAAATATGGCCATATCTATGCCGAACTGCAGGATTCCATATGGAAAAAACTGCATCTGCAACAGACGGCCGATGCCTACAATGAATACAGGTATTACAGAAATGCGGCAAAGGAGGATGCCGCGTACAGGAAGTCCACCGCACTGTGGCGCAGGAGCCTGACTGTTCTGTCCGTCGCCGTTATTTCCGTTCTTCTCATCGCATACATCTACGTGATTTACAGAAGGAAATCGTCACGGGCCATCGAAAGGGGGAAGAAAGAGCTGATGCGGAAAGACAAAGCCATTGAAGACAAGGAGGCCCGGTTGCAGAAATGTGATGAGATCATCACACAGAACCGTTCCCTCATCGAGTCGCAGAAAGAGGAAATCAAGGAAGCCCATGACCGGAACACCCGCTTGGCCAGAGTCCGGCGACAAGAGCTTCTTGAGAGCGACGCCACCAATAATATCTATATAAAATTCCGCAAGGCGGCAGCGGGACAATACAAGCCGACGGAACGTGACTGGACAACATTATATAACGTGATAGCGAAGGAAGACCCGGACTTTTCTGCACACATACAGAAGGGAATCACGCGTATCAACAAGAAGAAGATAGACATTTGCCATCTCCTGAAACTTGGTTTCACGTGGATTGAGGTCCGGAATGCCATGGGCATACCCAGGACAACGGCTTTCCGCCTGACCAAAGAGCTCACAAAGCAATTGGAAGACTTGTTTGACAATCCCGAAACCTGAAAAAAACATGAGGATGTTTCGATGAAAACATGTTCATGTTTTTGAAAAAGATGAACATGTTTTTTTGCGTTGTCACAGTCCCATGAATTGTATATACCCCTTGCTGATGGCCGGAACGATAAAAACATGTTCATGTTTTTATCCGAGCATTGTAAAAAGTTATAACTTTGTAATTGGATTGATTGTGTTCGGTCCACGACAATTCTCATTTCAAACACTTTCATAACAATGAAGAATAGGTTTCGTGCTCCTGCGCTCATGATGTGTTGCGCATTATCCGGAGTTTTTGTCCATGCCGGGACCACAGACCGGCTTACGGGAGCTTGGAAAGGCCCGAAGGACCTTATGGTCAACTTGTGCACTGACAACCAAGAACAGCTGTACGTCTGCCACTGCGGTATTTTCCGTACATACGGTTGGGCGAATTTTTCAACGATTGTTTCCCGCGACTCGTTGATAATGATGTCAACGGACATAGGCAGCCCGTTTGAGGGCCGCTTCAAAATCGAGTCGGGCGACAGGCTTGTGGGAACATTAACCATGGGAGCTCCCGATGAAATCTGGTATTACAACGGCACTGCCGAACTCGTCAGGCAAAAACCTGTAATGCCTGAAAACCTTAATCCTGAACTCGACGGCATCATACTTCCGTCAGATTACGGAGCTCTCTCTCTTGACCGGGAAAAAGCAAGGGAAGCGCTCTCAGCCGTTTCTTCCGGTTCATACGGGTATGCTGAAAAAGGAGCTGTCGAAAAACTGCTCAACGCCCAAACTTACCCCCTGTCGCCGGAGGACATGATTGGCTTCAAGCGTGTACGTTCCATACAGATCGGTGGCCGTGACGGGATTTTCTCATACCCCTATTTCAATTGTCGGTTCCGGACAATTGACGGAAAGGTCTTCTTCGAAAAAACCACAGGCAGTCAGCGCAAATCGGGGTATTTGTATCAGAACCGTCCTGAATCTCTTGTCTTCCTTGGCGGCTGGAGTGTAAACAACGACCCGCAGACCACATACGGAAGTGAAAATTCCGTTGCCGGAACGGTTTACAAAATTGGCAGCCGCCGGGCCGTTATGATTTTCCCTTCCGAGGATGGCCGTGTGGAAATCTATGAATTCATAAAATAGCGGATGAAGCGTCAGGCCTCATGCCGCTTGCCGGGAGTCAGTTCCACCGCTTGATAAGGAAGGAGGGACTGACGCGGAAATAGACACCGAAGGAGAACACCTGACGGCTTTGGCCGCCGAAAAGGACGTTCATGAACTCGGCCTGTGCGCTGAGCACGTAGGCGGGCGAGAAACGGTAGGTGTAGGCGGCGTTGAGATAGGTGTTGCGGGTGCCGTGCCAGCTCATGCCGGGGACCTTGGTGCTGAGTGTGCCCATGAAGGGCGTGCCGTAGAGGTTGGCGTATTGCTTGGGCACCTCCACATGGCCCGCTTCCAGGGTGATCCGTTTCCATAGTTGTGCGCCGAGGGCGGCGTGCAGGGCCATGCCGGTGTCGAAGGGCCACAACCGGCCGCTCTGCTGGTAACTGCCCAGCACGTTGATTTGCGCGTCGAGGGCTTGCAGGGCACAGGTGCGGCGGGGCCGGTAGTCCAGGCGCACGCCGGCGGATGCGTTGGCCAGGGTCTGCACGCCCAGCGCGGTGGTGTCCTGCTCGCCCCCGCGGTGCTGGATGAGCAGCTGCAGGGGGGTGCTCCAGCGCAGGGGCTTGTCTTGCCTGCCCCACAGCAGGGTGGCGTTGGTGCCCACGGTGAAGGCCTCCTGGTGCGAGTCGAGGTCAAACTGGTAGCTCTGCCAGTCAATCCACGTGTCCAGGGCCACGTGGCGGCGGTTGACCATCACCTGGAAGCCCATCTCGGGGTCGGCGGAGAGGTTCTGCTCGGGATTGTAGAGGGGCAGGATGAGGCGGTGGTTCTGTGCTCCGTAGATGTCGCCAAGCACCAAGGTGGTGTGCTTGAGGTTGGCCTGCACCCTGAACCAGGGCAACACGTGTGCTCCGCGCTGGTATTGGTTGCCTTTCCATCGCCCGATGTCGTGGTAGGCGTAGTTGGGGTATTTGTTGGCACCGTCGAACACGGTGGCGTGCAGGCCCAGCTCCATGCGCAGGCAGTGGAGCGTCTGGAAGGAGAGCCTGGGCCGCAGCCGGAACCCCGGCAGCGAGTAGCCTTTCTGTATGGGGCTGTCGTACTCGTTGTCGCGGAAGAATGCCAGGGCGTGGAGGTCGAAGGCCAGCGCCTGGTTGCGTGCGGTGTCGAGGCTGACGGGCTCCACGGCCACGTCCTCCCACATCCGCTGGGCACGGACGGGCAGGGCGAACAGGAGCGGAAGCAGGAATTTAAGCTTTTTCATCGGTGTCGGGTTTGCGGTAGGCTTGCCAGGCGAGGAAGAGCACCACCAGGCAGCCTGTGAGGATGAGGGCAATCTTGATGGGACGTTCGTACTCGGCCACGGTGGCGTTGAGCCGGTCGGCGGGCACCACTTGTGCCAGATAATAGCCCAGTGCGGCCAGCACGATGTTCCACAGGGTGGCTCCGAGGGTGGTGTAGAGGACGAACTTGCCCAGGTGCATGCGGCTGAGCCCCGCAGGGATGCTGATGAGCTGGCGGATGGCGGGGATGAGGCGCCCGACGAAGGTGCCGACGGCCCCGTGCTCGTTGAAATAGGCTTCGGCCTTCTCCACTTTCTTGCGGTCGATGAGGCACAGGTGGCCCAGGCGGCTTTCGGCAAAGCGATAGACCAGGGGGCGGCCGAGCCATACGGACAGGCCGTAGTTGACCAGCGCACCGATGAGGGAGCCGATGCCGGCCGCCACCACGATGAGGGCAAGGCTTTGGTTGCCGTCGGTGGCCGCCTTATAGGCTGCGGGCGGCACCACCAGCTCGCTGGGGAAGGGAATGAAACTGCTCTCGATGGCCATCAGCAGGATGATGACAGGATAACTGAGGTTTTCTAAGCACCAGGCAATGAAGGGTATCGACTCCATGTGTGTTGCGTTTAAAGGTTTTGTTTTCTGTATTCGTTTTTGTCGCTTATGTCATAGGCCAGCAGGATGCGCAGGCGGGTGATGGCCAGCCGGTGGAGCCTGTAGCCGAGCGTGAGACGGCAGGGCGGAAGGCTCAGGGCCTCGGTGGTGAGGTTTATTTGTGCGGCACGCCGGAAAACCAAGGCGCCGATCAGCACCGGGGCCGGGAGCACCATCCACCACGCGCCCTGCCATACGGCTGTGGCGATGAGCGCCACGAGCAGCAGGCTGTGGAGCCATGTGGCGGCCACGATGGTGCCTTGGAGGGAGACGTGACGGTGTCGGCGGGTGAAGCGGAGCGTCACATGGTGGCGGAAGAGCTCGCGGGCGAGCCACTCCTGTGGCGTGGCCGGCGAGGGTTGCCACACGAAAGCCTCGGGATGGAGGCAGAGCCGTGTGTTGGCGGGGCGGCTCAGGCGGTTGACGGCCTCGGCCAGGATGCCCCGGTTCAGCTCGGCCGCACGGCTCATGCCGCCTGCGGCCAGAAAGCCGGGGGCGTGCACCATCAGATTGTCTTGCTGCAGGGTGTGGAGTCCGTGGCGCAGGGCGTAGGGCAGGTTCATCATCTGGCGCCACAGATACAGGAACGACGTGGGACGCCGGAGGGTGAGACCCGCCACGAAGCAGGTGCCGGGGCGCACCTGCGAGGCCATGCGGCCCAGCCATTGCATACCGGCGGGGCGGCTTTCCAATCTGCAAATCACCACCCACGGGTGTTCGGCTGTGCGCAGGGCCATGGAAAGGGTGAGTGCCTCGGCGCTCACCCCTTGGGCGTGGGCCGGCAACACATGGGAGTGGAGCGCGGGCCGGCAGGGGGTGAGCAGGCTCAGATAGGCCTCGGCCTCGCGGTCAAGAGGCCGGGAACTTATCAAAAGGATTTCAAAATCGGGATGGGATTGTTCCAGAAAGGCGGGCAGCAGACGGCGCAGCGCGGCTCCCTGTCCGTCGTGCGTAATCACTAAGGTCACGGGAGTGGCGTTGCAGGCCGGAACATGGGGTTCGTCTTTCTCGGCCAGGCGAATCATCCTGCCCAAAAGCGAGAAGGCACGCGCCGCATACATATTGAACGCCCATACCGCGAGGTAGGCCGCGGCAAGGGCAAGCAGAAGGGGACTGACGGGCTGGCCGGTCATGGAACGTTTACTCTTCGGAGGTGACAGCGGGGGGAAGAGGACGGCAATTATAGCTGCTGGCCATAATCTGTCCGTATGCGCCTGCCGTCTGCAGGGCTACCAGGTCGCCGCGCTGCAGGGCGGGCAGCGTGTAGTCCTTGGCAAACACGTCGCTTGACTCGCAGATGGGGCCAACCACATCGTACACCTCCTCGGGAGCGAGAGGGTGGGAGAGGTTGACAATGCGGTGGAGGGCGCCGTAGAGTGCGGGACGGATGAGGTCGGTCATGCCGGCATCCACGATGGCGAACCGCTTGATGGCGTTGCTTTTCACATAGAGAACGCGCGTGATGAGGCTGCCGCATTGGGCCACGATGGCACGTCCCAGCTCGAAGTGCACCTCTTGTCCGGGCCGAAGTTCCAGGCCGCGGGCATAAGTGGCGAAGTAGTCGCGGAAGTTGGGCACGGGGTGTTCGTCGGGCTGTTCATAGTCTACGCCCAGTCCGCCACCCACGTTGATGCTCTGCAGCCGGATGTCTTCGGCCTCGAGCGTGTCCTGCAGGTCGTTGATGCGCCCGCAGAGTGCCTGAAAGTCGTTCATCTCCAGAATCTGTGAACCGATGTGGAAATGCAGTCCCACCAGTTCCACGCCCCGAAGCGATTGGGCGTGGCGGATGGCGGGCAACATGTCCTGCATGTCGATGCCGAACTTGTTTTCGGCCAGTCCCGTGGTGATGTTGGCATGGGTGTGTGCCCCCACGTTGGGGTTGATGCGGAAGGCGATGCGTGCCACTGTGCCTTTGGCCTGTGCCAGTTCGTCGATGATGTCCAGCTCGGGCAGGCTCTCCACGTTGAAACACTGGATGCCGGCCTCCAGGGCCAGGTTGATTTCACGGTCGCTCTTGCCCACTCCGGCGTAGACGATGCGGTCGGCGGGGAAACCGGCGTCGAGGCAGGCCTGTATCTCGCCGCCGCTCACGCAGTCACATCCCAGCCCGGCGCGGCATATCTCTGCCAGCACGGCGGGTGTGGCACAGGCTTTCACGGCATAGTGCACGTGGAAGTTGGGCTGCAGATGGGCCTTCACTTCGCTTAAAGTGCGGCGTAGCAACTGCAGGTCGTAGTAGTAGAAAGGTGTCTGCAGCTGTTGGAATCGGTTGGTGGGGTAGTTCATTTTCTTGTAAATAGATTGTCGGAAAGGGCCTGCAGGGTGCGTCTTTTCTCACTTTCGGCCACCAGGAACGAGATGTTGTAGTTGCTGCCTCCGTAGGAAATCATGCGCACGGGTATGTCCTTCAGTGCGCCGGTGGCCAGGCTCTGGAAGCCGACGTTGGAGGCCACCAGGTCGCCCACCACACAGATGATGCACATGTTCTGTTCCACGCCTACGGTGCCGTATTTCTTCAGCTCGTTCACGATGTCCACCAGATGGCCGGTGTTGTCGATGGTCACGCTCACGCCCACCTCGCTGGTGCACACCATGTCGATGCTGGTCTTGTATTGCTCGAAGATCTCGAACACTTTGCGCAGGAAGCCGTGGGCCTGCAACATGCGCGAGCTTTGTATCTGTATGCAGGTGATGTTGTCTTTGGCAGCCACGGCCTTGATGGTGCCGTGTTGCATCTTGTTGTTGATGATGGTGCCGGGGGCGGTGGGGTCCATGGTGTTGAGCAACCTTACGGGCACACCGGCGAATTTGGCGGGCTGGATGCACGTGGGGTGGAGAATCTTGGCTCCGAAGTAGGCCAGCTCGGCGGCTTCCTCGAAGTAGAGCTGGCGCACGGGCTCGGTGTGATCCACGATGCGCGGGTCGTTGTTGTGCATGCCGTCGATGTCAGTCCATATCTGTATTTCGTCGGTCTGCAGGGCGGCTCCGATGAGGCAGGCTGTGTAGTCGCTGCCACCGCGCAACAGGTTGTCGATTTCTCCGTAGGCGTTGCGGCAGATGAAGCCCTGGGTGATGTAGATGTCGAAGCCTTGGTTCTCGCTGAGCTTCTGAAGTGTTTTCTCGCGGATGTAGGTGAAGTCGGGGTCGGCGTTCTTGTCGGTTCTCACCATGTCGAGCGCACTGAGCAGCACGGCCTTCTTTCCCTGCTCGAGCAGCAGGTTGGCCATCATGTTGGTGCTCATGATTTCGCCCTGCGCCAGAATCACTTTCTCTTCAAAGCTGGTGAACATGGTCTTGGTGAACGAACGCAGATAATTGAATTCGTCGCAGAGGAACTTACGTGTCGTCTCGCGCCACTCCTCGGTGGTGTACAGCTGGTCAACGTGCTCCATGTATTTGTGTTCGAGCTGGTTGATGATGGTGTTGGCACCTTCGGGGTTTTTCTTGTAGAGGTAATCGGAAATCTCCACCAGCGAGTTGGTGGTTCCGCTCATGGCCGAGAGCACCACGAAGTTCTGCTCTCCCGCTTTCGGGGTGATGAGCTTGGCCACTTCTTTCATGCGTTGGGGGCTGCCTACGGAGGTGCCTCCGAATTTCATTACGTTCATTGTCGTTCCTATTGTGTTTTCGTTGTTTCTACTCCTTATATAATATATGGTGTGGTGCGGGGTTGCCGGTTCATTGTTCTACCAGCCGGCCCTGTTGGCACCGGAGGGTGCGTGCGGGGAACAGTTCGGTTATCTGTTGGTTGTGGGTGGACATGAGGATGGTTGTCCCCTCTTTCTGTATGTCGGTGAGCAGGCTCATCACGCGCTTGCTGCACTCCATGTCCAGGTTGCCCGTAGGCTCGTCGGCCAGCACCAGGCGGGGCCTGTTGAGCATGGCGCGTGCTATGCAGATACGCTGCTGTTCTCCGCCCGAGAGTTCATGAGGCATGGCATCGATGCGGTCGGCCAGCCCCACCAGGGTCAGCACTTCGCCGATGCGCTCGCGGCGTTCTTTCTTGCTTTTCCATCCGGTGGCGCGCAGTACGAAGTCAAGGTTGCTGCGCACCGAGCGGTCGCGCAGCAGCTGGAAATCCTGGAACACGATGCCCAGCTGTTTGCGCAGCGTGGGCACGTGGCGGCGTTTCAGCTCTGCCAGGTCGATGTCCATCACGCGGGCCTCTCCCCGGCTCACGGCCAGTTCGCCGTAGAGGCTTTTGAGCAACGTGCTTTTTCCGCTGCCTACTTCTCCCATGATATAGACAAATTCGCCCTCGTCCACGTGCAGTTCCACCTGGGAGAGTATGGGGCGTTCATCTTGGCGCAGTTCCACGCCGGTGTAGTCAATCAGCATTTGGTCGTTTGATGTGTGTTGTTGTGTGTCGCGACGTTTCTTGTCTGTCGCGGAATCAGTGTTTCTTCCATCCGGGGTTGTGGCGCTCCATCAGCTCGGCGGCCATCTGCTCGATGCGCAGTCCTTTCGAGGTGAGCAGCACAATCAGGTGGTAGAGCATGTCGCTGCCCTCATAGATGAGGCGTTCGTTGGTGCCGTTGGTGGCTTCGATGACCAGTTCCAGCGCCTCTTCGCCCACCTTCTGTGCCATGCGGTTGAGACCGTCGTTGAACAGGCTGGTGGTGTAGGAGCCTTCGGGCATCTCGCGGTGGCGCTGCTCGATGAAGTCGCCCAGCTCGCTCAGGAAGGTCAGGGGATTGGGCTTGTTCTCCTCGCCCCAGCAGGTGTCGGCGCCGGTGTGGCACACAGGTCCGGCGGGATGGGCCTTGATGAGCAGGGTGTCGTTATCGCAATCGCAGAGAATGTCCGCCACGCTCAGGAAGTTACCGCTGGTCTCGCCTTTCGTCCACAGGCAGTCCCGTGTGCGGCTCCAGAAGGTCACCTTGCCCGTCTCGCGGGTCTTCCGATAGGCTTCTTCGTTCATGAAGCCCAGCATGAGCACCTTTCCGGTTTGCGCGTCTTGGATGATGGCGGGCACCAGTCCGCCCATCTTGTTGAAATCTATGGTCATAGTCTTACGTTTATATTCTCTTGTCTGAGGTATTGTTTCAGTTGGGGAATGCCGATTTCCCCGAAGTGGAACACGGAGGCTGCCAAAGCTGCCGAACTGTGTCCCAGGGCAAAGGTGTCGCGGAAGTGTTGCATGGTGCCGGCTCCCCCCGATGCGATGACGGGGATGGAGAGGCTGTCGGAGAGTTGTCGCAGGGCCTCGTTGGCGAAGCCTGCCTTCACGCCGTCGTGGTTCATGCTGGTGAAGAGAATCTCTCCGGCTCCGCGGTCTTGTGCCTCGCGGGCCCACTCGAAAAGCCCCTTGCCGAAGGGTACGCGACCGCCGTTGACGTAGCACTGCCAGTACCCGTCTTCCTCCTGACGTGCGTCGATGGCCACCACGCACACTTGCGAGCCGTAGGCCCGCGTGATTTGGTCGATAAGCTCAGGACGGCGCAGTGCGGCGCTGTTCAGGCTCACCTTGTCGGCACCGGCGGCCAGCAGGCGGTCCACGTCTGCCGCTTCATTGATGCCTCCGCCCACGGTGAAGGGGATGTTGATGGCCTGTGCCACCTGCTCCACCACGTGGGTGAAGGTTTTTCGCCCCTCGTGGCTGGCGGTGATGTCCAGGAAGACCAGCTCGTCGGCTCCCTGCTCGCTGTAGGCGCGTGCCAGTTCCACCGGGTCGCCGGCCTGGCGCAGGTTGATGAAGTTCGTGCCTTTCACGGTGGTGCCGTCCTTGATGTCGAGGCAGGGGATGATTCTCTTTGCTAACATAGGGGAAGGTTGTCAGTTTCTTTTGCTCAGTTCTTTCAGGTCTATCCGCCCCTCGTAGACGGCCTTGCCGAAGACCACGGCGGGAATGCCCGCGCTCTCCAGCTCGTCGATGTCGTCGATGCTGCCCACTCCGCCCGATGCGATGAGGTGGCAATGGGGGTAGGCCCGCATGATTTCCTTATATAAAGGTAGGGCCGTGCCACCCAGCATACCGTCGCGGCTGATGTCCGTGCACAGCACGTTGCGTGTGCCGGCCTGCATGTATCGGGTCAGGAAGTCGGTGAGCTGCACGGGGCTGTCCTCCAGCCACCCGTTGATGCTGATGCGGCCTTCGCGGGCATCGGCTCCCAGGATGAGGCGGTCGGGACCGTAGGTGCCGAGCCACTTGAGATAGGTCTCAGGGTTGGTGACGGCAATGCTTCCGGCCGTGACCAGCGATGCGCCCGCGTCGAAGGCCAGCCGCAGGTCTTCGTCGGTCTTCACTCCGCCGCCGAAGTCCACCGTGAGGCCGCTTTTGGAGGCAATCTCCTCCAGCGTGCGCAGGTTCACCACATGCTTGGCCTTCGCACCGTCCAGGTCCACCACGTGCAGGCGGCGGAAACCGTGGTCGCGGAACATGAGTGCCATGTCCACGGGCGAGCCGTATTCCTTGCGGGTGGCGTAGTCGCCCTTGGTGAGGCGCACGCAGCGCCCCCCGATGATGTCGATGGCGGGGATAAGCTCTATCATAGTTCCAGGAAGTTTTTGAGGATGCGGTGGCCGGCGTCTCCACTCTTTTCGGGGTGGAACTGCGTGGCGTAGAAGTTGTCGCGGTGGAGCGCGGCGCTGAAGGGCTGTATGTAATCGGTGGTGGCGATGGTGTTTTCGCCCACGGGCACGTAGAAGCTGTGGACGAAATAGACAAACTCGCCCTCGGAGATGCCCGCCATCAGGGGGCTTTTCACGTGGGTCAAGCTGTTCCATCCCATGTGGGGCACCTTGTCCTCCTGCCTTTCGGGGCGGAACCTCACCACGTCCTCGGAGAAGATGCCCAGGCAGTCGGTGTCGCCCTCTTCCGAGTGCCGGCAGAGCAGTTGCTGTCCGATGCAGATGCCCAGCAGGGGTTGGCGGAGCGAGCGTATCACGCTGTCCAGCCCATGCTCTCGCAGATAGGCCATGGCATGGCCTGCCTCGCCCTGCCCCGGGAACAGCACCTTGTCGGCCCGCTGCAGAAGCTCGGGGTCATCGGTGAGTGTGGCTTCCACGCCCAGGCGGCCCAGGGCGTTGGTCACGGAGCGGATGTTTCCGGCGTTGTATTTGACGATGGCGATGCTCATGGCGGCATTATTTGTTTTTCTCTTTGCGGGCGCTGTCGGCCAACTCCCAGTTGGTGTCCAGCGAGAAGGGGGTGATGCTGGTGGGGTCGGTGGTGAAGGCGCGGGTGGTCTCGGTGTCCTTGTCGCCGAACAGCGGGTTGTCGGCGCTGGCCTTCCAGTAACGTATCATCACCTCTTTCTGTTTCTTGCTTTCCTTTTCGGCGGTCAGTTCGGTCAGGTATCCGGTGATGAAGTTGTTCATGGCCTGTGCCTGGCGGTCAAGGAAACTGCCGTCGGCCTGTCCGTTCCCGGCCTTGATGGCCATGGTGCAGAGGTATTGCATGGCGGTGTACTTGAACTGGGCGATGCTCAGTGCCGCGCCCGAGGCCGAGGGGTCTTCGATAATCAGCTTGTTGGTGTCCACCACTTGCTGGAACACTTCTTGTCCTGCGGCCCGGCCTATGCCCATGCAGGCGGCCATGGCCAGGGTTATGAGTCTTGTTTTCATCGCTTTCTTGTTTTTTTTATTTGTTCTTTATCAGGTGCAGTTCCCGGGTGATGCAGCGGGGCAGTTCTTCCTTGTAGTGCGTGACCATCACCAGGGTCTTGTTCCGCCGTTGGCAGAAGGTGTCGATAATCTCTTGTGTGCGTGCCCGGTTGCGGTCGTCCAGCCCGTGCAGCGGCTCGTCCAGGATGAGCAGCTCGGGGTCTTTCACGAAAGCGCGTGCCAGCAGACAGAGGCGCTGTTCTCCCGAGCTGAGCTTGAGAAAGGTGCGTTCGGCCAGATGCTCGATGCCGAACACGCGCATCCACAGGCGGCAGATGTCCTTCTGCTCTTCGCGCAGCCGGGTATAGAGACCCACGCTGTCGCTCAGTCCGCTGCCCACGATGCCAATGGCGGGCAGGTCTTTTTGGTAGGCGCGGTGCATCTCGGGGCTGACATAGCCTATGTGCCGCTTGATTTCCCAGATGCTTTCGCCCGAACCGCGTTTGTGGCCGAACAGCTCGAAGTCGCAGGCGTAGCTCTGCGGGTTGTCGGCGCACACCAAGCTCAGCAGGGCGCTTTTGCCGGCTCCGTTCTCGCCGCTCAGTGCCCATCGCTCGCCCTCCTCCACCGTCCAGCTGAGGTCTTTGAGGATGGTGCGGGTGCCGTAGCGCAGGCTGATGCCGTTGAACTTCAGGATGTCGCCGCCCTGCCGGGGATAGAAACTCACTTGGCTCAGGTCTTTTTGGGGCAGGCCGAGTATGCAGTCTCTCAACTCTGCGGGCAATGCGGGCAGGCTTACGGGCTCGGGCCTGTAGCCTTCGCGCGGCACGACGGGCTTCGCTTCCAACCCCTCCACGGGCAGGATATGGGTGATGAAGTCGGGTATGTCGTCGGTCTTGCTCAGCACCAGGATAATCATGATGCGGGTCTCGCGGGCCAGCGTGGCCAGCAGGCCTTTCAGCTGGTCACGCGTTTGGGCGTCGAGTCCGATGAAGGGGTTGTCGATGATGAGCACGCGCGGACCGGCCAGTAACACGCGGGTGAGCTGGAACTTGCGCAGCTCGCCGCTGGAGAGCGAGATGATGTGGCGCCCTCTCATCTCGTCTAAATGGAACATCGTGCGCAGCGTGTCGCGCAGCTTCTCGTCCTTGTGGGCGAGACGTGTGTACACGTCGTCCAGCAGTTGACCCACGGTGGGCGTGTTGTCGGCAATGTCGTGTTGGTTCCACCGCAACTGGTAGTAGTACATGCCATCGGTGTCGCCGTAGGAGTCGCGGAAGGTGATGTGCTTGATGTTGTCGCACACTAATGTGTGGGGCGAGGGCGTGAAGTCATACCTCACCTCGTTCTGCGACAAGGGATAGCGCCCCGTGAGCATGTCCACCAGCCGGCTTTTGCCCGCGGCGTTCTCGCCCACGACGGCCACCTGCCATCCGTCCTCCAGGGCCAGCGTCACGGGGCGGGCCATGCGGTGGTCGGGGTGGCGGGTTACGCCGTTCGTTATCTCGATAACCTTGTGTGCCATGTCTCAGTCTCGTCTTATATCTTGCCCTGCATCCGTGCCAGCTGTTTCCAGCTTTTCACGTGGCTGTCGCTCACGGGCCGCCCCATCTGCAGGAAATGGCAATAGGCGGCGGCCAGCGCGTCCGTGGCGTCCATCTTCATGCTCATCTCTCCCTCGCTCAGACAGAGGATGCGCTGCAGCATGTCGGCCACCTGCTCCTTGCTGGCCGAGCCTTGCCCCGTGAGCGCCATCTTGATTTTCATGGGCGCGTATTCGTGGATGGGCAGCCCGTGGCGTGTGGCAGCGGCGATGGCCACTCCTTGTGCACGCCCCAGCTTCAGCATGCTCTGCACGTTCTTTCCGAAGAAAGGAGCCTCCACGGCCACGCATGTGGGCCGGTAGAACTCGATGGTCTGGCTCACCCGCTCGTGGATGCGCCCCAGCTTGGCATAGGGGTCGGCCAGGTTGCGCAGGTCGATGACGCCCAAGTCCACGCACACGGCGCGGTTGCCTTCCACGCGCAGCACACCGAAGCCCATGAGGTTGGTGCCGGGGTCGATGCCCAGGATGGTTTCAGAACTCATCGCTCATCAGTGTGCTGAACCCCACCACCTTGCCTTGGAAATTCCGCTCCAGTTCCTTGGCCAGCGCAGCCCCCTCCTTCACATACCACTCGTGCAGCACGCGGTTGTCCTGCACCTCAAACTGGATGCTGAAACATTCCGTCTGCTGGTCGTGGTGGTTGAGGATGCGCAGCATGCGTCCGTTCTTCAGCTGTCCGCTTCGCTGTGCCCGGGGCATGCAAATCTCGGTGGCCCAGATTACGAAGTTGCGGGCATCCTCGTTCTGCATTGTGTAGGTGGTGTTGTAAACAATCATCTCCTTATATAATATATATTGTCGTGCAAAGATAGGAAAATAATTTGTTTTATGCCCCCTCATGGTCGTGTAAAAAGACGAACCTTCGGCGGCAAAGGGATGGTATTCCGGCCTCTTTTGCTGCCGAAAGTTGCAAATGAGCGTGGAAAAGGCTAAATTCGCAGTTAAAACGTTATGGTTTTATAGGAGAAATGAACAAAGGAATAAAATACACAATCGTGGGTGTGGTGGTGCTGGTGTGTGCCGCTCTGGCGTACAACGCGTTCGTCCCCCGGGAGAACAAGGAACTGAAAGAAGCATCTGGAAAACCGCAGGAGAAGCAGGACAAAACGCTGAACGTGAGGGCCGTGGTGTTGCGGCCCCGACGGCTTACAGACGGGCTGGCCATGAGCGGGTCGCTGATTCCTGACGAGGAAGTGAGTCTCTCGTTCGAGACCTCGGGCAAAATCACCGACATCTTTTTTAAGGAAGGAAGCCGGGTGGAGAAGGGCCAGCTGTTGGCCAAGATAAACGACGCCTCGTTACAGGCCGACCTGCGGCGCAAGGAGGCGCAGCTGCGCTTGGTGCAGGACCGTCTGTACAGGACCAAGGCTCTGCTGGAGAAGGAGGCCGTGAGCAAGGAGGCCTTTCAGGAGGCCGAGGCCAACCTTTCCACCTTGTGCGCCGAGATAGACGGGGTGAAGGCAGAGATTGCCCGAACGGAACTGAGGGCACCCTTTTCCGGTTTCATCGGTTTGCGCCAGGTGAGTGTGGGTGCCTTCGCCACCACGCAGACGGTTGTGGCCATGCTCACGAAGCGCAGTCCCCTGAAGGTGGAGTTCAGCGTGCCCGAGCGTTATGCCGGCACATTGCCCGACGGGGCCGCCCTGGAGTTCACCGTGGAGGGCGACCTGTCTCCGCGCAAGGCCCGGGTGTATGCCTCCGATTCGCGTGTGGACGATGCCACACGCACCTTCACCGTGCGTGCCCTCTATGACAACAGCGACGGCACGCTGGTGCCCGGAAGATACGTGAATGTGCGTCTCACCACCCGTGAGTTCGAGCGGGCTTTGGCCGTGCCCAGCGAGGCTGTCGTGTCCGAGATGGGCGTGGACAAGGTGTTCCTCTGCCGCAACGGAAAGGCCGAGGCGGTGGAGATAAGCAAGGGCTTGCGCACCGATGCCCTGGTGCAGGTGTTGCGCGGACTGAGCGAAGGCGACACCGTAATCACCAGCGGCACCATGCAGTTGCGTGCAGGTCAGGCGGTCAGGGTGCAGCTGACACCTGACTCGCCCCGGGAGTGACCGCCCCCCCTCTTCGTGTTCCATTAAAAACAGCTAAAAAACAACAAGCAACCCCTACTACGTGAACATATCAGAACTTTCCATCCGACGCCCGGTGTTGGCAACCGTGATGACCCTGTTGATTCTCATCTTCGGTGCCGTGGGCTATATGTATTTGGGCGTGAGAGAGTATCCCTCGGTGGACAATCCCATCATTTCCGTGTCGTGCTCTTATCCGGGAGCCAATGCCGATGTGATAGAAAACCAGATAACCGAGCCTTTGGAACAAAACATTAACGGCATCCCGGGCATACGCTCGCTTACCAGCGTGAGCCAGCAGGGGCAGAGCCGTATCACAGTGGAGTTTGAACTGTCCGTGGATTTGGAGACCGCAGCCAATGACGTTCGCGACAAAGTGTCGCGTGCCCAGCGTTTCCTTCCCCGCGACTGCGACCCGCCCACCGTGTCCAAGGCCGATGCCGATGCCATGCCCATTCTGATGGTGGCCCTGCAGAGCGACAGGCGAAGCCTGTTGGAACTGAGCGAGATTGCCGATCTGACGGTGAAGGAACAGCTGCAGACCATTCGGGATGTGTCCGGCGTGATGATTTGGGGAGAGAAGAAGTATTGTATGCGCTTGTGGCTGGACCCCGTGAAGATGTCGGGCTATTCCGTCACGCCCATGGACGTGAAAAACGCCCTCGACCGCGAGAACGTGGAGCTGCCCTCAGGCTCCATCGAGGGAAACACGCGCGAACTCAGCATACGCACGATGGGTCAGATGTCCACCACCGAGGAGTTCAACAACTTGATCGTCAAGGAAAACGGTGGACGAATCATCCGCTTCAGCGATATCGGCCGGGCGGAACTCTCGGCGCGTGACCTGAAAAGCTATATGAAGATGAACGGTGTGCCGATGGTGGGTGTGGTGGTTGTGCCCCAGCCCGGTGCCAACCACATTGAAATCGCCGATGCCGTGCACGAGCGGATGAAGATGATGGAGAAGGATTTGCCCGAGGATGTGCACTACGACTATGGCTTCGACAACACGAAATTCATCCGTGCCTCCATCGCCGAGGTGGAGAACACCGTGTACGAGGCCTTTGTGTTGGTCATCATCATCATCTTCCTTTTCTTGCGCGACTGGCGCGTGACGCTTATTCCCTGCCTGGTGATACCGGTGTCGTTAATCGGGGCGTTCTTCGTGATGTATCTGCTGGGTTTCTCCATCAACGTGCTCTCCATGCTGGCTGTGGTGCTGTCCGTGGGCTTGGTCGTGGACGATGCCATCGTGATGACCGAGAACATATATATAAGGATAGAGCGCGGGATGAAGCCTTTCGATGCCGGCATCGAGGGCGCGAAGGAAATCTTCTTTGCCGTCATTTCCACCACGGTCACCCTCTTGGCCGTATTCCTTCCCATCGTGTTTATGGAGGGACAGACGGGCCGCCTTTTCCGCGAGTTCAGCTTTGTTGTGGCCGGCTCCGTGATTATCTCTTCTTTTGCCGCCCTCACCATCACCCCCATGCTGGCAACCAAGCTGCTGGTGAACCGCGAGCAAAAGGGCTGGTTCTATCGCAAGACCGAACCCTTTTTCGCCGGATTGAACAGGCATTACGCCCGGTGGCTGGCCGCATTCCTGCATCATCGTGCCCTGGCCGTTGCCATCATGCTGGCTGCCGTGGCTGCCTGTGTGGCTATGTGGAACGCCATCCCCTCGGAGATGGCTCCCCTGGAAGACCGCTCCGGCATCACCATCCGCACCACGGGGCCGGAGGGCGTCACATACGAGTCTATGCGCGACTACACCGAGGAAATCAACCGCCTGGCCGACTCTTTGATACCGGATGCCGCCTTCATCACGGCCCGCGTGTCCGGCGGCTCGGGCAACGTGCAGATAACGTTGAAGGACCTGGCCGAGCGCGACTATTCGCAAATGGAGGTGGCCGAAAGGCTCTCCAAGGCCGTGAGGCAGAAGACCGACGCACGCGCCTTCGTTCAACAGCAGAGCACATTCGGAGGCCGCCGCGGCTCCATGCCCGTACAATATGTGCTGCAGGCCACGGACATCAAGAAGCTGGAAACCGTGTTGCCCGCCTTCATGGCCCGTGTGTACGAGAGTCCGGTCTTCCAGATGGCCGATGTGGATTTGAAATTCTCCAAGCCCGAGGTGCGTCTGAGCGTGAACCGCGAGAAGGCCAACCTGATGGGCGTTGCCACCAGAGACATAGCGCAAACCCTGCAATACGGGCTCAGCGGACAACGTATGGGATACCTCTATCTCAACGGAAAGCAGTATGAAATCGTGGGAGAGATAAACCGGCAGCAGCGCAACGACCCGGGCAACCTGAAGGCCATCTACATCCGTTCACAGGACGGGGAGATGGTGCAAATGGAAAATCTGGTGGATTTGGTGGAGAGTATCGCGCCCCCAAAGTTGTACAGGTACAACCGTTTCGTGTCGGCCACCGTATCTGCCGGGCTGACTCCCGGCCACACCATCGGCGACGGACTGGATGAAATGGACAAGATAGCCGGGGACGTGCTGGACGACACCTTCCGCACGGCCCTGGCCGGCGATTCCAAGGAGTTCCGCGAGAGCGCGTCCAGCCTGTTCTTTGCCTTCGCTTTGGCGCTGGTGCTCATCTATCTGATTCTGGCCGCCCAGTTTGAAAGCCTGAAGGACCCCTTCGTCATCATGCTCACGGTGCCTTTGGCCATTGCCGGTGCCTTGCTGTTCATGCTTTGCGGAGGGCAGACGATGAACATATTCAGCCAGATCGGAATCATCATGCTCATAGGTCTTGTGGCCAAGAACGGTATCCTTATCGTGGAGTTCGCCAACCAACGGCAGCGTATGGGCGAGGACAAGATGACGGCCATTCGCGAGGCCGCCGTGCAGCGTCTGCGCCCCATCCTCATGACTTCCGTGTCCACCGTGCTGGGCCTGCTGCCCCTGATGTTCGCCCGTGGCGAAGGCTCTGCCGGCCGGGTGGCCATGGGCACGGCCGTGGTGGGCGGCATGATTATTTCCACTTTGCTCACCCTTTTTGTCATTCCGGCCATCTATTCCTTCGTGGCCACCTCACTGAACAACAAGAAAAAACCATGAATCCCCTGAGACTTCTTCTCCTGTTTCTCGTTCTCCCGGGTGTCGGCGTTTGCGCCCGGGCGCAAACCCTGCCGGAGCTGATTGCCACCGGACTGCAGAACAACTATAAGTTGAAGATTGTGCGTAACGAGGAAGCCAAACGCTCGAACAACGCCACGGCGGCCAACGCCGGTTACCTGCCCGTGGTCACGGCCACCGCCGGATACGACGGCGCCTATGGCGACAACAGGACACGCCGGCGGGAGGACGGCCTTGTCACCCGCCGGGGGGCAAGCCCGGACCACGGCCTGCAGGTGGGCGTCAATGCCGACTGGACCCTGTTCGACGGCTTCCGGATTCAGGCCGACTATGCGCGGTTGCAGGAGCTGAAAAGGCAGGGAGAGACGCGCACCCGCATGGACATAGAGGACTACGTGGCCACGCTGACCGGCGAGTATTTCAATCTGGTTCAGCAGCAAATCCGTGCACGCAACCTGCGCAATGCCGTCAGGTTGTCCAAGGAGCGCCTGCGCATTGTGCTGGAAAGATACACCATCGGCAGCGCATCGCGCCTGGACCTGCAGCAGGCCCGGGTGGATTTCAATGCCGACAGCGCACAGAGCCTGAAGCAGAACGAGATGCTGGCCACCTCGCGCATCCGCCTCTACGAGCTGATGGCCGTGGACAGTCTGGGGCAGACTCCTCTTGTCCGCGATTCCGTTATCGAGGTGGACGCCTCGCTTTCCTACGACACGCTGTTGGCCGCCACCCTGCTTCAG
The DNA here is from genome assembly GCA_947176895.1 of uncultured Prevotellaceae bacterium. Lineage (GTDB taxonomy): Bacteria > Bacteroidota > Bacteroidia > Bacteroidales > Bacteroidaceae > Physcousia. The sequence continues at coordinate 135,662 of CAMWSK010000002.1, read as the reverse complement.
AACGCCAAGTTGCTGGACAGCAAGCACGACATCCGCCTGGCCCGGCACGACTACAGGGCGGTGATGAGCCGCGACTATCCCTATGTCAAGCTCTATGCCGGATACTCCTGGCAGCACAACCGGTACGGCGAGGGGGCCAACGACCGCCGGAGTGCGTGGGGAGCCGACTTCGGCGTGAAGGTGGGCTACAGGCTTTTCGACGGAAACCGCTCGCGCGAGCGGCGCAACGCCCTGTTGGACATCGACAATGCCGAGCTGGCCCGCCTGCAACTGGAACAGGCCCTGCGCTCGGACCTGGCCGATTTGTGGCAGGCTTACAGGAACAACCTGCGGCTGCTTTCGCTGGAGCGTGAGAATCTGGCTACGGCCCGCGAGAACCATTATATCGCCCACGAGCGCTATATGCTGGGCGACCTTTCGGGCATAGAGATGCGCGAGGCCCAGCAATCCCTGCTGGATGCCGAGGAGCGCATCCTGGTGGCCGAGTACAACACCAAGCTGTGTGAAATCTCGTTGAACCAGATTTCCGGAGGAATCATGAGCTATACCCGGCCTTAGACCGGTCCCCTTTCTACCTTCTCTCCCGGTGTCGTGGATTTATTCCCGGTCCGAAAAGTTGCATTTCCGCCCGAAAACCTCTATTTTTGCAGGTGAAACCCATATAAAATCAATAGAAAATGAAAAAGATTTTATTCCCGGTCCTGTTGTTCGCCGCCGGTTTTCTGGCCACATCCGCCATGGAATACCGTCCCGTCCGCAACGTTCCCGTGCAGGCTGCCGACGAGGTGTATGCCGAGATTAAGTTTGACACGCTGGCCGCCGACCTGGGCACCTTCCCCGCTTCCGCTCCCGAACAGAAGTGCAGCTTCAAGTTCACCAACACCGGGGGCGCTCCCCTCGTAATCCAGCAGGTGTTCGCCTCGTGCGGCTGCACCGTGCCCACCTATCCCAAGACACCTATCAAGCCCGGCCAGAGCGGCGTGATAGAGATTACCTACAACGGCACCAACAAATTCCCCGGCAAGTTCAAGAAGACCGTGACCGTGCGTTCCAACGCCAAAACGGAGATCGTGCGTCTCAGCGTGGCGGGCATGATGACGGAATAGGCCGCCGGAGGGCTGATGAAGCATCCCGTAAAAATCGTTGTCCCCCTCTACACGGAGCATCTTTCCCGCGTAGAGGACGAGACCTTGGCGCATAACATGAAGGTGCTGCAGGGGCATCCCGTCTGTTTCCTGTGTCCCGAGGGGCTGGATATGACCGCCCACACCGCCCGATACCCGTTTGCCGAGGTGATGCGGGTGTCCGATGAATGGCTGGGCAGGAAGCGGGGAATCCAAGGTTACAATGAAATGATGATGTCCGCGGCCTTCTATGACCGGTTTGCCGACTGCGAGTATATCCTCATCTGCCATACCGATGCCTGGATTTTCCGTGACGAGGTGCTCGCCTGGACGGAAAAGGGATACGACCAGGTGGCGGCTCCCTGGCCCATGCGGCCACGCTATACCCGATTCCCCTTGAGTCTGTATGTGAAGATGGAAAGGCGTTTCGCAATTGGGGGGGGTAAAATCAACCGCTTTGTTTTGTACGGAAAGGTGGGCAACGGGGGATTATGCCTGCGCCGGGTGTCTGCCTTCCGCCGGGCATGCGGGCAATACCGGGATGCCATATGCGATTACATCTCCAAGGGCCATAACGAGGATGTCTTCTGGGCTTTGGTGCCGCAGGACTTCCGTAACCCGACGATGGAGGAGGCCATGGCGTTTGCCTATGATGTCAAACCGAGGCTCTGCCACTGCTTGAACGGCGGTCGTCTGCCCATGGGGTGCCATGGCTTCGCCCACAAAAGCCGCCTTGGCTTTTGGTCTGAATACATCCTCTGTATCGGCAAATAAAAAAAGATGTTGATGTTTCCCTAAAAACATCAACATCTTTTTTTGAAACATCAACACGTTTTTAAAAAACATCAAGATGTTTTGTTTCGTTCACTGCGGCGTTTTTATTTGCCTGTCGCCGCACAAGCGTTAAAGAACGTAAACAAAAGTCGTTAAATGTCTGTGTCGGCATACGTGTCAAAAGCTTTTTTTACTAACTTTGTTTGGTTATGAGCCATGAAAAAGCCAATTTCATCAGTCACGAGGGCGTGGTGGAGCAGGTTGCCCTGCCCGTGGTTCGTGTGCGCATCCTGCAGGCTTCGGCCTGCTCGTCGTGCGAGGCCGCCTCTTTGTGCCGCAGCAGCGAGACGAAGGAAAAGGTGGTGACGGCGCTGGTGCTGAAAGGCCCCGCCCCCCGGGTGGGACAGACCGTGAGGGTGGTGGGCCGCGTGGGCCAGGGATTGCAGGCCGTCTTGCTGGCCTATGTCCTGCCTTTGGTCATTATGGTGGCGGTGCTGTTCGGTTTGAGCGGTCCGCTGGGCGAGTCGATGGCGGCCGTGGTGGCTCTGCTCTGCCTGGCGGGTTGGTATACCGGCCTGTGGCTGGGGCGCAAACGTATGGCCAGAAGGTTGACTTTCACCGTGGAGTGTGACAACAAATAACTAAACAAACATATTCATGAATCCTATTTTATTAGCGATTGTAATCTTGGGAGCCATCGCGCTGGCGAGTGCCTTGGTGCTGTATGTGGCCTCCCGACGATTTGCCGTGAAGGTGGACGAGCGCATCGACCGTGTGGCCGAGGTGTTGCCCCAGGCCAACTGCGGCGGCTGCGGCTTCCCCGGTTGTTCGGCCTTTGCCGAGGCTTGCGTGAAGGCCGCCGACGGAGGCAGCCTGGAGGGCCGTCTCTGTCCCGTGGGCGGTCAGCCCGTGATGGACAAGGTGGCCGGCATCCTGGGTATGCAGGCCGGTGCCGCGGTGGCCCGTGTGGCCGTGGTGCGCTGCAACGGCACGTGCGAGGCACGTCCCCGTGTGGCCGAGTTCGACGGCGTGCAGAGTTGCCGCGTGCAGCAGATGACGGGCCGCGGCGAGACGGGCTGCGTCTATGGCTGTCTGGGTTGCGGCGACTGCGTGGCCGCCTGCCGGTTCGGTGCCATCCGGATGAACCCCGCGACGGGTCTGCCCGAGGTGGACGAGGACAAGTGCACGGCCTGCGGCGCATGTGTCAAGGCTTGTCCGCGGGGCATCATCGAGCTTCGCCCCAAGGGACCCAAGGGCCGCCGCATGGTGGTGCTGTGCAACAGCAAGGACAAGGGTGCCGTGGCCCGCAAGGCCTGTGCCAACGCCTGCATCGGTTGCGGCAAGTGTGTGAAGGTGTGCGACAAGTTCGTGGCCATCACGCTGGAGAACAGTCTGGCCTACATCGACCCCGAGAAGTGTAAACTGTGCCGGAAGTGTGAGGAGGCTTGCCCCACGGGTGCCATCCACTCCTTCAACTTCCCCGTTAAACCCATTAAGAAAGAGGAATAAGAACATGAAGACATTTTCCAAGGGCGGCGTGCATCCTGACGAGAACAAGCTCTCGGCCTCGAGTGCCATCCGCGAGGCGGGGCTGCCCAAGCAGGCCGTGTTCAGCATGTTTCAGCACATCGGTGCGCCCGCCAAGCCCGTGGTGGCCAAGGGCGACGAGGTGAAGGTGGGCACGCTGCTGGCCGAGGCCGGCGGCTTTGTCAGTGCCCCCGTGTATAGCAGCGTGAGCGGCAAGGTGAGCAAGATAGACCATGTGTTGGACGCTTCGGGCACCTGCCGCCAGGCCGTCATCGTGGACGTGGAGGGCGACGAGTGGGAAGAGAGCATCGACCGTTCGCCCGCACTGGTGCGGATGGAGGACCGTCCCGAGCTGGATGCCCCCGCCATCGTGCAGAAGGTGAAGGAGGCCGGCATCGTGGGCATGGGCGGCGCCACGTTCCCCTGCCACGTGAAGCTGACGCCCCCGCCGGGCTGCAAGGCCGAATATGTGATTATCAACGCTGTGGAGTGTGAGCCTTACCTCACGGCCGACCACCGCCTGATGCTGGAGCACCCCGATGAAATCCTGGTGGGTGTGCAGCTTATCATGAAGGCCGTGGGCGTGAGCAAGGCGTTCATCGGCATCGAGCGCAACAAGCCCGACGCCATCCGGCTGATGACCGAGCGTGCGCAGGCCATCGACAGCCGGATAAAGGTGATGCCCCTGCAGATGAAGTATCCCCAGGGCGGCGAGAAACAGCTGATAGAGGCCGTCATAGGCCGCGAGGTGCCTGCGCCTCCCGCCATCCCCATCAACGTGGGGGCCGTGGTGCAGAACGTGGGCACGGCCTTTGCCATCTATCAGGCCGTGATGAAGAACAAGCCCCTCATCGACCGCGTCATCACGGTCACGGGCAAGCAGCTGGCCCGTCCCTCGAACCTGTTGGCCCGCCTGGGCACACCCTTCAGCCAGCTCATCGACGAGTGTGGCGGCCTGCCCGAGAACACGGGCAAGGTGATTGGCGGAGGTCCCATGATGGGCAAGGCGCTGCTTTCCCTGGATGTGCCTATGACCAAGGGGTCCAGCGGCCTGCTGCTGATGACGAAGGAAGAGGCACGCCGTGCCGAACCGCAGGCCTGCATCCGCTGCGCCAAGTGCGTGAGCGTCTGCCCCATGGGCCTGGAGCCTTATCTGTTGGCCAAGCTGAGCGGCAAGGCCGACTGGGAGGGCGCCGAGAAGAACGACATCACCAGTTGTCTTGAGTGCGGCTGCTGCCAGTTCACCTGCCCCAGCCACCGCCCCTTGCTGGACCATATGCGCGTGGGCAAGAGCACGGTGATGGGAATAATTCGTGCCCGCAACGCACGCTAACCAACCAAAGAATCAAAAGCAATGAGTAAATTTATCATCAGCCTGTCGCCACACGTGCATGGCGGCGACAGCGTGGAAAAGAATATGTACGGGGTGTGCGTGGCACTTGTCCCCGCCCTTTTGGCCGGCCTCTACTTCTTCGGACTGGGAGCCGCCATCGTGCTGACCACTTCGGTGGTGAGCTGCGTGGCCTTCGAGTTCCTCATCTCCAAGTATATCCTTGGGCGCGACGGGCGCAGCGTGACGGACGGTTCGGCCATCCTCACCGGCCTGCTGCTGGGTTTCAACCTGCCCTCCAACCTGCCCCTCTGGCTCATCGTGCTGGGTGCGCTGGTGGCCATCGGCGTTGGCAAGATGACGTTCGGCGGACTGGGACAGAACCCCTTCAACCCTGCCTTGGTGGGACGTGTGTTCCTGCTTATCAGCTTCCCCGTACAGATGACCTCGTGGCCCGTGGCCGGTCAGCTTACCTCTTATCTTGACGCGCAGACGGCAGCCACGCCTTTGGGACTGGCCTCCCAGGGCCGGTTGGACAATCTGCCCGACGCCACCGACCTGCTCCTGGGCAACATGGGCGGATCGCTGGGTGAGGTGAGTGCCCTGGCCCTGCTTCTGGGCTGCGCCTGGCTGTTGTGGAAACGCATCATCACCTGGCACATCCCCGTGAGCATCCTGGGCACCGTGGCCGTGCTCTCCGGGTTGCTTTATGTGGCCGACCCCTCCACTTATATGAATCCCCTGACGGTGCTCACCACGGGCGGACTGATGCTGGGTGCCTGCTTCATGGCCACCGACTATGTCACCAGCCCCATGACCCCCAGGGGCCAGGTAATCTATGGCGTGATGATTGGCATCATCACCCTGGTCATCCGCAACTGGGGTGCCTATCCCGAGGGCATGAGCTTCGCCATCCTTATCATGAACGCCTTTACGCCCCTGATCAACACCTATTGCAAACCCCGTCGCTTCGGCACAAAGAAATAAGCAGTCATGAAGAAACTACAATCCACATGGTATAATATGGCCGTCGTGCTCACCCTCATCAGCGTGGCGATGGGCGCGGCACTGGCCTACGTGAATCAGGTGACGAAGCCCACCATCGAACAGGAGCAACAGAAGGCTCTGGAGACCGGCATACAGAAAGTGCTGGGCGGAGGCGACGTGAAGGTGAACGAAGAGAAGACCCTGACCGATGCCAACGGCGAGAGCCTGCAGGTGTACTACACCGACAAGGGCATGGCCGTGAAGGCCTCCGACCCCAAGGGCTTCGGCGGCAGGCTCGTGGCACTCGTGGGACTGGACTACGAGGGCAACATCTTGGGCTATGAGGTGCTCGAGACCAAGGAGACACCCGGTCTGGGCGCCAAGGCCCAGACGTGGTTCCAGGCCGGCGCGAAAGGCAACATCATCGGCAAGCGGGCCGGAGACCTGGCCGTCAGCAAGGACGGGGGCGACGTGGATGCCATCACCGCCTCCACCATCACCAGCCGCGCCTTCCTGCGCATCGTGAACAACGCCGCAGCCACGGCTATGGGCAAGCCCGACGCCAACACCTCGGCCACCGGCCTTCACAAGAACTAAATCAGCAGCAGACAATCTATGAAAGCATTAAGAATATTCCTCAACGGCGTGGTGAAGGAGAATCCCACGTTCGTCCTTTTGCTGGGCATGTGTCCCACACTGGGCACCACCTCCAGCGCCATCAACGGCATGTCGATGGGTCTGGCCACCATGGTGGTGCTGGTGTTCAGCAATTTCATCATCTCGTTGATTAAAGACATCGTGCCCAACATGGTGCGCATCCCCGCCTTCGTGGTGGTCATCGCCTCGCTGGTCACCATCCTGCAGATGCTCATCAAGGCGTATGCGCCCGAGGTGGACAAGAGCCTGGGCCTGTTCATCCCCCTGATTGTGGTGAACTGCATCATTCTGGGACGTGCCGAGGCTTTCGCCGCCAAGAACAATCCGCTGGATAGTATCTTCGACGGACTGGGCATCGGCATCGGCTTCACCCTGGCCCTCACCCTGCTGGGTGCCGTGCGTGAGCTGCTGGGCACCGGACGTGTGTTCGATGTGGCCCTCTTCCCCGAGACCTACGGTGCCCTGCTGTTCGTGCTGGCTCCCGGTGCCTTCATCGCTTTGGGCTACCTCATCGCTATCGTAAACAAACTAAAGAAGAATTAAGCCATGGCATACATCCTGATATTCATAACCGCCATCTTTGTAAACAATGTGGTGCTGAGCCAGTTCCTGGGCATCTGCCCCTTCCTGGGCGTGAGCAAGAAGGTGGAGACCGCCGTGGGCATGAGTGCCGCCGTGGCCTTCGTGCTTACCCTGGCCACGCTGGTGACCTATCTGATACAGGCCCATGTGCTTGTGCCCTTCGGCCTGGAGTATCTGCAGACCATCGCCTTCATCCTGGTCATCGCCGCCCTGGTGCAGATGGTGGAGATTATATTGAAGAAGGTGAGCCCCGCGCTCTATCAGGCGCTGGGCGTGTTCCTTCCCCTCATCACCACCAACTGCTGCATCCTGGGTGTGGCCATCCTGGTGGCCGACGGCACTTATGACCACACGGGCATCGAGACCGCCGGACTGCTTACCGGCGTATGGTTCGCCCTCAGCACGGCCCTGGGCTTCGGCCTGGCGCTGGTGGTGTTCGCCGCCATCCGCGAACAGCTGGCCATGATGAACATCCCCAAGGGCATGCAGGGCATGAGCATCGCGCTGGTGACCGCCGGCCTGCTGGCTATGGCCTTCATGGGCTTCAGTGGTGTGAACAACGGTCTGGCCCATCTGTTCGGACTGAATTGAGAACCGAGCAGGAACAACTCCGGCACCGCATCCGCCAACGCTTCCGCCGCGGTGTGACGCAGTTCGGACTTATCGAGGACGGCGACCGCATCCTTGTGGGACTGAGCGGAGGCAAGGACTCGCTGGTGCTCCTGCGCCTGCTGGCCGAGCAGAGCCGCATCTTCCGTCCCTGCTTCAGCGTGGTGGCCGTGCATGTGGAGAACGAGTCCGGCCAATATCTTACCGACAACAACTACTTGGAGGGGTATGCCGCGCAGTGCGGCGTGCCCCTCCTGCATACGTCCATCTGTGTGGAGCCCGACCCCGAGGGGCGCAAGTCCACCTGTTTTCTGTGTTCGTGGGAACGCCGGAAGACCCTGTTCCGTGTGGCTCGGGAGCAGCAGTGCAACAAGATTGCCCTGGGCCATCACCGCGACGACATCCTGCAGACCTTCCTCATGAACCTGGTGTTCGAGGGCAGCACCGGCACCATGCGTCCGAAGATGCCCATGGACAAGTTTCCCATGACGCTCATCCGTCCCCTTGCTTTGGTGGACGAGTGTGATCTGGAGCGTCTGGCTCTCTTGGAGGGCTTTCCGCCCCAGCTGAAGCGCTGCCCCTGGGAGCAAGCCTCCTCCCGCGCCCGGATGAAGGCCCTCTTGTCCCATCTCGAGCAGCTTAACCCCGAGGCCCGTCAAAGCCTGTGGCGGGCATGCATGAAATAAGGGGGGCGGCAAGCTGTTAACCTTCTTCCGGTCCGGCTTGCTATAACCTGTTTTTGTGAAGCGTAGCCCAAAGGCTCTGGTATTGATTCTCTACGGACAGGTAGGTCTGCCGTTTTAAATACACCTTGTCGGCTTCCATATAATAGTCAATCAAAGACATCTCTCCCGCCACAACGGCTTTTTTGAGCAGCTCAAGTGACCGGCTTATCAAAGCCGGGTCGTATATCCGAAGGGCTTGGCTCAGTCGTTGCAGTTCCTGAATCTGCGAATCCGCTTCTTTCGCGACCTGCAACCGGGTATGCTCCAGGTATTGTTGTGCCGCAATCTGTTTGTGCTTGGCCGCCTTGACCTTGTTGCCGTTTGAGAATATGGGGATGGAAACACCTATTAGAAATCCGTTGCTCTGCTCGGCCATCTCTGTGTTGCGGCGATATCCCACAGCCAATCCGGGCAGCCGGCTTTGCTTTGCAATCTGCATCTCCTGTGCGGATGCCGCAACCGATGCTTCTGCGGCCTGAATCCCGGCATCGCTTTGCGCAATTTCGTTTCTCAGGCCGGATAACTCAAGTTCCGCCCCTGTCTCGGGATATGAGATGGAATCCAATGACAGCGGTTGATTGCCATTCAGGACGGACAGTTCTTGCACAATCTTCTGCCGGGACGTTTCGTTTTGCAGTATTTCTGTCTGCAGGTCCATTTGTTCCATCCTTATCTTGTTCAGGTCAAGCGCGGTGGCATCACCTTCCTTGAATCTTTTTTCAAACAAGGCCAGCAATTCGTCGGCATTCTTCATGCGCTCCTCCAGAACCTCTTGGAGCCGGTTCAGCAGAATCAAGTCCAGGCACTTCTGTTGTCCGGCATAAAGAAGGTCTCTTCGTAAAGACTTGTACTCCAGGTCAAGTGCGTTTTGCTGAAGCTTTCCCGCTTTTTGACGGGCTATATACAGCGTGGGAAAATCAAACTCTTGCGATACGACAAGTTCCGAGCTGGCCATACCGGAAACTCCGCTTCTGAAAAACGGACTGTATTCCAAAGAAAGGGACTCAAGGCTGTTCTGATCCTTAATCTCAAACGCGGATGCACGGTTGTAGCTGCGCAGTGCCTGCAGTTCGAGATTGTTGCGTTCGATTTCCTGAAGGACGGAGTCTATATCCCGGGCATGTGCCGCAACAGAGGGGATGGAAAGAAGTATTGTCAAATATAGAGTTTTCATAATCGGGTGTCTTTTGTTTGTTTCTTTTCATTCCGGTGCATCCACTCGTAAACAAGCGGCAGAATGAACGCATTCAGAAGTGTTGATGTCAGCAATCCGCCCAGAATAACCGTAGCCATCGGGCTTTGTATCTCGTTTCCCGGCAAATCACCCCGGAGGGCAAGCGGGAACAATGCCAACGCTGAAGTCAGAGCCGTCATGAGAATGGGGCTTAACCGGTCTAAGGAACCTTTTATGATGCACTCGTGCACAGGCAGCCCTTCCTCCTCCCGCAGATGGTTGTATCTTGTTATCAACAGCATTCCGTTTCGGGTGGCGATGCCGAACAGTGAGATGAATCCGATGATTGCGGGGATGCTTGTTTCGCCGGTCGTAAGCCAAAGCACAAGTACGCCGCCAATGAGGGCAAACGGCAGGTTCAGCATAATCACGCTGCTTTCAAGGGCGTTTCTGAACTGCATGTACAGCAACAGATAGATAAGGACAATGCTGATTGCCGACGCGAGCAGCAATATACGGCTGGCGGCTTGCTCGCTTTCGAACTGCCCGCCGTACTCAATGTGATAGCCCTCCGGCAATGGAATGTTTTTGTCGACACGGGCTTGAATGTCGTTCACCACACTGCGAAGGTCCCGTCCGCTCGTATTGGCTGAAATAACGATTTTTCGTTTTACATTCTCTCTGTTGATGGTATTCGGGCCGGCGGCTGAAACGATGTCGGCCACATTCGCCAATGGAATCTTCAGGCCCGCAGGGGTGTCGATGAGCATTCTGCGAATATCCTCGATGGTCCGGCGGCTGTTGTCGTCCGCTCTGACGGTCAAGTTGAACTTCTTGTTGCCCTCATACACCTGTGATACGGTCTCCCCGGCCATCATCACGGTCACAAATTCGTTAAATTCCGGTTCCGATATGCCATAGCGCGAAAGCATTTCCGGTTTTGGCGTGATTTTCAATTCCGGACGTTCGATTTGCTGTTCCACATTCAGGTCGGCAATGCCCTCCACGGACTGAATGGCGTCTTTAATCTGATTGCCCAGCAGATACATCTTGTTCAGGTCGTCGCCGAACAGCTTGATGGCAATGCTTGCTTTCGTACCGCTCAGCATGGCGTCGATACGATGGCTGATGGGTTGTCCTATTTCGATGTTGGCTCCAACAATAACCGATAGCTTCTGCCGCACATCATTCAATATATCCCGATAAGTCCGACCGTTCAATTGAAATGGAGCCTCTATCTCTGACGTATTGACTCCCAAGGCATGTTCGTCAAGCTCGGCCCGTCCGGTTTTTCGTGCCACCGTCTTGATTTCGGGAATGGTAAGCAGAAGTTCTTCTGCCTGACGCCCGATTTTGTCGGACTCTTCCAGGGAAATGCCCGGCAGGGAGCTGACGTTGATGGTGAACGAGCCCTCGTTGAACGGCGGCAGGAAGCTGTGCCCCAATGTGAAGAAGATTCCGAGCGTTGCCGTAAACAGCATGGCTGTCCCGAGGACAATCGTTTTTTTATGCTCCAATGCCCCAAGCAAGGCTTTATGGTAATACCGTTTGAGCCATACGGCAAGGAAAGCCTCTTTGGCCAAACCTTTGTCTGCCGCTTTTCCGCTCAACAGATAGCTGCATAATACGGGAGTTAGGGTCAATGCGACAGCCGTTGATGCAAACAGCGCTACGATAAACGCAATGCCGAGCGGAATCAGCATACGCCCCTCCATACCGCTCAGGAAGAACAGGGGCATGAAACTCACAATGACAATCAATGTAGAGTTGAGAATCGGCATACGCACTTCTTTCGAAGCCTCATACACCACATGCAACACGGGTTTGCGTTCGTCTTCGGGTAACAGCTTGTTTTCCCGCAGTCTCTTCCATACGTTTTCCACATCTACGATGGCGTCATCCACCAAGGAGCCGATGGCTATGGCCATACCTCCCAGACTCATCGTGTTGATGCTCAGCCCGAGGTGGTGCAATACAAGCAATGACACCAGCAGGGCCAGCGGAATGGTTACCAGTGAAATGACCGTGGTGCGGATGTTTGCCAAAAACAGGAAAAGAATGATGACGACAAATAAGGCTCCTTCAAAAAGAGAGTCTTTCACATTGTCTATTGCCCCCTCGATGAAGCGGGATTGACGGAAGATGTCGGTTGATATGTGTACGTCGCCGGGGATGTTTTTCTGCAGATCGGCAATGGCATCTTCCAATTTCCGGGTTAATTCAATGGTTCCCGTATTCGGCTGTTTGGTCACGGTAAGCAACACGGCCGGCTTGCCTTTTTCCGAAGCTACTCCCAGCTTGGGGCTTTCCGCCCCCATTCTGATTTCGGCGATGTCTGCCAATGTCACGCGGTTGTCGTCAGCCGCTTTGACAATCGACGTGGAAATACGTTTTATCGCATCGGAAGAAACGACTCCGCGCAGGATGTACTCATTTCCATATTCATAAATCACACCCCCGTTGGTGCTTCGGTTCATTCCTCTTGTCACCGCCATCACATCGGCAAGACTGATACCGTAGTGCTTCATCTTGTCGGGGTTGACGAGAATCTGGTATTCCTTCAAATCCCCGCCAATCACGGAAACCTGTGCCACTCCCCCCGTTGATAACAGACGGGGGCGGATTGTCCAGTCGGCCAAGGTCCGCAAATCCCGCAGGGAGGTGCTGTCGGAGGTAAGGCCGACAATCAGGACCTCCCCCAGAATAGAAGATTGCGGACCCAGCACAGGCCGCCCGATATTGTCCGGCAACGCGTCATTGACGGTCGCCAATTTTTCAGAAACAATCTGGCGGGCACGATAAATATCCGTGTCCCACTCAAACTCCACCCAGACAACGGAAAAGCCGTTGGTGGACGATGACCGTACCCTGCGCACTCCGGTGGCTCCGTTCACGGAGGTCTCGATGGGAAAGGTGACCAGCTGCTCCACCTCCTCTGCCGCCATTCCGTTGGCTTCCGTCATGACGACAACCGTTGGAGCGTTGAGGTCCGGAAAAACATCAACCTCGGTATTATGGGCCGTATATAAGCCGCCTACAACGAGCAGCACGGCACCCAGCAATACAAGCAGGCGGTTTTGCAGTGAAAATCTGATTATCCTGTTCAACATGGCATCTCGGTCTTTAGTGGTTATGGGTATGCCCCGGAATACTCTTGCCTGCGGCTGCCAGCTTTACATGAACGGCACCCTCTGTCACCAAAGTCTCGCCCCCCTTCAAACCGGAAACGATTTCCGTACGTACCCCGTCCGACAGGCCAAGCTTGACCTCCTGTTTCCGGTAGCAGTCTTCATCCTCCTGTATATAGACAAAGTAAACGCCTTGTTCTTCCGTCAGAGCCGTTGTCGGGACACTGATCACCCGGCTGCGTACGTCGGTTAGAAGAAAGACTTCCGCAAACGATCCGGGGATGATGCCGCTGCAATTGTCAAATTCAAATGTCACGGGAATGAACGACGAGGTGCTGCCCGGTGTCTTGCCATAAGACAACAGACGGCCTTTCAGTTCCTTCAGGTCATAGACCCTGTCACTGTATGCCATCCTGAATTTTGCAGAGGAAATCCGGCCTAAGACGGAATAATCCCGTTCGGCTATTTCAGCCTTCAGGTAAAGGCGCCGGTTCTGAGTGACTGTCATCAGAGGCTGGCCGATGGAGACGTAATCCCCCTCCTTCACCAGGCACTCTTTCACATACCCCCTGTCAGAAGACTTTACGGCAACCCCTTTCGTCCCGCTGTCTTGTCCGACAGCCTTGTAGGCGAGTTCCGCATTCTCATATTCGGCTTTAATGGATAGGAATTCCTTCTCTGAGATGATTTTGTCGGCGACCAGAATCTTGGCCCTTTCATATTCCGCCTTTGCCGTCCGGTAAGCTATGTCGGCTCGTCTGGAAACATCACCGTCCGGCAGACCGGAAGACACGATGGTGAAAATCTTTTCCCCTTTGCTCACCGCCATCCCTTCCGTTATAGGGCGGTTCAGCGAAACCACTCCGGCAACGGTTGCCACCAAGGCCGTTTCATCGCCGGAGGCGGGCATGACCTTGCCGCTGGTGGCCTTTATGGCGTAAAAGTCGCCCGGTCGGACAAGGGAGACCTGCACCCCCGCCGCCCTTGCCTGTTCGGGTGCGAGAATGATGGCATCGGAGTGGAGGCCGGGTTCTGTCGGGGATTCTTCGTGAGCATGTTCTTCTGTTTGTGCGTCATCGTCGCGATGATGGCGGTGGCCTTCACCATGGCGGCATGCCTGCAGCAACATGAAACCAAGCGCACCGGCGAAAAGGAATCGTTTGTTCATATCGTACAAATGTTTAATATCCGTGAACAAAGATACGGAATTTCCGATGCAACCCGTTTGCAAAGTAAAGCGGAGGCCGATCCTCAAGAAAGGAAAGCCTCCGCAAATGCCGCTTGGAAAATGCTGCTGCTGATGATTATTTGGAGCATCCGGGACAGATGCCTTTTATCATATAGTTGATGGAATGTGGGGAAAAACCATCGGGAATGTTCACCTGGGGAACACTCACGCTTTCCAGGCAATACGTTTCCTTGCATGCCTCACAATAGAAATGGACATGCTGGTCGGAAAGGGTATGGCACGTTCCGCAATGGCACAGCTCGTATTTAAGGGCACGGCTGCCGCCTTCAATCACATGAACGGCATCTTTTTCAGAGAACAGCTCAAGCACCCTGAAAATGCTTGCTTTATCCATTGAAAATCCCAACGAGCTTTCCAAATCGGTAAGGCTTACGGGGCGTGTGGCCTTCATCAGTTCTTTCATGACAAGAATGCGGTTGGCCGTAGGTTTGATTCCTTTCCCGTTCAGGATGTCTTCAACATCGGTGTTATTCATAACCTGTTCTTTTTGCACAAAGGGTACATTCCGCGTATAAAGTTACAACAAATTTCGCAGTTGACTGCGGTGAACGGGAAAAAATGTTCCTTAGGACTTATTTTCCTTGGCTTTGCTTTTTCCACAGCCTGGTCATGTCCTCCAGTGTCTTGCCTTTGGTCTCGGGCACCATGCGCCATACGAACAGGGCGGCCAGCACGCAGAAGAAACCATAGAGGCTGTAGGCGAACAGGTGGCCGAACTTCTCGCCCATGTCGCCGGCGCTCATGTTGTACATGGGTACGAACGTGGCGGAGACGGTGAAGTTGGCTATCCACTGAAAGGCTACGGCGATGGCGGTGGCGGCTCCGCGGATGGTGTTGGGGAAGATTTCGGCAATCAGCACCCAGCAGATGGGGCCCCAGCTGAACATGAACGCGGCACTATAGACCATGAGGCTCACGGCGGTCATCATGGGAGGCAGTCCGCCGGCCAGATTGCACAGGGCCACGCCGAAGGCACCCACGGCCATGCCGATGGAGCCTGTGATGAGCAGAGGCTTGCGACCCCAGCGCTCCACCGTGAGGATGGCCACGACGGTGAACAGCAGATTGAGGATGCCCATGATCACGGTCTGCACCATGGGGGTGCCCATGCCGATGGACTCGAAAATACGTGGGGCGAAGAAGAGCACGGCATTGATGCCCACGGCCTGCTGGAATACGGAGAGCATGATGCCGATGAAGATGACGGTCCAGCCGTAGGTGAAGAGTTTCTCGGTCTTCCGGCTTGCGGTGCTCTTGATGTCGTTCAGAATCTCTCCGGCTTTTGCGGTGCCGTTGATGCGGCTCAGCACATGCAGGGCCTTCCCCTCGTTGCCGTTCATGGCCAGATAGCGGGGAGTTTCGGGCACGAAGAGCACAAGCAGGGCGAAGAGGCCTGCGGGCAGGGCCTCACTGACGAACATCAGTCGCCAGCCCGTCTCGACGGTCCATGCGGCAGCCTCGGGGTTGAGCACTTGGTTGACTCCTTCCACGGCCTTGACCAGGGGGGTGGCATGGTCGCCCAATATCATGAAGTTGACGAAGTAGACCACCAGCTGGCCGAAGATGATGGCGAACTGGTTGCAGGATACAAGGGTGCCACGGATGTTGCTGGGCGCTATCTCGGCGATGTACATGGGGCAGATGGCCGATGCCAGTCCCACGCCGATGCCGCCAATCACGCGGTAGATGTTGAAGGCGATGAGCAGGGAGTAACAGGGTTCTCCGTGGCGGAAGAACAGAAACTCCGGGTCGTAGGAGCCCAAAGCCGACAGGAAGAAGAGCACACCGGCGATGAAAAGCGAGCGTTTGCGCCCCAGACGTGTGGCCGTCAGGCCCGAGAGGGCGCTGCCGATGATGCAGCCGATCAAGGCGCTGGCCGAGGTGATGCCGTGGATGGTGTCGGTATAGACAAAGTCGGTGGCTCCCATGAAGAAGGCCTGCAGGCCTTTCTCCGCTCCGGAGATTACTGCGGTGTCGTAGCCGAAGAGCAGGCCGCCGATGACGGCCACCATCACGATGGAGAAGAGGTAGGCTTTGCTGCCTTTTTCGGAATAGTTCATGTGTTAAGGGTTTAAGGTTTATGCAATGGGGGGGGGATGGATATCAGACGAGGTGTGCCCCGGGAGCGTACACCTCGTCTGTTTAATGGAGTGCGGGTTAGCAATACATGTTGACGATGGCCTCATACAGTTCCTGCTTGCCGCTGGTCTGCTTGGGTTCGCCGTTGGCCTTGGCATAGTCCACCATGTCCTCCAGCGTCAGTTTGCCCTCTTCAAATTCCTTGCCCTTGCCGCTGTCGAAGGAAGCGTAACGGTCGGCCAGCATCTTTTTGTAGGGCGATTTCTCAAGCATCTCGGCGGCACTTTCCAGGGCGCGTGCCATGGCGTCCATGCCGGCGATGTGGGCGATGAAGATGTCCTCCGGGTCAGTGGAGTTGCGGCGCGTCTTGGCATCGAAGTTGGTGCCTCCGTTGCCGAAGCCTCCGTTGCGGATGATCTGTATCATGGCTTGCACCAGCTCGAAGCTGTCGATGGGGAACTGGTCGGTGTCCCAGCCGTTCTGGTAGTCGCCGCGGTTGGCGTCGATGGAACCCAGCATGCCGTTGTCCACGGCCACGGCCAGCTCGTGCTCGAAGGTGTGTCCGGCCAGGGTGGCGTGGTTCACCTCGATGTTCACCTTGAAGTCCTTGTCCAGGTTGTGTGCCTTGAGGAAGCCGATGACGGTCTCCGTGTCCACGTCATACTGGTGCTTGGTAGGCTCCATGGGCTTTGGCTCGATGAGGAAGGTGCCCATGAAGCCGCGGGCGCGGGCATAGTCGCGTGCCAGGGTGAGCATCTGTGCCAGGTGTTGCTTCTCGCGCTTCTGGTCGGTGTTCAGCAGCGACATGTATCCCTCGCGTCCGCCCCAGAAGACGTAGTTGGAGCCTCCCAGCTCGATGGTGGCGTCGATGGCGTTCTTGATCTGCACGGCGGCGCGGGCCACCACGTCGAAGTTGGGGTTCGTGGCTGCGCCGTTCATGTATCGTGCGTGGCCGAACACGTTGGCGGTGCCCCACAGCAGCCTGATGCCGGTCTCGGCCTGCTTCTGCTTGGCATAGGCCACCACAGCCTTCAGGTTGGCCTCATATTCCTCGATGGTGTCGGCCTCTTCGCACAGGTCCACATCGTGGAAGCAATAGTACTCGATGCCCATCTTCTGCATGAATTCGAAGCCGGCGTCCATCTTGTTCTTTGCCGCCTGCACCTTGTCGGGGTCGCCGTTCCAGGGGAATTTCTTGGTGCCCCCGCCGAACTGGTCGCCTCCCTCGGCACACAGGGTGTGCCACCAGGCCATGGAGAACTTCAGCCATTCGCTCATCTTCTTGCCCATGACCACCTTGTCGGCGTCATAGTAGCGGAAGGCCATGGGGTTCTTGCTTTCTTTTCCTTCAAACTTGATTTTCCCTATGCCGGGGAAATACTCTTTTGTTGCCATAATGTGTGTTTATTTTTAGGGGTTGTTTTTAGGTCTGTCTGATAAGGTCTTTCCATCGTCCGTAAGCCTCAAGGCAGGCTTGGCGTCCGGACTCCTGAGGGTGCGTCACCTCAAGTTTCCCGAGTGTGGCGAACGCTTCCTGTGTGTTTTTGTAGATGCCTGCGCCGATGCCCGCGCCCTTGGCGGCGCCCACGGCCCCGTCGGTGTCATACAGTTCGATGTCGGCTCCCATCACGTCTGCCAGTGTCTGGCGGAAGACGGGGCTGAGGAACATGTTGGCCTTGCCGGCGTGAATCTTCTTCGCCGGCAGCCCCATCTGTTCCATGATTTCCATACCATATTTAAAGGAGAAGACGATGCCCTCCTGTGCGGCGCGGATGATATGCCGCTTGTCGTGGCGGTTGAAGTTGATGCCGTGGACGGAGCATCCCGGTTCCCGGTCCTGCAGCACGCGCTCGGCCCCGTTGCCGAAGGGCAGGATGCTGAGGCCCGCACTTCCTGCGGGAGCCTGTGCGGCCAACCGGTTCATGTCGTCGTAGGAGAGGCCGTCGCCCACGGTGCGCTTCACCCAGGAGTTGAGGATGCCGGTGCCGTTGATGCACAGCAACACGCCCAGGCGTGTGCGGTCGGCGGTGTGGTTGACGTGGGCAAAGGTGTTCACGCGTGACAGCGGGTCGTAGCTCATGTTGCCGTTCACCCCATACACCACGCCCGAGGTGCCTGCGGTGGAGGCAATCTCTCCCGGGTTGAACACGTTAAGCGAGAGGGCGTTGTTGGGCTGGTCGCCCGCGCGGTAGGTGACGGGCGTTCCCGCTTTCAGCCCCAGCTCGGCTGCGGCCGAGGCGCCCACGCGTCCCTGTTCGGCAAAGGTGGGCACGATGTCGGCAATCAGCGAGGGGCTGAAGCCGTAGTGGTCCAGCAGGAAATCGGCCACACGGTTGTTCTTGAAGTCCCACAGCATGCCCTCGGACAACCCCGAGACGGTGGTGCAGACGGTTCCGCTCAGTTTCATGGCGATATAGTCGCCCGGCAGCATGATTTTGTATATCCTTGCGTAGATGTCCGGCTCGTTCTCTTTAATCCACGCCAGTTTCGACGCAGTGAAGTTGCCCGGCGAGTTGAGCAGGTGCGACAGGCAGGTGCCCTCTCCCAGCTCTTCAAAGGCTTTCCGGCCATAGGGCACGGCTCTGGAGTCACACCAGATGATGGCGGGGCGCAGAACGTTCATGTCCCGGTCCACACACACCAGTCCGTGCATCTGATAAGAGATGCCGATGGCCTTGATGTCGCCGGCGTCTACGCCCGACTCCGCCATCACGGCCCGTGTGGCCAGCGTCAGGTTCTCCCACCAGTTTTCGGGCCGTTGCTCGGCCCAACCGGCTTTCACTGCTATAATCTCTGCTTCTGTCTTAGGGAAAAAAGTAGAAGCCACACACTTGCCGTTCTCGGCATCCACCAGACTCGCCTTTACCGACGAGCTGCCAATGTCATAACCCAGTAGGTACATTCAACGTGTTTAAATATAGGGTCTTGTTAATAGGGAACTGTACAAACCGCAAACCGCCGTCGGGTGTCCGGCGGGGGCCTTTGGCCGTATGATATGGTCAAAGTTACGTTTTTTTTCGTGCAGTGACAAATTTTTGTGGCATTTTAAGCAGCCATGCGACAGAAGAAGGTGACCAGAAAGGGCACGGAGAAGTCTGTCACAAAGCCGTGGAAGATGCTCACGACCACAAATTCCTTGCCCGAGAAACGGACGATGACGGGCAGGGTGGTGTCCATCGTGGTGGCTCCTCCGGAACAGATGGGGGCCAGCTTGCCGAACCACCTCACCAGCAGCGGGGCGCACATCAGGGTGAACAGCTCGCGGGTGACGTTGGCAATCAAGGCCACCGTGCCCAGTTCGGCGCCGCGCAGCTCGGTGATGAACACCGACGAGAGCGAATAGTAGGCGAATCCCGACCCCACGGCCAGCGAGTCCCAAACGCGTATGCCGGGCAGCAGGAACGAGGCCGCGGCACAGCCGGCCAGCGTACCCAGCAGGGTGGCCAGGGGGACCAGCACGACGGTTGCCTTTTGCCGCTTCATTCCCCTTAACACTTTTGTGTCGCTGCCGATGCTCATTCCCACAAGGAACATCAGCCCGTAGAGTACATAGATGCTGAAGTCGTTCTCCACCAGCGTGGCGGGCAGCCATCCCATGCGGGCCGTGAGCACTCCGGTGATGAAAAAGAAGAAGATGATGATGCTTCCGCGCATGGACTGTCAGTCTTTACGGGTGAAGAAACGGCGATACACCAGTCGGGCGCACACCAGGGTGCCGGCCAGTCCGCCTGCGGTAATCACCAGGGCCTGTATGCCGATGGTGTGCAGGTTGTCCAGAATGTCGCGGCGGCAACCCACGGCCACTCCCAACAGGAAGAGCAGCAGCCGGATGGCAATGGTTATCATGTGGGGCACGGCACTCAGGTCCCGGTTGCGCAGCAGCACTCCCGCGAGCACCCCCGTCAACATGATGGCTGCGATAATCAGCATACGTGTCGTTTGTGTTTGTTGTGCCACAAAAGCAACCGGCCCCGGTCCTGTGGCAGGCCGGGGGGCGGTTGCTTCTTTTTCTTGTTCGTTTGTTTCTGTCTTCCCCGCAGGCTTATTCCTCGAATCCGTTGGGGTTGTTCTTCTGCCAGTTCCAGCTGTCGCGGCACATGTCCTCGATGCCGTACTGAGCCTGCCAGCCCAGCTCGGCCTTGGCCTTGGAGGGGTCGCAGTAGCAGGTGGCGATGTCGCCCGGGCGGCGGGGCTTGATGGCGTAGGGCACGTTCACGCCGTTGGCCTTCATGAAGGCGTTCACCACGTCCAGCACGCTGTAGCCGTGGCCGGTGCCGATGTTATAGATGGCCACACCCTTCTTCTGCTCGATGGCCTGCAGGGCGGCCACGTGGGCCTTGGCCAGGTCCACCACGTGGATGTAGTCGCGCACGCCGGTGCCGTCGGGTGTGTCATAGTCGTTGCCGAAGACGCCCAGCTCCTTACGCTTGCCGATGGCCGTCTGTGTGATGTAGGGCATCAGGTTGTTGGGGATGCCGTTGGGGTTCTCGCCGATGGTGCCGCTCTTGTGGGCGCCGATGGGGTTGAAGTAGCGCAGCAGCACCACGTTCCATTCGGGGTCGGCCTTCTGCACGTCCATCAACACCTCCTCCAGCATGCTCTTGGTCTGGCCGTAGGGGTTGGTGCAGCGGCCCTTGGGGCACTGCTCGGTGATGGGGATGATGGCGGGGTCGCCGTAGACGGTGGCGCTGGAGCTGAAGATGATGTTCTTGCAGCCGTTCTTGCGCATCACGTCCAGCAGCACGAAGGTGCCGTTCATGTTGTTTTCGTAATACTCCAGAGGCTTGGCCACGCTCTCGCCCACGGCTTTCAGTCCGGCGAAGTGGATGCAGGCGTCGAACTTGTGCTCGTCAAACACCTTCTGCAAGCCCTCGCGGTCGCGGATGTCCACCCGGTAGAAAGGCACATCCTTGCCGATAATCTTGGCCACGCGCTTCAGCGCGATGGGCGAGCTGTTGTCCAGGTTGTCCACCACCACGGCCTCGTGTCCGGCCTCGGTCAGTTCGATCAACGTGTGGCTGCCGATGAAACCGGCGCCACCGGTCAGTAAAATCTTCATCTTATTTATATGGTTTTAAGGTTTGATGGTCCGTAGCGCAAAGATAAGAAAAAAACTTATTCAAAAGCGGTTCTCCGCTTTTTTTATGGATGATTTTAATAATTCCGTCAGCTCTTTCACGCCCTCCGAGGCTCCTTTGCGTATCACATGGACCGGGCGTCCGGAGTGGATGTCCACGGGCTTGGGGTCTATCAGGTAGACCTCGGCCGTGGGGGGCACGTAGGCCAGCAGCCCGGCGGCGGGATAGACGTTGAGCGAGGTGCCGATGATGACGAAGATGTCGGCCTTTTCCACCCGGGCGATGGCCGTCTCTATCTGGGGCACGGCCTCGCCGAACCACACGATGAAGGGCCTCAGCTGGCTGCCGTCGCCGGCCAGGTCGCCCATCCTCACGTCATAGTTCCCGGGTGTCAGTTCCCTGATATAGCGCGGGTCGTTGGGGTCGCGGCTGGAGCACACCTTGGTCAGCTCGCCGTGCAGGTGGATGACGTGGGAACTGCCGGCGCGTTCGTGCAGGTTGTCCACGTTTTGCGTCACCACGGTCACGTTGAAGTCCCGCTCCAGTTGTGCCAGCCCGATGTGTCCCGCGTTGGGCTTCACGTCGGGCAGCTGCTTGCGCCGTTCGTTGTAGAAGTTGATCACCAGCTCGGGGTTGCGCTTGTATCCCTCGATGCCGGCCACCTGCATCACGGGATATTGTTCCCACAGGCCGCCCGCGTCGCGGAACGTGCTGATGCCGCTTTCGGCGCTCATGCCCGCGCCGCTGAGGATGACAAGGTTTTTCATGTTTTCTATGTTTGTTCCTGTTTCGCAGAGCAAAAATAAGAAAAAACAGGGCAAGGAGGAAATCATTCGCAATACTTTGGGAAAAACATGCTCATGTTTTCAAAAAACGTGTTCATGTTTTTGAAAAACATCTTGATGTTTTGGCCGGAAAATGAAGGGCGTTTTTTTTGATTGCTTGCCCGGTTCGCGAAAACCTCGGTGGCATGGCTACGAAAATGCCCTCCGTTTGGGCTTGGCATTTTGGTATAAGCTCAAACGGAGGGCAAGTGTCTTGGCGGGGTATCAGGTCAGTCGATGATCAGCTTGCGCGTGGTGGTGCCCGCTACGGTGCGTGTGCTGATGAGGTAGATGCCGGGTGCGAGGCGGAACTTGTGCTCCGTGGCATTGGGTGTGGCGCTGTGGAACACACGCCCATCGGTGGCTACGGCGCGTACCTCGTCGAGCAGGAGCGTGCCGGCGGCGGTGACGGTCACCCGGCCGTGGTGGGCCTTGATGCTGACAAGGGCGTCGTCATCCTCGCCGATATCCTCGCCGTTGGCGGGGGAGACGAGGAAGAAGCGGTTGTCGGTAAGGCCGGGCACGGTGACGCTGATGCTGTCGGGGCCTGTGCAGAGGGGGGTCGTTTCCCCTGTGAGCACGTCCAGCAGCGATAGCTCTTCCCTGAGGCTGTTCATGCCGGAGAAGGTCAGTGTCACCTCCTTGGGGTTGGAGCCGGCAACGCCCAGTCCCACACGGCGGATGGTGCGGCGGCTGTTGACCGTGGCGGCACGGTTGCCGGCCAGGGTGTAGACGACGGGCGTGTGGGTGAGGCACTCGTCGATCAGCGCCTCCATGTCCTCGGCGGGCGAGTAGCCGTCGGCGGACGTCTCATCCTCCAGGATGACGGCCTCGCTGACGTGCCCGTCGCGCTCGGCACGGATATGCAACCTCGGCCTTTCGTCCGTTGCGCCGGTGGCGCGGGTGACGCCCCCCTCCAGGACGGGTGCGCTCGTCATGCTTGGGGTCATCATGCCGGCATCGAAGGTCAGGGTGCAGGTGCTCTGCCCGTCGCGCAGCTTCACGAAGAAGCCCTGTCCGGGGGCCAGCACGGGAGCTTCGGCACCGGCGGTGGTGTTGACGACGGTCCAGTTGGGCGAGTTCGGGTCTTTTATCGCGGCCGACTGGCCTTCGGCCGTGAGCACCCAGTATTTGGGTTCCACCACACTTGCGTTCTTCTTGAAGAAGAGGCTCATGTCCAGCCCGCAGGGGAAGGGATTGGCCGCCAGGTAATAGAGGTTCTTCTCGTTGGCGTTTTCCAGGGTGAAGGTAAAGTCTGCGTCCGTCTTCAGCCGGTCGGTCCACAGGCGGTGTTGGTCGTTGCGCTCGATGGTGGCCGTGTTGCTGCCGCTCTCGGGCTCGTCCCTCACATAATAGTCATAGGTGGTGTCCTCCTTGGGCAGGCGGAAGAGCAGCTTGCCCCGGCCGCCCTGCTCGCCCTTGAGCGAGAAGCCTGCGTGGCCGTAGCACACGTTGACATCGTTGTAGACGCTGCTCCACATGGCACGCACGGCTACGTTGGTCTGCAGAACCTTGTGGTCTGCGGGGTTGATGTCGGTGGGGTTCTCCAGGTAATAGAGCGTTGCCTCGCCCTTGTCCCATCCGCGCTGGTATACGGCGGGGTGGAAGCGGTCGTGCTGCGTGGCGGAGAAGGTGATGTCGTGGAAGTAGGGGGCCGTCTCGCGCCCGCTGATGGCGGGGGTATACCAGTCGCCGGCATAGGTCTGGCGAATCGGAGAGCCGAGTGTGTACCAGCGTCCGCGGTCCAGCTCATACTCCGCCCAGGCCTTTTGGTAGTCCAGATGCTGGGCCTGCAACAGCTCGGCGCCGGCCTGCAGCACCAGCCCGTCGCAGCGGTTGGTGCGGTAGCGTTCGCAATAGCGGGTTCCCGTTCCCTTGATTAAGCCTCCCAGGATGAGGTCGTATCGGATGTCTTGCGTCACGTCTGCGTCGTGCTCGCCGAAGTCCAGCAGCTTGTTGTCTGCGTTGACGATGCTGTCGTGGAGTGCGGGGCGGCAGGGGGCGCTTGCGGCCACGATGACGTTGGTGCCGGCCAAGGGCACGAAAGCGTTGGCCGTGTCGTTGGCTTCGTTCGTGGGATAGGCGGGTTCTGTCTTGTCATCGGGGAAATGCAGGTCGCTGCGGTCGGCGCGGCGCCAGTTGAGGTCGTTGGTCCACTCGGAGTTGCCGGCGGCGGCTGTCCACACGGCATAGCGCGGAACGACCTTCAGGTCGAAGACGAACGAGCCGTTGCAGGTGTTGGGCGTTATGCCGTCGGCCTCTTTCTCCCGGTAGTCGGCACGCAGGGTATAGGTGTAACCCTCGCGTGGGGTGAATCCGGACAGGAAGGTTACGTCGGCATAGCCGTCGGCGGCATCCTTCACGGCGTGCATGGCCTTGACGCGCCCCACCTCTCTCAGGCTGCCGTCGTCGGTGAACACGTTGCAGGCGGGATCGTCGGTGCCGGCAATGTAGAGCGGGCTGTAGGCCGTTGTGCCGTCGGCCAGTGTGACGGGTACCAGCTCGTCCACTTCCGGGGTCACGGGCCGGATGTCGCGCAGGGGAAGGCGCATGCCGTCGGAGTCGTCGCGCAGGCCGTCCAGCTCACCCAGGGTGAGGCGCAGGGGCACGTTGTTCATGTAAGGGGGATAGGGCACCCCGCTGAAGCCGTTGAGCAGGCCGGGCGCGTGGCCGTTGATGTGGATGGACAGCGTGTCGGCATCGAAGCAGACGATACTGTTCTTCAAAGCCTCGTCGTCATCGAAGTCGGTGAGGTTCTCGATGGGTTGCAGGGTTATGATATATTCGTCGTCCTTGCCCAGCTCGGCGGGAATCTGCACGTTGATGTTCTTGCGGTAGAGCAGGAGCAGGGCCGGACGGGCAGGCGTGTCGGATTCGGTGTCGGCGGCCCGGGGGCGGGAGAGTTTGCTCAGGCCGTCGATCATGGCCTGGGTGAGTGTCATGCCCATGCCGGACCTCGGGCTGCAATTGTCCGTGGTGGCGGTGTTGGGATAGAAGGTGCGGAAGCTCATCAGCGCTTCGCTCACGCTGACGGCGTCTGCCGGCCTCGATGCGGCCCCGAGCACATAGCTGCCGTCGGCGTTGATGTAGGCGTGGGCATAGTCGTTGCCGTAGTAGCCGAGCCACCAGTCGCAGGGCAGGATGCGGAGCACCTCCTCGCCGGTCTGCGCGTTCACACCGCGGAACTTGGCGCCCACGGTGACGTTGGAGCCGGCGCAGACGGTGGCATCGCCGCCCTCGGCAATGTTTATGTCGCCGTCGATGATGAAGTTGAAGCTGTTGCGTGTGGTGAAGAGCGAACTGATGCTGCACTCCGTACCCACCTGGAAGGTGGAGAAGTCGACGAGTTCGCTGCTGTAGGTGAAATAGGCCGCCAGGTAGTAGGTGGTGTTGGGCTTCATCCGTTCGTTGGCAATCTTGTCGCTGATGACGATTTGCTTCATGCCCATGTCGTCGGTCAACTTCCATATCTTGGCATTGTTGCTCTCTGCTGCCTCGGAATAGTTGTATTCGGGCAGGTCGTCGAACGTGGCGTTGATGGTCACACGGCATATGTTGCCCACGGCGGCATAGCGCATGGCGTTGTTGGCGGGTGCGGGGTCGTGTGCCTCCTGAAGTTCCTGCAGTTTGCTTCGGTACATGGCGGAGTCCACCACGCAGTAGTTGATGGAGGGGTGGTATTTTTTCAGGTCCTCGTCCTCCAGACCCAGGGCATTCATCATGGTCTCGTAGTCGGCCTCAATCTTTGTGAGGGTGATGGAGGAGTTGCAGACGGGCAGGGTGTTGACCACCTTCACCGTGGGCGTGGTGGAGTACACCTCGATGTCGTCGATGAGGATGTCGCCGCCTGCGGAGCTGGTGCAGGCGTTGTTCACGTTCAGCACGAAACGCTCGATGATGTGCTTGGAGCGGGGGATGAAGGTGAAGTAAACCTGTTGCCACACGCCTTCTTTGCCGGCCATGCTCTTGACGAGGGTGTCGCCGGTTACGGAAAGGGCGTCGCCGCTGATGGGGCCGGGGCAATAGGTGTAGATTTTCTCTTCCTGCTCCACTCCGTTCTCGTCTTTGTAATAACCGAGGATGTTGAAGAACACATTGGCATAAGATGTACTGTTCGTGCTCACCCGGTTAGGGCTGTTGGGCGATGACACCCAAGCCGACACGGTGAGACGTGTGCCCTTACAGATGTTGCCGTCGAAGTCGAGTGAGGCGATGCGTCCGGGACATTCGGATGCGTCGATGTAGAGGAAGCCGCTGTTGTCATAGTCGTATTGTGCCTCCTCGGGATAGGCATCGTGATAGTACTTGCGCACGGGATAGAAGCGGGCCTGGTTGTTCCATTCGAACTTGGTGGTTCGGGCGATGGTATAGGAGCCGAAGCTGTTTTCCTCTACGTTTTTATTATACTCCACTTCACCGGACTCGCTGATGTACGTGGGCTCGAAAGCATAGGAGGTGTTCTCATAGCGTATGGGATAGCGATAGGTGTTGGGCATGATCTTGCCGGCACTACGCTCGTTTTTCGTGCCATAGTTCTTGCCTTTGGGTGGTGCCTGGTAGGTTTCGTACTCATTGAAGTCGAAGGTGATGGACGCCTTGGGCTCGCCCAATTCCTTGCGTAATTGGCGGGGCGAGCGTTCCGACTTGGGAACATCGTTGCCGTTCTTGTCCTTTCTCATGCCGATGATTTCTGTGTAGGGGCGAAGCTCCGTGCCGTCAACAAAGGTGAGGTGGTAGACGGCCAGACGATAGCGGCGGTCGCCATCCTTGGCGTAGACCTCGATGTCGGCGGTGGAACCGTTTGCGGCCATTTCCTTGCCGTCAACGGTGGGATAGGTGAAACGGAAGAAGCGAAGCTGGGAAAGGTCGGCATTGGGGCCGGCATAGCCGGTCGCTCCTTGAACGATAGGGCCATTCGCAAAGGAAATCTTAGCTTTGTTGTTATTGATCACAAACTCCAGATTGGAGTAGCTGGTTAGCGAAATAAGGTTCTCCTCGGCCTCCACGCCATCCTTGTAAATCCAATAGTTGGCGAATTCATTTTCGAGGGGCAGGGAACAGTCCTTGAAGTTTACCTTGCGGGCGGGGAAACTCACGTTGTACTCCTCCAGCCATTTGTCTTGTCCTTCTGTCAGCGCCGTCAGCTGCTTGGCCATGATGTGGGCATTGCGCACCACATAGATGCAACGACCGGCAAGTGTTGGCTCTATGAGGTCGGCGTCAACAGGGATTTCGAGGTCGTTCGAGAGTGTGGTGGCGGACTGGACCGGATGTTCCGGATTATCGTCATAGTATTGCACGAAGTCCGTATAGAAAGACATGTCGATGCCAAGGGTGTACTCGAAGTCTTCGGGTGCGTGGTCGGGCATCTTGAAGTTGAAGCCGTAGGTGACCTTGTTTCCGCTTGTCTCACCGTTGAACGGAAGCACTTCGCCTATCAGCGTTCCGTTGCTGTAGTTGCGGCTGGCCGGCTTGTTGAGGAACAGGAGGCTGTCGGGGACGAGACCGTCGGTGTCGTAGTTATACCAACGCTGGTATTGTCGTACACGTGTCTGGGTGGCAGAGCCTCCGTACTTCGAGGTGGGCAGACGGAACTCGCGCGTGGTGTTGCGCTTCATGTAGCGGACAATGCGATAGTTGTTGGTGTTTTGGCGGCGCACGGTGGTGCCGTCGGCCAGGGTGAAGGGTTTCAGTCCATAGCTGCCGTCCTCGGTGTGGTGGATGAAGGTGTTGGAGGTCTCTTTCTGTCCTTCGGAGAGCTTGATGAACCAGGAGCGCTTGGGGATAATCTTGTAGGCTGTGTAGTCCTCGGGCTCGTGGATGACGTATTTCCTGATGCTGAGGGCATCGTTGTAACTGGCGGCAAGCACGGGTCCTGCGGTGGTGAAGTTGAACCACAATCGTTTCTCTGCGTCGGTGATGCCGGTTCCGCCCAGGGCTTTCATGCGTGTGACCACGTTCCATGTGGCGTTGGCGTTCCGGGTGGCGATGAAGTCCAAGCCCAGGATGGTGGCGTTGGTGTCCTCGGCGGAGATGTCGAAGGTGCCGTCGGTGCCCCACGTCAGGTAGTTGCCGTTGCGGTTCCGCAACATGTAGCCGCCGTCCTTGGGGATGAAGGTCCACAGGTAGTCGTTGGTGACAACCATTGGTTCGTCGTGCACGGAAGGCAGAGGGCTTCTCTTGGCATCATAGATATCGCCGAAGCCGTCGTGCAGATATCCGTTGAGGGCTATGGTGTAGTATTCACCGGGTTGGGGGTTGAGGGTGGGGATGTCCGTCTTCTCGCCCAAGAAGAAGTTCGAATTTTCGGCTGCTGCCTCGGCTGTGGCCTTGTCCATCAGCACGATGTTGCCGTCGGCATCCTTGCCAAGCACATTTCCCGTCTCGTTGTCTGTGAAGAGCCAGGTGGTGCACATGTCGCCTCCCGCATCGGTCTTCTCTGTTGTGAATCTGGCGGCTTGTTCAGGGTCGGTGGTGAGTGTGAAGCCGGTCTTGTCGGCATTTAGGGCGAGGTATTGGCCGTCCCAGTTCTTCAGGGAGACGGAACCGTCCTCGTTTTTGACGTTTTTCCACAGACAATCGTCGGTGTTGTCCACTGTGGCTGCATTGACGCCGTCGGTGGTGGAGTGAAGGCCTTTGTCTAAGTTCAAGGCTGTGTTGTAGAAGTACAGGCGTCGCCAGTCTGTGCTGTCTGTGGTGCAGTAGTCGGGCTCGTCAATCATTATCTTCTTGAAAAGGATGGCGGCTCTGCCGGCGTCGGTGGCCGCTGCCTGGCCCACGCTGTCCTTGGCGGCTGCGGGTTTCAGATACTGATTCCATGCCTGCTCCTTGGCAGCCACGTAGTGCAGCACCCATTTGTTGCGGTCGGGGCCGTTCTCGATGTATTCCGCCAGGCGGAAGGGGGCGGCTTCGGCGGGCTCGGTGGTGGTGGTGAAGCGTCTGTTCGTCGCGTTGTCCCACCGGAGGTAGTCGCCGTTACGGTTCTTCAGGAAGAACTCGTCGGGATTGGTGCCGCCGGTCTCCAAGCACCACATCATGGCGGGGTCCAGAGCGGTGTCGCTCTGCCGTACGACGGCCAACTTGTCGGCATCTGTGCCGATGCTCAGGTAGTCGCCCGTGCGGGTGAAGAGGATGTTGTGCCATACGGGAGCCTCATCGGTGGACAGTTGGGGCAGCTCACCCGCGTCAATCTTCGTGGTCTCGCGGATGACGGTGGCACGTGTGGCCGGTGTGATGGCCGTCAGGCTAAGGCTGCCGTTGGCGGGGTTGACGGTGATGGCCTTGTTCCCGGTATTCTTGTTGCCGATGTAGTACATCTTGCGGTGAACCAGCCGCTGGCCGCTGTCGAAAACGTTTTCGGCGTAGGGGTTCTGCTTGGTGTACACGGTAACGGCCTTTTTCTTGTCCGCCGTCATCACCAGCGAACTGCCGTCATCGCTCAGGGCCAGGTAGTTTCCGTTTCCGCTGCGCAGCGTGTAGCCGTCCTCGATGGTGCGCGTTTTTACCCAGGTGAAACCGGGGTCGGCGGGGGTGTCGTCGGCGGACAGCTGTGCTTCGGGCGTATTGCCGTCGCCGGTGTCATATAGGGCCAGGCGACCGTAGGAACTGAACTGCAGGAAAATCGGGGCCTCAAAGTCCTCTGCCGGCTCGAACAGCAGGGCGGCGTTCCGGTGTGTCGTTTCGCCTTGTGCCATTTCATTGCCTTCTGCCATGCCGCCGTTGGGGTTCATACTGTAACCGTTGCCCCAGCACTGGATTTGCCAAGCGTAGGGGTAGGCGTTGCCGGTATTATAGATAAGGTGCAGTTGGGTGGCCGCTTTCTTGTGAGCCGAGGTCCGGAAGCGGTTGTCAGCGTAGTAGATGTATCTGCCGTTCTTGCTGACCAGATAGTACTCGCCCTTGTCGGACACCTCTAACTTCCACTTCATGTTGTCGGGCGCGTCGGCGGCGGGGCTGTCGGCCGGGTAGGAACCCACGCGCGGCATATTCTCGTCGCACCGCAGCACGAGGTTCTTGTTTTCGCAGAAGCGGATGACGTACCAATAGTCGACATCGCTTGTGGAGAAGTAAACGGGCCGCGTCTCGTTCATGACATCCGCCGTCTTGCCTTTCTCTTCAAAGAAGAGGGCGGCGGGCTTCAAGGCGTTGGCTGCGGCGAGCACCACCTTGTCCTTGGCCTCGTTGGGTTTCAGGTATTGGTTGGCGTCGGTGGCACCCACATAGTGCAGCAGCCACTTGTCGCGGTTGATGCCCGTCTCGGCGTATTCGTCCATGCGGAACAGGGCGGCACCGGCCTCGTCGGCCTTGGCCGTGAACGCGCTTCCGTTCCATGCCAGGTAGCCCGTACCCTTATATCCCCTGACGCGCACCAAGTCGTTTCCTGCATCTTCCAGCCGCCAGAACAGCTCGGGGTTGAACTCGGCGGTTTTGGGCTCGGCGAGGGCGGTCTTGTCGCCGTCGTTGCCTGCGGAGAGGAAGTTGTTGTCCACGTTGCTGAACTGGATGTCGTACCACACAGGGTCGGCCTCCGTGGACAGTTTGGGCCACTCCGCGCCGTCGATATCAGAGGTCTCGCGCAGGATGGTGGAGCGGACGGGGACGGCGGGGAAGTCGATGAGCGCGACGTTGCCGCTTGCGGGGTCTATGGAGAGGAACTTTCCCTTGGCGGAGAACATGAAACGGCTGACGCTGCGTCCGCCGGTCTCGGCCACGTCCTCGGTGTATGGGTTGAGCAGGGTGGTGAAGTGTGTGGCAGCGTCCGGGTTTGTGGTCAGTGCAAGGCTTCCGTCAGCGTTCGCGGCGATGTAGTTGCCCTTGTCGCTCTTCAGCGTATAGCCTCTTGGTGTCCGGGTCTTGGTCCACAGATAGCCTTTCTCGGAGGGACGGGTCTCGCCGTTGGCGGGTTGATGGGCTACCGGTGCGGCACCGTTGTCGTACAAGGCGCGGCGGCCATAGGAACTGAACTGGAGATAGAGGTCGATGTCCTCGTTATCCTCTTCCAAGAACTCAAACAAGATGGAGTTTCCTCCGTCGCCGGTCTGGTCCTCTCCGATGCTGTTGTTCGCTGTGCCGCCATAGGGATTCATGGCTTTGTTGCTTCCTTGTCTCTGTATCTGCAGGGCATGGGGATAGGCGTTGTTGTTCGTGACGGAGATGATATGCAGCTTGACGGCCTCGGCCTTGTTGGCGGTGGGCCTGAAGCGGTTGTTCTCGTATTTTACGTACATGCCCGTCTTGCTGACCATGTGGTACCAGCCCTCTTCGTCAGAAGGGATGAACTTCCACTTGAACTCGTCGGGAGCGTCACTGCCCGACACCTCAAAGGAATAGGCTCTTGACCACAAGGCATCGCTCTCGCACTTGATGGCGAAGTTTTGACCGTTGGCCGCTCGCATGAAGCGTGCCATATACCAGACCTCACGCTTGGGTGTGGCATCTTCGGCCGTGGAATAGAACACTTGTTGCGGCGCGTGGTTGATGTTCGGCTTCACCGAAGCGGTGGAAGGGAGAGTGAAGGCGATGGCCGCGCGGAACAGCATGTCGGCCGTGGTGAGGCCTACGCTGCTGCCGTCCGTGGCAGGCATCAGGTATTGATAGTCCTCCGCATCCGCGCATTGCAGCACCCACTTGTTGCGGTCGGCACCCGTCTCGGCGTACTCGGACAGGCGGAACGTGGCGGCCGCCCCCGCGTCGGCTGTGGTGGTGAGGGTGGCGCCGTTCAGTTGCAGGTATTGCCCGTTGAAGTTCTTCAGGCGGTAGAGGTCGGTGCCGGTTCCCGTCTTCTCCAGGCTCCACGCGGCAGCCGAAGTCGGATCGTTGTTTGGACTCTTGGATACGGACCCGTCGGCTTTCATGGTCAGGTTGCCGCCTGCGTTGGTGAAGGTGATGTTGTACCACACGGGGTCGGCTGCATCGGACGCGAGGGGTGAATCCTTTCCGTCTATCTCCAAGGTCTCGCGGATGATGGTGGCGCGTGTGGCGGCCGTGGGGGAGTCGGTGCCGATGTCGGTCAGCACAACTTGATGGTTCTCCGCATCGATGGAGAGGGCTTGGGTGCCCGCCATGTAGGCGAAGCGGCGGACGGGGCGCGGGCTGTTGGCGCCCGTATCGCCGTCGTAGGGGTTGAGCGGGGTGGTGAAGACGGTGGCATCGCCGGCTGCGGTTGTGAATCCGATGGATGTGCCGTCAACCTTCAGGTAGCGGCCATGGCCGCTGCACAGGGTGTAGCCGTCGGCCTTCTTGGTCTTGGTCCACAGATAGCCGGCTTCGGCGGGATAGGTCACACCGTCAGCGGGCTTCCGTGCTATGGGGGCGGCGCCCGTGCCGTCGTCGTACATAGCCCAACGCCCGTAGCTGCTGAACTGGAGGAAGACCTTGATGCTCTTGTCCATTTCCTCCACAAGGTCGAAGCGGAGCACGTTGTTTGCGTCCCCCGTGCCCCATTCGCCTATGCCGCGGCCGGAGGTGAGACCGCCCAAGGGGTTCATGCTGTTGTTGCTGCCTTGCCTTTGAATCTGCCACGCATAACGATTGCTCTGATTGGTGTTGTATATCAAGTGTACCTTGGTGGCATCGGCTTTGCTGTCGCTAAGCACGAAAAATTTGTCTCCCGTTGCCTGGTCGCCCCACTTGACATACTTGTTTCCCTGCTTGTTGACCATATAATACCATCCGGCCTCACCGGAGGGTATGAACTTCCATTTATATTCGTCCGGCGTGTCGGCGGCATCGCTTCCGCCGGAATAGTTGCCGGGCACCATCTTGGTGCCATCGTATTTCATGGCATAGCTCATGTTGCTGCAGAAGCGGATGACGTACCAGTATTCGTTGTTGGGCGTGGCATCGTCGGCCGTGGAGTAGAATATCTGCTGCGGCGTGTGCTTGAACGACTGTGCCAACAGCGGTGAAGCCGTGGCGAAGAGCAATAGTTGCAGAAGGAAACAGCGTAACGAAATATGATGGAATCGTTTCATGACAATAAGATTATACGATGATGTAGAGGGTGCGGTTGTACTCTTGCAACACGTCCGGCGTATCGGTCTTCAGGTAGACGGTGAGGCGTACCGAGGCGGTTCCGTGTTCGCCGTTGAGCGTGCCGGAAATCTCACCGCCGGAGGAGAAATATGGTGGCGTGGAGAAAATCTTGTCGGGGTCCGAGACTGTGAGCGTGTGGCTGTCCACCCGGGTGGCATCGGTCAACTCGAACCACTTCTCTGTGTTCATGTGGTCCTCGTATTTATAGATGAAGGGCCGCAAGATAAAGTCGCCGCCGCAGCTGAACGTGCAATAGAAGTCGTTCTTCTTGTTCTCTATCGTGTAGGGCGGATAGCCGCCGATGGGAGCATGGAAGAAGGCCTTCAGCTCGAGCATGTAGTCCGTGATGCTGATGGGCACCACCACATAGGAGTTGCGCGGAATGCCCGAAAGGCTCATGAGGGCATATTTCGTTTCCGTGCTGTCGATGTCGCCCCGCTTCACGCTTAGGGTCAGCGGCATCTGTTTGGTGAGGTGCCGTGACATGCTTTCGTTGAGGTAAGCAATCTTGGATATGGCGGTTGCGTCGGGGGTGTCTTGCTCCGGCAGCGCGATAGGCGTTGTCTCGTCGTTCACGGTCAGGCTGCTGTTGGCGAAGTCCGTGGGGAAGCGGTTCACGATGTTTTCGCCGTCTTTGGGCGGCAGGAAGTATATGGAGGTACCGTTTGGCGTTACTTCGCCCAGTTCTATCTTGTTGACGGTAATCTCTTTCCCCGTCTTGTTGGTGAACTCGAAGTTGACTTTGGACAACATGCGGAAGAGGTGGAGCGTGATGCTCCGGTTGCTGTTCACCGGATACTCTTCCTTGTTGGTCATGGGGATGGGATGGCCGGCGAGGGTGTAGTTGTTAAAATCCGCAGTCCATGTGCTCGTTTCCAAATCTTCGGGCAACGTGCTGCCTACGGTGAACGTCAGGCCGTTGATGGTTGCCATGTCTTTGCCCTCCGGGCTTGTGCCGTTGGTGTATGGAATGTTGGCAAAGGAATAGAAGGTATAATCACCGTTTTCCATGGCGATGATGCCTACGCTGTGGCGCTCGTACCATTGGGTGTTGTTGTTCTGTACGTTCACGGGAATGATGCGCTCCACCGTATTTCCCTTGGCCATGATGACCAGGGCGTATCTCATCATTTCCTCGTCCGTGCCATTTGTATCGTCCCATGGCGCACGCGTGGAGGGCTGACGCTCGGCGCTGAGGAACAGCTCGATGCGGGAATAGCCTGCGGGCAGGTCCTCGCCGTTGCGGTCCGCCGGGTCTTCGGAGCAGGCGGCCAGTGTGGCGATGAGGCAGAGGAGCGGGTATCTTTTAAGAAAGCGTATCATGATATATTATATATGGTCTGAATGCAGGCGCGACACGGAGACCGGGGTCTGCGCGTCGTGCGGTTTATATTTGTATTTCGGGGACGTCTATGCGTTTCCAGTCGTTGACGACTATCTGTATCTGTCCGAGCGAGTTGATGCTGTTGACATGTATGCGGTAGATATTGTTGCGCACGATACCGTATTTCATGGGCAACGACTCATCGGACGAGCCGTTGGGGTCGGCATGCCGGATATAGTAGTGGTAGTTCTGGGGCAGGTACTTCTCGATATTCCCGTTCTCGTCCGCACAGCCGTAATAGCCCGTGATCAGCAGTCCCGTGGCATAGCGTTCCTTGCCGAAGCCGGGCAACAGGGTGTTCTCCTGCGTATAGTCAAGGATATAGTACTGTAAGTCTGCCGAGGGCGTGATGGTCGGGGTAAACAGCTCCGTTTCCGGTCTCACCGGCCAGTGTTTGTCCTTGTCGAGCAGTTGGTTCGGGCTTGTCAGTCGGTTGCGGTATTCCAGCCCGGCAGGGTCCGTGGAGGAGTTCTTGTTCATGGTCCAGGGGTCCGGCACGTAATTGGTGGCACCTCCGGAAGCATCCACGGTCTCGTTGCCAAGGTAGACAAGTCTTGTGCCGCCGCCCTGAAGGTTGTTTCTCACACGCTTTATGCAACAGGTGCCCGAGGTGAGGCAGTTGAAGGGCGTCACGCCGGTCAGGATGAAGCGGTCTCGGGTGGGGGCTTTCGTGGTTGCGTCGAGCACGACATACTTATATCCGGTCAGGCTTGTGGCCGTTGTCATGCCCTCCTCTTCCAGGGTCACGCTTTCATTCTCCACCCACAAGGCGTAACCACCGTCTTCCGGCAGTGTGGCGGCCAATGGCCCGGGCGAGAAGTCGATGCGTGCCGCCAGGCGTTCCACGGGGGCTTCCACGTGGATGATGTTTCCCGAAACCGGACCGCCCTCGCCGCTGGTTACAAACGAGGCGTCGCGGGCGGAGGTCATGACGAAGTTGCCGGCACCGGCGATGTCGGGTTGCCCCTTGGCGTCGCGCCTGATGGTGAAGGGGGACTCCACCGTCATGTCGCGCACCTCGGCGAGCGTCCTGCCCTTCAGGCCTGTGCAGTCGCCCATATTGGCGAGGATGATGGCATGGAACTCTCCGCGGGGCAGCGGATCCTTGTAGTGGAGCACGTCGGAGGAGTAGTAAATCTTGCCGTCCCCCTTGTCTTCCTTTTCCATTACGGGGGCGTAGAGGGCGTATTCGATGAGGGGGTTGTTGGTGCTGTTGATGCCGTTGGCGTCGCGGTAGAGCAACAGGGTGGCGTTGTCCACCCGGTATTCGTTCTCGCTGCCTTGCTCCCGTCCGTCGCCGTCCTCGCCGCCGGCGGGACCGTCATCTTGGGTACGCGTGAGGCCCTGGCGGCTGTCACCGTTCACGCGGACGGTCACCTGCAGGCTGGTGCCGAACCGCTCTTCTTCCTTTTGTGTGTTCTCCCAGGCATCGTTGCACGACGCAAGCCCCACGGCTATCGCAAGCAGCAGGGCCGGGCGGGAGATATGTAGGATGAAGCCTTTCATTTCTATACTATCCGATTTGTCGTTTTAGGGATTACAAGTTCTCGTTCTGGACGCGCACCCCCCAGTCCAGGATGCCTATGGAGAAAATCATGTATTGCCAGCGGCCTCCCACCAGGAAGAAGCTCAGGTTATACTTGTACTCGCGGTCCAGGAACTCCTGCGCCGTGTAGAGGTCTTGGGAGAAATGGTCTCTGTCGCGCGTCAGGTAGTAGGGCAGGGGGATGTCCACCACCGTCTCGCCGTTGGTGCGGTTGGTGATGATGAGGCGTGCGTCGTCGGCAGTGTCCCCGTGTTTCATGATGCGCGAGGTGAACAGCTCGTAGTGGGCGGCCTGCAGGCCTACGGCTCCGGGTGCGGACCCCACCGCATCGTCGGCTGCGTCCGTCTGCCATCGGGCATAGGGCGTGTAGCAGAGGCGGCTGTCGGCCGCGTCGGGCGTGTTGTCGTGGGCCAGAAGGCCGTTTCTATCTATGATGCGCACATCGAAGTTGTCGGCGAGCATCTCGCCCTCGTCCTCGCTCTGGCGCAGGGTTATGTTCAGTTGTTTGGTGTCGCGTGTCAGCGATATGGTGTCCTTCACGGCGGCATAAACCCCGTCGACGGTGCGGTCGGGGGTGATTTCCACGGTGCGGACGTTCAGTCCATGCCACAGGGTATCGAGGGGCATGTCCTCGTGTTCCACGGGTGCGGTGTTGTCTGCGGTGGTCTCGCCGCGGTCGAGGGTCACCATCAGTTTCTGTATGTCGTCGCCCTTCTTCAGTTCGGTGCGGCGGAATTTGGCGCCGGGTGCGGCCAGCATCTCGGCATAGTCTTTTTGTCCGGCCAAGGCCAACAGGCTGTATTTGCCGGGTTTCAGCTCGTTGCTGCTGAAATGAATGTGGAAGTCGTGTGCCTTCAGGGGAGCATTACCCGCTGTGTTGGCCACGCTACGCTGCATCACGAAGCGGTTATGCTCATCGAATACGTACACGGTCACGGCACCCACATGGTCGGCAAACATGTCGGCCCGCTGCATATTGTAGTCATACTTGAAGTACACGTCCAGGCCGTCGGGACATTCGCTCAGGTCCTCCTCCATCCACGAGCAGGCGCTCAGGGTGCAGGCGGCAAGGGCCAGGGTGAGTATGTTACGTAAACGTGAAAGACGCATGGTTCTTTTTGGGTTTATATATTATGAGGTATAGGTTTGTGGGCGGAGGGCTGTTGCCATGCCCGGTTGTTTTCGGTGAAACCACAATGTGGGGGCGTGTCTCCGGCACGTTCTCGGGCAGTGTCAGAGACACGTCCCCGCGTTGTGGATGTTAGGGTGTCAGGGTGTCAGGGTGTCAGGATGTTCCGTTTACAGGTCTACGCCCTGGTTGCGCACGGCCCAGTCAAGGATCTTGACGGTAGACTGCAAGTAGTTGTTGTGCTCGTCGTCCTGCTTGTCGGTGAGTTCGGGAATGGTGGGGTCGCCGGGCTGAGATACGCTGTTGATGGTCACCTTGTACCAGTTGTTGCGCACTACGCCATAGCGGCCGAGGTACTTCTCGCTCATATCGTCTCCTCCGTCCTTGTATTCGTCGTATTCGTCGTAATAGGGAGGTCCCCAAGGACAGATCTCATCGCCGAAGTGCTTGATGCGTACGATATAGTAGCACACGCCGTTTTTATAGGTCGTCACCTTGCCAAGGGCATTCTTTACCTTGTTCAAAGTTACGGGATTGGGTGTTTCGCCCCCAATAGTAAACATTGTTTCGTTGAATTCTTTTTGGCCTGCGGTGAATGCGTCATCAATGAGTACTACTGCGTCGTCTGCTGCACCTGCTGCTTTTTTGATACGTTCTGCCAAGGTGTTGGCGTTGAGAGCTGTGCTGGAGTTTCCGATGGTGAACCAAGAAGCACCTGCCTGCATACCGGCGGGGGTATATACGGCCTTGATGAGGGCGCGGGTAGTCTGGTTCTGACACTGGTTCTTCACATCGAACGTATTTTCGGCGCAATATTCCACACCATCCAAATCGTTGGGTTTTTCGGGATATTCGGTTATTACATTGAAATTACCATTTTCATATGCGCTATAGTTGGGATCCTCGGCCCAGTATGTGCGGAAATCAGCGTTGCTTGCAGAATAGAGGCGAGCGTAGCTTTCAACTGGGTAAGAATTGGTGCCGCCAAACTTGCGAATGGGGAACATCTTTTTGTTCGTCACATCAAGCACCCAGTTTTGGATGTTGATTGCCGCACCGGCGTTGGTCTGTCCGGCGGGAATGGTGTATGTTGATGTGTTCCAGCCATCGCCTTCTGCCACATTCAGCTGAACCTTGGCTGCGGCACGCTCCACATAGATGGTATGGGTGGCTGCGAGGCTCTGTGCTTTATCCTTGGTGTCGGAGGTGGTAACCGGAACAAGATAGTGGCCGTCTTTCCAAACCGTGTTGGTCATAAAGAAGTCATCCTTCTTCTCGCCGGTCAGGTTATTTGCAGTGACTTCGCATATGTCATTTTTTACAATGCCCTCTTCGCCAAACGGGCTGTTGATTTCCACCAGTGCATAGGCTGTGCCGCTGAAGCCCACCTTCTCTACGGGAAGAACGGCCGTGGTCGTGATGCCGGCAGCGGAAGAGGGCTCCCAGTTGAGATCCGCAACTCCGTATGTAAACGATTTTTTCTCGGTGCCGTCGTTGTCAAGGTATCGGATTGTCAGGGTGTTGACTTTGTACTCGTTGGCTACGCCGGCATTGTAGTCGTCGTTGGTCGAGCGGGTGCCTCTGATGCCTCTCATGCCGGGACGGGAAACGGGCAGGGAGATGCTCACGCCGATATAGGCTTGGCCTTCGGCGGTGCCGGGATTCTTGCCGCCATCGCCAGCGATGTCGTCGGATGAGCAACCCACGGCCAGTGCGGCCATCAGGCTCATTGCGATG
Organism: uncultured Prevotellaceae bacterium; assembly: GCA_947176895.1. Classification (GTDB taxonomy): domain Bacteria; phylum Bacteroidota; class Bacteroidia; order Bacteroidales; family Bacteroidaceae; genus Physcousia. Next base: position 96,985 of record CAMWSK010000002.1, on the reverse strand, counting down.
ATTGATTTTGTTTTCATAATGAAAAGGAGTTAATAGTTAGTATTTGTTTGTTCGTTGTCTGTTGTTTCTGTGGCGTGAACCTCATTGGTCGTTGTCGTGCAGCTCGCGCATCCGCCGGAGGATGTCCAGATTGTCTTCGGCCTCGCTGATGCCGGCCTCACGGGCCTCGGTCAGCAGGGCTTCGGCCTCGAAGAAGCGGTTTTGCAGCAGGGCCAGCACACCGCGGGCATGTGTGGCTTGCGGGCTGTTTCCCGCGCGGTCCAGATAGCCGGCAGCTTGGTCGAGGAGCCCGCGCTTCAGTGCCACACAGGCCGCGTTCACGTTGGCCGTGGGGTCGTCGGGATAGATGCGCACGGCAATGTCGAAGACCTCGTTGAAGGCGTCGCTGCCCGGCTCGTAGAGGTTGGCGATGCGGAACATCTTGTTGAGCGAGAGCAGCTGGGGCTGCGTGTGGAGCAGGCCGGCGGCCTGGCGGTCGCTCATGGTGCGTATCTTGTATTGCACGGTGTAGTCGGAGTGGCGCAGGGCGGGATACCAGGTCTCGTGGATGAAGGCGTACTGCTCCGGCCAGGTCTGCCGTATCTTCTCGTTGCGTGGGTCAGGCTCCAGGCTGCGGTCGCGCACCACGGCCAGAATCTCGTCGCGGTGGTCCAGGTTCGAGGCGGCCAGCAGGGAGTCCAGTCCGTCCCAGTCCTCGGGGGTGTTGCTCACGGTGAAGATGCTGTCGTCGAAGCGCATCAGCTGGCGCACGTAGTTCTTCAGCGTGGCCGCACGCCCGATGGAGAGGCGCACGTTGTTGTCCCACGAACCCTCGGGCGAGGCGTAGCCGTGGATGCCGATGCGGGTGATGGTGACGTTGGAGTCGCGGCGCACCTGCTCGATGGTCTCGATGATCTTCTGCAGCTCGCGCGGGTTGTTGCGATAGTCGGGGTGAAGCTCCGTGCGGTTCACCGGATAGTCCAGATAGGCCTTGCCCGTGATGGAGACCACGGGGTCGGGGCCGGCCACGGGCGACAGGAACGCCATGCGCAGGCCGCGCTCGGGGTGGAAGTCCAGCTGGCGGGTTTCTCCGGCATCGCTGCCCAGCAGGTCGCCGCAGCCGCACGTGTCGGTGGCGAAGCGCAGGGCTGCCCCGTCCATCCACTCCTCATAGCGCAGGGCGTCCAGGTAGTCCACGCTTTGCGGCTTGCCCGGGGTGTGGCGCACCTCGGTGGCGTCGGGCCGGCGTTTGTTGCCGTTGCGCTGGTGGTAGATATGCTGGCGGCGTCCGTTGACGATGACGGGGCGGAAGGTGGCCATGCGGCCCTCCGCGTCCTCGATGACCGGCGTGATTACCATCTGGCGGTTGGAGCCGAGGCGGAGGCTGTCGAGCACAAACGTCGTCTTCAGCACGATGTTGTCGCCTGCGGGCTTGCAGGCCGTTCCCCGGCGCACCAGGCGGCCGGATGCTTGTGCCTGTGCGGCGGCGGGCAGCAGCGCGGCGGCGCACAGGACGCATATATAATATAATAAGGTGTGGCGGGAGTGTCTCATATCAGAATACATAGATAAGGCTTAAGGCAAGTTTTGTGGGCCCCACATAATTCGTGTGGTCTTTTTCCTTGATGGCACCACACGTGAGGCAGGGGTATTTCTTATAGTCGATGTAGTCGTAGCCTACGCCCACGGAGGCCTCGAAGTTCCAGTGGCGCGAGAGCATCCACTGGTAGCCGTAGGTGAAGCCCACGCCGGCATACCAGCCCTCGTAGCGGTTGTCCTTCAGTTTCTCGAGCATGCGCCCGGGCAGGTCGATGCCGCCCGCGTTGAACTGTCCGCCCATGAGGTGCGCTCCGATGAAGTGACCGTTGAACTTTTGGCAGAACCAGTGGCGGTACTCGGGCATCAGCACCCAGTGTTTCATCTTCTTGTGCTCTCCGAAGTCCCATGGGTTGAGCCCGTAAAGAAGTTGGATGGAATTTTTGTTGCCGATTGCCACTTCCAGCCCCAGGTTGGGCGTGGTGACGGCGTCATAGAGCAGGTTGGTCTTGACGGCCACATGCTGGGCGGCTACGGGCAACGCTGCCCCTATGGCCAGAAAGCATAAAATGAGGTATTTGCGGATGTTTGTCATTGCTTCTCTGTCTCTTTTTTGCTTACTGAAGGCTCTTCCTCCGTTTTTTTTTGCAAGCACAGGTAAGGCCGTCAGCCTAATATTTTTTATGATTTTTGCAAAGATAAAAATAAAAGTAAAAAATTACCCCCCCCGAAAGATAAAATTCGTTAAACGACCGCAGTTTTTTTTTCGATGCCTCCGGGCAAGGGCCGGTGGAGGCCGCACGGTTTCATCTCCGGTGTGTTGGTGAGGGCGAAAAAACATCAAGATGTTTCACCTGAAACATGAACATGTTTTTCAAAATCATGAACATGTTTTTATTGAAACGTTCGGATGTCTGCGCAGTCTTACAGAATGGCGAGACCCTCTCAGCCCAAATGTGCTATGGGCGGAGGGGGCTGAAATTATTATGGCCGGCAGCCGGAAATATGATATAATGACAGAAACGTCATAGTATAAAATGAGTAAGAAGTCGATACGGTTCTTTAATGACCTTGAGATGTTCATGAAGGGCATTGACTACCCATATTATTATGAGGAAGAATAATCAGATGTTGTGGTACGGCTTCGTTAACAAGGTATATGGTGTTGACAATCCTGAGAAAAGAAACAAGCCAAACTGCAGGGGGATTGCAATTTGGCTTGTTTGGCAGGTGATTCGGATGGGGCTCGAACCCATGACCCGCAGCTTAGAAGGCTGCTGCTCTAATCCAACTGAGCTACCGAACCATCTTTGGGTGAAGATGCTTCTTCACAAATTCGTGTGCAAAGATAGGTATTTCGGGCGGAATAGCAAAAAAACGGAATGTGTTTTTTCTATCTTTCAGGCTATTTGTCCATTTCGTTCAGAACGGTGCGTGCCGGTTCGTCGCCCATGTCGATGGCTTTCTGCAGCTGCTCCCGGGCCTCGGCTTTCTTTCCTTGGGCAATCAGGCAGATGCCCCAGATGCGGTGGGCGTCGGGGAAGGCGGCGTCCAACTCCAGCGTGCGCCGACAGCCTTCGATGGCCTGCTCCGTTTCTCCGGCACGATAGAGCAGGATGGCGCGTTCCAAGTGGAAGAGCGCCTTGTCGGGGCTGAACCCGATGGCCTTGTCGATGTCGTTCAGAGCTTGGGGAAGCATACGGCATGCAGCCTCGAGCTGCATGCGTTGATAGTAGAAATTGTCGTCGAGTCGGTCGCGCATCAGGTGTTCGTAGACGTTCAAGTCCAGGATGGCGGGGCGTGTCTTGCCGGCGTCCTTGCGGCGCATGGCACGGAGCCAGAAGTAACCGGCGGCCTCGGCGGGGTAGGGAGGCGTGAACATGGCCACGGCACTGTCGTTCATGCACAGGATGGTGTCAGCGGACAATCCCATCTTCTCCTGGCATTGGGCAGCGTAGATGAAGAGGTCGGGTGTGCGCAGGTTGGTCTGTGTGAGGCTGAGGAAGCGGTCGTTGGCCTCGGCGTATTGTTTTTGGGCAAAGAGGATGCGGGCTTCCTGCAGGGTGTAGACGGGCAGCGGGTTCCGCCCTTTGGCGGCCCGGATGTCGCTGAGTGCCTGGTCCGACGTCCAGTTTTCCGGTACGGGGAGACCTTGGGTGAGGGCGTCGTAGAGGGCTTGTGAGCGGGCATAGAGTATCTCGTCCGGATCCGTGATGTCCTTTTTCAGGGCTTCTTCGTAGGTGGCAAAGGCTTCGGCATATTGTTCCATCGAGGCTTGCGTCTGTGCGATGAGCACGTAGCCGGCATTGGCTCGGGGATATCGTTCGGTGAAGCGCCGGGCGTATTGAAGGCGCTGCTCGGGCGTGGTGTTGACAAGATAGAGGAAGGAGCGGGCCTGGTCTTCGGTGTCGGGCAGGCGGCGCGGGATGAGACAGGTACGCAGGTCGGAGGCGTTGGCGTTGATGGCGGTGATGCTCAGCTCCATGGCCAGGCGTATGTCCAGCGCATAGTTGGGTGCTCCCTGGGCGCGGACGGGGTTCTGCAGGATGCCCGTCACGCGGCCTTCATCGTCCATCAGGGGCTGACCCGTGAGGGTGAACGAGGCGGGTTGCTTCAGCGTGTAGTAGTTTTTGTCGCCGGCAGCCTCCACCTGTGTCACTTCGTCTTCCTGTCCGTCGGGCATCAGCCAGGCGCGTGCGCCTTTCTCCAAAGGTCGGCCTATGGTGAGGGGCGTGACTTTTGCCTTGCCCGTGGTGGTGAGCCGACAGATGTCGTAGGTGGTGTTGAAACCGGCCAGCTCGCTCACCTCGCGGCGACCGGCGGCGTTCTCCACCCAGGCTTTGCGTGCCCGCATGAGTGGTTTGAGGGGTGCGACCACTGTTCCTTGGGCATCGACGTAGAAGGCCGGCACCCAAAGGGTGTCTCCCGTCTGTTGCACGACGCGAAGGGTGACGAGCGCTTTCTGCGCTTTCTTCATCCATTTGGGCTGGGCAAGGGCACAGAGAGGCAGCAGGGTGAACAGGAAAAGTATCTTTTTCATGGGATTAAGCGTTCGTATGGTTCAACAGTTCGCGTGCGTTGTTTAGTGCGGCTTGGGTGATGGTGGCTCCCGAGAGCATGTGGGCGATCTCCTCCACGCGGGCCTCGGGGGTGAGCCGGCGGATGTGGCTGAGCGTATCGTCGTCGGCGTCTTCTTTATATACCAGATAGTGGTGGGTTCCGAGGGCGGCAATCTGCGGCAGATGGGTGATGCTGATGACCTGCCGGCCGGGCATGGCACTCATCTGTTGCATGGTATGCGCCATACATTCGGCGATGTTGCCGCTGACACCCGTGTCGATTTCATCGAAGATGATGGTGGGCATGTGGGTGTGAAGGCTGAGGATGCCCTTGATGGCCAGCATCACACGGGCGATTTCGCCGCCCGAAGCGATTTGCTGGATGGGCTGCATGTCCGAGCCTTGGTTGGCACTGAAGAGGAACTGCACCTGGTCGGCACCGGTGGGCAGGTAGCCGGAGGCGGGTTGGATGTCGGCGCGGAAGCGTATGTTGGGCATACCCATCGGTTGCAACAGTTCCACCATCTGCTCTTCCAGGCGGCGGGCAGAGCGGGTGCGCACATCGGTGAGCGCCCGGGCCTGTTGGCTGAGGAGTTCTTCCAGGCGGGCAATCTCGCGTTGCAGGTCCTGCACGATTTGGTCATGGTTCTCCGCCTGCTGCAACTTACGCCCCAGCGCTTCGCGTATGTCTATCAGTTCGCCGACGGTCTGCACGCGGTGTTTCTGCTGCAGTTCGTAGATGAGGCTGAGGCGTTCGTTCACCTCCTCCAGCCGTCCCGGCTCAAACTCCATGTCGCCAAGGTGGTCGTCCAGTGTGTCGTTGATGTCCCGCAGCTCGATATGGCAGCTGTCCAGTCGCTCGGACAGCTCTTCGGCCGGCGGGAAGATGCGGGCGAGCCGGGCGAGTTGACGCTGCGCCTTGCGCAGTTGGTCGACGGCTCCGCGCTCGTCTTCGGTCAGGATGGCCGATGCCTGATAGAGGGCGGACTTGATGTCTTCGGCATGCTCTAAGGTTTGCTGCTCCTGTTCCAGTTGCTCCTGTTCGCCGGCCGTGAGGTTCGCGTCACAGAGCTGGCGGTATTGGAAGCTGAGATAGTCGTGGTCGGCCAGGCTGTTGCGCTGTGCCTCGAGGGTCTCCTCCAGCCGTTGTTTGGCCCCGTGCCACAGGGTGAAGGTGCTGCGGTAATCGCAGAGCCGTTGGCCCTCGGTGTGGAGGGCGTCGAGCACGGACAGCTGGAAATCCGATTGGCGGAGCAGCAGGTTCTGGTGCTGGCTGTGGATGTCGATGAGCAGGGGGGCGAACTGCTTCAGCGTGGTGAGTGCCACGGGTGTGTCGTTGATGAAGGCGCGTGTCTTGCCCGATGCGCTGATTTCGCGCCGCAGGGTGATGTTTTGGCCGTCGAAGTCCAGTTCCTCGGCCTCCATCAGTTCGGTGATGCCGGTGCCCGAAAGCAGGAAGTCGGCCTCGATGACGCACTTCTGTGCGCCCGCCTTGATGGCTTTGGTGTCGGCACGGTTGCCCTGCAACATGCCAAGAGCACCCAGAAGGATGCTCTTTCCTGCGCCGGTTTGTCCGGTGATGACGGAAAATCCCGCGTGAAAGTCTATGTCGAGATGCCGGATGAGCGCGTAGTTCTCGATATTCAGATGTGTGAGCATTAGTTCTTTATTTTATTCCACTGCTCGTTGAGCGAGGGATTGATGCCAAAGAGGATGTTGTAGACGCGTTCGCGTTCTTCGCGTGTGCCTTTGCCCCGGAACAGGTTGACCAGCTCTTCGCTTTTGATTTCCGAGAAAAGGGTGGGCAGTTGGCTCATGGCGCGTGCGCTCTTGCATTCGTCCAGCAGTTCCAGCGCTTCGGCGATGGCCTTGCGTCCTTGGTCGGCGTTTGTGGCCATCCGGTCGAGTCCTTGCCGGTGATATTTGTATATAAGGTTGCGGTAGGGTTCCATGGAGCCGTCCATGTAGTCGTTGAGCAGCCCGGCGCGGTTCTTGGGATTGTTGAGTTGGCTCCATCCCGTTGCCCCCAGGCTTTGGCAGTTGGTCACGATGTCTTCGGCTGTCTGGAAGTAGGGGGTGCCGGCCAAGGGGGCCATGCTGTCCATGTCATATCCGATGATCATGTAGGCATAATAGGCCAGCATGGCGGGCAGGTTCTCGCTGATGTTGTCGGGGTTCCATTCCAGTTGGTCGGAGGTCTGGAAGTTGAAGCTGAAGTCGGCGTCGCGCAGGCTGTAGAGATTGGTGGTGTAGGCGGAGCCGTAGACCGGACGCAACGAGGTGAGCAGCAGTTCGGCCTCGATCAGGTTGGTGTTCTCGTCCCATTTGTTGACCGTGATGCTGAAGTTGCAGTTGATTTTCTCCACTTCGCGCGGTTCGCGCATCTGTGTCCACTTGTGCGTGTTGAGGAAATCCTGCACCTTTTCTCTCAGGGCGTCGAACACCTCCTTCTTGGTGTTGGAAATCTTGGATGTGTTCACCGTCACTTTGGCATTCAGCTCCTGTGCCGAGGCCGCGAGAGGCGTGAGCGTCAGCAGGATGAGGAGAAGATGTCGTGTGAGTCGAAGTGCTTTCATTTCAGATGTTCCGCCAGTCGGTCGATAATATCCGCGGCCACCTCCCGCTTGCTTTTCAGGGGATAGTCGGTCTGTGTCTCTGCGTCGATGATGCTTATCTTGTTCGTGTCCACGCGGAAGCCTGCCCCCGCATCGCGCAAGGAGTTGAGCACGATGAAGTCGAAGCGTTTGCGCCTGAGCTTGTCTTGCGCGTTGTGCTGCTCCTCGTCGGTCTCAAGGGCGAAGCCTGCGAGCACCTGGCCGGGCTGTTTGTTGGCGCCGAGCAGGGCGGCGATGTCCTGCGTGGGCATCAGCTCCAGGGCCATGGCCCCTTGCTTTTCCCGCTTGATTTTCCGGTCGGCCACGGCTGCCGGCGTGTAGTCGGCCACGGCGGCACACAGGAGGCCTGCTTGGCATGTGGGCCACAATTCCTGGCAGGCCTGCATCATCCCGGCCGCGCTCTCCACGTTGGTGCGGCGGATGCGGGGATGGGATGTGGTAAGTGTGACGGGTCCGGCCACCAGTTCCACGTCTGCGCCCCGGCGGGCACATTCTTCGGCCAGCGCGAAGCCCATCTTTCCGCTGCTGTAGTTGCCGATGAAGCGCACGGGGTCGATTTTCTCGTAGGTGGGGCCTGCGGTGATCAGTATCCGCCGGCCACTTAAATCCTTAGGTGTGAAGAAGTCCTCCAGTTCCTGCACGATGACTTCGGGCTCCTGCATGCGTCCCTTGCCCTCCAGGTGGCTGGCCAGGAAACCGCTGCCCGGTTCGATGATGTGGTTGCCATAGCGGCGCAGCGTGGCCAGGTTCTCTTGGGTGGAGGGATGGGCGTACATGTCCAGGTCCATGGCCGGGGCCACGAACACGGGAGCCTTCATGCTCATATAGGTGGTGATGAGCATGTTGTCGGCCACGCCATGCGCCATCTTGCCGATGGTGGAGGCTGTGGCGGGGGCGACGAGCATGGCATCGGCCCACAGACCCAGCGCCACGTGGCTGTGCCATGTGCCGTCGCGCTGCGAGAAGAAGTCGCTGATGACCGGTTTGCTCGTGAGGGCGCTGAGCGTGATGGGGGTGATGAACTCTTTGCCAGCGGGCGTGATGACCACCTGCACCTCGGCTCCGCGCTTGACGAGCTGGCGGATGATGAGGCAACTCTTGTAGGCGGCGATGCTGCCCGTGATGCCCAATACGATTTTTCTACCTCTTAGCATATTTCGATTGCAGGTACGAGAACCACCGCTTGGTGTCGCGGGTGAAGTCGCCGAAGAGCACCCAGCTCACGTAGCCGGGGTCCTGGGGCAGCACTTCGCGGGCCAGACGCCCCTTGTATTTGCCGAAGTTGATGATTTCCTCTCCTTTCTCGTTCACCACCAGGCGGCCGGCGAAGTCGAGGAACTGCTGCTTGGGTGCGCAGAAGGCGGCGATGGCATCCATGTCGTTCGGCAGCTGGCGTTCGGGCTCCTCTTGTTTGCCCGGAGCGTACATGTCCAGCTGCCCCTTGAGCACGGCCCAGGTGGCCTCGGTGTCTTCGTTGGCGCGGTGGGCCGTGAAGTCGTCCTCCATCTTGTGCCCCGTGTAGAACTTGTAGGCGGCGGCCAGGTTGCGCTGCTCCATGCGTTTGAAGATGGTGCAGGCATCAATCAGCCGGCTCTTGGCAAAGTTGAAGTTGATGCCCGCCCGCAGAAATTCCTCGCAGAGCATGGGGATGTCGAAGCCGTTGCTGTTGTAGCCCGCGAAGTCGCACCCCTCGAAGTCGGCGGCCAGGTCGGCGGCCAGCTGTGCGAAGGTGGGGGCATCCTTCACCATGTCGTCGGTGATGTGGGTCAGCTCCGCCACCACGGCGGGGATGGGCTTTCCGGGGTTGACGAAGTGGTCGACGCGCTTCTCGGTGCCGTCGGGCATCACTTTGATATAGCTTATCTGGATGATGGAGTCTGTGGCCATGTTCAGGCCGGTGGTCTCGAGGTCAAACACGATAAGCGGGCGGTCCAGATTTGGGAACATGCGGTTGCGTTTGTGTCGGTGTTAGTCGTTCAGCATCATGGGCATGAGCAGCATGAGGGTCTCCTCCTGCTCGCCCTGTTCGGCGGGGATGATGATGCCGGGGCGGCTGGGGTCGGCCAGCTGGATGGTGAGTTGCTGGGCATCCATCACGCCGGCGATTTCAATCATCAGGTGGCAGCTGAAACCGATGCTGATGGGCTGTCCGTTGTAGTCGCATCCCAGGTTCTCCTCCACGCTGGTCACGTAGTCGTTGTCCTGGCCCGTGAGTTTCATCGAGTTGTTCTCCAGGTGCAGCTTCATCAGTCCGCTGCTCTGGTTGCAGAACACGCTCACACGCTTCAGGGCGCTGAGCAGGGATGAGCGGTCGACCGTGGTGCAGAAGGGGTTGTCGGTGGGGATGACACCGTTGTAGTTGGGGTAGCGGCCCTCGATGAGACGGAAGTGAAGCTCGAAGGTTTCGCACTGGATCAGTGCGCGTTCGGTGTCGAAGCGCAGGGTCAGCTGGTCGTCCTTCTGCACGATGGCCTTGATGATGGTGGCCACTTTTTTGGGCAGGATGATGCCCGTCTGCTGTCCGCTCTGTACGGTGCGGTTGATGTAGCGCACCAGCTTGCGGCCGTCGGTGCCGGCAAAGATTATCTGCTCGGGCTGCACGTCCATGTACACGCCCGTCATCACCAGGCGCACCTCATCGGCTGCCGTGGCAAACAGGCACTTGCTGATGCCGGCGAGCAACACTTCGCCGCCAATCGTCAGCTCGCGGGCCTCGCCGGCCACGGGCTGTTGCATGGGATAAGTGTCGGCGGCGTAGCCGATCATGCGGAACTCACCGTTCTGGTGAATCACGCGCACCTCATGGGTCTCGGGGTTGTATTCCAGTGTCAGGGGCTGCTCGGCCAGCTCCTTCACGCTGTCCATCAGCTGCTTCGAGGGGATGCAGAGCTGGGCGTTGTTGTCGCTGTCCACCAGCGCCACGCGTGTCACGAAGTATTTTTCGCCGTCGCTGGCGGTAATCTGTACATTGCCGTTCTTGATGTCCAGCAGGAAGCACTCCAGGATGGGCATACTGTTCTTTGCGGCCAACACCTTGCTGGCGGCGGTCAGACGGTTGTAGAAAGCCGTGCTGGAAACTGTGAATCTCATATAATAAACGTGTTTTTGTTGTTTTCGGTTATAGTTAGCTTCTCATAGGCAAAAATAGGGAAATATCGGCAACCAAGCAAAAAAATGGTGCGAAAATTAGTGATTCCGCCGACATTGTTGTACCTTTGCTCGAACAGATAAATGGGCATTTAGTACATTATTATAATATAAGACATGGAAATTTCAGGAAAAATCATTGCCGTGCTTCCCGAGCGCGGAGGCACTTCCGCCCGCACCGGTAACGAGTGGAAGGTGGCTACCTATGTGTTGGAGACGATGGAACAGTATCCCAAGAAGCTCTGCTTCGAGGTGTTCGGCATCGACCGTATCCAGTCGATGAACATCCAGTTGGGCGAGGCTCTGACCGTCAGCTTCGACGTGGACGCGCATGAATACAACGGCCGCTGGTACAACACCATCCGTGCCTTCGCCGTGAACCGTGGCGTGGCTGCTCCCGCGGCCCAGCCGGCTGCCGCTGCGCCCCAGCCCCCCTTCAATGCCGATCCCTTCCCCCCCGTGCAGTCGGCACCTGCCGCCGGAGGCTTCACCGATCAGGCCGGGGACGGCAGCGACCTGCCCTTCTGATTTGAGTGGAAAAACTCCCCTTTGAGGCAAATAACGCAGCGCCCCTTGTGACTTACGTGGTTGCAAGGGGCGCTGTTGTGGGAATCATGTTCATCTTTCGGTCAAAACATGAACATGATTTTCGAAAACATGAACATGTTTCTGAAAAAGATGAACATGTATTTTTGACATCTTGCAGATGGCTGATAACCCAACCCCGCAGAAAAACGGAGCTGTGTCAAAATTCAACTCACCCACGAAGTAGGGACGTGTCTTTGACACGTTGAAACCTTTATGTCATGGATGTTCTGTCAATCTTGGCTTAACGTGTCAAAGACACGTCCCTACATGGTGAGCCGTAAGTTCATCGAACTCATGTTATTTATTATTCCCCAATAATTCGGAGTGTGAACCTAAACGAACCAAGTCAATGGCATCGGTATTCGGGTCGCGTCCAATCAATGGGAAGTCACTTTCGATGTGACATTCCAAGTAACCGGCCATTTTCACCTTCAAAGGATGGAGACGGTTTTTCTGCCGGAATCGGAATGGTTGTTTTCCTTTACCTTAAAGGAGGAATAAAAAAAACGCCGCAGTAAACCGGTTGGTTCGCCGCGACGTTTGGGTTGATTCACTGCGATGAACTTATTCGTTCATCGCAGTGATTTAATTGAATGCTGTTTACTTGGTGCCTCCGCCCAGAGCCTGATAGAGGCTGATGGTGGCCTGGATGGCGTCCATGCGGTTTTGCAGGTAGCTCATCTGAGCCTGAATCAGCGAGTTCTGGGCACTGATGACGTTCAGATAGTTGCTGGGGCTGTGGGCATAAAGTTGCTCTGTGGCATACAGGGCACGCTCCAAAGCCTCCACTTGGGCTGCCATCAGTCCTCCCTGTTCTTCTGCGCTGGTCAACTCCACATTGGCGGTGTTCACCTCGTTGCCCGCGCTGATCACGGCCTGCTGGAAGTTGTTGGCGGCCACCTCGTATTCGGCCTTGCTGATCTTCAGGTTGGCACGCAGGCGTCCGTTGGCGAAGATGGGCTGGGTGAGGCTTGCCAGGGCATTGCCGATCATCATGCCGGGGTTCAGGATGGCTGCACCCAGGCTGTTGGTGAACTGGCCGTTGGCCGAGAGGCTGATGGAGGGCCAGAAGGCAGCGCGGGCTGCGGCCACATCATAGAAAGCTTTGGCCAGGCTCAGCTCGGCATCGCGCACGTCGGGACGGCGCGAGAGGATTTGCAGAGGCAGACCCGTGGACATCACGGCGGGCGCCTTGAAGCCGGCCAGGCTGCTGCGGCTGTAGCTTTGGGAACTTTCGCCCAGCAGGGTCGAGAGGCTGTTTTCGATGATGCGGATATTGTCCTTCAGGGTCAGCACGGAGGTCTGGATGCTCAGGTGGGTGGCTTCGATGCTGGCCACGGCTGCGGCATTGCTCTGTCCGGCATCCATCAGCTTGCGCTGCATGTCGGTATAGGTGCCCCAGTTCTGTTCGGTCTGCTGCATCATGGCCAGCTGCTCGTCGAGCATACAGAGGTTATAGTAGAGCTGTGCCACGCTGGCCACAAGCTGTGCCTGCACGGATTGTTTGGTATTCTGCATCTGCTCCAGGCTCACCTTGGCGCCCTTCTTGGCGTTGCGCAGTTGGAAGAAGTTGACGTTCTGCCAACCGAAACTCAAGGGCAGGGAATAGCTCTTGGTGTTGCCTGCGGTCATGGCGGCGGTGCTGTTGCGGTCGTAGGGGTCGAACATCTTGGTGATGCTGCCCTGGGGGCTGAAATAGAGGCTGGGTATGAAGGCCAGCTTGGATGCTTTCAGCGCGTATTGCACTTCCTGCAGGCGCAGGTCGGTGTTCTTGATGTTGACGTTTTGGGTCAGTGCCTTTTCAATGAGGCTTTGCAGCCGGGGGTCGGTGAACACCTCGCGCCAGCTCAGGTCGCCCAGGCTTTGCTCATCGCCGCTCTGTGCGTCGCCATAGATGCCCTGGGTGCTGAAGTCGGCAGGGCGCTCATAGGTGCTCAGCACACCCTTCCTTGTGGTGCTGCAGCCGGTCAGGAGGACCAGCGCAGCAACTACGGTGAATATGTTTCTATTCATTCTGATGCAGTGTTATTTGTTTTTTCTGTTTTCAAACTCCTCTCTTTCGCGACGGATGCGTTCGCGCTCCAGCGCAACCTGTTGGTCTGCTTCCTCCTCCATCACAGGGCGGATGCGCTCCTGCAGGTAGCCGAAGATGATGAAGAACAGGGGTACGGTGAACAGGATGGCCAGAGTGCCGACCACCATACCTCCGATCACACTGATACCGATGGTGCGGTTACCGTTGGCGCCGGCACCGGAGGCGAACACCAGAGGTATCATACCGAAGATCATGGTGAGCACGGTCATCAGGATGGGACGGAAACGCGTTTCGGCGGCAGCGAAGGCGGCCTCCACCAGACCCATGCCCTTGCGGCGGCGTTCAAGTGCGAACTCGGTAATCAGAATGGCGGTCTTACCCAGCAGACCGATCAGCATGATCACACCTGTCTGCAGGTAGATGTTGTTCTCGATCTGGCCGCGGAAGATGAAGGGCAGCACGCTGTAACCCAAGTTCCAAAGCCATGAGAACAGGTAGGAACCCATCAGACCGGCGGGAACGGAGAAGATGACGGCGAAGGGGATGAGGAAGCTTTCGTAAAGACAGCTCAGGATAAGGAAGATGAGCAACACGGCCACACCATAGATGATGTAGGTGTCCATGCTGTTGATGGTCTCCGCCTCCTCGCGTGCCATGCCGCCGTATTCGTAGCTGTAGCCCTCGGGGAACACCTCTTGTTTGGTCTCTTCGATGGCACGCATCAGGTCGCTGGTGCCCACGCCGCCGGCGGGGGTGATGTTGACAGAGATGGAACTGAAGAGGTTGAATCGGGTGTCAACCTCGGGACCCTCCACGGGTGTCAGCTTGACGAACTGGCTCAGGGGGGCCATTTCGCCGGTGGTGTTGTTGCGCACGAACATGTTGTCCAGCTGCTCTTGTGTCTGACGATATTCGGGAGCTGCCTGCAGCATCACACGGTAGATATGGGAGAACTGGTTCATGTTGCTGGCGTAGCTGCCGCCCAGATAGCTGCCCATCGTGCTGAGCACTTCGGAGGGACTTATGCCTGCACGCTTGCATTGTGCGGCGTCCACCTCCACCTTGATCTGGGGGAAGTTACGCGCATAGGTGGTGATGGCGCGAGCCACCTCGGGACGTTGGTTCAGTTTCTCGAGGAACTGCAGGGTGTAGTTGTAGAACACTTCCTTGTCTGCGGCACCCGTCTTGTCTTGCAGCTGCAGTTCCGTCGAACCCATACCGTAACCGGGTATCATGCCCGGTTCGAACACGAAGCACTGTGCTTCGGGAATCTCTGTCATCAGTCGCAGGTTCAGTTTGGCATTGGCCACCATGTTGCTGGTGCTCATGAAGTTGTCGATGGGATGGAGGAAGCCGTAGTTGCGGTCGCCCCAGTCCTTCAACTTAATAATCATCATACCATAGGACGTGCCTTGTCCGGCCAGGAAGCCGTATCCAGCCACTCGGTTATATACTCTCGTCTCGTTCAGGTCCTTGATGATGGCCTCGGCTTTGTCCAAAACCTTGCTGGTGCTGGTGATGTTGTTGCCGGGCACACCCGACACGTTCATCATCAGCGTGCCTTGGTCTTCCTGGGGAACCAGGCTGGAGGGCAGCTGGGTGGAGAAGAAGATCATGCCGAAGATGGCCACGGCCAAAGCGCCGAAGCTCACGATGTAGCGCATCTTACGCTGCACGAAGTGGTGAAGCAGGTTGGTGTATTTCTTCAGCATGGCGTTGTAGCTGGCCTCGTAAGCCATGTGTGTGCGGGCATTCAGCCTGCCGAAGAACCCTTTCTTCCGTTCTTCGCTTTGGGGGCGCATCATCATGGCGGCCAATGCGGGACAGAGCACCAACGCACTCACGGCGGAGATGCCTACCGAGGTGGCCAGGGTGACACCGAACTGGGTGTAGAACACACCGCTGGTGCCGCCCATGAAGGTCACGGGAATGAACACGGCCATGAACACCAGCGTGGTGGAGATGATGGCGGTGGTCACGTCGCTCATGGCGTCTTTCGTGGCCTGATAGGGACTGGTGTAGCCGGCATCGAACTTGGATTGCACGGCTTCCACCACCACGATGGCATCGTCCACCACCGTACCGATGGCCAACACCAGGGCAAACAACGTGAGCAGGTTCAGCGAGAAGCCTGCCATCTGCAGGGCGGCGAAAGTACCCACCAGGCTCACGATAATGGAGATGGAGGGGATGATGGTGGCGCGGAAACTCTGAAGGAAGAAGTACACCACCAGCACCACCAGGATGATGGCGATAATCAGTGTTTCCTCCACGTTGGCGATGGAGGCCAGCAGGAAGTCGTTGGAGCTCATCATGTTCACGAACTCAAGACCGTTGGGCAGGTTCTTGCCCAACTCTTCAAGTTTGGCACTCACGCGGTCGTTGGTCTCCTTGGCATTGGCTCCCGAGAGCTGATAACACATGAAGGTAACGCCGGGCTTGCCGTTCACACGGCCGTCGTAAGCATAGCTCACGGCACCGAGGTTTATGTCGGCCACATCCTTCAGCCGAAGGAGAGAACCGTCGGGCTTGGCCTGTATCACGATGTTTTCGAACTCCTCCACGTTTTTCAGACGACCCGTATACTTCAGAGTGTACTGATAAGAAGTGTTTACATTGGCCGAGAGCACGTCATCAATGGGCATCTCACCCAAGGAGCCTGTGGGAGCCTCCAGGTTCTGCTCGGCCAGCAGGCCCGTGATGTCTCCGGGCACCAGTCCGTGCTGGGCCATCACGTCGGGTCTCAGCCAGATGCGCAGGCTGTAGGTGCCGCCCAGCAGCATCACATCGCCCACACCCTCCACGCGCTTCAGTTCGGGTACGACGTTGATGTCAAGATAGTTGCTCACGAACTCCTCGTCATACTTGGGATTGCTGCTTGCCAATGCGTTAATTTGCAGGAACGAGGTTTGTCGTTTGGTGGTGGTCACACCGATGCGCGTCACCTCGGCCGGCAGCAGTCCTTGCGCTTGGCTGACGCGGTTCTGCACGTTCACGGCTGCCATGTCGGCGTCGGTTCCCTGCTTGAAGTAGACGGTGATGCTGGCCGAACCGGAGTTGGTGGCGGTGCTGGTCATATAGAGCATGTTCTCCACACCGTTGATGCTCTCCTCCAGCGGGTTGATTACGGCTGCCATCACGGCGTCGGCCGAGGCACCCGTGTAGGTGGCAGACACGGAAACTGTGGGAGGAGCGATGTTGGGATAGGTCTCCACGGGCAGCGTGAAGTAACTGATAGCACCCACCAACAGGATGGCGATGGCTATGGACATAGCCATCACGGGTCTTTTGATGAATATATTTCCTTTCATTCTTGTCTTCTCTTTATACCTTATTTATATGTGTATGTGCGAGAGGTTAGAACTTCTTGGGTTCGGGGTTGCCCTTCACCTTTTGTCCGTTCTTCACCATGCCGGCGCCTTCGCTCACGATTTCCTCACCGGCCTTCAGGTCGCTCAGCACGATGCGCTCGTCGTTTACTTGCTGGGGGTGGAGTGTCACGATGCGTTCATTGGCTATGCCCTCCTCGTTCACCACAAACACGCGGTATTTGTCTTGCGTCTGCACGGTGGCCGTTGTGGGCACCACGATACATCCCTTGTGTTCCACGGGCAGAATCACGTTGCCCGTGCTGCCGCTGTGCAGCAGACCGTGTGCGTTGTCGAAGGCGGCCCGCATCTGCACGCTGCCCGTCGAGCGGTCCACCACGCCGCTCACGCTCTCCACGCGGCCCGTGGTGCCGTAGATGCTGCCGTCCACCAGCTGCAGCGTCACATCAGGCATGGCGGCCACGGCTGAGTCAATGCTTCCGCTGTTGCGTGCCATCTCCAGCAGTTGGGCCTCGTTGATGCTGAAGTAAACATACATCTGGCTGTTGTCGCTCACGGTGGTCAGTGCCGTGGGCATCGAGGGGCTTACCAGTGCGCCCTGGCGGAAGGGCAGGGTGCCCACCACGCCGTCGGCGGGGCTTTTCACCTCGGTGTAGCTCAGGCTGTTCTGCGCGTTCACCAGCTGGGCTTTGGCCTGTGCCACCTGTGCCTGTGCCTGCTTCACTTGTGCCTGTGCGCTTTGCCAGCTGTTGCGTGCGGTCTGCAGGTCATAGTCGCTGATTACCTTCTGGTCAAACAGCGTCTTGCGGCTCTCGTAGTTCAGTTTTGCCGTGGCTTCGGCGGCCTGTGCCGTGGCCACGGAGGAGTTGGCGGCCTCCAGGGCGGCCTTGGCCGTGTTCAGTGCGGCGATGTAGGGAACCTGGTCGATGATGAAGAGCACCTGGCCTTTCTTCACCTTTTGTCCCTCGGTCACGTGCAATGCCTGCAGGGTGCCGCTCACCTGGGGGTATACGTCGATGTCCTGACGGCCGCGGATGGTGGCCGAGTATTTGTCTTCCATGGTTACGGTCTTGGCCTCCACCTTCATGGTCTTGAAGTTGGCGGCGGGCAGACCACCTTGCTCTTTCTTGCCGCAGCCGGTCAGCACGACCACGCCGGCCAGGACGGCAAACAACACGTTCTTTACGTTCTTTTTCATACTTTCTAACTATATATTATTGTGGTTATTCCGTTTTTGAATACGGCTGCAAAAGTACGAAAAAAAACGCACAAGGGCGTTCTCTTGTGCGTTATAAAGGTTTAAAAATAAGGGCGTTTTTTGTCCTATTTTTCCTATTTTTTCAATCAATCCGCCGGTTTTTCTCGCTTTTTTGTCACTTTTAGCACCATCACGCGCCGCGTCTTCGAGCTTAGCCGAAAACGGTGGTCGCTGCGCAGGCCCACCAGCCAGCAGATGTCCTCTCCCGACGTCATCACCGTCTGCCGTTCTTTCTCGAAGCGCGGCATCTTGAGGTCGGTGAGCGCATCGCTCACCAGCTTCGTGCCTTTAAGGCCGAAGGGGTGGAAACGGTCTCCCCTCTGCGTGAAGCGCTGCCGCAAGGGCAGGGTCAGAAGGTCGGCATCCAGATAAGCCGTGTCGGGCTCTTTGGGTTGGGTGGCCAGCCATCCGAGCGCATCCTCCACCGCCACGATTTCCTGTTCCACGGCGGGCATCGTGGCCTCTTCGCGCTTCTCCGCCACCAGCCGCCCCCGGTCGCGCAACAGGCGGTGCGTACTGCTCAGCCACACGGCTCCGCTCTCGCCCGCCTGGTGGCGGTGGATGTCGCGCTGCTGGCTCAGGCTGAAGCCCAGCGGGTGCAGCCATCGGTGCAGTTCATGGAGCGTCAGTCCCTCTTCCCCGGGCTCGTCTGTCATGCTGCGTATCAGCTCGCCTGTCCGGCAGATATGTTCCACGGCCTGCGGGTTGATTTGGCGCAGCAGGGGCATCACGTCCAGCCTGAGTACATTGCGTTGGGCGTCGCGCTCCAGGTTGGTGCTGTCCGTCACGAAATCCTGCCCGATGCTTTCCAGATAATCAAGGATGTCCCGTTTGTGCCACTCGAGCAGGGGGCGCACCACATGGCCGTTGCGCGGGCGCATGCCTCCCAGCCCCGCCGGTCCCGTGCCGCGCAGCAGGTTCAGCAGGATGGTCTCGGCCTGGTCCTCGCGGTGGTGCGCCACGGCAATCCAGCTGGCATCCGTGCGCCTGCGCTCCTGCTCGAACCATTCGTAGCGCAGCCTGCGGGCGGCCATTTCCACGCTTATCTTCTGTTCGCGGGCGAAGGCAGACGTGTCGAAGTGCTTCACCGTCAGTGGGATGCCGAGCCGGTCGCAAAGTCCTCGCACGAATGCTTCGTCGCGGTCACTTTCTGCTCCCCGCAAGTGGAAGTTGCAGTGCAGCACCGTGAACACGCTGCCCCGGGCATGCAACAGCCGCAGCAGAGCCACGCTGTCCGCGCCGCCGCTCAGGGCCACAAGTCCCGGGCCTTCCGGCAGGTTGTCGTCTATCGGGGGCAGGTTTGTCATCGTCTTGTCTTGATTTTTGCGGCTGCTTAGTGAAAAACGCTCGGGCATTCCGTCTTGTAAACGAATACCCGAGCGTTGTTTTTGCGAGGTGCCTGGCGGATTCGAACCGCCGTAGACGGTTTTGCAGACCGTTGACTAAGCCACTCATCCAAGGCACCGTGGCATGATTGCGAGTGCAAAGATAGGAAACATTTGCGATACGGCCAAATTCTTCCCTGCTTTTTTTGATTTTAACCTTCCTGTTTGTCCTTCCTGTTTGGCATGTGCCGGTGCCAAATGATGCCGCTCGGATTACAACGGCCCGACCGGTTTAAAAAACGCCGCGGCGAATGAGGTGAAACATCGCGGCGTTTTTATCGGAACATGCGGATGCTTTTTCTGATGGGGCGTGATGCTATGGTTTCCGGGGGAAGAGGGACCGGAAGACGTGGCCCGCCCATTGACGGAAAAGAAACAGGGGATAGGGCGTGCGGCGGTAGAAGGCGGGGTAGAGGCGACGGAAACGCTCTTGTATCTCGCGACGCTCGCCAGGCGTGAAATTTCGGCAGTGGGTGTGATAGAGGCGCAACAGGCCCATATAGTTGTGCCAGCACGTCTTCCGGTGTGCGGCCAGCACCTCGGGCGGAAAGCCCTCTTCTTCCAGCGTCTGCTGCATGTGCCGGTTGGCCTCCATCAGCAGGAAGCGCCGGGGGGTGACGGCTGTGGTGTTGCTCTCGGCGTGGTGGCGATAGTGGTATTGCCCGGTGGAAAGGATTACCCGGCGTGAATGGAGCAGATGGAGGCGGGCGGTGTTGTCGTCGGCATACCAGCGCAGGCGCTCGTCGTAGGGATAGCGCAGGTGCAGCTCGCGCCGCACGAGTATCAGGGCGTGCAGCGTCCAGTCCAGTGACAGCGTGAAGGCTTCGATGCCCGTCATGTGCTGCCCTTCCCGATTGGGGGTGAAGTGGCGGACGGGCGGACGGGCCGGATGGTGGTGGATGAGGTCGAGCAGGATGGCGTCCGCATCGGGCGTCTCGCACCGCAAGGCGCGTTCCAATGTGTCGGGGCCGAGCCAATCATCGCTGTCGAGTATCATCACCCAGGTGCCTTGCGCATGGCTGAGCACCGCATTACGTGCCACGCTCAGTCCCCGGTTCTCGGGTTGCCGCACCACGCGGATGCGGCTGTCGCGGGCTGCGTAAGCCTGTAAGATGGAAAGGGAGCGGTCGGTGGAGGCATCGTCCACGCAAATCAGTTCCCAGGAAGGTTCGGTCTGGGCCAGCACGCTGTCCAGTGCCTCGCCCAGAAACTTTTGGGCGTTGTACACGGCCATCAGGATGGAGACGCGCGGGGAGGGGGTCATCGGTTCCGTAACTTGTCGATTTTACTGCGGAGGGTCTTGGTGAAATGGACGTCGGCGGAGAGGATGCGGCGGCTGTAGGCCACGCTCAGCAGGAAGGCCGGCACGGCCACGGTGTATTTCACCCAGGTGATCAGGGGTATGCAGGCCACCACCACGGCCACCAGCAGGAAGCCTTGCACGGCAATGACGCGCAGGGTGGATGGGCGGAGCTTCAAGTGGTAGAGGCGGGAGTAGACGGCGCAGATCATCAGCATGTCGAACAGGGCTGCCAGGCTGAGGGCCACGCCTGCGCCCACCAGCGAATAGTTGTGGTAGGCGTAGTACATCAGGCCGATGAACACGGCGTTGTAGACAAGCTCCACCATCAGGAACACCACGCTGTCGCCCTTGGCCAGCGAGGTGTAGGCCACGGGCTTGGTGACGGCCTGGAAGAACATGTAGAACACGGCGCACTGGCCCATGGCCACGCCGGGCAGGAACTCGCTGCTGTAGAACAGGCGGATGATCCAAGGCATCACCACCACCATGGCGATGAGCATGGGCGTGATGAGCAGGATGCTGACGTCGACCTGCTGGTTGATGGCGTGGTTCATGCGTGCAGGGTCGTGGTTCACGCTGCTCAGGCGCGGGAAGAAATCGTTGCCGATGGCGATGAACACCATGCCGGCATAGGTCACCATCAGGCTGAAGATGCTTTTATAAAGGCCTATCTCCTGGCTGTTGCCGTTGAGGCAATAGCGGAAGAGCGCCATGGTCGTCAGGCTGCCCAGCACGGCGGCGAGCATGAAGGGGATGCCGCGCATCAGCAACGGGCGTCCGGCACGCAACACCCGGGGCGAGAAGGGGAAGATGCGGTAGGGGAAGAGCTGCAGGGTGACGGTCATGTGCACCGCCACCTTGGCCCATCCCACCAGCGTCAGGGCCAGCACGATGCCGCGGATGCCCAACAGATAATACACGGGGATGGTGAGCATGAGCGTGGCCAGCGCGATACTGCTCTCCACGCCGGCCATGCGGCCCAATTGGCGCGTGCCCTTGAGGATACTGCACTCACCCTCTTCGATGGGCAGGGCACCCACGAAGAGGCACAACAACAGGATGTCCGTGAGTGCGGGCTTTGCGTCGGGAAAATACCAAGAAGAGGCCAGAAGGCTCAGTGCCAGGCAAAAAAGCATTCCGATGATGGAGGACCACAGGCTCCACGTGCGCACCACGCCCACAAAACGGTGCAGTTCCCCGGCATCGTCCTGCTCGTAGAGTTCGCTCAGCCGTTGCACCGAGGCAAAGCCCAGGCCGAAGTTGGTGAGCGAGCCGGCCACCTCGGCCGAGTTCATGTATTGTGCGTTGAGTCCCAATCCCGTGCGATGCAACAACGTTGCTGCCAGCTTGTTCCTCACCACGTCTACCAATATTTTCAACACCTGTACGCCTCCGAACAGGCTGGTGTACTTCAGCACGTGTCCGTAGCTGTCGCTGCGCGACTCCTTTTCTTTCTTGCTCATATCGACACGAAGATACGAAAATTATTTATCTTTGTATGTCATGAAGATACTTTTATTGGGAGAATACAGCAACGTGCATTGCACGCTGGCCCGGGGACTCCGGGAGCTGGGCCACCGGGTGGATGTGGCAAGTGACGGGGATTCGTGGAAGGATTATCCCCGGGATATCGACCTGCGGCGCCGCTCGTTGGGCCGGTGGGACACGCTGCGGTTCCTGTGGAAGGTGCGGCGCACGTGGCCCCGGCTGCGGGACTATGATGTGGTGCAGCTCATCAATCCCGTGTTCCTGCCGTTGAGGGCCGAACGCATCTTTCCCTACTACCAACGCTTGCGCCGGCAGAACGGGAAAGTGTTCCTCGGAGCCTTCGGCATCGACAAGCCGTGGGTGGAGGAGGGACTGAAGCCCGACACGTTCCGGTACAGCGATTTCTATCTCTATGGCCGGCGGAGGCAGAATGCCGAGAACGACGAGATGGTGCGCGACTGGCTGCACGGACCCAAGGGTACGCTGAACGAGCTGGTGGCCGAGGATTGCGACGGCATCGTCGCCGGGCTGTATGAATATTGGCGCTGCCACCGGACACGCTATGCCGCGAAGACCACCTTCATTCCTTTTCCCATCAATCATGACGAGGTGACGCTTCGCCAACCGCATCCCGACGACCCCGCCATGCGCTTCTTTATCGGCATCCAGCGCAGCCGCAACGCCTATAAGGGCACCGACATCATGCTGCGGGCACTGGAAAATTTGCAAAGGAGATGGGGCGGACGGATGCAGATTGTGAAGGCCGAGAGCGTGCCCTTCGCCCGGTACCGGCACATGATGGACACCAGCGACGTGCTCCTCGACCAGCTCTACAGCTACACGCCCGCCATGAACGGCCTGCTGGCCATGGCCAAGGGGCTGGTGCTGGTGGGCGGAGGCGAGGAAGAGCACTACCAACTGATGGGTGAGGATGTGCTGCGCCCCATCATCAACGTGCAGCCCACCCTGGAGAGCGTGGAGCGGGAAATCGAGCGAAGGCTGCTGCTGCATCCCGATGATTTGAACCAATTGCAGGAAGACAGCCGTGCCTACACTCTGCGCCATCACCACCATGTGCGCGTGGCCGAACAATACATCCGCTTCTGGTCATCCACGAAGTAGGGACGTGTCTTCGTGGGTGTTAATCCTTTGATGATATATTTTGGCACGTCCCTTTAATAATATATCGTATTCCCCAAAACATGTTCTTCAACAGGGGGAAGGGGTTGGCACCCTCGCGCACGAACCGGCCGATGGCCTCGCGCGTACATTTATAATAAGCCCGAAAGCATCCGCGCGTGAGGGCAAACACGGCACCCTTGCTTCGCTGTACGCGCGGGTCGGAAAGGAAACGGTCGCCCGTGGTGGTGCCTTCCAGACGACAAAGGGGCATGTCCAGCTGCTTCATCTTCAACCCTTTTTTCTCAGCCTCCATACAAAAAACATCTTCTTCCCCACAGGCCAGATGCTTGCTTCCCAGGCCGAAGCGCTCGTCGAAGCGGAGCCTGCCGGCGGTGGCGCGGCGCAAGGCCAGCTCGCATGAACTGACGTAGGGCGCGGGAAACGGCTTGCCGCTTCCCGCCATGCGGAACTGGATGATGTCCCAATCGGGATGTTCCTCGAAAAGGCCGGCCACGCTTTGAATGGTTTCCGCCACCGGCTCGTTGTCGTCGTCGGCAATCACCAACACGTCTCCCTGCGCCCGGGAAAGGGCGAGGTTGCGGTTCTTGCACAATCCCCTCTCCTGCATCCATACCACCCTGATGTCGGGGCGCCCGGGCGTGTAGTCCGGCTCTCCGCCCTGCACGCTCAGCAGATAGCTGACGCCGGGCATGGGGGGTAAGGGCACCCGGATGGCTCGGTGCAGACGCTCCAGAGTGGTGCAGATGAGAACTTCGGTGGTCATTCGGTCACGTTAAATTCGTTGATCAGCTGTATCACACGGCGTATGTGCCCTTCGCCCAACGTGGGGCTGATGGGCAGGGAAAGGATCTCGCGGTGCATACGCTCGGCTACGGGCAACTGCAGGTGGCCGAGTTCGGGATAGGCACCCTGCTTGTGTGGGGGCTTGGGGTAGTGGATCTGTGTGTCCACGCCATGCCGGCGCAGGTATTCTTTCAGCTGGTCGCGCACGGCGCAGCGGATGGGGTAGACATACCACACGTGCTCCTCGCTGTTCCGGGGCATGCGTGGTTTGGTGACCAGAGGGTTGTCCAATTCCTCGGTGTAGAGCCTGGCCAGCATCCGGCGGTGGCTGTTGTCGTCGTCCAGGCGGGGAAGCTTCACGCTGAGCACGGCGGCTTGCACTTCGTCCAGCCGGCTGTTGATGCCCTTCAGCTCGTGTACGTACTTCTCGCTCGAACCGTAGTTGCCTATCATGCGGCACAGGCGGGCCAGCTCGTCGTCATCGGTGACGATGCCGCCGCCGTCGCCCAGACAGCCCAGGTTCTTGGCCGGATAGAAGCTGAAGGCCGCCGCATCGGCCAGATGGCCGGCACGCCTGCCTTGCAGCATGGCGCCGTGGGCCTGCGCCGCATCCTCTATCACGCGCAACCCGTGTTCCTTGGCCAGCAGGTTGACGGATGCCATGTCGCACACCCGCCCGTAGAGGTGGACGGGTATGATGGCGCGGGTGCGTCCGGTAATCAGCGCGGGCAGCTTCTTCACGTCAATCAGGTAGTCGTCGGCCGACGGCTCGGCCAACACCGGCGTGAGTCCGGCCTCGGTGATGGCCAGCAGCGTGGCGATGAACGTGTTGGCCGGCACGATCACCTCGTCGCCCTGCTGCCATCCTTCCAGGTGGCGGTAGGCACGCAGGATGATGCTCAGCGCGTCCAGCCCGTTGCCCACGCCCACGCAGTGCTTCGCCCCGATGAAGTGGGCGAACTGCTCCTCGAAGGCACGCACGGCGCGGCCTTGCAGATACCATCCGCTGCGCACCACGTCGGCGATGGCGTTGGAGAGGTGAGGCTCGAAACTGTCGTTGACGCTCTTCAGATAGAGAAACTTGATGCGGTTGTCGTCCAGGTAGCCGCCCTTGCCGTCGAGCGCGTCCACCAGGTCCTTGTCCAGCGCCATCTCGTAGCAGTCGTAGCAGACGGCGCGTCCTCCGAAGCCCTCCTTCTGGAAGATGAGGCCCTCGTTCAGGATACGCCCCCCCTGTTCGGTGCTGATGCCGAAGTCCAGGAAGTCCAGTGACTTGTAGCGGTCGATGATCAGATGGCGGAAGAGCATGTCCAGCGCCCCCTTCTCGCGTCCCTCATCCCCCGCGGCGATGTATTGGATGTGGGCCACGCGGCCGCACACGAACACCAGACAGCCCGCCACCACGGTCTGCTCGCGCTTCACCGTAAACACTTTTATCTCTTTGGGGAAGCGCTCCATGAGCAGCCTTATCTCACTTTCCGCATGCACGGGCCGCACACCGTGGCGGCGTTGCAGCGTGTCGGTCAGCAGGCCCCAGAAGTCGTGCAGCCCCGCCCCGTCGCCTTCCATCAGACGGTCGATGTAGAGGTTGTGCTCCAGCGCCTTCTTTGCCTGCCGCACGCGCAACGACCGCATCTTCAGCGGGGAGTCCAGCGCCACCACGGAGCTTACCGAGCGTGCCACCAGGCGGGCGCCCAGGCGGAAGATGGCGTAAAGGTCCTCCTCGGACGGACACGTACTATATATATAAGGTATGGGCTTGTACACCATGCGCTCGGCCCTCAGCATGTCGATGCAGTAGCGTGTGATGAGCTGCATGCACGTCATCACCTCGGCCTGTGTGGTGGCGGAGGTGTAGATGAGGCCTCCGTAGGTCAGGCCCTGGTGGCTGTAGACGCAGCGCTCCTCTTCCACCCAGTTGGCGGGGAACACGGCTTTCAGCCCCTCCGGTCCGCAGCATTGCTCGTGGCCGTCGCTGTCCACGATGCCGCCGTCGTACACCAGCAGCGAGCAGTCTGTGAACCTGTCGGCGTGGTAATCCATGAAATTGCGCTGGAGCAGGAAGGTGCCGTTCTTGCTTTGGCGCACGAACGTGTCCCATGTCTCCTTGTGGTTGACGGAATAAGGTACAATAGTCATTTGTCTTTCATCTTTAGATATTCTTCGTATCGGTGGCAGTAGCCCGAGGCGTCGTAGGGATGCGATGCCATCACCATCACCACGGTGCCCGGCTCGAAATCCACCAGCTCACACCACATGCCGGCCGGCACCAGGATGCCCCGGCCGGGGGAGTCCATCCGCACGCTTCCTCTCACTTGGCCGTCGTCCACCACCATGCGGAAGGCGCCGCTCACGGCCACCACCACCTCGCTGCACGTGTTGTGGCAGTGTCCTCCGCGCCTTGCGCCCTCGGGTATGTCGTGAATCCAGAAGACGCGCTGCACGGGAAAGGGAATCTCTTGTCCCGCCGTGGCGAAGGTGAGCGAGCCGCGCTCGTCACGGGCCACGGGCAAAGTAATCAGTCGGCTGCCGGCAGGCAGCATCGGGTCAGGCATGTTCATGATGGTTGGCTCCTACGTATTTATATATGGTTTCCCGCTGCCCGCAAGGCTTGGGAAAAAAGATGCTCATGTTTTTTGAAAACATGTTCATGTTTTATTGAAAACGTCTTGATGTTTCTTCTCGAACTCATGATAACAAAAGTATTTCTACACAAAGATACAAAAAAACAGCAAAAACATTTGTTCGTTTCAGGAAAAGTACCTACCTTTGCATCGCAATTGAGGGAATAACTTACTTCAACGGCACAAGATTGGTAAGGAAGTTTGGGTGAGTGGCTGAAACCACCAGTTTGCTAAACTGACGTGCGGGTTACCGTACCGGGGGTTCGAATCCCCCAGCTTCCGCTTCCTTGCCGGAAAAGAGTGAACGGCGCTTTCGTCTAGCGGCTAGGACACATGCCTCTCACGCATGGAACACGGGTTCGATTCCCGTAGGCGCTACAAAAAAGGTTGGTTTAAAGCTGAACAGCGATAAACCGACCTTCTCTTTTTGTATAAACCGGGAAACTGCCGCCGACCTTTGCGGTGGTACTTTTTGTGGATTCGGCTTATGGCATACGCACCGGCCTTGAAAACTTTGGCTGCTATAACGGGATATACGTGTTTCCGCTGTATGCCATCAGCAGTTTTGCAGGAACGGATAAATGATTGTTCGTTGCGGCAATTTGGCAAAAAAAATATTGTTTTTCCCCCGGCTGATGGTCTGCCGCAGAATATAATAAGGGGTTTGGGCTGATTTTTTTCGTAAAATATTGGGATGTAAGTAAAAAAGTGTTTACCTTTGCTGCGTTTATAACACCATAAAGGCTAAGCAATGCTGACAGATAATCAAGTTTTTCCGAAAATAACCGCCGAAATCTTTGGCGGTTCGGATTATTTTGTTAGCAAGCAAGCAAGCAAGCAAGCAAGCAAGCAAGCAAGCACTTATATATTATAAAAGGTACGGGCGCGTGTGGCGCCCACGTACCTTCGTCATCCTCCCGTCCTGTCCTGTGCGTTGGCACAGGACAGGACGGGAGGATGACGTGTGTAATACCTTTTGCATCCCGCAGGACTTTTCATGAAAAGCAATAGACAAACAACAATACTTTTATTATTCAAACTACAATGAGAAAAATTACTTCTATCTTGATGCTGCTGATCATGTGCGTCGGCGCATCGTGGGCACAGACGACGGAGACCATAGAGGTCTCGACAAATGTCGAAAGTCCTGAGCATGTGTATTACATGAAGAACGGTAATGGCCGCTGGATGACCCGAACATCCGGTCCTACGGTGACCACGGCCAATGCCGCTCAGTTCGCCTTCTTTGAAGGGACCCGTACGGGCAGTGGTAGTGAGGCGGCCTACAAGATTTATTGTGTGACGGCCCAAAAGTGGTTGTCGTATAATAAGGCTGGTTCTTATGACAATGGCACAAACAAAGCAACTCTTGTTGAAAGTCAGGAAGAGGCAGAGTCTTGGGCTGCAACCATTCAGGATGGCAACGGAAGTATTGGCAATGTCTATCAGTTCGCTCCTTACAACACTTCCGGTGTAGCGTCAAAATATATGAACTGGTTTGGTGGTGCGGATTATAATCCCAATGACAATGACAATATAACCGTTGGCTTGTATCAGAACGGTGCAGGTTCCGATAACGGCAGTTGCTGGATTCTTACACCTTCAATAACTCCTGTTACTGTGACATACACATTTAAGTATAATGGCGTGGAGAAAGGGACACAGACAACCAGTGTGTATGTTGGGCAAACTTATCCTGACGTAAACCTTTCTTCTCAGCCTTTGGGTTTGGTAGCGTCTAAACCTGAGGGCGTAGTCGCAGACGAAGATGGAGATGGACAGGTAAATGTCGATATCAATGTCACCGTGGGAACACTCCCCTTTGTTGCCGCTACCGACTACTCTTCTATTAATCATTGGTATTACATGAACATCCGCGACGATAACAGCAGAACATACTTGAAGTATGAGAGCGGTGTGGATTATATCAAGGCTGCGGATAATAAGGCTGTGGTAGAAGCCACAACCGGTGATGCTTACAATGCATACCTTTGGGCATTCATCGGTTCCGATCCTTACGAAGGCTACAAAATTGTCAATAGAGCATCAGGCGAAACTTATATCTTGTCAGCACCTACCGCTCCTACAGGAGACAAAAACGCCAGTGAACTGGCTCGCATGGTAGTAGAAGCAAATGCTACCGGCAATACGACATGGATTCTGAAGCGGCCGACGCATAACAACGCCAGCGCGGGTGCCTTCTATGTTGAGCATCCGACAGCAACTGCTTATGCTTTTAATCGTCAGAGCTATAATTCCGCAAATGCGTTGTGCTATTGGAATGGAAGAGATTTGGGTTCCGGTATCTGCGTAGAGGAAGTTAGCACCGATATCTTCCAAAGAGAATATGCTGCATGGAAAAAGATAAGTGTCGGTGATAATTTCGGACAGTATTATGTGCCGCAGGAGAACCAAGCCGCTTTGACCGCTGCTGAGGGATTGTTAGCCGATGCTTCTTCAATTGAGGAGGCACAGGAGGCTTTGACTGCCTGCAAGGCTCAATATGTCCGTCATGACTTTGTCGTCGGGAAGTATTATCGCATCAAGAACACCGCACAAGGTTCTTTCCTGGGTATTGACGGCTATACCCTGAACATGAAGCACCAAGCTGAAAACGAAGAAGACCCCTCTCTTATCTGGCAGTATGAGCAGGACGGAGACAATTCCTATTTGAAGAACGTCTATGCAGGCATGTATCCCCAGAATATTCCCAGCGGACAAGCGGCTACGGCTAAGATTGGAACCGGCAAGGAGAAAAAATTCACCTACGCACCGTTTGCCGATGCCACGGAAACCGAAGCGGCTAAGTGGAACATCTTCTTTGGCGGTACACAGGTGAACTGTGAGGGCTCGAATGGCAATAAGGGCAATGTGAACTATTGGTATGGCGACAATGCACATTATTATATTACGGAAGTAAACGCAACAGACGAAGAGCTTAGTGAGTTGTGCGCCACGTATTATTCCGCCAATCCCAAGGCAAATGAGGATGTGAGCGGTGTGGAACCGATTGACATCGAAGCAGATGCACAGGCTATTATTTCTCCGACCGAGTTTGGTTCTCCCCGTGATATAAACAATGTAATCAATACGTATAAGGACAAGCTGAACTTGGCTGCTGCAGATGCGACACAGGCAAAAGTGCAGGATATGTATGCCGCTTTGGCCAATTGGGCTATAGTGAGAACATATCAGAATGCGGTAGACTCCTACGGCTCCTTGCTGTCAGTCGCCTACACCACTTCTAATGCAGAGTATGGCACCATCATCCTGCCCATCAACTTTGCAACTCCGGCCGGATGGACACGTTACACCTGTTCTGCGGCTCCCGGTGGAAAGTTGCAGCTTACAGAGAACACGGACGGAGTGAACAAGAACAAGCCTTTTATCGTTCGCTTCAGCGAGGAAGAGAGAGGCAAGAAATACCAGATTATCGGCTACGCGAATGGTGCTGCAACAACCAACCAGACTGCTGGCCTGCTGACCGGTGTCTTGGAAAGTGGTACCAAGGTTCCCGTCGGCAGCTACATCCTGGCCAACCGCGACGGTCAGATCGGCTTCTATCGCGTGGCCGAGGGTGCAGACTTTACTGCAACGGTGAACAAGTGCTATCTGACCTTGCCCGCAGAAAGCGCAGCCCGTTTCGAGGCCCTGTTCTTCGACGGTACCGCAACCGCTATCGAGGGCGTTCAGGATACTCAGGCCAAGCAGAACAGCGGCATCTACAACATGGCAGGCCAGCGTCTCAGCAAGTTGCAGAAGGGTTTGAACATCGTCAACGGCAAGGTTGTGCTTGTGAAGTAAGTGCAGGAATCCGTGTTTAGACGATAATGGAAATAATTTATTGATGGTATAAAGATAATATGAACATGAAAAAAGAATATATCAAGCCTGCCATGGCGCTCATCGATATGAATGTAGAGGCAGTCATCGCTCTGTCTGTTCAGAACGGTGTGGAAGTTGACGGCAATAGCGGTTGGGAAATGCTCAGCCGTGACGAGGAGGATATGGATTGGGACGAGGAGCAAGGCTGGTAACAGCGTTTGCTATTAGTTTAATAACGAATGACGGAGTGTCTGGTGCGTGAGCATCGGGCACTCTTTTTTTGTGTGGGCGCATCCGGCGTGATGGGCGGAATCCGTAATTTGGATAGGAAAAACCGCAAAATGTATACTCCGAAATTGAAAGAAACCCTGTATTTTCGCAGCACGGAATGATACCGGAAAGCCGGAGAATTTTGTGCCCCCCCCTAATAATCAATCCTTGAACTCATGAACAAGTTTATTCTTTCATTACTCTTCAACATCTTGGCACTTCATGTTATGGCACAGGAAAAGATAGAACAGACGGCCGGACACGACCACCTGGGCGACTTCGCCCCCAAATTTGCGGAACTGAACGATCAGGTCCTGTTCGGCGATGCCGTGTGGAACGACCATACGCTGAGCCTGCACGACCACAGCATGGTCACCATCTCCATCCTGCTGGGCAAGGGACTGGTGGACTCCTCGTTCCGTTCCCACTTGGAACTGGGCAAGAAACACGGCATCACGAGGGCGGAGATTGCGGCCTTGCTCACCCAGGCCGCCTTCTATGCCGGCTGGCCCAACGCCTGGGCGGGCTTCCGTATCGCCAAGGAGGTGTGGGCGGAGGAGACTGCCGGCGAGAAGACGTTGAACGAGTGGCTCGAACCTGTGACGGACGAGGAATATGACAAATTGGAATGACGCTCCGGAAAAACATCGTGGTTCGGGATAATTTATTATTTTTGCAGATGATATGGACGGCGGACTTGTTCCTGCCGCATGTCCGAAGTTTTGTGAAGACATTGAGCGTATGAGAAACAGAATGTTTTCGGGATTGGGCATCATCCTGCTGTGTGCCGCTTCGCTCGTGCCGGGCGGAAGCCGGGCGCAGGAGGCTGCCGACAGCACCGGCATGCACGAGATGGACGAGGTGGTGGTGACCGGCACCCGCAATGCCACGGACGCGCGGCATTTGTCACAGACCGTTGCCGTGGTCAGCCGCCGGAAGATTGAACAGAGCATGCAGCCGTCGTTGCTGCCTGTGCTCACCGAGAACGTGCCGGGACTCTTCACCACGTCCCGCGGCATCATGGGCTATGGCGTGTCGGACGGAGCCGCCGGGGGCATATCGCTTCGCGGCCTGAGCGGTGGCACGGCGCAGATGATGGTGCTGATTGACGGCCATCCTCAGTATGCGGGCATCTTCGGGCATCCCGTCTCGGATGCCTACCAGTCCTTGCTGGCCGACAAGGTGGAGGTGCTGAGGGGACCGGCCTCCGTGCTCTATGGCTCGAACGCGATGGGCGGCGTGGTGAATATCGTGACGCGAAGGCAGCACGCGGACGGGGTGAACACCCGCCTCCGCGCCGGATACGGCTCGTTCAACACCTTGGAGACCGAAGCCACGAATCTGATTCGCAAGGGCCGTTTCTCCTCGGTGGTCAGCGCTTCCTACAACCGCACCGACGGGCATCGCCGCGACATGGGTTTCGAGCAGGGTGGCGGTTATGCCAAGGCGGGTTATGACATTACAGAGCATTGGAACGCATACGCCGACGTGAACGTGACCCACTTCAATGCCTCTTATCCCGGTCCGGTGTCCGCTCCTTTGGTGGACGGCGACCAGCGTGTCACGAGAGGTGTTTCCTCCCTTGCGATGACCAACACCTATGACCGCACATCCGGCGCGTTGAGCTTCTTCTACAATTGGGGCAAGCATTGGGTCAACGACGGCTACACCCCGAGCCTGGGAGAGACATCGCAGGACGGACGTTTCCATTCCAAAGACAACATGATGGGCCTCTCGCTCTATCAAAGTACCCGCTTCTTCAAGGGAAACCGTACGCTGTTCGGCTTCGACTGGTTCCGCTACGGCGGAGAGGCCTGGACACAATACGTGGCGGGCGACCGGGCAGGCACACGGCGCGACCTGGTGGACAAGCATGAGGACGAGCTGGCAGGCTACGTCGAATTCCGGCAGGACCTGGGCCGGCGGCTCACCCTGAACGCAGGTGTCCGTGTGGACAACCACTCGCGTGTGGGCACGGAGTGGGTGCCCCAGGCCGGAATGGCCATACATTTGCCCCACGCTTTGGAGCTGAAAGCCTCGGCCTCGAAGGGCTTCCGCTATCCGATACTGCGCGAGATGTATATGTTTCCGCCGCAGAATCCCGATTTGAAGCCCGAGTCGATGTGGAACTACGAGATTGCGTTGTCGCAATCTCTGTTCAATGGCCGGCTGGACTGTGGACTTAACCTCTTTTACATTGACGGGAAAAACCTGATTATGCGTTTGCCGAACCCCAACGGTTCGGGTCAGCTGAACCAAAACTCCGGCGAGGTGGACAACTGCGGCGTGGAGCTGCAGGCCGGCTACCGCATCAACCGCCACTGGAGCGTGGACGCGAACTATAGTTATCTGCACATGAAGGTTCCCGTCATCGCAGCCCCCGAGTACAAACTCTACGTGGGCGGCCTGTTCACCACAGGCAATCGCTGGAGCGTGTCCACGGGCGTGCAGTACATCGACGGCCTGTATACCGCCGTGGGTGCTCATCCCGAGCAGGAGAGCTTCGTGCTGTGGAACGTGCGTGGCAGCTTCTCCGCCACCAAATGGCTCGACGTGTGGGTGCGTGGCGAGAACCTGTTGGCACAAAAATACGAAATCAATGCCGGCTATCCCATGCCACGGGCTACGGTGGTGGGCGGCATCCAAGTAAAATTCTAAACACAAACAACCTATGAAACGATCAATCTTGAGCGGCATCGCCGCCGCACTCTTCCTGAGCATGGGAATGAGTTGCACCGCAAACAAGGGCAACCGGCTCGAAGCATCCGAGGCTGACAGTACGCAGGCCCTCATCTCGAAAGTGTATATGTACAAGGAAATCAATTCCGAGAACCTCGTGAAAATCTACGAAGCCCTGGGTCGCGAGGCCACGGGTAAGGTGGCCGTGAAGATTTCCACCGGAGAGCCCGGCGGCCACAACTTCCTGCAACCGGCACTGATTGAGGACCTGGTGAAGAAGGTGAACGGTACCATCGTGGAGTGTAACACGGCATACGGCGGCGGACGTGGCGACACCGAGTCGCACCGCAAGACAGCCGAAGACCACGGCTTCACGGCCATCGCCCCCGTGGACATCATGGATGCCGAGGGAGAGGTGGAGCTCCCTTTGGAAGGCGGCAAGCACCTGACCCGCGACATCGTGGGCTCGCATTTCCCGGACTATGACTTCACCATCATCCTGTCGCACTTCAAAGGGCATGCCATGGGAGGCTTCGGCGGGGCCATCAAGAACATGTCCATCGGCATCGCCTCGTCCAACGGCAAGCGTTATATCCATTCGGCGGGAACCAGCACCACGGATTGGGGCAAGCCCGAGCAGGATGATTTCCTGGAGTCGATGGCCGAGGCCGCAAAGGCCGTGGCCGACCATAGTGGCGACAAGATTCTTTACATCAGCGTGGCCAACAACCTGTCGGTGGATTGCGACTGCGACTCTCATCCCCACGACCCTCAGATGGCCGACATCGGCATCCTGGCCTCGCTGGACCCCGTGGCTCTTGACCGCGCCTGTACGGATTTGGTGCGCAGTTCCGAGGATGAGGGCAAGGTGCACCTGATCGAGCGCATCGACAGCCGCCACGGCATGCACACCCTGGAGCATGCCGAGGCCTTAGGCATGGGAAGCCAGAAGTATGAGCTGGTGGTGCTGGATTAAGAAGAGCCAAAGGGAATATAGGGGTTGTGCCGGTTGATTCCGTCACCCACTTGCGGGCAACCCCAAAACATCTGCATATTTAGGGAAAAACGCCGCGGCGCATGAATCGAAACGCCGCGGCGTTTTTTTTAAACATTGCGGCGTTTTTTCCGTCAACATACGGGGCTGTGCCCAAAGGGGGCGGCTATTTCTTTGGTGCCGCCTTGTCAGCTTACACGGCTAAATACAGATTGCGGTGGGCGGCCATGCGGCGCAGGTTGGTCAGGGCGTAGCGCATACGGCCCAGTGCGGTGTTGATGCTTACATCCGTCAGGTCGGCAATCTCCTTGAAGCTCAGTTCCTGGTAATAGCGCATGATCACCACTTCGCGCTGCTCCTCGGGCAGACGGTTGATCATCATCTTCACATCGTCGGCAGATTCGCTTAGCACGGTGGCCATCTCCACGTCCGGCTCGCTGTATGCCGCAGTGTTGAGCACGTCGATGGTGCTTTCGCCTTGTGCGTCCTCTATCTCCAGCGGAGTGGTGCGGCGGGTTCGCTGTCCGCGGAACCGGTCGATTACCAGATTGCGGGCCACGCGCAGCAGCCACGGCAGAAACTGGCCGTTCTGCTTGTAGCGTCCCTCGCGAAGTGCCATGATGGCCCTCACGAACGTGTCCTGGAAGGCGTCGTTGGCGGCGTCTTCGTTGTTGAGCATGAAATATAGGTATTGGTAAACGCGATCCTGGCTTCTGGCCAGTAACTCATCAAAAGCTTTATAATCGCCATCCTGGTACAATGCCACCAACTCATCATCAGTGTGCTTGGCATACTTCTCCATAAATGTGTTCTTTTTGTTAGGAGTAGAGTGTTTCGATAGGCAGATGTTCTTTTTCTTTTTTTTGCTTTTGCTGATACTATGAGTACAAAGTAACGAAAATTTTTCGTTTTCAGCAAACATGCGACCGAAAAAGAACACCCCGAAGTGCAATAATCGTGTGTTTCGTCCGTTATCTTAGTATAACAAACAGGAAAACAGAGCCTATGATGAAACCTCTACCTTCATTGACTTCCCTTCAACCGAGTCCGCGCAAGGCGACGTTGGATTTCATAAAGGAGTTTGCGCGAACCTATCAATCCCGGCCTGTACAATGTTAGTTTCCCCCTCCCTTTTGTCTGCAGATTTCGGAAATCTGGAGCGTGAGATGCAGTGGTTCAACCAAAGTGAGGCCGATTTCCTCCATTTGGATCTGATGGATGGCGTGTTCGTGCCCAACCTTTCCTTCGGCTTCCCCGTGATGGAAGGCGTGGCCCCCTTGTGTCGCAAGCCGCTGGATGTGCATCTGATGGTGGTGAATCCCGAGAGCTACCTTGACCGCGTGGCGAAGATTCCCGGGGTGCGTTATTTCAATTTCCACTACGAGGCCACGAAAAACCCGGTGGCTCTTTTGCAACTGGTGCGCCAGAAAGGCTTCCCTACGGCCATCACCATCAGTCCCGACACACCGGTCGATGTGCTTCGCCCGTTGGTTCCCCTGCTGGATATGGTTCTGATTATGAGTGTCTACCCCGGTTTCGGAGGTCAGAAGTTTATTCCTGCTGCCGTGCAACGTGTGTGCCGGTTGCGCGAAATGGCTGACGAAGCCGACCATCCCTTACTCATCGAAGTGGACGGAGGTGTGAACGAGACCACAGGCAAGATGTTGGCCGAAGCGGGTGCCGACATCCTGGTGGCGGGTTCCTACGTGTTCCGGGCGGAAAATCCGGCTGAAAAGGTTGCGCTGCTCAAGTCGCTGAGTTAGGGTGGGGCGACTCACCTTTCTTGTATGGTCTGTGTGCTTCGGGCTGGGTATCCTGAGTACCCGGCACGTGGTGTTGTCCCCTCTTCTGTCATTGAGTCTGCTGGTGGCCCTGATGTTGGGGCTGTGGGCATCCGTGCAGGGACGTCGGTCACGCGCTGTTGCGGCGGTGCTTTCCTGCCTGATGTTTGTGATGGCCGGCCATCTGAGAGCCTTGTTTCCCGACTTCTCTTTGGTGCCCGATGGCCTTCTGCGTGCTTCCGCAGGCTGGAGCGAGGCATTGGGTCTCCGCATCCATGCCTTGGGATTGTCCGCAGATGACGACACACTGGTGCAAGCCATGTTGCTGGGCAGAAGGCAGGACTTGTCCGCCGGGTTGCGTACCTTGTATAATCAGGTGGGAGCAAGTCATGTGCTGGCGCTTAGCGGCCTGCATGTGGGTGTACTGTTTCTCCTGCTCAATGCTCTGCTTCTGCGTCTTCTCACCTGGCCCGGGCCGCGCCGATGGGTGGGCGGCGCAATCGTTCTGCTACTGTGGGTCTACGTCGTGTTGACCGGTTGCTCGCCCTCGCTGGTGCGTGCGGCGGTGATGGTGAGCCTGATGACGGCCGGCCTGGTGCGCCAGTCGGGCTTCTCCTCCTGGCACACTTTGGGTGTTGCCGCCCTGGCCATATTGTTCTTTTCGCCCTCGGCGTTGTGGAGCGTGAGCTTTCAGTTGTCTTTCTCCGCCGTGGCGGGCATCTTCCTGTTTTATCGGGTGAACGGAAAGTGGGCGGAGAGGAGCCTGCCCGTGCGTTGGTTCTGTAATGGCGTGACCCTCTCGTTGTCGGCGCAGTTGGGCTGCACGCCGCTGGCGGTCTATTATTTCCACACGCTCAGCCTCTCGTCGATCCTGCTCAGCCCATTGTATATCCTACTGGCCACCTGCATTCTTTATCTGGCTTTGCTGGCTCTGTTGGCGGGCAAGATGATGGCTCCTCTGTTGTCCTTTTTCATCGGTATGCAGCATGGCTTGATGCGTTGGGTGGCCTCCGTCCCGCTCTTGGCCTCTGTCGACCTCAGTCTGTCGGCCTTTCAGGTGGTGCTGGTCTATCTGAGCGCCCTGTTCTTTGTTGCCGTTTTACGGGCGGAGGAGCGCTGCCCATACGGTTCTCTTGTGCAGGACCGCCCCTATCGGTTCCTGCGTTTGTGGCCCCTGTGGCTTGCCGTTTTGTTATTTGCCATGTTTGCCGTGTTGCTTTTCCGTTTCTTTTAGTTATCTTTGTCTTATGAGTAAATGGAGATTCCGGATGCTGTGTGCTGTATGCTTGCTGTCGGCCTGTGAGATGAACGATTTTTCCGACGAAGAGCAGGAGGAAAACATCGAGGTCGTGGTGCCGCAGGGGCACGGAGAAGGCACACAGGCAAAACCTTATACACCCTCGTCCTTGCTTCTGGGCGGCGACCTGCCCTACGGCGAGTCGGTATGGGTGATGGGATACGCGGTGGGTAGTACGATAGAAAGTATGGAAAACGCCTTGTTTGACGTACCCACAAAATATGAGCATAACATCCTGCTCAGCAACGATCCGCAGTGTAGCGACCCAGCGGATTGTATTGCCGTAGAACTCTCCGGCAGCGAGATGCAGTTGCGTTACTCCCTTGCCTTTCAGCCCGGCAGCTTCCAACGTTTCATTGTTATCCGCGGCACGCTGGGTTCTTATTTCAAGCAGGTGGGCATCCGCAAGGCCGATGCCGCCTATTGGATAGACGACTTCGACCTCATCCGCATTTGTCCGCCCAGCCAAGAATGGGACGAGGTGGACAAGGATTTTTGACCACCCTCTCAGACAGGTAAAGTAAATGCCGCAGCGAACAAGGAAAAACGCTGCGGCATTTATTTTGATATTCTCAGATATTTTTCTATGTGAGTTTGATGGAATCAGATTCTCACCCAAGCCATACACCAGAGTTCGTGGTGGTGACGTTTGGCGGCATGGTCGTTGACGAAGTTCCACTGCAGGTTGAACATGAGGTCTTTGTGCAGGCGGAAGTTGGGCGACAGGCTGAGGATTTCGTTGCGATCCGACCAAGGACCGGCAGGCGTGTAGCAATCCCACTTGGCCACGATGTTCATCCATGGGGTGCAGGGCACGCCCAGCAGGGCATACCAGGCTTGGGCTTCGCCATGACGGAACCGGTTGTGATAGGTCCGTTCCCCGGCGGGCAGGGTCAGGATGTCGGATAGCGTAAGGCCGCGGTGGTGGGCATATTCGGTGCGGGCCTGCCATCCTTTGTGGTTCCAGTTCAGGCCTGCCGCCCAGCGGCGCCGATAGGCCGTGACGCCCTGGCTGCGATAACTGCCGCTCCAGGCGAAAACGCCGATGTAAAGGTCTTTCACAGGTTGCAGCTGGAGTGTGCCGATGAGGTCCTTGTCACCGTTGGCGTCGGTGGTGTTGATGCCTTGTCCGTTGAACACCCCCACCTGGTAGTGGAACAGCGGATGGGTCTTCCCATTGCGTCCCACGCTCAGAAAATCACCTTGCACCTGCAGTCCCAAGTCGCGTCCGCCGTTGTTTCCGTTATATTCGACAACGGTGTGGTCGCTGAAGCCCGTCATCTTTTTTGTCAACTGGCTGTAGTCGGCCAGTCCCACATCCCAGGGGTTCATGGGATTCTCGAAGCCGAAGGGACGTTTGAACTGCCCCATCTTGATGCGTGCGGGTTGGAACCGGCGGTATTCGATGTAGGCATCCTTCAGGTGGACGGTGTTCTGCAGTTCCATTTGTATGCGATAGTCCACATGTTTCAGCAGGGTGCCGCTGACATAGGCACGTATCAGGCGGGTGGTGAAGCCTGGTCCTCCGTGCTTCCCTTTCTCGGAACTGTATTTGTAGCCTCCCGTGTAATACGCTCCGATTTTCGGAGCCGACACCCAGTCGGTGAGGTCGCGTCCTAACCGCTTGTGCATGGGGATGCTGTCTGCAGTCTGTCGCTTCATGGCACGCTCCATGGCGCGGTTGGCGAAGGAGGTGAGCAATCCCCCCTCCAGCTCATCGTCGTGGGTAAGGTTTGCGGCGTGGGGTGTGCTCGTGGCCAGCAGGGTGACGGCGAGGATGAGTAGATGCTTTCTCATGGTTTGCTGTTGATGATGGTTTCGGCTCGGGCTATCTGTTCCCGGGTGGGCGTGGGTATGTCGTCCAGCTCGTAGGTAAGCCCCAGTTCCTTCCACTTGAATACGCCCAGGGTGTGGTAGGGCAGCACCTCCACCTTCTGCACGTTGCTCAGCGAACGGATGAAGGCGGCCAGGCGGGTCAGCTGTTCCTCGCTGTCGGTGATGCCGGGCACCAGCACGTGGCGTATCCATACGGGCACCTGCCTGTCGCTGAGATAGCGGGCAAAGGCCAGGATGTTTTCGTTGGGATGCCCCGTGAGGCGTTTGTGGGCTTCGCTGTCGATGTGCTTGATGTCCAGCAGAACCAGGTCAGTGACGGCCATCAGCCGGTCCATCTTTTCGATGTATGCGGGACTTTCGCGGAAGGGCTGGCCGCAGGTGTCCAGGCAGGTGTTGATGCCTAAGGTTCTGGCCTGGGTGAACAGCTCGGTGAGTGCCTCCATCTGCAGCAGAGCCTCGCCCCCGCTCACGGTGATGCCTCCCTGCTCACCCCAGTAGGCCTTGTAGCGCAGGGCCTGTTGCAACAGGTCGGCCGAGTCGATAAGCTCGGCGCCCTCTTTGGCCCAAGTGTCGGGGTTGTGGCAGTATTGGCAGCGCATGGCGCAGCCTTTGAGGAAAATGATGAAGCGGATGCCGGGTCCGTCTACGGAGCCGAAGCTCTCGGTGCTGTGTACGCGAAGTGTTGCCATGGGGATGTGTATATGATAAGGTGAAAGGAAACGGGCGCATCGGTGGGAATACCGGTGCGCCCGTTGCGGATGTGCTTGGGATTATGCCAGACGCTCGTGAGCCTGACGTGCAATCACGTCTTCCTGCTGCTCGCGGGTCAGGTCGATGAACTTCACGGCGTAGCCGCTCACACGGATGGTGAAGTTGGCATATTCGGGCTTCTCGGGATGCTCCATGGCGTCGATGAGCTTGTCCACGCCGAACACGTTCACGTTCAGGTGGTGGGCACCCTTGTCGAAGTAACCGTCCATCACGTTCACCAGGGTGTTGGCCTGCTCCTCCTCGGTGTGGCCGAGGGCGCTGGGGCTGATGGTCTGGGTGTTGGAGATGCCGTCGAGCGCATACTCGTAAGGCAGCTTGGTCAGCGAGTTCAGCGAGGCCAGCAGACCGTTCTTCTCTGCGCCGTAGCTGGGGTTGGCACCGGGGCTGAGGGGAGCGCCTGCGCGGCGTCCGTCGGGCATGGCGGCGGTGTACTTGCCGTAAACCACGTTCGAGGTGATGGTCAGGATGCTGGTGGTGGGTTCGCTGTTGCGGTAGGTGTGGTGCTTCTTGATCATGTTCATGAAGGTCTTCAGCAACCATACGGCGATCTCGTCTGCGCGGTCATCATCGTTGCCATAGCGGGGGAATTCGCCGTCGGTCTTGAAGTCGACGGGGAAGCCCGTCTCGTCGCGGACGATGGTCACCTTGCTGTACTTGATGGCGCTGATGCTGTCCACCACGTGGCTGAATCCGGCGATACCGGTGGCGAAGGTGCGGCGCACGTCGGTGTCGATGAGGGCCAGCTCGGCAGCCTCATAGAAGTACTTGTCGTGCATGTAGTGGATGAGGTTCAGCGTGTTCACATATACGCCGGCCAGCCACTCCATCATGGCCTCGAAGCGGGGCATGAACTCCTCGTACTTCAGTTCGTCGCCTTCGATGGGGCGATAGGCGGGGCCGCACTGCTCGCGGGTCTTGGCGTCCACGCCGCCGTTGATGGCATAGAGCAGGCACTTGGCCAGGTTGGCGCGTGCGCCGAAGAACTGCATCTCCTTACCGGTCTGTGTGGCGCTCACGCAGCAGCAGATGCTGTAGTCGTCACCCCACACGGGACGCATCACGTCGTCGTTCTCGTACTGGATGGAGCTGGTGGTCACGCTGATCTTGGCGGCATAGTGCTTGAAGGTCTTGGGCAGGCGGCTGCTGTAGAGCACGGTGAGGTTGGGTTCGGGGCTGGGACCCATGTTCTCCAGTGTGTGGAGGAAACGGAAGTCGTTCTTCGTTACCATGGAACGGCCGTCCTGGCCCAGACCGCCCACCTCGAGGGTTGCCCATACGGGGTCGCCGGAGAAGAGCTGGTTGTAGGAAGGGATGCGGGCGAACTTCACCATGCGGAACTTCATCACCAGGTGGTCGATCAGTTCCTGAGCCTCGCTCTCGGTGAGGGTGCCCTCCTGCAGGTCGCGCTGGATGTAGATGTCCAGGAAGGTGGACACGCGGCCCACAGACATGGCTGCGCCGTTCTGGGTCTTGATGGCGGACAGGTAGCCCAGATAGAGCCACTGCACGGCCTCGCGGGCGTTCTTGGCGGGCTGGCTGATGTCAAAGCCATAGATGTTGCCCAGCACCTTCATCTGCTTGAGGGCCTTGATTTGCATGGACACCTCCTCGCGCAGGCGGATAACCTCCTCGGTCATGGTGCCGTCGCCGATGAACTGCAGGTCCTTCTGCTTCTCGGCAATCAGGAAGTCGATACCATAGAGCGCAACACGGCGATAATCGCCCACGATGCGGCCGCGGCCGTAGGTGTCGGGCAGACCGGTGAGGATGTGGTTGTGGCGCACGAGCTTCATCTCGTCGGTGTAGGCGTCGAACACACCTTCATTGTGGGTCTTGTGATATTCGGTGAAAATCTTGTGCAGCTCGGGGTTGGGAGTGTAGCCGTAGGTGGTGCAGGCCTGCTCGGCCATCTTGATGCCGCCGTAGGGCATGAAGGCACGCTTCAGGGGCTTGTCGGTCTGCAGACCCACCACCTTCTCCAGGTCCTTCAGCTCCTCGCTGATGTAGCCGGGGCCGTAGGCGGTGATGCTGCTCACCACTTCCGTCTCCATGTCCAGCACGCCGCCCTTGGCACGCTCCTCATGCTGCAGTTCCTGCAACTTGCCCCACAGGGTGTTGGTGGCCTCTGTGGGGGCGGCCAGGAAGCTCTCGTCGCCGTCATAGGCAGTATAGTTGTTCTGGATAAATTCACGGATGTTTACCTCGTCTGTCCACTTGGTTCCTTTAAAACCTCTCCATTCTTGTCTCATACTATATGTGTTTTAATTTAATGTTTAAATTATCTTACTAATCGTTTAGCAAGTGCAAAGGTAGAGAAATTCTTCCACATGAGCAATAGGGCGGCATGGTGATATTGGGCAAATGAGTGGCAGATTTGGGAAAAAACGATTAACTTTGCCACGAACAATTTTCAACACATTCGTACGATTATGGTAAAACACATTATTCTGTGGACGTTGAATCCTGAACTTCAAGGGGATGAGAAGCTGTTGGCAATACGCGGAATCAAGCAGGGGCTGGAGGATTTGAAAGGCCGGGTGCCCGGCCTGCTGGACATCCGCGTCTATGGTGGCGAACAGGCGTTGCCCACAAGCAACTGCGACGTGATGCTCGACGCTACGCTGGAAAGCTTCGAGGCCCTGAAGGGCTATGCCGCGCACCCCGCCCACGTGGCTGTGGCCGACAATCTGGTAAAACCCTTCACCGTGCAGCGCACCTGCCTGGATTTCAGTATTTAGTTCTGCTCGTCTGCACGGAAAAAGGCGCCGGCCCCCCGAAAAGGGGCCGGCGCCTTTTTCTTGTGGTTTAGTATCTCAGCCACTTGCCGATTTCCTTGAGCGAAGGTTTCTTGCCGTACATGAGGATGCCGATGCGATAGATTTTGGCACCGACGCCCACCATCAGCACGCTGGTGGCGAAGAGCAGGGCCAGGCTCAGCAACTCTTGCCACAAGGGCACACCGAAGGGGAGTCGGACCATCATCACCACGGGTGAGGTGAGCGGGAAGATGCTTGCCCAGAAGGCCAGCGGGCCGTTGGTGTTCTCCATGGCTGCCATGGCCGCATAGATGGCAAAAATCATGACGAGCATCACGGGCATGACGAACTGCGAGCTGTCCTCCTGCTCGTTGACGCTGGCGCCCACGGCGGCAAAGAAGCTGGCGTAGAGCAGGAAGCCGCCCAGGAACATCAGCAGGAACATGATGCCCATCTCTGCCAGGGGCAGCCCCTGGACGGCGGCGAACATGTCGGCGATGTCGCTGCCCGAGATGCCTTTGATCTGTCCGCCCAGCGAGAGGAAGAGGGCCAGGAAGACTCCCCAGACGGCCATCTGGGTGAGGCCCACCAGCATGATGCCGATGATTTTGCCCATCATCAGTTGGAAGGGCCGCACGCTGCTGACCATAATCTCTACGATGCGCCCCGTCTTTTCCTCGATGACGCTCTGCATCACCA
Source organism: uncultured Prevotellaceae bacterium (assembly GCA_947176895.1). Taxonomy (GTDB): domain Bacteria; phylum Bacteroidota; class Bacteroidia; order Bacteroidales; family Bacteroidaceae; genus Physcousia. The sequence goes on along the minus strand of CAMWSK010000002.1, from coordinate 53,805 downwards.
TGGATCCGTAGGAAAGTACGAACAGGTATATAAGGAAGGTGAGCAGGAAGCCCGACGCCATGGCAATGCCTGTGTTGGAGCTTTGCTGTGCCCCGTCTTCCGTCCATTTGTAGGTGCCGATGTCCACGGGCTGGCTCAGGTCGGCCAGAATCTGCTCCAGGTTTTCCACGCCCGAGGCTTCCAGTTTCTTTTGCTGCACGATGGCGTTGACGGTCTGCTTCACGGTGTTGAGCAACATGCCCTGCACCTCCTGGCGGCTGTATATCTTCACGTCGGGCATGTTGGGCCTGTCGCTTGGCCGGATACAGATCACGGCTTCCACCTCGTTGTCTTCGCTTTTGAACTGCTCTTCCGGGGATGTGGTCCGGATGAAGTGGTAGTCGGGGGTGTCCCGGAAGGCCTGTGCGTACTGTTGCGTGTCGTCCACGATGGCCACGGTCTGCTGCTTGTCGCTGCTGATGCCGCCCAGCCAGATGGGCACGGCCACGATGCCCACCATGAGCACGGGCAATAGGATGGTGAGCAGAATGAAGCTTTTTTTGTTTACGCGCCGCAGGTATTCGCGGCGGATGACGATGAGTATCTTGTTCATTTGTCTTGCTTGTTTTCGATTTGCTGGTCAGACCATTTGGCATTCTCGCCCACCACTTTCAGGAACACCTCGTTCATCGTGGGCAGTTTCTCGCAGAAGCTCACCAGCTGTGCCTGCCGGGCCAGCCGGATGCAGAGGTCGCTGTTGGCCAGTCCGCCCGTGTTGCGGATAAGATAGTTGTGTTCTCCGTGGCGGCTTTCGGCGGGCTCCACCTCATACAGCCCCGGCTCTCCGGCGAGGGTGCCCTCGTGCAGGGTGGCCTGGAACAGGCCTGTGCGGTGTTGGCGGCGGATGTCGTCCACCTCTCCCCCCAACACCACCTGCGAGTGGTTGATGAGGGCTATGGTGTCGCACATCTGCTCCACGCTCTCCATGTTGTGGGTGGAGAGGATGATGGTGTGGCCGTTGTCGCGCAGGCGCAGGATTTCCTGCTTGAGTTGCTGGGCGTTGACGGGGTCGAAGCCCGAGAAAGGCTCGTCCAGGATGAGCAGTTGGGGCCGGTGGAGCAGGGTGATGATGAACTGCACCTTCTGCTGCATGCCCTTGGACAGCTCTTCCAGTTTCTTGTTCCACCAGGGCATGATGTCGAAGCGTTCGAACCACTCGGTCAGCCGCGCCTTGGCTTCCTTGCTCGAAAGCCCCTTCAGCTGGGCCAGATAAATGGCCTGTTCGCCCACCTTCATCTTGCGGTAGAGTCCGCGTTCTTCGGGCAGGTAACCGATATTGTGGATGTCGGCGGGGCAGAGGGCGTGGCCGTCGAAGAGGATTTGACCCTCGTCGGGCATGGTGATGCGGTTGAGGGTGCGGATGAGCGTGGTCTTGCCCGCTCCGTTGGGCCCGAGCAGCCCGAAGATTTGTCCGGCGGGCACCGAGATGCTCACGTCGCTCAGTGCCACATGGTTGGCATATCGTTTGGTGATATGCCGTGCTTCAAGAAAATTTTTCATTGACAATGTATTTTGTTGGCCTCTCATTTTTTTTCTTTCGTGAAAGCATTCTGCCCTTTAGACGCAAAGGCCGTGAAAAAAACTACAAGGCACAATGTTTTTTTCACCCCCCCTGCCTCCAAAAGGCTAATCCTCCTCTTCCACGATGTTCTGCACAAATGATTTCCAGAGGAGGCGTGCTTTCCGGTTGTAGTAAATGACATCGCACAACATCACCAGATAGGTGAAAGCCACGATGCCGAGCCAGATGAGGAGGAAAAGTCTCATTTTTTTGGTTGTTTTAAAGTGCGCTGCAAAGGTAAAAAAAAAACGGAAGCGTGCAACTTTCGGGTGATTTTTTTTGTGTCTGCATGGGTGAATAAAAACATCCGCATGTTTTGATGAAAACATGCGGATGTTTTTGAAAAAGATGTTCATGTTTTTTGAAAACATCACGATGTTTTTTGGGGGTGGATGCCGGCCACAGGTGTTTAAGATAAGTTAAAACAAGTTAAAGGTATGCCCGGCTGTTGGGTGCACAAAAATATTATATATATATTTGTTTATCTTAAAATGTGATTAAAACGTTAAACTTGTTAATCTATGAAATCATTAAAGTTGTTATCGTTTGTGCTACTTGCTGCGGCCGGGATGCTGACAGCGTGTGAGAGCGAGGACGCAAATCCCAAGACAACCGGTTGGGAGAGGGAGTGGAAGCCCGGTGTGATAGAGGTGAGCGCGGACCAGCAGAATATGGTGGCGCAGAGCAACGCTTTCGCCTTGCGCACGGCCAAGCAGTTATATGAGCAGGACGATAGCAAGTCGCTGTTCTTCTCCCCGATGAGTATGGGGTACGAATTGGGGATGTTGCTGAACGGTGCCGATGAGGCTACGGCCCGGAAGATTCTTGCGACGCTGTGTCTGGACGAGGACGTCAGCACGGAAGCCGTAAACGCGTATTACCGTACGTTAAACACCACAAGTGAAAATCTGGATAAGCGCACCACGGTGGAGACGGAGAATGCCCTGTTCACGGTGAACGGCGGAACCTTCCTTCCCGACTTTGTGGAGCAGATGAAACAAAGCTATCAGGCTTATGTGGAAAACGTGAACATGCCGGATGCGGAAGCCATAAGCCATATCAATCAATGGGTGAGCGGGAAAACGCATGGCATGATTCCCAAGGCCCTTGAAGAGAATGAGGAAATGGCCGGCAAGGCGTTGCTGATGAACACCATCTACTTCAATGGATTGTGGTATGAACCCTTCGAGGCGAAGAACACCACCACACAGCCTTTCCTGGCAGGAAACGGGGAGGAAACGGATGTGGAAATGATGCATTCCAAAAGGAATACCGGGTATGCCGAGACGGAGGATTATCAGGCTGTGGCAATCCCCTACGGCAACGGTTCGTGGAACATGGTGGTCGTGTTGCCCGTGAAGCCGGATGGCATCGGGGCGTTGCTGGCAAAACAGGAATGGCCTGACTTGAAAGCCATGCAGTCCGGAGTGGAAGTGGACCTCTATCTGCCCAAATTCAAGACGCGGACGGAATTGAAGAGTCTGCAGGATGTGTGGTTCGGCGAAGAGAGCATCGGCGGGCTGGCCTCTGTTTCCTCCAGGTTCCCGAAGATGTTCCCCGTGACAGACGATTCCAAAGAATTATATGTTTTTCAGAATGCTGTTATCGAGGTGAACGAGGAAGGCACGAAGGCTGCGGCAGCAACATGGGGTGATCAGTACACGTTTGGCGCGCCAATCAAGCAGGCGGTGTTCCGGGCCGACCATCCTTTCCTTTATGGTATTGTGGAGCGTAGCACGGGTGCTGTCTTCTTTATGGGTGTGTACAACGGTGAATAACGCGAGTTCGATGAATTGAATTCTGACACAGCCCCACGAAAAAAGAGGGAAGCACGGATAAGTGCTTCCCTCTTTATGTAAAACCACACCAGTGATGTGATGAAACTCCGAAAAAATAGGTTTTGAGTGCCTCCCCACCTTTGTAATCCGCCCAATCCCGAGGGATAGCGGCACGCCATTGGTGGTTCGGTGCTTTCTCGGTTTCAAGATTTATTTGATGAGTATCCCGATCGAACTGATGTGGCTATGTCAATAATCGCTGTTTGCTATTACAAATATAGTGGAAAGAAATGTTTTGTGCAAATAATTCTGCCAAAATCTCTCTGCCGGCGGGCGTTATTCCTTGCGTTCGGGGTCGCTGTTGTTTAGCCCCTTGCCAGCCTGCACCACGTTGATGATGTAGTCGCCCAGCTTCTCGCATTCACTCACGAAGTCGATGTAGAGCACGCCCGTCTGATAGCTGTAGAGGCCGGCGTTCACGTCCTGCAGGTTCTGGTCCTTGAGTTGTGCGCGGTAGTTGTTTATCTCGTTCTCGATGTTGAGCGACTCGGTGATGCGGATGTTCATGGAGTTCAGTTCCACCTTCTTCACCATTTCTGTCAGGGCCTGGTCCACCAGTCCCATCATGTCATAGATGTGCCGCATCTGTTCGTCGGAGAATTCCTCCTCCTGCTGGCGCTTGCGATAGATGGTGCGTGCCAGCTTGTAGCAGCTGTCTCCGATGCTCTCCAACTCGCTTATCTGCTTCAGCATCTTCTGTATCTGTGCCTTCGACTCGTTGCTCAGGCGCCCTTCGCTCACGCGGTTGAGGTAGTTGGCAATCTCTATTTCCATACGGTCGGTGATGGCCTCGTATTTTTCCACACGCGAGAACTGTTTGTTGAACTCCTTCTCGTCTTTGGTCTGCAACAGGGTGCGCACGATGTGGAACATGCGGCGGCAACGCTCGGCGAAGTTGTTCACCTCTTTTTCGGCCTCAAGGATGGACAGCTCGGCGGTGGAGAGGATGCCTGCGGAGATGTAGTGGAGGCGGTACTCCATATCCTCCTCCTTCATGGGCAGGATGCGGCACACGAGCTTCTCGATTTGTGACACGAAGCCGATGAGCAGGACGGTGTTGAAGATGTTGAAGGCCGAGTGGAAGGCCGAGAGCTTGAACAGGTCGTTGTCGGTGTTGTGCATCACATCGGTCACAAACCAGCTGACAGCATCGCAGGCGGGGTGGAAGAAGAGAAGCACCACGACCACGCCGAACACGTTGAAGAACATGTGGGCCAGTGCGGCCCGGCGTGCCTGGGTGTTGGCCGTGAGCGAGGCCAGCACGGCGGTGATGGTGGTGCCGATGTTCTGGCCCATGGCCAGGGCACAGGCCTCTTCAAAGCCGAAGCCGGGGATGTTCATGCTGTAGAGCATCAGGGTGACGGCCATGGTGGCGGCGCTGGCCTGCACGAGCATCGTGACCAAAGCACCCACGAAAATGAACAGCAGGATGGTGAGGAAGCTGCCGGTGGGCACGTTGGCCAGCATGTTGGCCACAATCACGTCGATGTGGATGGCCGTGGCTGCCTCCTGCAGAAGGCTCAGACCCATGAAAAGGAACGAGAAACCGAAGATAAATTCGCCCAGATTCTTGCGCTTGCCTTCCTTGGAAAACAAAAGAGGAAGGCCGAAAGCCAACAGGGGAATGGCAAAGGCGGAGATGTTGACTTTAAAACCGACGGCCGATATAAGCCAGGCCGTGACGGTGGTGCCGATGTTGGCGCCCATAATCACGCCGATGCTCTGTTTCAGGGTCATGAGGCCGGCGTTTACGAAAGACACCACCATCACTGTGGTGGCGCTGCTCGACTGGATCAGGGCCGTGACCAGTATGCCTGTCAGCACGCCCATAAACCGGTTCTTCGTCATGGCCGACAAAATGTTTCGCAACTTGTCTCCGGCAAACTTTTCCAGCCCCTCGCTCATGATCTTCATGCCGTAAAGAAAAAGGCCCAAAGAGCCGACGAGCGAGAGCAGATTGATAAGTGTCTCCATTGATTTGTGTTGTTTGTGACAATCTTAAGTCTTACAAAGTTATTGGAAAAAAATTAAACATGAGGCATGTTGTATGAAAATATGTGTATCTTTGCGCAGTTTTTCCTTTACACCATATATTATATATAATGATAACGCAATTGAAGGCCGTGTTGTTTGATTTGGACGGCACATTGGTGGATTCCGAGGGGCAATATACCCGGATGTGGAGCGAGGTGGGGCGGCGATGGGCGCCTCAGGTCCCCACGTTGGCGCAGGACATCAAGGGAACCACGATGGTGCAGATCCTGCAGCGCTATTTCCCCGATGCCGATGTGCAGCGCCAGGTGGTGGAAAGCATCGAGGAGATGGAGTCGCGGATGGACTTCACGCTTTTTCCGGGTGCCGTCGATTTTGTGCTGGATTTGCGCCGGAACGGCCTGCTCACCGCCGTGGTGACCAGCAGTGATACCGGTAAAATGCAGAAATTCTGTCAGGCACATCCCCGCTTTGGCACGCTTTTTGACAGGATACTTACCAGCGAGGACTTCCACGCCTCGAAGCCGGCCCCCGACCCTTATCTGAGGGCGGCCGCCGCTTTGGGCGTTGGCATACGCCAATGCGTGGTGGTGGAGGATGCGTTCACGGGTCTGGAAAGCGGCATGCGCAGCGGGGCCTTCACCTTGGGGCTGGCCACCACCAACCCGCGTGAGCAGATAAAGAACCGTTGCCATCACGTGTGGGACAGCCTGGAGGGACAGACCTTCGACACGCTCTGCCGGGCGGTCGGATTGCGGGGGCGGGAAGATTAAGAACCCACATATTTGGGCATCTTGAAAAAAAGTGTTATCTTTGCGCCTTGCGTGACGTGTTTGATAATGTGAAATAAACAAATACAACATAAAAACAATATGGACATCAAATTTGAAAAGACCGGTAATGTGAACGCAGAAATCACCGTTACCATCAACAAAGAAGATTATGCCGACCGTGTGGAAAAGGCGCTGAAGGACTATCGCAAGCGTGCCAGCGTGCCCGGCTTCCGTCCCGGCCAGGCTCCCATGAGCATGCTGAAGAAGCGTTTCGGCAACGAGGTTACCGCCGAGGAGGTGAACAAGGTGCTGGGCGAGAAACTTTATGGATATATCCGCGAGCAGAAAATCAATATTCTGGGCGAGCCTCTGCCCAATGTCGAGAAGACACCCGAGGTGAACTTCGAGACCATGGAGAGCTTCACTTTCGTGTTCGACATCGCTCTGGCTCCCGAGTTTGATGCCAAGTTGAGCAAGAAGGACACCGTGGACTACTACACCATCCAGGTGACCGACGAGATGGTGGAACAGCAGGTGCAGATGTATGCCAGCCGCGGCGGTGAGTACCAGAAGGTGGACGAGTACCAGGCCAAGGACATGGTGAAAGGTACGCTGACCCAGCTGGACGAGAACGGAGAGGCTAAGGCCGACGGCGTGGTGAAGGAGGGTGCCGTGATGTTGCCCGAATATATGAAGAACGATGAGCAGAAGGCTCTGTTCAACGGTGTCAAGGTGGGCGGCTCGATCGTGCTGAACCCCTTCAAGGCCTACGATGGCAACGAGGTGGAGCTGAGCAGCATGCTGGGTATCGACAAGGCCGAGGTGGCCAATTGCCAGGGTGACTTCAAACTGGATGTCACCGAAATCACACGCTTCCAGCCTGCAGCCCTCACACAGGAGTTGTTTGACCAGGTGCTGGGCAAGGATGCCGTGAAGAGCGAAGAGGAGTTCCGTGCCGCTATCAAGAACAGCCTGCAGGAGCAGTTCAAGAACGACAGCCAGTTCAAATTCATGCTGGATTTGCGCACGTACCTCACCGGACGTGTGGGTACTTTGGAGTATCCCGAGGAGATGCTGAAGAAGATCATGCGCCTGAACAATCAGGATAAGGATGAGAAATTTGTGGAGGACAACTTCGAGAAGAGCAAGGACGAGCTGACCTGGCACCTGATTAAGGAGCAGCTGAGCGACCAGTTCCAGGTGAAGGTGGAGCAGGCCGACGTGATGGAGACCGCCAAACAACTCACCCGCGTGCAGTTTGCCCAGTACGGCATGAGCAATGTGCCCGAGCAGATGCTCAACCAGTATGCTCAGGAGATGCTGAAAAACCAGCAGCAGGCCGAGAACCTTGTTTATCGCACGGTGGAGAACAAGATTGCCGCAGCCGCCCTGGCTCTGGTGAAGCTGAATCAAAAGGAGGTAAGTCTGGAGGACTTCAACAAGATGTTCCAGTCCGAGCAGGCCTGAAACCGACAAACGGCAACAGAGTGACGGAGGCGGCCGACCCCAACGCGAGGTCAGCCGCCTCCGCGCCTTAACCATACCTATTATATATTGTCTAAACGAAGAGAAACAACCGCAAAATGATGTACAACGATTTCAGAAAGTTTGCCACCGGCAAGCAAGGCTTGAACGGTATGGTGCTCGACGATGTGGTGAGCATGCAGAACCAGTATCTGAATCCCTACATCCTGGAGGAGCGCCAGTTGAACGTGACCCAGATGGATGTGTTCTCGCGCCTGATGATGGACCGTATCATCTTCTTGGGCACGCAGATAGACGACTACACGGCCAACACCCTGCAGGCCCAGTTGCTCTATCTGGACAGCACTGACCCCGGCAAGGATATCAGCATCTATGTCAACAGCCCCGGCGGCAGCGTGTATGCCGGACTGGGCATTTACGATACCATGCAGTTCATCCAAAGCCCCGTGGCCACCATCTGCACGGGTATGGCCGCCTCCATGGCCGCCGTCCTGCTGGTGGCGGGAGCCGAAGGCAAGCGCAGCGCGTTGCCCCACAGCCGTGTGATGATTCACCAGCCCATGGGAGGAGCGCAAGGTCAGGCCAGTGATATCGAGATCACTGCCCGCGAGATTCAAAAGCTGAAGAGCGAGCTTTACACGATTATTGCCGACCACAGCCATCAGCCCTTCGACAAGGTGTGGGCCGACAGCGACCGTGACTATTGGATGACCAGTCAGGAGGCTTTGGACTATGGCATGATCGATACTATTCTCAACAACAAGAAGTAAGAATAAAGTGGCAAGAACAAAAGACACCAATCGGCGTGTATGCTCCTTCTGTGGCCGTCCGGAAAGCGATGTGCCCCTGATTATCACGGGTCTCAATGGCTATATCTGTAGCGATTGCGTGAAGGCGGCCCAGGAGATTGTAGAGGTTCACATGGGCACGGGCAACGATCCGGAGAAGCAACATGAGGATTTTGATATGAAGGGCTTGCCCCGCCCGGCCGAAATCAAGGCATATCTTGACCAATACGTCATCGGGCAGGATGACGCCAAGCGTTATCTGGCCGTGAGCGTGTACAATCACTACAAACGACTGGCACAGCAGAAGGACGACGATGGCGTGGAGATCGAGAAGAGCAACATCATCATGGTGGGCAGCACCGGAACGGGAAAAACCTTGATGGCACGCACCATTGCCAAGTTGCTGAAGGTGCCTTTCACCATCGTCGACGCTACCGTGTTCACCGAGGCCGGTTATGTGGGCGAGGACGTGGAGAGTATCCTGAGCCGATTGCTTCAGGTGGCAGACTTCGATTTGGAGCAGACACAGCGCGGCATCGTGTTCATTGACGAGATTGACAAGATTGCCCGTAAGAGCGACAATCCCAGCATCACGCGTGACGTGAGCGGAGAGGGTGTGCAGCAGGGTTTGTTGAAACTGCTGGAGGGAAGCGTGGTGAACGTGCCGCCCAAGGGCGGGCGCAAGCATCCCGACCAGGATTATATCCATGTGGACACGCGCAATATCCTGTTCATCTGTGGAGGTGCGTTCGACGGCATCGAGAAGAAGATTGCCCAGCGCATGAACACCCACGTGGTGGGCTACAATTCGGTGCAGAACGTCCGTCACATGGATAAGGGTAATCTGATGAAGTATATCCTGCCTCAGGACTTGAAGAGTTTTGGTCTGATTCCTGAAATCATCGGTCGTCTGCCTGTGCTCACTTATCTGAACCCTCTGGACCGTACCGCTCTGCGCAGTATCCTCACCGAGCCGAAGAACTCGCTGGTTAAGCAGCAGATAAAGCTTTTTGAGATGGACGGCATCAAACTCCGTTTCGATGACGACGCTCTGGAATATATGGTGGACAAGGCCGTGGAGTATAAGTTGGGTGCCCGAGGGTTACGCAGCATCATGGAGAGCGTGATGATGGACCTTCAATACGAAGCCCCTACGGGAAAACAAAAAGACATCACGGTGACGAGGGATTATGCCCGGCAACAATTGGAGAAGTCCCTTCCCGCCGAAGCAATGCAGTAAATACTAAAATGGAGACCTTCCGCTTTAGCCGGCAGGTCTCCTTTTTTTTCTGCCCGACAACAAAAAAGTTCTAAAAAGATTGTTTTATTGGCAAAAAATATTTATTTTTGTTATGGCGACAAGGAATAGCCGTATTCCATGGAAGATAGAGATTTGAATCAGGAACTGAAGCGCTATTTCGGCTTTGACACGTTTAAGGGCGAACAAGAGACCATTATCCGCAACGTGCTGGCCGGAAAAGACACCTTTGTGCTGATGCCCACAGGTGGCGGAAAAAGTCTGTGCTATCAGCTGCCCGCCTTGCTTATGCCGGGCACGGCTATTGTCATATCGCCCCTTATCGCTTTGATGAAGAACCAGGTGGATGCCATCCGTATGGTCTGTGAGGATGATGGCGTCGCACATTTTCTGAATTCGTCGCTTACACGTCAGGATGTGGATCGGGTGAAGGGGGATGTGCTTGGTGGTCGTACCAAATTGTTGTATGTGGCGCCCGAAAGTCTGAACAAGGCGGAGAACGTGGCTTTTTTCAAAAGTATCGACATTTCGTTTTATGCCGTGGACGAGGCGCACTGCATCTCGGAGTGGGGGCATGACTTCCGTCCGGAGTACCGCAAGATACGCCAGATGATTACGCAAATCGGTCAGCATGCGGTCATTGCACTTACGGCCACAGCCACCGACAAGGTGAAAGCCGACATCCTGAAGACGCTTGGCATGACAGGGGTCTCGGTGTTCAAGAGCTCTTTTAATCGTCCCAACCTGTATTATGAGGTGCGTCCCAAAACGAAAGATGTGGAGAAGGACATCGTGAAGTTTGTGCGGCAGCGTTCCGGGAAGAGCGGTATCATCTATTGTCTTAGCCGCAAGAGGGTGGAGGAGCTGGCCGAGTTCCTGCAGGTGAACAAAGTGTCTGCCCGCGCTTATCATGCCGGAATGGAGGCCGCCCAGCGCAGCCAGACGCAGGACGATTTCCTGATGGAGCGTGTCGATGTCATTGTGGCTACGGTGGCCTTTGGCATGGGCATAGACAAACCTGATGTGCGTTATGTCATTCATTACGACATTCCCAAGAGCCTGGAGGGCTATTACCAGGAGACGGGCCGTGCCGGGCGTGATGGGGGCGAGGGCTATTGCCTGGCCTTCTATACTCAGAAGGACCTGAAGAAGCTGGAGAAGTTTATGGAGGGGAAGCCTGTGAGTGAACAGGAAATCGGGCGACAACTGCTGCAGGAGACTGCCGGATACGCCGAGAGTTCGGTGTGCCGCCGCAAGACGTTGCTCCACTATTTCGGTGAACGTTACGACCGTGGCAACTGCGGTATGTGCGACAACTGTGACCGCAAGCATACATATGTCGAAGTGTCGCGCGACTTGGTGAAGGTGCTTCGCGTGATACTTGAGACAAAACAACGCTTTCGCATAGAGCATATTGTGGATGTGCTCATAGGCCGGTCCACCGAAGATGTGATGATGCAGAATCATAATCATTTGAAAGTCTTTGGCTTGGGTGGGGATAATCCTCCGCGGTATTGGAATACTCTGATTCGCCAGGCTGTTGTGTTTGATTATGTGCTGAAAGAAGTGGAGAACTATGGCGTGTTGAAGCTGACCCCCAAGGGCGAGGACTTCATGCGGAATCCCACCGAGTTTCACATGGCGGAAATGAGGGATTTCTGCGATGACGACGATGAACCTGTTGTGACACCGACCGCTTTGGACAGTACGCTGGCCGGAATGCTTCGCGACTTGCGCCGCAGTGTGGCCCGCCGCAACGATGTGCCCCCCTATGTGGTGTTTCAGGACGTGTCGATAGAGGCTATGGCTACCTATTATCCCATCACACAGGAGGAACTGCTCAACATTCCCGGCGTGGGAGAGGGAAAGGCCAAACGATACGGCAAGGAATTTTGTGACCTCATAGCCCGTTATTGTGAGGAGGAGGAGATTGTGCGTCCCGACAATCAGCGCGTGCGTACACTTATCAATAAGAGTGTGGGCAAGGTGACCATCATCCAGAAAATAGACCGCAAACTGGCTCTCGACGACATTGCGCGTGCCATGAGTATCTCGCTGGACGAATTGCTTGCCGAGATTGAGACGATTGTGCAGAGCGGGGTAAAGCTGAACATCGACTACTATTTGGAAGAGTTTATGGATGTTGAGGACATCGATGAGGTGTATGAATATTTCCGGGAGTCGGAAACGGGAGATTTGGATGAGGCCATGAAGGAGTGGGGAGATGCTTATAGTGAACAGGAAATCCGCCTCGTACGAATCAAGTTCCTTAGCGAGATGGCTAACTGACACGTAAATAACCCTAAAGCGAAAAAACGTGAGGGCTTTGGGGTTGTATTCTCCGTTTTTTTTTGTACTTTTGCACGTAATAAATTTCAAAGTGTTATGGGCTCATTTATTACAGACAAAATTGTTATGGACGGACTCACATACGATGATGTCCTCTTGATTCCCGCTTACAGCGAGGTTCTCCCCCGGACCGTTGAGTTGGGAACGAAGTTTTCGCGCAACATAGACTTGAAGATTCCTTTTGTCACGGCCGCGATGGACACGGTGACAGAGGCCACTATGGCCATAGCCATCGCACGGGAAGGTGGTATTGGCGTGATACATAAAAACATGAGCATTGAGGAGCAGGCCCGTCAGGTGGCTATCGTAAAGCGTGCCGAGAACGGTATGATTTATGATCCCGTGACCATTCAGCGCGGCAAGACGGTGGGTGAGGCTTTGAGCCTGATGGCCGAATATCATATCGGCGGTATCCCTGTGGTGGATGGCGAGCGTCATCTGGTGGGCATCGTGACCAACCGGGATTTGCGATTCGAGCTGAACACGGAACGCTTGATAGACGAGGTGATGACCAGCGAGAACCTGGTGACCACCCACGTGCGCACCGATTTGGTGGCTGCTGCCCGCATCCTGCAGGAGAATAAGATTGAAAAACTGCCCGTGGTGGATAGCGAGAACCACCTCATAGGCCTGATTACTTATAAGGATATCACCAAGGCCAAGGACAAACCCATGGCGTGCAAGGATGCCAAGGGCCGTTTGCGTGTGGCTGCCGGCGTGGGCGTTACCAACGATACGATGGAGCGCATCCAGGCTCTGGTGGACGCTGAGGTGGATGCTATCGTGATTGACACGGCCCATGGACACTCCGCTTCTGTGATAGAGAAGCTGAAAGAGGCGAAGAGGAATTTTCCCCATGTGGATATCGTGGTGGGCAATGTGGCTACAGGCGAGGCTGCCAGGATGTTGGTGGAGGCCGGTGCCGATGGCGTGAAGGTGGGTATTGGTCCCGGATCTATCTGCACCACTCGTGTGGTGGCCGGCGTGGGCGTGCCCCAGTTGAGTGCCGTCTATGACGTGGCAAGTGCGCTGGAAGGTACAGGTGTTCCCTTGATTGCCGACGGCGGTTTGCGCTACAGCGGCGATGTGGTGAAGGCATTGGCTGCCGGCGGCTATAGCGTGATGATTGGCTCGCTGGTGGCCGGAACCGAGGAAAGCCCCGGTGACACCATCATCTATAACGGACGTAAGTTCAAGAGCTATCGCGGCATGGGATCGCTCGAAGCTATGGAGCATGGTTCAAAGGACCGTTATTTCCAGGGCAATGTGAATGACGTGAAGAAGCTGGTACCCGAGGGTATCGCCGGTCGTGTGCCTTACAAGGGAAGTGTGCAGGAAGTTATCTATCAGTTGATAGGCGGACTGCGCAGTGGTATGGGGTATTGCGGTGCGGCAACCATCGAGAAACTGCATAACGCCAAGTTCGTCCGCATCACCAATGCAGGCGTTATGGAAAGCCATCCCCATGATGTCACCATTACCAGTGAGGCTCCTAACTATAGTCGTCCTCAGTAAACCGATAATTAGAATGTACCGAATCGTATTAACCGCTTGTTTGTCGGCTTGTGCCTTTGTGGCGCAAGCCCAACAGGCTGACCCCATTGTAATGCGTGTGGGTGACCACAGCGTGACAAGGTCGGAACTGGAGTATAACTTCAACAAGAACAATTCTGAAGATGTCCTTGATGCAAAGGCCTTGGAGGAGTACGTCCCGATGTTCATCGACTATCGTCTGAAGGTTCAGGCCGCTCTTGATGCCCGTATGGATACGCTGAGCGCCTACCAGGCCGAGTTCCGGATGTATCGCGACCAACAGATACTCCCTTTGTTGGTGACGGACATTGATCGTGAACAGGAGACGAAAGCCTATTATCAGCAGATGCTGGATGCTTTGAACGGGAAGGATTTGCGTCTGCCTGCTCACATTTTTTTGCGGGTGTCGCAGAATGATTCTCAAGAACAGCAGGATAAGCAAAAAGCCCGAATCGACAGTTTGTATAAGGTGCTGCAGGAAGGCGGTGATTTTGCCGAGACAGCCAAAAAATTCAGTGAAGACCCCCGGACGGCCGCTCGTGGAGGCGAACTCATGTGGTGTGGTCCCGGGCAACTGATTCCCGACTTCGAGACCGTGATGTATAAATTAGAGAAAGGACAACTGAGCGAGCCTTTCTTGTCTTCAGTGGGCTATCATATCGTTCGTCTGAATGATGTGAAACCGCTTGAGCCTTACGACACGTTGCGTCCTCAGATACTCAATTATCTTGAATCTCGGGGCTTGAACGAACGCTTGGCGAAAGCATCGGTGGATTCTATGGCTCGCCGGCAAGGTATTTCGCCGGAGGATTTGATGGATCAGGAATCGGAACGTCTTTGCGCCCAAGACAATGACTTGAAATATCTGGTTCAGGAGTACCACGACGGACTTTTGCTTTATGAATACTGCAAAACGCATATTTGGGATCCCGCGGAACGCGATTCTTCCGGCATGGAGCAGTTCTTCAAGAAGAACAAGAAACGCTATAAGTGGGACACGCCCCATTTCTATGGCATGCTCTATTACACCCGGCAACCCGGTGACGTGAAGGCGGTGAAGAAACTGCTGAAGCGCGTGGACGAGAAGGATTGGACTTCAGAGGTCCGCAGACAGATGAATGCCGATAGTGTGACTGTTCGCATGGAGCAGCGCTTGTTCATCAAAGGCGAAAATGCAAGTGTCGACAGCCTGGTCTTTGGCGTGAAGCAGGGCAAGACCGTGCCCCGTGCAGATTATCCCTACACCGGTGTTGTGGGACGCAAGCTCAAGAAGGGGCCGAAGAAGATGATTGATGTGGCTTCCCAGGTGAAGAACGATTATCGTGCGGCATGCGAAGAGAAGGCTGTGAAGGAACTTCGCGAGAAGTATGTCGTTGAGGTGTATGACGATGTGCTCAAAACCGTAAATAATCACTGATTCCTTGTTGTCGGCAGTGAACATATTATAGCAATGAACTTGTTATCGGAATGAAGAAGTATATAATCCTGTTTTTTGCCCTTTTCGTCCAGTTGTCAATCAAGGCTCAAGCCTTGGACAATGTGGTGGACGAGGTGATTTGGGTGGTTGGTGACGAGGCCATCCTGAAGAGCGATGTGGAGAGCATGCGTGCCGACCCTGACTGGAATTCGATCAAGGGCAATCCTTATTGCGTCATCCCCGAGCGCCTCGCCATCCAAAAATTGTTTTTGCATCAGGCAGCAATCGATAGCATATCGGTCACTGATGCAGAAGTGAACTCTATGGTGGAGGAGCGTATCAACGATTGGGTGATGCGTGCAGGCAGTAAGGAGAAACTGGAGGAATATATGAACCGTTCCGTCTCGCAGATTCGTGAAGAACTGTGCGATCGATTTAAAGATGAAATGGTGGTGCAGCGGATGCGCCAGAAGCTCACGGAGGATGTGCGTGTGACGCCCGCAGAGGTCCGCCGCTATTTCCGTGACATGCCCGAGGACAGCCTGCCTTTGGTGCCTACACAGGTGGAGGTGGAGATACTGGTGCAACATCCCCGCATCCCGCAGGCAGAGATTGACCGCATCAAGGATGAACTGCGAGGCTATGCCGACCGTGTGCAGAACGGCGGTATGTCTTTTTCTACTTTAGCCATTCTTTATAGTGAGGATTCCGGTTCTGCGCATCAGGGAGGAGAAATTGATTATGCGGGCCGATCGGCTCTTGATCCTGCTTTTGCCAGCGTTGCTTTCAGTCTGACAGACACGGAGAAGATTTCCAAAGTGGTGCAGAGCGAGTATGGCTACCATATTATCCAATTGATTGATAAGCGTGGTGACAAAGTGAAGGTGCGCCATATCCTGCGTACCCCCAAGGTGGCTCGCGAGGATGTGGATGCTTGTCTGGCACGTCTTGACAGCATTGCCGATGACATCCGTGCAGGGAAGTTCACTTTCGAGGAAGGAGCCACGGTAATCAGCGATGATAAGGATACGAAGAACAACCGCGGCCTGCTGACGAATCTGAAGGTGGACGAGGATGGTTCCCGTTCGCGTGTCTCAAAGTTTGAGATGGGCGAGTTGAGCAATGTCTCCACGGAACTGGCCCGTCAGGTGGAAGGCCTGGAGGTCGGCGAGATTTCCAAGCCCTTTGAGATGGTGTACACCAACATGAAGACGGTGTGTGCCATCGTGAAGTTGAAGAGCCGGACGAAGGCACACAGAGCATCGCTTACCGAGGATTTCCCTCTGCTTCAGAGTATTGTGTTGAACCGGAAGAAGCAGGAAAAAATACGCGAGTGGATTGTTGATAAGCAAAGGACTACATACGTGCGTATCAACGAGAAGTGGCGCGATTGCGATTTTGAATATCCCGGTTGGATTCGATGAGGCAGCAAATCAGGGCATGGCTTGTGTTTGGCATTTTTGCCTTGGGGGTCAGTTCCTTAGTTTATGGTATAGCCAAGGAGAACCATAAGAAGGAGGAGCCGTCTCCCGTTAATCTGTTGCATGCCGACAAGCTGTATTTTGATGTCCGTATCAATCCTTTGGCGCAATTCCTTGTGGGTAATGTGCAGTTTGAACATGACGGAGCCTATATGTATTGCGACAGTGCTTTGTTTTATAAGCAGACCAATTCCTTTGATGCTTTCGGCCATGTGCGTATGGTGCAGGGCGACACGCTTTCGCTCACCGGAGAGACTCTCTTTTATGATGGTGATGAGCAGGTGCGCAGGGCCAGGGTGCGCGACAATGTGGTGTTGAAGCATCGCAATTCCACTCTTTACACGGATTCGCTTGACTATGACCGTATCGAGGGGAAAGGTTATTTCTTTGATGGCGGCAGACTGGTCGATGAGGAGAACCAACTGACAAGTGTGTGGGGCGAGTACATGCCATCCACCCGCGAGGCTGTCTTTAATTATAACGTCTTGTTGCAGAATCCCCGTCCTCCTCATCCCGTCAAAACAACCTTGATAACAGACACCCTGCACTACAACACACGTACGGGGGTGGCCATCGTCTATGGCCCCAGCAACATCGACAATGCCGAAAACCATATTTACACCGAGCGGGGCATCTACGACACGAAGAACAAGGAGGCTTTTTTGCTCAATCGCAGCATATTGCAGAACGGTTATCGCGCGTTGGAGGGCGACAGCATCTATTGGAATGAGCAGGAACGGGTGGGCAAGGCCTTTGGAGACGCCTATTACAAGGATACACTTAACAAGAACATCTTCCTGGGCAATTATGTGCTTTACAATGATTCCACGGGATATGCCGAGGCGGCGGACAGCGCCTTGCTGATAGACTATTCTCAGAAAGACACCCTGTATGCCCATGCCGACAGCTTCTTCCTATATACCTATAATATAAATACGGACAGTGTCTACCGCGACATGAGGGCCTATCACCGTGTGAGAGTCTACCGAAAGGATATCCAGGCGGTGTGTGATTCGCTCGTGTACCATGGCAAGGACTCCTGCGGCATCATGTACAAGGATCCCATTGTGTGGCAGGAAGGCCAGCAATTGCTGGGCGAGGAGATACGTGCCTGGCACAACGACAGCACGATAGACAGCGCATACGTCATGCGTCAGGC
Source organism: uncultured Prevotellaceae bacterium (assembly GCA_947176895.1). GTDB lineage: Bacteria > Bacteroidota > Bacteroidia > Bacteroidales > Bacteroidaceae > Physcousia. Next base: position 36,132 of record CAMWSK010000002.1, on the reverse strand, counting down.
GCTGAGCGTGGAGCGGCTGGACGATAAGAACTACAATCAGATAGCGAGTAACGAGATACGTACCTATTTCAAGGATGGCGAGATACACCTGATGGTGGCCGACCGCAATGTGTATGTCAATTTTTTTCCATTCGACGATGATTCTCTGATGATCGGGATGAATCATGTGGAGAGCTCGGAGATGAAGATGTGGATGAAGAACCGCAAGGTGAGCCGTATCTGGATGCCCCAGGCTACGGGCACGATGTATCCGGTGATGCAGGTGCCCGCGGATGTGCTCTATCTTGAGAATTTCGCCTGGTTCGATTATGTGCGTCCCGCGTATCCCGAGGATGTCTTCAACTGGCGTCCGAAGCAGCAGGGCACGGAGTTGAAACCCATCGTCCGCAACAAGGCGCCTCGCCAGACATTGGAGGAGATAAAAGAAGGAAAGAAAAAGTAGTGCAATATGGGAATGTTTAGTACAAGAAAGCCTCGCAAATATCGCCGTGTCAGCATCTATTCCGATGAGAGGAAGGAAAAGCTGGACAAGTTGGTGAGCGATGTGAAGCGTGAGATGGGAGAACTTCCTCCGAGGAGTTCCACAGAGATACCTTCTTATAAGGGTCGTTTCGCCGACTTTACTCCCCGCGCCAGTGCCGACGGGATGCGGCGCAAGGTGAAGTGGCCCGTGCTGGTTTTCATCATCGTGTTGCTGTTCCTGCTTTGGCGTTTTATCGCGGTGGGCGCTTTCCGTTTCTAATCATATATGTCATAATGTACCTATGCCCGATTTTATCCATCTTCTTCCCGATTCCGTTGCCAACCAGATAGCTGCAGGCGAGGTGATACAGCGTCCTTCGTCGGTGGTGAAGGAGCTGGTGGAGAACGCCGTGGACGCCGGTGCCCGGCACATCGATTTGCTGGTTGTGGAAGCCGGCCGCACCAGCATCATGGTGGTGGACGATGGCAAGGGGATGAGTGAGACGGATGCCCGCCTGGCTTTCGAACGTCATGCCACCAGCAAGATCCGCGAGGCCTCCGACCTCTTCTCGCTTCGCACGATGGGCTTCCGGGGCGAGGCCCTGCCCAGCATTGCCGCCGTGTCTCAGGTGACTTTGAAGACACACGCACAGGATCTGGACCTGGGTACCTGTCTGACGATTGAGGGAGGCAAGGTGCTGTCGCAGGAGATAGATGCCTGTCCCGTGGGCAGCAGTTTCCTGGTGCAGAACATCTTTTTCAATGTCCCTGCCCGCCGCAAGTTTCTCAAGAGCAATCAGACCGAGCTAAGCAACATCATTCAGGAGTATGAGCGCATCGTGCTTGTGAATCCCGATATACAGTTCACGTTCCACAGCAACGGCCAGCTCCAGAACACCTATGTGCCCGGCACGTTGCGCCAGCGCGTGACCCAGGTGGCCGGCCGTCGGCTCGGCGATGGCCTGCTGGACGTGGAGGTGGACACCTCGTTGTGCCGGATCAGGGGCTTTGTGGGGCGTCCGGACATGGCACGTCGCCGGGGCGTTCCCCAATATTTCTTCGTCAATGGCCGCTACATGCGCCATCCCTATTTTCAGAAAGCCGTGCAGCAGGCTTTCGACAATCTTATTCCTGCCACCGAGCAGGTACCCTACTTCTTATATTTCCACGTGGACCCTTCGACCATCGATGTCAACATCCATCCCACCAAGACAGAGATTAAGTTCGAGAACGAGCAGGCCATCTGGCAGATTGTGCTCGCAGCCGTGAAGGAGGCATTGGGCAAGTTCAATGCGGTGCCGACGATTGAGTTCGATGCCGAGGCGGAGACCGATGGGATACCCGTGTTCTCGGGCAAGCCCTCTTTCGAGCGGAGTGCTCCCGCTCCCCGTGTGGATGTCTCATACAATCCTTTTGCCGTCGGCACTCCCTCGCAGCGTCCTTCTTCGGCTTCGTATTGGCAGTCGCTTTATACCGAGCCGGCACCCGAGGCAACACTCTTTCCCGAACCGGCCGCCACGGAACCGGAGCGCAGCCACACCCACTTGCAGTACCGCGGCCAATATATCCTCACCGAAACCTCGAAAGGATTGATGGTGGTCGACCAGCGTCGCGCGCACGTGCGCGTATTATATGATAGGTATCTCCGGCAGGTCAAGGAGCGCCGCGGCGTGTCGCAGCAGCTTCTTTTTCCCGAGATGCTCCAGTTTTCGCCCTCTGATGCGTCACTTGTGCGAGAAATACAGGACGATCTTTCTGCCTTTGGCTTCGATATCACCTCGCTTGGCGGCACCAGTTTTTCGCTTCAGGGTGTGCCTGCCGACCTTCATTGTCAGGATATGCAGCTCCTGTTTTCCGATCTGATAGCCTCGTTGCGCGAGGAGGGCAGCCGTCTGGATGAGGAGTTGAGCCACAGGCTCGCGCTCACCATGGCACGAAGTGCGGCCATTGTCGCGGGGCAGGTGCTCCGGCAGGAGGAGATGGAGCATTTGCTTGTCGAATTGTTTGAGTCGGACAATCCCAATCTGACGCCGGACGGTCGTCTTGTTTCGACAGTGATTGCCGGTGAAGACATTGACAAGATGTTCTGAACTATCCCTAAACCACCTTTTTATGCGTAAAGGGGGCGGATTTGTTAATTTTTAATCTTTTTCTTTTGTGTGATTAGCATTTTTGTCTTACATTTGTGGCGATAATACTGAGTTGCAGGTGAAAAATCACAAAAACCGATATTGAACATTATACATAATTACTAACATTTAAAATTAAGAATTGTCATGAAGAAAATGTTGATGCTTTTGGCCTTCTGCGGTCTTGGCACTGCAGCAATGGCACAGACCACTTCTGAGTATCCCACTCTGAAGCACCGTGTGGTACAGAATGGTTGGTGGGACAACTGGTTCATCGATGCCGGTGTCACCCATCTGAGTTCTTATTCAGACACCGAGCACGGCTTGGGTCTTAAGAAGAATCCTTTCTGGACGGGTCGTCGCAATTGGGGAGGTGAGTTGAGCATCGGTAAGTGGGCCACCCCCGCTTTCGGTCTGCGTGTGAAGGCTCAGGGCGCTTGGATGTCTCAGATTCAGAGTGCTTATGGTCCCGACAACACCACCATCAAGCAGTTCAGCATCTCGGTGCAGCCCATGATTAACCTGACCAACCTGTTTGCCGGTTACAAGCCCCGTTGGTGGGAGATCAGCCTCTATGGCGGTTTCGGCGTGCTGGATGTGGTTAGCGATGGCGGCGGCATGAGCTATATTGCCGATCTCGGTGTGTTCAACACCTGGAACGTCACCAAGCGTTTCCACATCAACCTCGACATCTACACTCGTTTGGGTGAGAAAGATATGGATGGCTTGGTAGGTCCCGGTGCCAGCAACGTTATCAAGAACCGCGACAGCCAGGTTGGCTTCAGCGCCGGTATCGGTTTCAACCTTGGCAAGGTGGGATGGGATAAGGCTCCCGACATGGACGCTATCCTGGCTAACCACAAGTCACAGATTGATGCTTTGAACGGCACCATCGCCGGCCTCGAGGCTGAGAACGCTGACCTGAAGAACAAGCTGGCTCGTCGTCCCAAGGATAAGGTGGTCACCAACACCGTTACCGAGTTCGCTACCACCAGCAGTTCCGTATTCTTCAACATCAACAAGAGCGTAATCGCTTCCAAGAAGGATTTGGTGAACGTTAAGCAGCTGGCCGATTACGCTATCGCCAACAACAAGACCGTTGTGGTGACCGGTTTCGCCGATTCCAAGACCGGTAGCGCCGCTTACAACCAGCAGCTCTCTGAGAAGCGTGCCAAGGCTGTTGCCAAGGAGCTGGTTAAGATGGGTGTTCCCGAGAACAGAATCGAGACTGTTGGTCAGGGTGGCGTAGCCGATCTGACTCCCGTTTCTTACAACCGTCGCGCTGTTGTGACTCTGAAGTAAGTTCATCCTTTCGGATAATACATAGGAGAAGCCCGGGTGCAAGCCCGGGCTTTTCTTGTGTCGCTTCCGCGTGCTTCTTGAACACATTCCCGTATGCCCGCAGGGCTTTGGGAAAAACATGCTCATGTTTTCAAAAAACGTGTTCATGTTTTTGAAAAACGTCTTGATGTTTTGGCCGGAAGATGTGGGTGTATGGGGTGAATATATGAAAAAGCGCGGTGGCAATCGAATGAATTGCCACCGCGCTTTTCCTGTCTGCAGATGTTATTTCACGATGAACCAAGGGTTGTGCAGGTCCTCTTTGTTGTATTTCAGGGGATTGTCTGCCCCGGCCTCGTACACTTGTTTGCCGGCGCATGTGGCGATGGCGTGGCCTGCCGCAGTGTCCCATTCCATGGTGGGGGCGTATCGGGGATAGACGTCGGCGGCCCCTTCGGCCACCAGGCATATCTTCAGACTGCTGCCGCTGCTGACGCACTCCACATGGTCGTGTTCTGCCTTGGCCCGGTTGATGAACTCCTCTGTCTCGGACGAGAGGTGGCTCCGGCTGGCCACGATGACATAGGTGTCGGGGTTGTCACGCTTCACGGGCAGTTGTGTGGCGCGGTCAAGCAGTTGTGTCAGGCTTTCCTCCTCGCTCCATTGGTCAATGTCCGTCACCTTGAAAGCGCCGAGCAGGGGTTCGCCGAAGTAAAGTTCGCGGCGTGCAGGCACATAGATGACGCCCAGGTGGGGACGGTGGTCCAGCACCAGGGCGATGTTGACGGTGAACTCTCCGTTTTTCTTGATGAACTCTTTGGTGCCGTCCAGGGGGTCCACCAGCCAGAAAGCTTCCCAGTTTTTCCGCTTCTCGTAGGCTTCGTGTGCGCCTTCCTCGCTGAGAACAGGGATGTTCGTCGGCTCCAGCAGGCTGCAGATGGCGTGGTGTGCGGCCTTGTCGGCCAGCGTCAGGGGCGAATTGTCCGCCTTGCGCTCGATGCCGAAGTCCTGGGCGGGGTCGTCGTATATCTGCATGATCCGGCGGCCGGCCTCCAATGCTGCCCGTATGGCGATGCTCAGTCCGGAGTTGGTGGGTTCGATGATCATAGGGTATAAGTTTTATGTTGAGGCTACAAAGGTAGCGAAAATAATCACGTCGAGCAATAAGTGGGGGGATTGCTACGTTATATTTTCGTATCTTTGTGCTTGTATTATGATTGAATATGTAAGAGGAGAATTGGCCGAGCTGACGCCCGCGCTGGCTGTGGTGGACTGCAACGGGGTGGGCTATGGCCTGAACATATCGTTGGGCACGTACACTGCCATTCAGGGGAAAAGGGAGGTGAAGCTGCTGGTGGTGGAGGTTATCCGCGAGGATGCCTACACGTTGTGGGGCTTTGCCACGCGCCAGGAGCGTGACCTTTTCCTGCTTCTGAACAGTGTCAGCGGCATCGGCGCGGCCACCACGCGCATGATTTTGTCGGCGCTCTCGCCGGGCGAGCTGGTGGAGGCCATCAGCCAGGGGCAGGAGCGTACGCTGAAGGCCATCAAGGGCATTGGCCCCAAGGCCGCCCAGCGCATCATCGTCGACCTGAAAGACAAGGTGCTGGCCTTGGACATACGCCCCACGCACACGGGTGGTGCGGAGGCCGCCGTGCCTCATGAATTGCAGCAGGAGGCCGTGGCCGCCCTCACGATGCTGGGTTTCTCGCCAGCACCCTCGCAGAAGGTGGTGCAGCAGTTGCTCAGGGATGACCCCTCGATGGCCATCGAACAGGTGATTAAGAAAGCACTTAAGATGCTGTAACCGTGGACGCCGGATGAGGAGGTTCTGGGTGATATGTTGTGCGTTGCAGGTCGTGGCCTTGAGTGCCATGGCCCAAAAGGCCGCACCCAAAGACTCCGTTGGCGCCAAGCCCCGCTACAGTGTGCGGCGCACCACCGTGGAGAGCGAGAAGGATGCCGAACGCAAGGCTGCCGACCTGCGCGATCCGGGGAACCTGAAAACGCAGGTGGATTATGACGAGAAGGACGACACCTATACCGTGGGCACCACGCTTGTCGTGCCCGGGAAGGGGGATGCCGATGCCTCGTCCTCCACACAGAAGACCGGCGCGGGCACGGCTTCGGGGCTGGGTCTTTCCGTCGGTTCGCAGACGGCTTTGGGCAATGTGCCCACCTACCTCGACGCTCCTCTGCTGATGACGGCCGAGGAGTATCGCCGCTGGACGCTGCGCCGGAGTATGCAGAAGTATTACCGCGACCGCAATGCCCGGGAGTTCGAGACCAATGGCCAGACGAAGTTCGACTTCACGGACATGCACTTCAGCCTGGGGCCCGCCGAGAAGATTTTCGGTCCCGGCGGCGTGCGCATCAAGACGCAGGGCTCGGCCGAGCTGAAGGTGGGGATGAACATGAAGCGGGTGGACAACCCCTCGCTGGCCGCCAACCGCCGCAAGACGACGGGGTTCGACTTCGATGAGAAGATCAACCTGAGCATGCAGGGCAGTGTGGGCGACAAGATAAAGATGAACCTCAACTACAACACTGATGCCTCGTTTGACTTTGATTCCCAAAGCATGAAGCTGAAGTATGACGGCAAGGAGGACGAGGTGATCAAACTGGTGGAGGCCGGCAACGTGTCCATGCCCTCCAACAACAGCCTGATACCCGGTGCCAGCAGCCTGTTCGGCCTGCGCACCGACCTCCAGTTCGGCAAGCTGAAGCTGCAGTCGGTGGTCAGCCAGAAGCGCAGTGCCACGCGCAGCGTCAGCTCCAAGGGCGGCTCCAGCACGCAGAATTTCGAGTTCTCCGCCACCAATTACGAGGAGAACCGCCACTTCTTCCTTTCCCACTTCTTCCGCCAGCAATACGACCGCAACATGCGGTCGCTGCCCAACATCGCCAGCGGCGTGACCATCAAGCGTGTGGAGATATGGGTGACGAACAAGACCGGCTCCACCACCAACAACCGAAATATCATTGCCCTCTCCGACCTGGGCGAGAACAGCTTCATCGGCAACACCGCCCTCTGGACACCGGGCAGCGTGACCGTTCCCTCGAACAAGGCCAACAACGAATACGCCACGATGGTGGGTTCGCTGGCCGATGCACGGGACATCAGTCAGGCCACGGGCTTGCTCGACGGCTATGGCCTGGTGGGCGGCGAGGATTATGAGAAGTTGCAGAGTGCCCGTCTGCTTGGCAGCTCGGAATATTATGTCAACACCCAATTGGGCTATGTGTCGCTCAACAGCACGCTGCAGACCGACGATGTGCTGGCCGTGGCCTATGAGTACACCTACGGCGGCGTCACCTATCAGGTGGGCGAGTTCTCGGCCGACAACACCAGCTCCACCAGCTGTCTGTTCGTCAAGATGCTGAAAGGCTCCAGCGGTTCGCCTGCCCTGCCCACCTGGCGGCTGATGATGAAGAACGTGTACAGCCTGGAAGCCACCAGCACGCAGAAAGAGAAATTCAAGCTCGACATCAAGTATCAGAGCGACTCCAGCGGCGTCTATCTCACCTATCTGCCCGAGGCTGACCTGAAGAACACCACCCTGCTTCGCGCCATGAACCTTGACCGCCTGGACGACAACAACAAGGCCAACCCCAACGGCAAGTTCGATTATGTGGAGGGTTATACCATCCACAAGGGACGTGTCTACTTCCCCGTGGCGGAGCCTTTCGGCGAACATCTGACGCAATGGATAGGCAATGCCGCCGTGGCCGAAAAATATGCCTTTCCCGAGCTGTATGACAGCACGAAGACGGTGGCCAAACAGATTGCCGAGCACGACAAGTTCATCATCACGGGCCATTTCCAGGGGAGCAATGCCGGACAGATAGACCTGGGGGCCAACTACATCGCCCCGGGAAGCGTGGTGGTGACGGCAGGCGGAGTGACGCTGGCCGAGAACGTGGATTATCGTGTGGACTATAACTCGGGCATCGTCACCATCCTGAACCAAAGCATCCTGGATGCGGGCACCTCCATCAACGCCTCGGTGGAAAGCAACGACAACTATGGCATGCAACGAAAGACTATGCTCGGCTTCAATGCCGACTATGAGGTGAACAGGAACCTTACGCTGGGCGGATCGGTGTTCTTCCTCAACGAGCAACCCCTGACCACCAAGGTGAGCATGGGAAGCGAACCCCTGAAGAACACCCTTTGGGGCGCACACATCTCCTGGAAGAGGGAGAGCCAGTGGCTCACCAACATGCTGGACAAGCTGCCCCTGATACGCGCCACGCAACCCAGCCAGATAAGCTTCAATGCCGAGTTCGCCCAACTCATTGCCGGGCAGAACCAGCGCGTGCAGGGCAAGGCTTCGTATCTGGACGACTTCGAGAACTCGAGCAACAAGACCAGCATCTCGCAACCCACCTACTGGACACAGGCCAGCACACCCTCGATGTTCCCGGAAAGCAAGCTCACCAACGATGTGCGTTATGGCTACAACCGCGCCCTGCTGGCATGGTACTATGTCGACCCCATCTTCACGCGCCGCAGCAGCACGCTCACGCCCGGCCACATCAAGAGCGATCTGGACCAGCTCTCGAACCACTTCGTGCGAGAGATTCCCGAGCGGGAACTTTATCCCCAGAAGTCCCAGTCCTCGTACAGCTCCAACAGCTATCTCAGTGTGCTCAACCTGGCCTACTACCCCCAGGAACGCGGTGCCTATAACCTGAACACCAACGTCGATGCCAACGGCCGCCTGCTCCACCCGGCGGAGATGTGGGGCGGCATGATGCGCAAGATGGACAACACCGACTTCGAGGCCATCAACGTGGAGTATATCGAGTTCTGGATGCTCGACCCCTTTATATATAGTAAGGATAAGCCGGGGAACTATGGGGGCGACTTCTACATCAACCTGGGTGAGGTGAGCGAGGATATCCTGAAGGACGGAAAGAAGTACTTCGAAAGCGGTATGCCCATCGACGGCGATCCCACCTACTACACCGAAACCGTGTGGGGACGTGTGCCCAACACCAACAGCGTGACCTACGCGTTCAACAACGACGCCGGGGCCCGTGCGCGGCAGGACGTGGGTCTGAACGGACTTTCCAGCGGGGAGGAAGCCTCGTTCGGCGCCTATGCCGACTATATCCAACAGATGCAGGGGCGCGTGAACGCCCAAGTGATGGACAGCATCATGGCTGACCCCGCCGGCGATGACTATCATTATTACAGAGGTACCGACTTCGACCAGGCACGCACGCCCATCCTCGACCGCTACAAGCGCATCAACATGCCCGAGGGCAACTCGCCCGACAGCGACAACTCGCCCGAACGCTACGAGACGGCCTACAAGACCACGCCCGATGTGGAAGACCTGAACACCGACTACACGCTCAACGAATACGAGAAGTATTTCCAATACCACGTCTCCATCCGCCCCGAGGACATGGTGGTGGGGCGCAACCACATCGTGGATGCCCGTACGGTGACGCCCAAGCTGCGCAACGGAAAGACCGAGGAGGTCACCTGGTACCTGTTCCGCCTTCCCGTCAAGGAATTTGACAGCAAGGTGGGTTCCATCAACGATTTCACCAGCATCCGCTTCATGCGCATGTTCCTCACCGGCTTCGAACAGCCCGTGGTGCTCCGTCTGGCCACGCTCGACCTGGTGCAGGGCGACTGGCGGCCCTACGAGCAAAGCCTTGTGCTTGGCGAGGGTTCCGGCAGCGGCACGCTGACCGTCAGCACGGTGAACATCGAGGAAAATTCCAGCAAGCAGCCCGTGAACTATGTGTTGCCTCCGGGCATCTCCCGTGTGCAAGACCCCTCGTCCAGCCAGGTGATGGAGGAGAACGAGCAGTCGCTGAGCATGGTGGCCGAGAACCTGCAGCCCGGCGAGGCCAAGGCGGTGTATAAGAATGTCAACTATGACATGCGCCAATACCGCCACCTTCAGCTCTTCACCCACGCCAATGCCCTGCTCAACGATGTCACCAACCTGCAGGACGGCGAGACCAGCGTGTTCCTGCGCCTGGGCAGCGACTACCGCAACAACTACTATGAGTATGAGGTCCCCCTGCAGCTGACACCCGAGAAAGAGTATAACCGCTACAATGTCTCCGACCAGCGCATCGTATGGCCTGTGGAGAATATGATCGACATCGACCTCGATGTGCTCACCGACCTGAAGAAAGAGCGCAACAAGCAGAAGAGCCTCGGGCTGGCAAGTTTCGCCAAGCTCTTCAGCGACTACGACCCCAACCACGAAAGCAACCGCGTCAGCATCATGGGTAATCCCACCCTGGGCGAGGTGAAAACCATCATGATCGGTGTGCGCAACAACGGCCGCATGGTGAAGAGCGTGGAGGTGTGGGTCAACGAGCTGCGCCTGCAGGAGTTCACCAACGAGGGGGGATGGGCCGCGCAAGGCAACCTGAACATCCAGCTCAGCGACCTGGGCAACGTGGCGGCGCAAGGTTCGGTGAGGACGGCGGGCTTCGGCGGACTGGAACAAAGTGTGGCCGACCGGTCGGATGAGGACAGCTACCGCTACAGCGTGACCACGAACTTCGACCTGGGCAAGGTGCTTCCCGAGAAGGCGAAGCTCACGATGCCGCTCTACTATAGCTATAACAAGGAGGTCGTGAAGCCGAAATACAATCCCCTTGACACCGATATGCGCCTGCGTGACGCCCTTGATGCCCTGCAGACCGATGAAGAGAAGGATTCGCTCAAGAGCCTCACCGTCACTTCCGAGGTGCAGAAGAACCTCTCGCTGAGCGGCGTGCGCTTCAATGTGGCCACCGCCGGCCACCCCATGCCCTATGACCCTGCCAACTTCACCTTCAACTACAGCCACCAGCGTACCCACGCCGAGGGTGTGACCACGGTGTATGAGGAGAACAAGCAGTGGAGGGGCGGCATGAACTATAGTTGGTCGCCCAACTGGAAAAACTGGGAACCCTTCAAAAACCTGAAGAGCAAAAGCAAGTGGCTGCAGATTGTCAAGGACCAGAATCTGGCCTTTGCCCCCCAAAGCCTCACGTTCAACACCGACATCACCCGCACCTATTATGAACTGCAGGAGCGTGATATCGACGATATCGAGAATCCCCAGTCGTTGCCTCTCAACTTCGCGCAGACTTTCTTGTGGAATCGTGAGTTCTCGCTCAAGTGGGACATCTTCAAGGCGTTGCACTTCTCTTTCCAGAGCGGTACCAATGCCGAGGTGGAGGAGCCTTACACGCCCGTCAACAAAGACCTTTATGCCGATGCCTACAGTGCCTGGAAAGACAGTGTCAAGACCTCGTTGCGCCATTTCGGCCGCCCCCTGAGCTATAACCAAAGCACCCAGCTCAGCTACAAGCTTCCCCTCAACCGCATCCCGCTGTTCGACTGGGTTACGGCCGATGCCTCATACAATGCCACCTACAGCTGGTTGCGCGGAACGGAACTGGAGGATGGTTCCACCCTGGGCAATACCATCAACACGCAGCGGACCGTCAATGTCAACGGCAAGTTCTCGATGGAGACGCTCTATAACCACTCGGCTTTCCTGAAAGAGGCGAACAAACGCTTCAGCGCTTCCAAGGCCAAGAGTGAGAGCAAGAAGAAGGTGGATGCCAAGAAAAAGGAGAAGGAGGACAAGAAAAAGGCCGAAGAGAAGGCAAGGCAGGACCGCGAGAAAGCCAAGGAAGAGAGCAAACGCACCGGGCTGCCCGTGGACAGTATCCTGGCCCGTCAGCAGGGCGACAATGCCAAGCCCCAGACGAATGCCCGGGGCAGCAGCATGCAGAAGAGCGTGCTGAAGAACAAAGGCTTCACCCGCGAGGTGACCTTGCGCACAGACACCACCACCTTGCTGGCCCACAACCAGAAGAGCAAACGCATCATCGTCACGGCACGCGACACGGCGGGACGGGAATATAAGCTGAAGTACAAGAAGATTGACGAGAACAAGATTGTAATCAAGAACCTCGACAGCCTGAAACTGAAGATCAACGTGGTGGCCAAGCCCAAGCTCGAAGAAGAGAAATGGTACACCGCCGCGCAGGCCGGCGCCCGCTTCCTGATGATGCTGCGCAACGTGAGCGTTTCCTATCGCAACACCTACAACCTGGCCCTTCCCGGCTTCCTGCCCCAGGTGGGCGACATGTTGGGCCAAAGACGCCTGGGCGGCGCGTTCACGCCCGGCGTGGACTTCGGCTTCGGCCTGGTGGGTGACAGCTATATCGACAAGGCAAAGGAGCGCGGATGGCTGCTGATGGCCGACAGCGTGTCTACGCCCGCCACCACGGCCACCACCGAGGACGTGCAGGTGAAGGCCACCCTGGAGCCGTTCAGCGACCTGAAGATTGACGTGAACCTTTCGCGCAACATGAACCGCACGAAGAGCATCCAGTACATGTACACGGGCAACCCCACCACACAGACGGGTAATTTCACCATGACCACCATCAGCATCAAGAGCGCCTTCGGCAGCCGCGGCAACGCATCCAACGGCTACCGCAGCAAGGCCTTCGACCGTTTCCGCAGCTATCTGCCCGTCGTGCAGAAGCGTGTGGAGGCGCAGTATATGGGCTTGGAGTATCCGGCCGGTGTGGGCCACACCGGCACGTTCGACCCCGCCAAGGGCACCGTGGACACGTACAGTTCCGACGTGATGATACCGGCCTTCCTTGCCGCCTACACAGGGGGCAACGTCAACAAGAAGAGCCTTGACGTGTTCCCCTCGCTCCTGCGCATGCTTCCCAACTGGGCCGTCAGCTACAAGGGCCTCAGCACCCTGCCTTGGGTGCGCGACCACTTCAAGAGCGTGGCCGTCACCCACGGCTACAAGAGCGTGTACAACGTGGGGGCCTTCAACACCTACAGCAGTTGGGTGGAGGCCTTCGCGGGCAGCCCTTTGGGCTTCATGGAGAACACCATCACAGACAGCTATCAGCCCTCGTCGATGTACAACATCTCCACCGTGAGCATCAACGAGAGTTTCACGCCCCTGGCCGGCCTGAAGCTCACCTTCATGAACAACATGACCCTCAACCTTGAGTACCGCACCACGCGGGCCATCACCCTGAGCATGACCTCGGCACAGGTGAACGAGACCAGTTCCAAGGATATGGTGGTCGGCTGGGGCTACAAGATTGCCGACTTCAAGTTCAGCAGCCTGTGGGGCGGGGCACGCAAGAGTGCCAGTGCCAAGGCCTCGAAGAGCAGCCGCAAACGCACGCCCAACAGCTCACGCTCCTCCGCCGACAAGGAGAACAAGAACACGCAGACCGCGAAGAGCGCCACACGGGGCGGCATTGCCCATGCGCTCAACCTCTCGTTCAACTTCTCTTTCCGCAACCAGGACGCCCTGCGCCGCGACATCCAGACCGGCCTGAGCGAGGCCACCGGAGGAAACCGGGCCGTCAAGACCTCGTTCCAGGCCTCGTATGACATGAGCCGCTATGTGACCATGAGCCTCTACTACGACCGCCAGCGCAACAATCCCCTGCTTTCCTCCAGCAGCTATCCCACCATCACGCAGGACTTCGGCTTCACCATGGCCTTCAAGCTTACCCGATAACACTTAAATCCATTCCCTATACCTATGCAGAGAAACGCTTCTTTAGACGTGATTCGCGTGGTTGCCATCTTTCTGGTGTTGTGGCAGCACGCCAGCGAGTACTATCTCATCGGCCCCGAACTGGCGCTTGCCGACCGCCCCACCACGGTGACCATCGCCTGGCTCTCCAGCCTCGACCGCACCTGTGTGCCCCTCTTCGCCATGCTTTCGGGCTATCTGCTGCTGCCCACCCGCCTGGGGATGGGAGAGTTCTATCGCAGGCGTCTGCCGCGCGTTCTCTATCCCTGGCTGTTCTGGTGCGTGGGCTATGCCCTCTACTTCGTGTTCTATAGCGGCCACACGTGGGATATGTTTGTGAGGAACGTGGTTTCCATCCCCCTGAACTGGGGTGTGGAGGTGGGCCACCTGTGGTATGTGTATATGCTCATCGGCCTCTATCTGCTGGTTCCCGTGCTCAGTCCCTGGGTGCAGCAGGCCACCGGGCGCCAGTTCCGCGTGGTGCTTGGCCTGTGGTGGCTGACCACCCTTTTGCCCTATATCCATCTGTTTTATCCGCAGGTGTGGGGCGAGTGCAGCTGGAACGTCAGCCCCATGCTGGCTCCGTTCACGGGTTTCACGGGCTTCCTGCTCCTGGGGGCCTATGTCCGCCGCTTCGGCGCACCGCGCCCGTTGAACGCCTGGTGCCTGACCCTCTCGGGCTATGTGGGCAGTGCCCTGGCCCTGATTCTCACCTACGACCACCTGGCCAAGGATGTGAATGACCTGGAGTTGCCCTGGAACTTCTGTTCCCTGTTCATCGCCATGGCCACGCTGGGGCTGTGGGGACTGCTCTCGCGCGTGAAGGTGAGGGGCGGCAGGCTGCTGACCGACCTGTCGAACAGCACCTATGCCATCTATCTTGTCCACATCATCCTGCTCAACGTGGTGCACGACCATCTGGTGCCGGCTACCTTACCCGTGTGGGCGGCCATTCCCTATATCGCTGTGCTTTGCCTCATTCTCACCTATATAACGGTGAAGATTCTGGCTCTTTTGCCAGGCAAACGTTATTGGTTGGGCGTATAGTTTTTGCGGGGTTTTCAAAGCATCCGCATGGTTGGGAAAAAACATGAGGATGTTTTTCAAAAACATGAACACGTTTGGGGTAAAACATCAACATGTTTTACCCCAGATTTTTGGTTCCTTTTTTCGTGTTTTTTTGTTTGCGGTGAATTTACCTGCGCATGAAGTGGAGCATCTGCCACTCGCCGCTGTGCTTATGCTCTGTGAGTGCCAGACCCAGTGCGGTGGCTTTCTCGACGAGCAGGGGCACGTCGGCCTCGTAGAATCCGCTCACCAGCAGCCGGCCCTGCGGGGCAAGCGTGGCCACCCATGCGGGCATGTCGGCCAACAGGATGTTGCGGTTGATGTTGGCCATCACCAGGCCGATGCCCCTTTGGCCCTCCACCACGCGGGCATCGCCCGTGAGGATGGTGGCGTTCGTGAACCCGTTGAGAAGGAAGTTCTCGGCGGCATTGGTGGTGCTCCACTCGTCAATGTCATAGGCCACCACCTGCTTTGCCCCGCGCTTCATGGCTAAGATGCCCAGGACGCCTGTGCCGCAGCCGGCATCCATCACGGTCTGTCCGCTCAGGTCTATGGACAAAAGCGTGCCCAGAACCATTTGCGTGGTGGGGTGGGTGCCGCTGCCGAAGGCCATGCGCGGGTTGATGACGATGTCGTAGGCCACGGGCCGGGGAGCGGGATGGCGTGTGTCGTGGACGCAGATGTCCGGTTCGATGAGGATGGGTTCGAAGCCCTCTTCTTCCCAGCTTCGGTTCCAGTTTTCGTAGCTCGCCTCGCGGGCCGTGAAGCGGATGTCCACGCCGGGCAGGGGAAAATCGGCCACCAGAGCCTCCACCTGCTCCTCGTTCCACAAAGGTTGTTGTACGTAGCCCTTCACTCCGCCGTCGGTGGGTTCGAAAGCCTCGAAACCGGCGTCGGCCAGCAGGGCGCTGAGCACGTCGGCGGCCGTTTCTCCGGCGGGTGTTATCTGAAAGTCTGCCTCGATGTATTTCATGTTAATAATCAGTATTAGATGCAAATATAGGCAAAAAGCGACGACCAAATGGGGTAATTCCTATCAAAATTGGGGGAAACCCCTTTGCGTTGCACGAAAAAGGTTGTATATTTGCTATTATAAATAATATATATAAGGTAGAGAAAATGAAAACGAAGTTCTTGCTTATCGCTCTTTTTGCAGCGATGTCGATAGGGGCATACGCCCAGACCGACGATATGTATTTCGTTCCGACCAAGAAACAGAAGCAGGCCGAGAAGGAGGAAGAGGAGCGCCGGCGCGAGCAGGAGCGTCTCGTCTATGCCCGTCAGAGGCAAGAGCGCGAAGAGCCTGTTTCCGGCGAACGTGACGTGGACGAGTATAACCGCCGCGGAAGGTCGCAGAACGATGTGGTGCTGACCGACTCGGCCGGGGTGCAGTGGACGCTGCACGTGGACGAGAACGGCGAGACCATCTGGATGCCCGTGGAGGAGAATGCCGGTGAGCGTAGTGCCGTCGCCCGCGATAACGGTTATTTGCGTGACGGATATGCCGACGAGGACGACTACGTCTGCACCCGTCTGCTCACCCGCTATCACGGGTATTATTCCCCCGTCTATTATGCAGGCTGGTACGATCCTTGGTTCTATGACCCATGGTATTACGATCCCTGGTACTATACCGGCTGGTGGGGACCCGGCTGGCACGCTCATGTGCACTGGGGCTGGGGTTGGAGTTTTGGCTGGAATTGGGGTCCCGGCTGGTGGGGTCCCGGTTTCTATCCGGTTTATCCCTCCTGTCCTTCTTATGGCTACGGCGGTCGCCGCGGCAGTTCGTTCGGCCATGTGGGTGGCGGTGCGCTGGCCGGTGGATCGCGGCGCGGAGGCGTTTCCCGGGGCACTTTCAACAGCACGGGACGGCGTGCCGGCTCGTATGTGGCTCCCCGTGACGTGACTTCGCGCGGCGGCAGCCGCTCGGGAGCGACGGGCTCCTCGCGTAGCACCTTGCGCGGCAACAGTGTGCCCTCTACTTCCCGCGGCAGCTCCCGCACAGGTTCCTCTCGCAGCACGACGACCAATCCCTCGCGCGGTACCACCACAAACAGCTCGCGCTCATCCTCACGCAATAGCGGTTCTTCGTACAATGCGACTCCCTCGCGCAGCGGCAGCAGCCGTTCGGGTGGCTTCAGCACGGGCGGCGGCTTCAGCGGAGGCAGTCGCGGTGGTGGCGGCTTCAGCGGCGGGCGCAGTGGTGGCGGACGGCGTTAACCCTTAGAGAGAACATCGTGTATAGTATTTCAAGATAATCAGTTGTAAATATGAGAATCAAACAGATAACTTTCGCAGCCCTGCTGGCTGCCGCCTCCTCGGTGCAGGCCCAGAACACATACCTCAACGACCGTCTCACCTCCACCGACCAGCTCAACGGTTCGGCACGCTTCGTGGGTATGGGCGGGGCCTTGGGTGCCCTGGGTGCCGACCTCAGTGTGATCTCGTCGAATCCCGCCGGCATAGGCCTCTATCGCAAGAGCGACATCGGAATGACCTTCGGTGCCGTGATTCCCAACGGCAACGGGTGGGACATGGATGACAAGACCACCTACAACGAGAACCTTTCCCGCGCCAGTTTCGACCAGTTCGGTGGTGTGCTCAGCCTGCGCACGGGAAGCACCGGACTCAAGCGCCTGAACATCGCGTTCAACTATCAGAAGAAACTCAACTTCAACCAAGGCTTCTTTGCTGATAACAACAACCTGGGTATCTATAATGGTGGTGAGCTTGTTGGCGATTTGTCGCAGATGACCCAACTGGCTGAATTGGTGACAGCGGGGTATAACGCCGATTACAATCTGGCAGGTCTCGCTTATATGCCTACCCTCGTCGAGAAGGATGAGGATAGAGATCCGTACTATTTGGCAGAGAAAGAGAAAGGGGAATTTGTTAACAACCGTCCCTATAGTACCCACAACAACTACACCCGCCACCAGCGCGGCGCATTGAAAGCTTATGACATCAACTTCTCGATGAACTTCAACGATCGTGTGTATGTGGGGGCCACGCTGGGTATCGACGAGCTCGACTATCGCGAGTGGAACGAATATGCCGAGTATGGAGAGGACGACGGACTGAACGACGGACCGAACCACTCGCTCTATAACGACACCGAGATTAGCGGCGTGGGAGTGAACGGCAAGTTCGGTATCATCGCACGCCCCTTCGAGTTCAGCAGTTTCCGTCTGGGCCTGGCTGTGGAGACGCCCACCTGGTACCGCATGGAGAACAGCACCCTCTTTAATCTGGACAAGAGCGACCGGCCGGAGAGTTACATGGAGTACACGCTGCGCACGCCTTGGAAGGTGCGTCTGAGTGCGGGACACACCGTGGGCTCGGTGTTTGCCTGGGGCGTGGAGTATGAATATGCCAACTATGCGAAGACCAAGATGGGTTACCCGGCCTATGACGCGTATTCCTCGGGCGGACAGTTCCGCACGGCTGACTGGGACATGGCCATGAACGAACTGACACGCAACACGCTGAAAGGCCAGCACACGCTACGCCTGGGTGTTGAGGTGAACCCCTTGAGAAAGTTTGCCGTCCGGGCGGGCTACAACTATATCAGCGGCCGCTTTGCCGACAACGTGGGCTTCGACCAGTATAGTATCGACAGCCGGGCCATGGACTATGCCACCAACACCGAGTACATGCGGTTGGGCGATACCAACATCCTGACGGCCGGTTTGGGTTACAAGGGCAAGCTGGTGTACGTGGATCTCACGTATCAGTTCCGTGCCCAGCGCGGTGATTTCTATGCCTTCGATGCCACTGAGCAGGGGGGTGTTCTGCGGCCTGTGGACGTGAACCTCAACCGTCACCAGCTGATGCTGGGTGTGGGCGTGAAGCTCTGATTGGATAAGGCATAAAAAAAGGCGCAAGCGATTGTTGAAATTCGCTTGCGCCTTTTTGTGTCTTTCACCCACAAAGTAGGGATGTTTGTGGAACAGGGTGCCGGCTCATGCTTAGTCAACCAGGCACCGGTCCAGTTCTTCCTTGATATACTCCTTGTCTAATTTCCGGCCGATGAACACCAACTTTTGCATGCGGTCGCCGTAGGTCTCGTCCCAGTCCTTGGCAATGTTGGGATGGGTATCAAGGAATGCCTCCAGCTCTTCCTGAGGCATGGTGGCATACCAGGCTCCCACGTTCTTCATGGAAATCTGCTTGCCGGCCTGCTCGAAGAGGTAGCAGTTGTCGCGCTCGTCGTGGAAATAGCAAAGCCCCTTGGCGCGGATGATGCCTTGGGGCCACCGTTTGGCCACGAAGAAATCGAAACGCGCCATGTCCAGGGGGCGGTGGCTGCGGTAGACATAGGTGCCGATGCCGTATTCCTCCACTTCTCCGCCTTCGTGGTGGTGGTGATGGTGGTGGTGATGCCCGTGGTGGTGATGGTGGTGTTCGTGCTCCTCATGCTCATGTCCGTGGTGTTGTTCGTGCTCCTCATGGTCATGATGATGGTGCTCTTCCTCCTCCTCGTCATGCTCTGCCAGATTTTCCACTTCCTGAATCCAGGATGCCGAAGTGGCAGTGCTCTCGAAATCGAAAAGGCGGGTGTCAAGCAATTTTGTCAGTTCCACATCGCCATAGTTGCAGGGGATGATTTCCGCTTTGGGCTGCAAGGCCCGGATAACCTGTTTGGTGCGTTCCAGTTCCTCGGGGCTTACCTCGTCGGCTTTGTTCAGCAGGATGATGTTGCAGAATTCGATTTGCTGGATCACCAGGTTCTCGATGTCCTCCTCGGCGATGTGCTTGGCCAGGAGGTTGAGCCCTCCCTTAAACTCGTCGCGCAGCCGCAGCGCGTCCACCACGGTCACGATGCTGTCCAGGCGGGGTCCGGTGCCCGGCTCATATCGGTTGTCCATCTGAGGCACGGAGCAGATGGTCTGGGCAATGGGCGCAGGTTCGCAGATACCGCTGGCCTCGATGACGATATAGTCGAAGCGGCCGGAGGCGATGATGTCGTGCAGTTGCTCCACCAGATCCATTTTCAGGGTGCAGCAGATGCAGCCGTTTTGCAGTGCCACCAGGCTGTCGTCCTCTTCCTGCACCACGCCTCCCTGTTGGATGAGGTCGGCATCGATGTTCACTTCGCCTATGTCGTTCACGATTACGGCAAAGCGTATGCCCTGGCGGTTGCGGAGGATGCGGTTGAGCAACGTGGTTTTTCCGCTGCCCAGATAGCCTGTGAGCAGCAAGACGGGAGTTTCCTTCTTCATGTTTGTTTCGTTTAGATATGCTATATATAAATAGGTATAATGCAAAAAGCTTGCCAAACAACGTTTTTTTGTCTAAATTTGCTTGAAAAATTGTGCCGAGAGTTTTCTATGAACGTCTACACGCTTTTTCGTTATTTCTTCAGGATAAAGAGCCGGCGTCTTCGCTTGGCCGGCTTGTGGCTGTTTCATGTCACGCTTCTGAAAGAGCGGTATCCCGGCTTCAAGCTGCGCGTCAATTACACGGTGAACGAGGATAACTGGCGCGATTTGTTGCAGTTTGACACGGTCTTTGCCGATGTGCCCGTGGACGTTGTCCAGATTCGTCCGGTGCAGAACCTGGGTGATTCCGATTACCGGAACTTCAACCTCGACGCCATCGCCCGTCATTACGACGAGGTGTTCCTTCCCCTTGTCGATTTCTGTCGCCGCCGCTCCATCGTCCTTTTCTGTCCCCTGCCCGGTCATCTGCAGGCATTGGCCGACGACTCGCATGCCGAATCCCGGCCCGTGCAGGACTATGCCTATTGCTACATCTCGCCCAATTGCTGTTGGAAGTCCGATTTCCGCTATATGGAGGAGGATTTCGAGGCATATTGCCGCCGCAGGCACACCGGGCGGGAGTTGTGGAATGCCATCTGGCGCAAGCGTAAAACCGCCGGCACCAAGTGGACCACCTGGGCTTTGAATTACGATGTGAAGTAGGCCGCCGCCCCCGCTACAGGCCGGGTGTGTTTTTCTATCAGATGTTTTTCAAAAACGTGTTCATGTTTTTGTCGAAACATCCACGTGTTTGTTTTATCCGCTTCTTTCCGTGGAAAAGTTTGTCGGGCGCGGGATTTTGCGTATATTTGTAAAACCTTTGTCAGAAGAAAGGAAACAGAAAGTTCCCATGGTAGCCTCAGGACAAAAAAGCGTTTCGCTGAAAGAACTCTTGCCGCATCGCGCATTGGCAGGGGCGGATTATGCCATGTATGCTGACAAGCTCTGTGTCTGCCGCCTGAGGTATGGACAGATGCTCCGGTCCGGGGATGTCCTTTCTTCCCCCGTCCGTGCCGACTTCTTCATGTTCGTGTTTATGCAGCAAGGCGAGTTGTCGCTGTCTCTCGGCCCGAAGTGCCTGCAGCTGACCCCCGGAATGATTGCGTTCAGCGACCCCGGCAATATCATTTCCGGACATTGGGAAACAACGGCTGCCGATTGCTGGCTGCTGTTGGTAGACCCCTCGCTGATCGATCGTCTGCACTTTCCCGTACAAAGGATATTGCCGCACATGGTGGAGCGGAGCCGCTGCCGCGCCCACGCCCTGTTGCCCGGGCAGCAGGCCAGTGTGTATCAGTTGTTGACCTTGCTGAAAAAGACGGTGGAGGAGGACACCGAGCTGGTCACCTATCACGAACTGGTGCTGACGCTGATGAATTATTTCTTCCAGGCCATGCTGGGGTATGTGGCCTATGAGGAGAACCTGAAGCCCGAGGGCACATTGCGTGGCTCCTCGCGCGATGTGCAGTATTTCCGCCACTTCGTGCGCGAGCTGAAAAAGAATTTCCGGACGGAGAGGAGCGTGGGATTCTATGCCGACCGGATTTGCGTCACGCCCAAGTATCTGAGCTCCGTGGTGCGTCAGGTGTCGGGCAGGGGACCGATGCAATGGATAAACGAGTGTGTGATTGTGGAGGCCAAGAACCTGCTGCGCTTCAGTGACATGACGATTCAGGAAATCAGTCGGGAACTGAACTTCCCCACGCAGAGCTACTTCGGCCGTTTTTTCAAGAAACATACGGGCATGTCGCCCAAAGAGTATAAGATGCTGTAAACAGATGTTGCATGAAAAGGTGTTGGCCGATGGCCAAAAGGAACAGTTGGAAACCTGGTTGTCTGCTGCCCGGCGGGTGGTGGTCACCTGCCACGTAGGCCCTGATGGCGATGCCGTGGGCAGTGTGACGGCAATGGTCGGCCTTCTGGAAAAGCAGGGGAAGGAGGCTGTCGGCGTGGTGCCGAACGTTTTCCCCCGGAACCTCTATACCGCCTCCGGCGCAGACCGGCTGGTGGTCTTCGAGGAGGATGCCGACCGCGCCCAAACGCTCATCGCCGGGGCCGACCTTGTGCTGTGCCTGGATTACAACGCGCTGCACCGCACGGGCGACCGGATGGCTGTGGTCATGCGGGCCTGTCGGGCTCCCCGCGTGATGATAGACCATCATCTGGAGCCCGAGGAAAGTGACTTTTCGATGCTGGTGAGCCAACCGGAGATGTGCAGCACCTGTGAGGTGCTTCTGCACGTGGTGAGCGAGATGGGGTGGCTGCCGATGCTGGATGCCGACATCGCTTCCTCCATCTACCTGGGCATGATGACCGACACGGGCGCTTTCAGCTACGCCTCGAACCGTGGCGAAGTGTTCCGCTGTGTGGCCCTGCTGCTCGACCGGGGCATAGACAAGGACCGCATCTACCGCAACATCTTCTGGGGTGCCTCGGATTCCCGCATGAGGGCGATGGGCTATCTGCTCTACGTGAACATGAAGCTGATGAAAAAGCTGCACACCAGCATCATCACCATGACCAATCAGGAGTGGCGCCGCTTCTATCTGAAGACGGGCGACACCGAGGGCTTCGTAAACCTGCCCCTGCAGATCGAGGGCATACGGCTGAGCATCTTCCTGCGCGAGGACCCCGATGTGCCCGGCAAGATAAGGGTGAGCACGCGCAGCGTGGACGATGTGCCCTGCAACCTGCTGGCGCAGGAATACTTTAATGGCGGGGGACATAAGAACGCCGCCGGCGGTTCGCTGATGTGCACGATGGATGAGGCCGTGGAGCACGTGAAGCGCAGCCTGCAGAAGTTTCAGGATTATTTGAAGAACGGATAACAAGACAAAACGATGAGAAATATCTTTAAGAGCATGAGCCGATGGATGACGGTTCCGGTGTGCTTGATGGCTATGGCGGCCGGTATGGCCGGTTGCAGCGACGATGAGACCTATGCCGACCAAAAGAAGAGGGAACGCAAGGCCGTGGAAGCCTTTATCAAGCGCAGCCCCTTGGTGTTGGTGAACAGTGTGGGTGACACGCTGCTGAACACGCCGAAAATCAATGTGATCAGCGAGGTGGAGTTTGAACGTCAGGACAGCACGACCGACGTGTCAAAAAACGAATACGTGTTCTTCGGCAGCACGGGCATCTACATGCAGATTGTTCGCCAGGGCACCGGCAAACGGCTGGAGAACGGCGACCGCGCTACGCTGGCCGCCCGCTATTGGGAGTTCAACATCATGACCGATAGCCTTCTGACTTCAAACAAGATTCCCTTGTACAATCCTGCGCCCGATTATATGGATGTGAGCAACACGAGCGGAACCATCACCGGCAGTTTCAACAGCGAAATCTATCCCGGAGGCGGTGCTATGGTGCGGGCCTATTCCAGCACCAGTGTGCCCACGGGTTGGTTGCTTCCGCTCCATTATGTGAAAATCGGTCAGCAGAACAGTGCCGGGGATGAGATAGCCAAGGTGCGCCTGATTGTTCCCCATAGCAGCGGAACGACGGTTGCCACCAGTGCGGTATATCCGTGTTTTTATGAAATCGAGTTCCAGCGCATCAATTAGTCGGCCAGCAAGGCGGAGATGATGGCATCGCTGATAAACAGACCTTCGCGGGTGAGCACCAGTTGCTCGCCCGCTTTTTTTAGTCTGCCCGAGTCGGTATAGGGGCGGGCATGGCGCATGAGGTGGCGCAGCATGTGGCTGCCGAAGTCTGCTTCCAGCCGCTCCAGGTCGATGCCTTGGCATGTGCGCAGACCGAGCATCACACGTTCGTCGTAACGTTCGTCGTCTGTCAGCACTTCCTCTTCGGGCCTTGCCTTGCCGCTTATATAGGCTTGTATGTCCGCCGTGTTCGCCCGCCGCGTCCGCTGCCCGTCATAGCTGTGTGCTCCCGCCCCGATGCCCAGGTAGGGAAGCCCCTGCCAGTAGCTGCTGTTGTGGCGCGAGTGCATGCCGGGGAGGGCGAAGTTGGAGATTTCGTAGTGTTGCATACCGCGGGCGGCGGTGCGGTCGATCAGCAACCGATAGCAGCGGAGTGAAAGTTCCTCATCCTCGGGCGGGATGTCCCCTTTCTCCATCATCCGGTAAAGAGCCGTGCCCGGTTCGTATTGCAGGGCGTAGGCGCTGAGGTGGGGGATGCCTGTGTCGAGCAGGGTGTCCAGGTCTTTCTCGAACATCTCCGCCGTCTGCCCCGGCAGGCCGTATATCAGGTCTCCGCTGAGATTGTGGAAACCGGCCTCCTGCAGCAGGCTTATGGCTTGCAGAGCCTGTTCGGCTGTGTGACGGCGGCGCAGAAAACGCAGCGTGCGGTTGTCGGTGCTTTGGATGCCCATGCTGATGCGGTTCACGGGACTTTGCCGCAGCAGCTTGATGAATGCTGGTGTGATGTCGTCGGGGTTGGCCTCCAAGGTGAACTCGGCTTCGGACGAAAAAGAGAAGTTCTGCTTGATAATCTCAAACAGTGCCGACAGGTTTTGGGGCGAAAGTTGCGACGGTGTGCCCCCACCTATATATATGGTACGCGCAAGGGCCGGACCGTTTTCTTGACGCCGCTCCTGCATTTCCCGTTCAAGTGCCTGAATGTAACGCGCTTGCCATTCGGCTCCCAGCGTGCTCGACACAAAGTCGCAGTAGATGCAGCGGCTTTGGCAAAAGGGAATGTGTATGTAAAGACCTGTCATGATGGCCGCAAAGGTAAGAAAAGAATCGAAAAAAATCTAATCAAGATGCTTGCACGTTTCGCCATTAATCGCTAAATTGCGTTTTGAATGTTCAAGAAACGAATCTAAAAGCCAACATTAACCATGAAAACCTATCAGACAAACGAGATCAAGAACATTGCCTTGCTGGGCAATGACGGAAGTGGTAAGACAACCCTCACGGAGAGCCTGCTCTACGAGGCAGGCATCATCAAACGTCGCGGACGTATCACCCAAAAGAATACCGTGAGCGACTATTTCCCCGTGGAGCAGGATTATGGATATAGCGTGTTCAGCACCGTGTTTCATGTGGAGTGGAACGGAAAGAAGCTCAACATCATCGATTGCCCCGGCAGCGATGACTTTGTGGGTGCTGCCATGACAGCCTTGAACGTTACCGACACGGCCATCCTGCTGCTGAAGGGCGCCAACGGCGTGGAGGTGGGCACGCAAAACCATTTCCGCTATACCGAGAAGCTGGGCAAGCCCGTCATCTTCCTGGTGAACCAGCTGGATGACGAGAACCTGGACTACGACCAGCTGCTGGCCCAGCTGACCGAGATTTACGGCCCCAAGGTGGTGCCTGTGCAGTATCCCTTGCAGACGGGTCCCGGCTTCAACAGCCTTATCGACGTGCTGCTGATGAAGAAATACTCTTGGGGGCCCGAGGGCGGCGAACCCACCATCGAGGATATCCCCGAAGAGGAGAAGGAGAAAGCCATGGCCATGCACAAGGCACTGGTGGAGGCGGCTGCGGAGCACGACGAGGGGCTGATGGAGAAGTTCTTCGAGAGCGAGAGCCTGACCGAGGACGAGATGCGCGAGGGTATCCGCAAGGGCCTGGCATCAAGGGGCATGTTCCCCGTGTTCTGTGTGTGCGCGGGCAAGGATATGGGTGTGCGCCGTCTGATGGAGTTCCTGGGCAATGTGGTGCCTTTCGTGGACGAGATGCCCAAGGTGTTCAACACCCGCGGCGAGGAGGTGCAGCCCGACCCCAACGCTCCCACCAGCCTGTTCTTCTTCAAGACCGGCGTCGAGCCCCACATCGGCGAGGTGCAATACTTCAAGGTGATGAGCGGCAAGGTGCACGAGGGCGATGACCTCACCAACCAGGACCGCGGCTCGAAGGAGCGCATGTCGCAGCTGTTCTGCTGTGCCGGCGCCACGCGTATCAAGGTGGAGGAACTGGTGGCCGGCGACATAGGCTGTGCCGTGAAACTGAAAGATGTGAAGACGGGCAACACCCTGAACGGCAAGGGCAGCGAGAACCGGTTCAGCTTCATCAAATACCCCAACAGCAAGTACACACGTGCCATCAAGGCCAAGAACGAGGCCGAGACCGAGAAGATGATGAGTGCCCTGCAACGTATGCGCGAGGAAGACCCCACATGGCAGGTGGAGCAGAGCAAGGAGCTGAAGCAGATTCTGGTGCATGGCCAGGGAGAGTTCCACCTGCGCACGCTGAAGTGGCGGCTGGAGAACAACGAGAAGATACAGATCGAGTACTTCGAGCCGAAGATTCCTTACCGCGAGACCATCACCAAGGCCGCCCGTGCCGACTATCGCCACAAGAAACAGAGCGGCGGTGCAGGCCAGTTCGGCGAGGTGCACCTCATCGTGGAACCCTACTACGAAGGTATGCCCGCCCCCGATACCTATAAGTTCGGCAACCAGGAGTACCGCATCACGCCCCGTTCCACCGAGGAGGTGCCCTTGGAGTGGGGTGGCAAGCTGGTGTTCGTGAACAGTGTGGTGGGCGGCGCCATCGACGCACGCTTCATGCCCGCCATCCTCAAGGGTGTGATGCAGCGCATGGAACAGGGACCCCTGACCGGTTGCTATGCCCGTGACGTGCGTGTCATCGTCTACGACGGCAAGATGCATCCCGTGGACAGCAACGAGCTGAGCTTCATGCTGGCCGGCCGTCAGGCCTTTGCCCAGGCGTTCCGCGAGGCCGCACCCAAGATACTTGAGCCCATTTACGATGTGGAGGTGTTCGTGCCCAGCGACAAGTTGGGCGATGTGATGAGCGACCTGCAGGGCCGGCGTGCCATGATTATGGGCATGACCAGCGAGAACGGCTACGAGAAGCTCACCGCAAAGGTTCCCCTGAAAGAGATGTCCAACTATTGCACATCGCTCAGCAGCCTTACCGGAGGCCGTGCCGGTTTCATCATGAAGTTTGCCAGCTATGAGCTGGTTCCTGCCGATGTTCAGCAAAAGTTAATAAAAGAACACGAGGCAGACGAGCAGGAGGCATAAATCTTACACAGGATACACGTTTTGTGATAAATATGTTAAAAAGGAGAGTCTGACGGGCTCTCCTTTTTTGTTGTTTTAGAGTCTTTCGCATAAATTTGCCAATATGAAACGTAACAGATTTATAGCAGCGGGAGTGATTGTCAGTATGGGCTTTGTGGCCTTGCTGCTTTTGCAGGCTTACTATGCCGGTATGATGGTGAAGATGCGCCGCAATCAGTTTGACGAGAATGTGAAGCGCGGTCTGAACCAGGCGGTGCGTGACATCGAGCGACACGAGACGGAGCGCTATCTGAAATCGGTGGTGGAGGCCTATAAGGACCGTCTGCTGGCCATGGACTCCATCGAGGAAACCGGCACAAGCCCCAAAGTGCTGAGCAATACCGTGCTCATGAATATAGTCCATGCCGACAGCGCCCTTTCCCAGGGATTGAGCAACAGAACGCCCCACAGCAAGGCTCCGCTGAAGTTGATACCCATCCAAAATGAAGCCAATTCCCGGTCGGCCGCCGACTTCCAGCGGGCTGTGCGCAATGCCTATGTTTATCAGAAAGGGATGTTGGATGATGTGATCTATGCCGTGCTCTACGGTTCGAGCCAGACGAACTTCAAGGAGCGTGTCAACCCCGAGTATCTCGACACCGCCATCCGCCGTGCCCTGGAGAGCAATGGTGTGACGCTCGACTTCCACTTCCGTGTGTGCTACAGCGACGGACGCGTGCTTTATCAGTGCCCCGACTACACCGACGAGGGTGCGGGCACGGCCTACACCCAGCCCCTGTTCCGCAACGACCCCATGCAGAACATGGGACGTGTGATTGTCCACTTTCCACGGCAGAGGGAGTATCTGCTGGGTCTCATGAACCTGATAGTGCCCGCCACGATTTTCACTCTGGTGTTGCTCGTCCTTTTTGTGTGCGTGCTCTATCTGTTCTTCCGACAGAGCAAGCTCAACGAGATGAAAAACGACTTCGTGAGCAATATGACCCACGAACTCAAGACGCCCATCGCCAGCATCTCGCTCGCCGCACAGATGCTTTCCGACGACAGTGTGAAGAAAAGCCCGTCGATGTACGCCAACCTGGGCAACGTGATTAACAAGGAGGCACGCCGCCTCCGCTTCCAGGTGGACAAGGTGCTCCAGCTCTCGCTCTACGACCAGAAGAGCAGTGCCCTGAACATGGTGGAACTCAACTCCGACGCACTCATCGACAACGTGGTGAAGACCTTCTCCATCAACGTGCATCAGATAGGCGGAACGCTCGAGTCCGACCTCACGGCAGAGAACCCGCTGGTGTGCGTGGACGAGATGCACTACACCAATGTCATCTATAATATCATGGAGAACGCCCTGAAATACCGGCGCGACGTGCCCTTCGAGCTGAAGGTGCGCACGTACAACCATGGCGACAACTACTGCGTGGAGATACAGGACAACGGCATCGGCATCCCCAAGGACGACCTGAAACGCGTGTTCGAGAAGTTCTACCGCGTGCACACCGCCGACCGTCACGACGTGAAGGGCACGGGATTGGGCCTGGCCTACGTCCACAAGATGGTGCACATCCATGGCGGAAGCATCAAGGTGGAAAGCCAGTTGGGAAAAGGAACCAAGTTTATCATTACATTACCAAATACTAAAGACTAACGACTATGGAATCAAAATTGCACATTCTCCTCTGTGAGGACGACGAGAACCTGGGTATGCTCTTGATGGAATACTTGCAGGCAAAGGGATACGATGCCGAACTGTGCCTTGACGGCGAGATTGGTTACAAGACCTTCATGAAGGGGCATTTCGACCTGTGCGTGCTCGACGTGATGATGCCCAAGAAGAACGGCTTCGAACTGGCCGCCGAGATTCGCCAGCAGACCGCCGACCTGCCCATCATCTTCCTCACGGCCAAGAACCTGAAGGAGGACATCATCCAGGGCTTCAAGATTGGAGCCGACGACTACCTCACCAAGCCTTTCTCCATGGACGAGCTGGTCTTCCGCATGGAGGCCATCATGCGTCGTGTGCGCGGCAAGAAGAACACCAACGTCACGCAGTATCGCATCGGCAACTACACCTTCGACACCCAGCGCCAGGTGCTGTCCATCAACGGCACGCAGACCAAGCTGACCACCAAGGAAAGCGAGCTGCTGGCCCTGCTCTGTGTGCACGCCAACGATGTGCTCCAGCGCGATCTGGCCCTGAAGACCATCTGGATTGACGACAACTACTTCAACGCCCGCTCCATGGATGTGTACATCACCAAGCTGCGCAAGCATCTGAAGCAGGACCCCCAGGTGGAAATCAACAACGTGCACGGCAAGGGCTACCGCCTGATTGTGCCGGAAGTCAAAGATGAGAACTGACCCGCGGAGCGCGTCTGACGCGTAGTTGATAATCAGACGGTTGAAGATTCAGAAAAAATATCACGATGTGTGGCATGAAACATCGCGATGAATGAGACAAAACATGAGGATGTTTTTCAAAAACATCCTCATGTTTTTATTGAAACGTCCGCATGTTTCAATCGGTGCCATCGCATGAATGCCGGCAGGATGTTTTTACGCGCAAGAAAAAGAGGTGTGCCGAAATCTTCCGGCACACCTCTTTTTGCATCTGTCCGCGACAGGAGGCTGTTCCTATTCCATCTTCTTCTGTATGGCGATGTGGGCGATCAGCCCCACGACAATCAGTCCGAGGCTGCAGAACTGCAGCGTGTTCTTGTCAGTCCAGTCCTTGAAATAGCTCAGAACGAGAAGAAGGGCACCCAGCACAATCACGGGAATTCCTAAGTACTTTTGCATAGCTTTGGTATTTATTTGTTCGTTTTTTTCAGGTATAATTGCGTTCGCAGTCACAAAATAACATAAAATTTTCGACACGGAGAAATGTTTTTCCCATTTACTTGTCCCCGACCCACACGTTTTGCAGAAAATTCATTACATTCGTTGTCCGTTAACAGAAATAAATGAGGAAGATTGTATTATTGATTCTTTGCGTTTACGCAAGTTGTATGGCCGTTTGGGCACAGAGTGAAGATGTATTTACTTGGAGAAATGGCCTTGTTGTTCCTGGCTCCAATTCCGAGTATATAAAAGGAGAAGAAATAACCGCTTCGGACGAATATCCGATTTATGTATGGGGCAGTGAACGGGTTTCCTCGCCCGATATTGACGAGATGGGGATATGGTCCCTTTTGGACAGTGGAACACCTGACGCGACAGGAAAACGAGCAGCGTACCTTTCTGCAAGTCCCGCTTGATGAGGGGAGTTTCGCTTTGATCTTTGCAGCATATTTTTTCGATTATGATGTTGATGCAGGCAATATGCTGGTTGTCGTTGTCAACAAGGACAAGGCAACGGTGGTGTATGATGCTCCCGCTTTTGCTTATAAGTATGTTCCGGCTCCCGCATTCGCATTGGAATATACGGGAACGGTTAAACTGACGATAAATGCAAGCGGAAACACCGATAGCTGTGCAGCAGACCTTAGCGGTACCACATGGAAACATAAAATCTGGAAGGAAGGGAATATTCTAAAGCACAGGAAGTGGAAATAAGGCAGAAAGCGTTTATGAATTTCTACAACGGATTTAGCCCGATTCCTGCCTTATATCGTTCCGGACGGCAAAAAGGAAGGAGCAAAACTTGCATATTTGATAAATAAACGCTACCTTTGCAACGCTTTTTAAGCAAACAACAACTATTATTTAATTAACGTATTATGAATCAGTACGAAACCGTTTTCATTTTAACTCCCGTTTTGTCTGACGATCAGATGAAGGAAGCGGTAGGCAAGTTCAAGAGCGTCCTCACCAACAACGGTGCGGAAATCATCAACGAAGAGCTCTGGGGCCTGAAGAAGCTGGCTTATTCTATCGAGAAGAAGAGCACGGGTTTTTATGTATTGTTGGAGTTCAAGGCTCAGCCTGAGGTAATCAAGACCCTTGAGACCCAGTATCGTCGTGACGAGAAGGTGCTCCGCCACCTGGTTGTCAAGATGGAGAAGTATGCTGCAGAGTATGCAGAGAAACGTAGAAACAACAAAAAGGAGGCTTAAACCATGGCACAGCAATCTGAAATCCGCTATTTGACCGCTCCCGCGATCGATACCAAAAAGAAGAAGTACTGCCGTTTCAAGAAGAGCGGTATCAAGTATATTGATTACAAGGATCCCGAGTTCCTGAAGAAATTCTTGAACGAGCAGGGTAAGATTCTGCCCCGTCGCATCACCGGCACCTCTCTGAAGTTCCAGCGTCGTGTGGCCCAGGCAGTGAAGCGCGCACGCCACTTGGCTCTGCTGCCCTTCGTAACCGATATGATGAAATAATAAAGTAGGAGGTAAGACATTATGGAGATTATTCTGAAAGAAGATGTTATCGGCTTGGGTTACAAGAACGATATCGTAAACGTTAAGCCCGGATACGGACGTAACTATCTTATCCCCACCGGCAAGGGTGTGATTGCATCCGAGAGCGCCAAGAAGATGCTGGCCGAGATGCTGCGCCAGCAGGCCGTGAAGTTGGCCAAAATCAAGGACGAGGCTCAGGCTGTGGCCGACAAGCTGGCTCAGGTTACCTTCACCATCACCGCCAAGGTGGCTGCCAACGGCGGCATCTATGGCAGCGTGAACAACATCCAGGTGGCCGAGCAACTGAAGGCTCTTGGCTTTGACATCGACCGTCGCATCATCGTTGTAAAGGATGTGAAGACTGTTGGCGAGCACGTGGCCATCGTGAAGTTGCACAAGGAAGTGACCGCCGAGGTGAAATTCACCGTGGCCGGCGAGGGTCAGCCCGCAGAGGAGACCGCTCCCGAGGCTGCTGAGGAGGCTGCTCCCGCAACCGAGACCGCTGAGTAAATCTTACGTAGGTACAGATAACAGAACCGCTTTGGGGCTTGCCCCGAGGCGGTTTCTTTGCATATTTGCCTGCGGTGAAGATGAGATGCGCTTCGGAAAAGCCCGGCTAAACTTGGCTTTTCTCTCACCTTTCACTACCTTTGCACCATGAATCATTTGAACGACCTGGCGGGGAAGAAGGCCGCCTACTTCACCTTGGGGTGCAAGCTCAACTTTGCGGAGACCTCTTCCCTCGGCGAGAGCCTGAAGAGGGCGGGAGTGAGAACCGTGGAGAAGGGCGAGGTGGCCGACATCTGCGTCATCAACACGTGTAGTGTCACCGAGGTGGCCGACTCGAAATGCCGGCAGGCCATCCACAAGATGGTGCGCAACCATCCCGGGGCCTTTGTGGTGGTCACGGGTTGTTATGCCCAGCTTCGCCCGCAGGAGGTGGCCGGCATCGATGGCGTGGACCTGGTGCTCGGTGCTGAGGAGAAAGGGCAAGTTCTTGATTATGTCGCCGAACGCATCGCCCTGAAAGCGGAGGAACGCGAGGCTTTGATGCACGATTCCCACGCTGTCCGCACGGCACAGATACGCACCTTCATGCCTTCCTGTTCCTGTGGCGACCGCACGCGTTATTTCCTGAAAGTGCAGGACGGGTGTGACTATTATTGTACCTATTGCACCATTCCCTTCGCCCGTGGGCGCAGCCGCAACGGCTCCATCGCCTCCATGGTGGCTCAGGCCGAGGAGGTGGCCCGCAAGGGAGGCAAGGAGATTGTGATTACAGGCGTGAATATCGGCGATTTCGGGCGCACCACGGGCGAGACTTTTTTTGATCTGGTGAGGGCGCTGGACGCTGTGGAGGGCATCGAACGTTACCGCATCAGCAGCATCGAACCCAATCTGCTCACCGACGAAATCATCGGGTATTGCGCACGCAGCCGGGCTTTCATGCCCCATTTCCATATTCCCTTGCAAAGCGGATCCGACAATGTGTTGCGGCTCATGCGCCGGAAGTATGACAGCCGGCTGTTTGCCGACAAGGTGGAAAAGATACGCGAGCTGATGCCCGATGCCTTTATCGGCGTGGACGTGATTGTGGGCACACGGGGCGAGACAGGGCCTTTCTTTGCCGACGCCTTGCGCTTTATGCAACAGGTGGATGTGTCGCAATACCATGTGTTCAGCTATAGCGAGCGCCGCGGCACCAAGGCACTTGAGATTCCCCACTGCGTGTCTCCGCAGGAGAAGCATGAGCGCAGCCAACAGGTGCTGGCCTTGAGCCGCCGGAAGCTGGAGGCTTTCTATGAACGTTTCCTGGGCACCGTGCGCCCTGTGCTCCTTGAGCATGGCCGTCGCCGCGGCATCCGCACGGGTTTCACCGACAACTATATCAAGGTGGAGGTGCGGAGCGACCTGGACAATGAACTGGTCAGCGTGCGGCTGGAGGGATGGAACAAGGATAAGACGGCCCTTGTGGGCACTATCGTATGAAACTCTCAATCGTTATATTGAATTGGAACGGGGTGGGGATGATGCAACGTTTCCTGCCCGGCATCGTGAAGCACAGCCCCGGAGCCGAGGTGGTGGTGGCCGACAATGCCAGCACCGACACCTCTCTTCAGTGGCTCGGCGAGAACATGCCCGAGGTGCGGACCGTTGTGCTGGACCGGAACTATGGCTTTGCCGGAGGGTACAACCGTGCGTTGAAGCAGGTGGAGGCCGAGTATTATCTTATTCTGAACAGCGATGTGGAGGTGCGCGAGGGTTGGCTCGATGGCATGATGGCCTATATGGATGCCCGTCCCGAGTGCGCTGCCTGCCAGCCTAAGCTGTTGTGCCAGTGGGCGCCGGATAAATTCGAGTATGCCGGAGCGGCCGGGGGCTTCGTCGACCGGCTGGGCTATCCCTACTGCCGTGGCCGCCTGTTCGGTACCGTGGAGACCGACCGTCATCAGTATGACGAACCCGTTGAGTGCCTTTGGGCCACCGGTGCCTGTCTGCTGGTTCGCAGCAAGGATTTTTGGGAAGTCGGCGGTTTCGACGACCGTTTCTTTGCCCATCAGGAGGAAATCGACCTGTGCTGGCGTCTGCGCAGCCGCGGGCGGACGGTGATGTGTGTGCCTCAAAGTGTGGCTTATCACTTGGGTGGAGGCACACTGCCCCAAGGCAATCCCCGTAAGGATTTTCTTAATTTCCGCAACAACCTGCTCTTGCTTTACAAGAATCTGTCCACGGATGACGAGTTGCGCCGCGTGATGCGTTGGCGCTTTTTCCTGGACGCTTTGGCCTCCGCACAGTTTCTGCTCACGGGGCATTGGGGCAGTTTCAAGGCCGTGTGGCAGGGGCGTCGGGCTTTCCGTCGCATGAAGGCGGATTTCCGGAAGGACAGGGAGGAGAATCTTCGCCTGGCCGTGGAGAACCCGTTGGCAGATGCGCCCGGCAGCCTCTTGTGGCAGTATTATATAAAAGGTAGAAAACGATGGACACAGCTCTCTATCTAATTCCCTGCACCCTGGGCGATACGCCTGTCGAGCGGGTGATTCCCGCCTACAACATCGAGGTAATCCGTCAGCTGAGGGTGTTCATTGTGGAGGAAATACGCACGGCCCGCCGCTTTTTGCGTCGCGTGGACCGCTCGTTTCCCATTGACGATTCCACGTTTCTCGAGATGGGCAAGCATGCCGATCCCCGGAAGTTTGCCGATTATCTCTGCCCCTTGGCGCTCGGCCAAAGCATCGGGGTGATCAGCGAGGCCGGATGTCCGGCCGTGGCTGACCCCGGAGCCGATGTGGTGGCCTTGGCGCAGCGCCGGGGCTATCGTGTGGTGCCTTTGGTGGGGCCAAGCAGCATGATTCTGTCTGTCATGGCCAGTGGGCTCAATGGCCAGAGTTTCGCCTTCAACGGCTACCTGCCCATTGATGATGCCGACCGCGTGAAGCGTATCAAGCAACTGGAGCAACGGGCTCACAACGAACGTCAGACGCAGCTCTTCATCGAGACTCCTTACCGCAATCGTAAGCTCTTTGACCTGCTGGTTCGCACGTTGCGTCCTCAGACCCGCTTGTGTATTGCCGCCGGCATCACCACTCCCGACGAGTGGATCGCTACCCACACCGTGCAGGAGTGGGGCAAGGTGCCGCTGCCCGACCTTGGCAAGGTGCCTGCCATTTTCCTTTTCTTGTAAGACTGTCAAAGGGAAGATAAGAAACCACTCTGCTCCAATGTTTCGGTTGTTGGGAGCAGGGTGGTTTTTTTTGTTCCTCCTTTCATGTCATTTTTCGTGTGGCCGCCTTTTCTTTAACTGGTGGAGACCCCCGGGAGTTTGGCCGAAATGTTGATTTAGGTCAATAAAGAAGGCGTATTTATGCTAAATAACATATTTTCGCTTGCAAAAAGAGCGATACGGATATACCTTTGCAGTGTCATCATAAGAGAGGGTCTCTGGCGAGAGACCGAGAGAAAGACGTAAAGATGTTTAAGGTAAAAAGATTGATTGAATTATGAAAAAGATGATGATGATGGTGGGCGCCGCCATGATGAGCGCAAGTTCTTTCGCTTTGGAAACGAGTAATGTGTTGCCCTTTGAGGATGTGCGTGTAAACGTGCCCGCGCGTGTTCGCTTCGTGCATGGCGAGAGTTACAAAGTGGATGTGGAATCCGCCGACACCCTTGCCGCCAGCGGAATCCGGGTGAATGTGAAGGATGGGGTGTTGAGAATTACTTCCATCGACGCGAATGAGGCTCAGTCGGAGGTGTTCGTCACCATAATGAGCCCCGTGGAGCCGAAGCTCAGTGTGGGCAGAAACATGGAGGTGAGACCTGCCAAGCGCGAAAAAGAGAATAGATAAGCGAGAGAAGGAATCACAAAGAACTGGTTGATATTGAGGGTCGGACAATGTTTTTGTCTCGACCCTCTTTTATTTTTCAAGAAAAAAGTGGCGTAAACATTTTGTTGATTCGTGAAAATCTCCTATCTTTGCACTCGCAAAAAAGATGAAGGGTCATCTTAAGGGGCGCTTAGCTCAGCTGGTTCAGAGCGTCTGCCTTACAAGCAGAGGGTCGGCGGTTCGAATCCGTCAGCGCCCACCGAAATAAAGATTACTGGAGAATGGCTCCTTAGCTCAACTGAATAGAGCATTTGACTACGGATCAAAAGGTTGCAGGTTTGAATCCTGCAGGAGTCACCATCTGCCGAAAGGCGGCTGAGGGGTAGTTACCAGAGTGGCCAAATGGGGCAGACTGTAAATCTGCTGGCTTTCGCCTTCGGTGGTTCGAATCCATCACTACCCACACACATGCGGAAATAGCTCAGTTGGTAGAGCACAACCTTGCCAAGGTTGGGGTCGCGAGTTCGAGTCTCGTTTTCCGCTCTTTGAATTATTGGAGCAGAGTTTCGCAAGATAAAGTTGGTGCGTTAGTTCAG
Source organism: uncultured Prevotellaceae bacterium (assembly GCA_947176895.1). Lineage (GTDB taxonomy): Bacteria > Bacteroidota > Bacteroidia > Bacteroidales > Bacteroidaceae > Physcousia. Next base: position 146 of record CAMWSK010000002.1, on the reverse strand, counting down.
TTGGTTAGAATACATGCCTGTCACGCATGGGGTCACGAGTTCGAGTCTCGTACGCACCGCCAACAACGTTGCTTTGCGATGCCGGTAATTCGGTGCGTTAGTTCAGTTGGTTAGAATACATGCCTGTCACGCATGGGGTCACGAGT
>CAMWSK010000001.1 GCA_947176895.1 uncultured Prevotellaceae bacterium | reverse complement strand
TGGAATCAGCCCTTATTTTTCAGAATCTAAAAAAGTTTAGCGGACAGTAATAATTATTTAAGAAGCGAACATACCTACATTTAATTCTCTGCATAAAAAAGGACTGCACCGTAAAAACTACGATGCAGTCCCGTTTGTTTTGTTTAACTTCCGATTTAGATGGCGTTTACGGTAAGAATCAACACCAAGAGGGCGAGAATGGCATACAACTCGGGGAACACGGCCAGCACCATCGTGGTACCGAAAGCGTTGTAGCCGGCACCGATGGCACTGATACCATTGGCACAAACCTGAGCCTGACGGATGGCACTGAACAGAGCCACAAGGCCCAAAGCCAAGCCTACGCCGAAGATGGCAGCAGCCTGAAGCATGGTGACCTCGGCTGTAATCACGCCGCTGAGCATGAAGAAGCCCACAAAACCATACAGACCCTGAGAAGAAGGAAGGGCAGAAAGGACCATGTAAGAGCCGCTGGCACCGGGATTCTTTTTATAAGCACCGATAGCAGCAGAGCCGCAAATGGTTACGCCATAGGCACTACCGATACCCGAAAGGGCAACACACAGGGCAAGGCCCAAATAAGCTAACAATAATTCCATAGTTGTTTTGTTGTTTTATTTAATTGTTTTGTTGTTTTGCAAAGGGTTTGTAGGCTCTGCCGCCGCCCTCGAAGCCGGCGTTCTTGAAGAACTCTACGAAGATAAGGCGCATGGGATGCACAAAGGCACTGATCATGCTCAGGGCAAAGGTAATGCCATGACCGAAGAGCAGGATGAGCAGGAAAGGCAACCAACGTACATAGACGGGCAGGCCATCGGTCATCTGCACGGCCAGCGAGTTGAACACGCCACCCAACACGCCACCCGTGAGTCCGAGGGCGAAAAGACGGATGTAGCTCAACAGGTCGCCCAACAGGCCGGTGGCCATGCCATAGACATCATACACTCCGGTACCGATGTTCACAAGAGGACCCGTCAAGGGATTCCTGTAAGCCGACGGATTATTGTAGATGAAGATGCCGATGCACGAAAGGCCGATAAGGCCCGACAAGGCATAACCGACCACGGCAGGCAAGGCTACGCCACAAGCGGGCAGACCATAAAGCGTCACTGCCGAGATAAGTGCCACCAACCAAGACAAGGTGCCCACGGCATAACCGAAGCCATAGTTCTTCCATATCTTGGCTGCCTTAAGTCCCATGCCCAGCAACACCTGAATCAAGCCCAACGCCACGCTGATGACCATCATGGGGCTGTAGCCAAAGATGGTACCCATGCCATTTTCGCTGATGAGATAAGGCTTGATGGGAGCCAGGAATGTCCAGGACTGTTGTGTGAGGTCGATGCTGAAGACGGTGCCGGTAGCCAGTCCGCAGACCACGGTTGCTCCGCCGAGCCACATGCCCAAGCGACCGTAATCCTTGATTCCTTCGCTTCCCTTACGAACAATCATCCAGCTAAGCAACAGGACAATCAGGCCGTAGCCTCCATCACCCAAGCACAAGCCGAAGAACAGCATAAAGAAGGGAGCAAAGAAAGCAGTGGGGTCAACCTCGGTGTATTTGGGCAAGGAATACATTCCCAAGATGGGAAGGAACAGACGCGAATACTTGTCCTCGGTGAGCTTTACGGGCACATCATCCTCGAAAACGGGGTCTTCCATCTCATAGAAAATGTGCTCCTGCTCCAGATATTGCACCAGTTCTTCGGACCTGTTGGCCTGCACCCAGCCGCACAACAGGCGAAGGTTGTCGCCGGCCACGCTTTGGTCGCTGAGGTGTACGCGGGAGAGTTGGATGGCATCCAGGCTCTCGGCGTGTCCCCGTTCCAAAACGGCACGCTGATACTTGTCAACAAGCACCAACTCGTGCCGCGTCTTCACCAAAGCGTCCTGCAGACGCTGCAGCTGATCGGTAAGCTCATTAAGGCTCTGCAGAGGCAACTGCACATGCTTGGCCGGAATGTCGGGTTGCTGCGGACTGAAGGTAAGGAAATAAACCTGCTTGTTCTGTTCGTTCACGATGGTGGCGAAATAGTCCGTCGCCCATCCCTCCTGAAAAACATTCTTGGCGCAGGTGAAGAAATGTATCTCATAACCGATACGCTCCGAAAGGGCTTTCACCTGCTCAAGCGAGAAATCACCCCAAGGCTTCAACGTGTCAAGGTCGCGGCGGGTGGTGGCCATCTGCTGCATGATGTTGCTTTCCTCCTGCAACAGATAATCCACATGCTCCAATGTCTCTTGGGCCGTTCGATCGCCGGTAACAGCAATCTCGCTCATCGCGTTGCCGATACCCTCATACTGCTCGCGTGCGTTCTTCAGGGCGGCGAGCACCGAAACATAATGTTTCTCCTGCTCCACGGCCTGAGTGAACTCGGCGCTGGTGGCACCCTGCTGCAACTGGTCGATGTGCACCACACCCAGTCGACGGATATTGTTGATGAAGCTGTCATACTCCCGATTGGTAACCAGGAAGGTCAGCTTTTTCATTCTCTCTATCATGCCTGAACCTCCTTTCTCTTCTCTTGCAGCGATTTCAGAATCTTCTGACTGCTCTTCGAGAGGTTTTCTTCATCTTCCATGAACCGCTTGATCTTGCGCACAGCCTCTTCGTAACCGGGAATCTGCACCTTCTCGAAGAGGTTCACCTTTTGGGTTGTCTTCTTGCGTGCATGGTCCAGCAGATGAAGTTTGGCAAACACAAACTCACGCTCCACAGCGGTCTTTGCCAGCCCCTGCAACAGACGGATGCCGTCGAAATACCATTTGGGGGAGCTGAACAGGCCAAAAGGCTTCACGCTAAGCGAGATGTTGGTGAGCACAGGCACGCGGACTCCGGCAATCTTCTTCACGCCCAACTCCACGTCATCCAGATTCACCAGCGAGGCATCGAACTCACCCCACAGGGCATACATCCGTTCATAGCCGGCTATCTGCTCTTGCAGCTTTTGTTCCAATTCATCGGCCTCCACCTTGCATTTCTTCACCTCAAGACGCAGAGCTGTCTCCTTACTTTTAATAATAGGCAAGGTGCGCTGCCGCATCTTCAGGTCTTTCTCGATCTGCTGAAGCGATGTCTTGTTATATTGAAACTTAATCATAAAAAATCTATCGTACTACTCTCTCCAATACAGGTCGGTAAACTCCTTCTTGATGTTCACTTCCTCCAACTTGAAGTACTGGCGGAAAAGTTTCCATGTCACATCCAGCATCTCCTCGGTGTTGAGGTTCACATCGATGGCCAAAAGCTTGTCGGCATAGTCATGGGCGAACTTCAGACAACGCTGGTCGTAGTCGGTGAGATCAAAACCGTTCTCCGACTTGGTCTTCGCGTTGGCGGCATCGGCATACAGGCGGATGGCCGCGTTCATCACCTGAGAGTGGTCTTTACGTGTCTTCTTACCGGCCACCAGCTGTTTCAATCGGCTCAGCGAACGGAAGGGGTCGATAATCACCTTGCCCACATCACTGTCGCGGCGCAAGTAGAGCTGACCCTCGGTGATATAACCGGTGTTATCGGGCACGGCATGGGTGATGTCGCCACCGCTCAGAGTGGTCACGGCGATGATGGTGATGGAGCCTCCCACCTCCTCGGGGAACTGAACAGCCTTCTCGTAAATCTTAGCCAAGTCGCTATACAACGAACCGGGCATGGAATCCTTGGAAGGAATCTGGTCCATACGGTTGCTCACGATGGAGAGTGAGTCGGCATAAGAAGTCATATCTGTCAACAACACCAACACCTTCTCATGTTTCTCCACAGCGAAATATTCGGCAGCCGTCAGCGCCATATCGGGAATCAGCAGACGCTCCACAGCGGGGTCCTCGGTGGTGTTGATAAAAGAGATGATGCGGTCCAGTGCACCGGCATTGGAGAACGTATTGCGGAAGAAGTGGTAGTCATCGTTGGTCATACCCATTCCTCCCAGGATAATCTTGTCACACTCGGCACGCAAGGCCACCATGGCCATCACCTCGTTAAAGGGTTGGTCGGGGTCGGCAAAGAAGGGAATCTTCTGACCGGTCACCAAGGTGTTGTTCATATCAATACCGGCGATACCCGTTGCAATCAGTTCGCTGGGCTGCTTGCGGCGCACGGGGTTCACGCTGGGTCCACCCGTTTCCACTTCCTTGCCCTCGATTGCCGGTCCTCCATCGATGGGTTCGCCAAAGGCATTGAAGAAGCGTCCGGCCAGCTGGTCGCTCACTTTCAGCGAAGGAGCCTTGCCCAGGAACACCACCTCGGCGTTGGTGGGGATGCCGCCCGTGCCCTCAAACACCTGCAGCGTTACGTCGTCGCCCATGATTTTCACCACCTGGGCCAGCTTGCCGTTGATGGTGGCCAGTTCGTCATAGCCTACGCCCTTTGCTTTCAGCGAGCACGTGGCTTTGGTAATCTGGCTGATCTGTGTATATACTTTTTGAAAAGCTGTTGCCATTGTCTTGTTAGTTGTTTGATTGTAACATGGCCTCCACCTGGGCCTTCAACTCATAATATTGGTCGCTCTTGTAGGGGGCATAGTTCATCTGCTTACACAGGTTGATCATCTTTTTGAAGTAGTCCACCACATCTTGGAAGGTATCAAACTCATAATCCTCCTTGTCACAGATGGCGGTCACCAGATTCAAAATCTCTTCCTGGCGGTCAAGGGGAGTCACGGCATCCACCTCGTCGAAGGCATCCTGCTGAAGGATGACGAAGTCAATGACCTCACTCTTCCAGAAGGTCACGTGATATTCGGTAGGTACACCGTCATCACCCAGAATGTTGATTTGCTCGGCAATCTCCTTGCCACGCTGCATGCGGGTCTTCAACTTCTGTACCTTGGGAATCCACCCATCGTTGATGTGCTCTTTAATATAGGAAGCAAACTCAGGGTACTCCAGGTATTTGCTATAGGAGTCGATAGGGTTCACGGCGGGATAGCGCTTCTTGTCGGCGCGATCCTGTTCCAGTCCGTAGAAGCAACGGGCCACCTTCTTGGTGTTCTCGGTCACAGGCTCCTTCAGGTTACCGCCGGCGGGCGACACGGTGCCCAGGAAAGTAACGGAACCCACCTGACCGTTGTTCAGATAGACATATCCGGCACGACCATAGAAGTTTGAAATCAAAGCACCCAAGTCCATGGGGAAAGCATCGGGACCGGGCAATTCCTCCATGCGGTTACTCATCTCACGCAGAGCCTGTGCCCAGCGGCTGGTAGAGTCGGCCATCAACAACACACGCAAGCCCATGGAACGATAATACTCGGCCATCGTCATGGCGGTATACACGGAAGCCTCACGGGCCGCCACGGGCATGTTGCTGGTGTTGGCGATGATGATGGTGCGCTCCATCAGCTTGCGGCCGGTGTGGGGGTCGACAAGTTCGGGGAACTCGGTGAAGATTTCCACCACCTCGTTGGCACGCTCACCACAGGCTGCGATAATCACAATGTCGGCCTCGGCCTGCTTCGAGATGGCATGCTGCAACACGGTCTTACCCGTACCGAAAGGACCGGGGATGAATCCTGTTCCTCCCTCGGTGATGGGATTGAAGGTGTCGATGGTGCGGACACCCGTCTCCAGCAACTTGAAGGGACGGGGCTTCTGCTTGTAGTTGGTCATGGCCACCTTCACGGGCCAGTGCTGCACCATGTCCACGTTGATGTCGTTGCCTTGCTCGTCGGTGAGCACAGCCACCACATCATGAACCTTGTACTCGCCCTCGGCCACAATGCTCTTGACGGTTGCCGTTCCCTCCAGCTGGAAGGGAGCCATTATCTTCAGGGGCTGGTGGTTTTCCTCCACTTCGCCCAGCCAATCACTCTGGCGCACGCGGTCACCCGTCTTGACGATAGGCTTGAAATGCCACAGTTTGTCGTTATCGAGAGGTTCGGTGTATTGTCCGCGCTTGAGGAACACCCCATCCATCTTGTTCAGGTCGTTTTGCAGACCATCATAGTTCTTACTCAACATACCGGGTCCGAGTTGAATCTCCAGCATGTGGCCCGTAAACTCGGCTTGCGCGCCTACCTTCAGTCCGCGTGTGCTTTCAAACACCTGCACATACACGTCCTGACCGGTCACCTTGATCACCTCGGCCATCAGTCTGTCGCCTCCGGTGGTGATGTAGCAGATTTCGCCTTGCAACACGGGTCCGTCCACGCGCAGGGTGACCATGTTGGAAACGACGCCACTTACAGTTCCTTTTGTCATTATCTTGTTGTTTTATTATTTTTTTTCGTTTTTACCATTGCCTCAGCGTTTCACAAACTCCTGTGGAACGCGTGCTTCTCCGCGCAGATTCTCAATGATTTGTTCGAATCGTTGCTTGCCCTGCTCGGAATCGAGCTTGCTCCATCGTTCCAACATCTCCAGTTGGCACAGACGTGCAAAAACACTCTCGATACCGAAAGGCACAAAAAAGGTACGGTCATCCAGCCACGTCCACTTCAGGGCATCGGCCTTCCGTTCTTTCTGCACGGGATCATCCTCTCCGGCAATCTCCACAAGCTGCTGTACATATTCCAGATCCACACTCAGCCCAAAGTCCGAGGCTGTGGGATTCTGTCGGATGCAGTCCTGCACCACACCCTCACCCACGATACTCTGTGCAGGGTTCCATCCGTGGTTGCGGGCCAACAGGGCGGTAAGCACATTGGCCATATCCATCTGCATCCGGTGCCATTGACGTATGGTGGCATTGGGGCAATGGTCCACAGCGTTTTGAAGAAAGGCATACAAAGCCTGGTCCTGAGCGAAGAAACCCTCGGTCTCATGTTGCGCATCCCACTGACGGACGATATGCGACAACACGGGCGAAAAACCCTTCACATCGCCTTCCGCCTCACGGGCCAACGCCATCAGTTCCACCAGTTCCTCGCGGCTGTGATTGCCTAAGGTGGGCAATTCTGCTCCGGAGTCCTCCAGCAGGGAGGCCAGGTTGCGGCAATCGGTCTGCAGGAACAGATACTCATCCAGCAGTTCCTTATCCTTTCGGCACAACTCTTCCTCAGCCTGCTCTCTGAACTCCGACACCGAGGGCACACCATTTCCCATGGTTTGCCCCGGCGTCAGGTCCGGCGCACCGGCCATCAAACAATAGTAGTTCATGTCTTAGGGTTTTGCAAGGACTAAAACAGCATTTCCACCAACTGAGGACGCAGGAAAGCCTTGAAATAGCTTTCAAACTGCTCCTTGCCGAACTCCACCTTGTAGCTGCCGTCCTGAGGCGCTATGGTGAAGAGGGTCTGAATGCCGTTGACCTGCTCAATCTTCACACCTTTGTCCAGCACATCCTTGGCTTCCTTGGCAAAGTAAGCCTTCAGGCTTTCGGCCTCTGAGGTGCTGATGGTCACAGGCTCCTGCTCGGCCCACTTGGAAGCCAAAGCCACGGTAAACTTCTTCAGGAAGTCGGCATCCCGGGTCAGCGCAGCCACATTGCCTGCCACTACCTGGTTGGTGAGCACGTTCGCAATCTCACTCTTCAGGGCGTTCAATGCCTGACTGGTATAGAGCCGAAGTTCATTGCGCGTGTTGGCGTCGATATCGGCGGCCTGCTTCTTGGCCTGCTCGTTGATGCTTTGGGCCTGCTCTTTGGCCTGAGCCACAATCTTCTCAGCCTCTTGCTTGGCAGCCTCGATGATGCGGTCGGCTTCGGCCTGGCCTTTCTCCACGCCTTCGCGATAAATTTTCTCCGTCAGCTCTTGAATCTTTTCCATAATTTTATATGTAATTGCTTTTTATTTTTTACTTATCATCAACCCGCCAAAGGTAAACAAAAAAACATGCTGTTCAAAGAATGAGAGAGGAAAAATCTTGCCTTAAACCTTTTCTTTGTACCTTTGTAACAAATTTTTATTCCAATTACAGCTCAAGAAATGGAAAACAGCGACCTCAGACAGCGAACAGCCCGCGGTTTCATGTGGGGGTTTCTGAACAACGGCTCCATGCAATTGCTGGGGGCTGTTTTCGGTATCATCCTGCTGCGCCTGCTCACCCAAGAGGATTATGGCAAGATTGCCATGCTGATGGTGTTTTCACAAATCGCAAGCGCCTTGCAGGAGAGCGGCTTCACCCAGGCCTTGTGCAACCTGGGACACCCCACCCATCGCGACTACAACTCTGTGTTCTGGTGCAACATCGGCATCAGTTTCTTTCTCTACGTCATATTGTTTTTCTTGGCTCCGGCCATTGCCCGCTTCTATCACGACCCTTCTCTGGTGTGGCTGGCCCGCTATCTGTTTCTGGGCTTTTTTATCAGTTCGTGGGGATGCGTGCAGAATGCCTGGCTGTTCATCCACATGAAAAACCGCGAGATGGCCATCATCATGATGGCGGCCATGCTGGTGAGCAGCCTGGTGGGTGTGGGCATGGCTCTGCTGGGCATGGCCTATTGGGGGCTGGCCACCCAAAGCATCCTGTTCATCCTGGTGACGGCACTTCTGCGTTGGCACTATAGCCCCTGGCGACCCACCCTGACGTTTGACCTCGCCCCCGCCCGCCGCATGTTCGGGTTTAGCAGCAAGCTGTTACTGACAAACCTTTTTCTTCAGCTCAACCTGCACGCCTTCAGTGTACTGCTCGGCCGTTATTTCGGTGATCGCCTCGCAGGCGTCTATGCCAATGCCCGCAAGTGGTGTGACATGGGTGCCAACACCATCAACGGAATGGTGTCGGGTGTGGCACAGCCCGTGCTCACTCAGGTGCGCACCGACCGCGAGCGTTACTGCCAGGTGACGCGCAAGATGCTGCGTTTCATCTCGTTCATCTCCTTCCCCTCGATGTTGGGCATGGGGCTGGTGAGCCGCGAGTTTCTGCTGGTCACCGTGGGACCCAAATGGGAGAGCAGTGCCGAACTGATGTCGCTGTTGTGCATCTATGGAGCTTTCTATCCTATCGCCACGCTCTATACCCAGCTCACCATATCCATGGGACGCTCCGGTGTCAACCTTTTCTCCACCATGTTCCAGTGCCTCACCATCTGGGGAGGACTCATCGCCCTGCACGGCCAGGGAATGCGATGGATGGTGGTCTACTTCGTGTGCGTGAACATGTCGTGGCTGCTGGTGTGGCAATGGTGGGCCCACAAGCTGGTGGGGCTGCGCCTGTGGCATGTAGTGCTGGACGTGGCTCCCTTCCTGGTCTTCACCCTTCTGGTACTTGGCTTCACATGGTGGGCCACCCTCCCCTTACGACACATGCCTTTGGCCCTCCTGCTCTCGCGCATCGCCCTGGCCGCCGTGCTCTATGCCGGCATCATGTGGCTCAGCGGGGCTAAGATTATGAAAGAGAGCATCGACTATCTAAGACACAAGCAAACAGACTGACCATGCCCCACACTCCCCCGGCCGGCAGTCTGCCACCGCTCTTTAACCCCAGCAACGACCTGGCCCTGGCCGCCAACACGTCCAACTACATTCCGCCGCGACTGGTGCAGGCGATGGAACAGGACCTGCAACCCGTCACACGCCTTTGGGACCACGGCCCCTGGGGCTGGAGCCTGAACACGCGCCGCAGATACCTGGACATGGGCATAGCACCCGAACGGCTTCCCTCCGACTCGTGGCTCGAACGCCACCGCCAACTCTCCTCCCGCGCCACCGATGCCGCCTACATCCAAGCCCTCATGCGGGAGGATTGGGGCAATCATCTGGCGGGTCACCACATGCAGACCGTAGACCTTGCCGGGTTCGAGTCCATGCAGTCCCGCCGCGAGACATCCGTCGGCCTCATCTACAAAGCCCCGTGGAGCAGCAGCGGCAAGGGCAACCTGCCCGCCGTCAACGGTCTGCTGCCCGATGATGCCCGCCGCGTAAGAAACATACTCGGCCACGACGGCTTCATTCTGGTCGACCGCTTCTACCCCGACAAAGTCGTGGACTTTTCCATGGAATTTGACATACGACCCGAGGGGAAGAGCCGCTTCCTGGGCTACAGCATGTTCCTGACCGCCGAACGAGGCCGTTACGGAGGCCAAAAAGTGGCATCCCAGGAACAACTCCTTCAATGGATAGGAGCAGACCGCGGCCTGCTTGGCGAACTGGTCTCCTACCATCTCCTCCACCTCCCCCGGTTGGGTTACACCGGTCCCATGGGCATCGACATGATGCGTCTTTCGGACGGGCGCCTGCATCCCGTGGTGGAGCTGAACCTGCGCCGTAACATGGGCATACTGGCCATCGAGGTGGAGCACCGCCACCCCGGCATCCGCAACATGGAACTGACACCACGCGGCAACCACGGTTTTCAAATGGTGATAGAAGACGGCCTGCTGAAAATCATCAACCTTAACGTAGGAAACCCATCGAACCCAAATTGACGTTCGATGAATTTTGATTGTCCGTAAAAATCCCTGCCACAAGGCCCCCGAAAAAAAACATCCTGATGTTTTTGAAAAACATGAACACGTTTCTGAAAAAGATGAACATGTATTTCCAAAAACATGCACATGTATTTTAATGCTCCGTAAAACGATAAAAAACGCCGCCGTGAACGGCTACCGGCAAAGCACCCGGCACACGCTGTCCTGAAAGTCCTTTCCCTCCCGGGAAGAACGCACTCCCTGACATATGATGCTGAAGGAAAGCGTGCGGCCATCGGGACGGAAAACATAGCCTGCCAGAGAACTTACGCCCTCCACAGTGCCGGTCTTGGCCCACACTCTCCCCTCCGCTTCGGTGCCGCGCATGCGCTTCTCCAACGTACCGTCCTGTCCGGCCAGGGGAAGCGTGGGCAGCAATGCCTGGCGGATGTGGGGCGTGTGCCAGGCATATTGCAACAGCTGTACAAGCAAATCCGGGGTAAGGTAATTATACAAGGAAAGACCGCTGCCGTCGGCCACCACATAATCACGGGCGGGCACGGTGGTCTGCTCGGCGACCAGCCGGCCGATACGGTCCGCGGCATCCCGTCGTCCCGCCCAGGGTTTCCCATCCAGGGCGGCCAACTGATAGAAAAGGCTCTCGGCAAAGATGTTGTGGCTGTTCTTCATCATGCGGGGCAACACCTGGCTCACCGTGTGTTGCACACGCTCCACCAGGCAAGCCTCAGCGGGCAGAGGACGGTACTGCAATTCCGGACGAGTCATACAGATGCCCGCCTGGTCAAGGTCGGCAATGAACTCGCTCTCGAAACGGTCGGTGCCGTCCACGGTGAGCGCACGCAGCGGACCCCAAGGGTCGTCCCAGCACCACCCCCATCCCAAGGCGGTGGAATCGCAATGGCTGACATCGGCATACAGGCCTCCCTCGACAGACTTGATGCCACGGTCGCGCAAAGCAAGCGCCATGCGGTAGACGTCGCCCTGAGCCAACAAGGGATCCATGCGCCCCACCACATACACGTCTCCGCGCAGCACGCTGTCGGCACCCACCTCCCCGGTGATACAGATGTCGGTGTTTATGGGCCAATCGGCTCCCAGATAATGCAAAGCGGCAATGGCCGTCACCAGTTTCTGGCAACTGGCCGGACGAAGACGATAGTTGGGATTGTGGGAGAACAGCGTCCGGCCCGTCTCGGCATCGCAGACCACGACACCCAGCTGGGCCGTCTCGGCCAAGGTATCATTGCATATCCGGCGCAACTGTTGGGGAAGAATCTCCCCCATTTCTACGGAATCATAGTCAATACACACCGTATCGCAAGTGGCCCGGGCGGGCACACTTGTCCAACCCATCAGAAACAAGAGAACAGATATATATGGAACGATTCGGTTCATTTTTCAGTCGTTTTGTGTTAGATTCCCTCAAAATTACTGATTTTTGACGAGGCCTACAAACTTCATATATCATTTTTTCGTACTTTTGCAAGCAAAGCACGGGGCCTTCCGAAAGGCTTCCGCGCACAAAAAATTATCTGAATCATGATTCGCAAATTCGATTTTCTCATCATCGGCGGAGGCGTAGCCGGCATGAGCTACGCACTGAAAGTGGCTCAATCGGGCAAAGGCAAGGTGGCGCTGGTATGCAAGACCACGCTGGACGAGGCTAACACCGCCAAGGCACAAGGAGGAATTGCGGCCGTCACCGACCGACTCAAGGACAATTTTGAAAAGCATATCGAGGACACCATGATTGCCGGAGACTATATCTCCGACCGCGCGGCCGTGGAACAAGTGGTGCGGCTGGCACCCGAGGGCATCGCCGACCTGGTGAAGTGGGGCGTGAACTTCGACAAGAAAGAGGACGGCGAGTTCGACCTGCACCGCGAGGGCGGACACCAGGAGTTCCGCATCCTGCACCATGCCGACGACACCGGCTTCGAGATTCAGCGCGGACTGATGCAGGCCGTGCGCAACAACCCCGACATCACCGTGCTGGAGAACCACTATGCCGTGGAAATCATCACCCAGCACCACCTGGGTGTGGAGGTGACACGCCGCACCCCCGACATCGAATGCTACGGCGCCTATATCCTGGACCCCGACACGCAGAAAGTGGACACGTTCCTCAGCCGTGTCACGCTGATTGCCACCGGAGGCACGGGTGCCGTGTATGCCACCACCAGCAATCCCAACATCGCCACGGGCGACGGCATCGCCATGGTCTATCGCGCCAAGGGCACCGTGCAGGACATGGAGTTCGTGCAGTTCCACCCCACCGTGCTCTATAACCCGCAGGAGACCCACCCCGCCTACCTCATCACCGAGGCCATGCGCGGCTACGGAGGCATCCTCAGACTGCCCAACGGCGAGGAGTTCATGCAGAAATACGACAAGCGGCTGAGCCTGGCTCCACGCGACATCGTGGCCCGTGCCATCGACCGCGAGATGAAGATACACGGACTGAAACACGTCTATCTGGACGTGACCCACAAGCCCGCCGAGGAAACCAGACACCACTTCCCCAACATCTATGCCAAATGTATGGAAATCGGCATAGACATTACCAAGCAGATGATACCCGTATGCCCCAGCGCCCACTACATGTGCGGCGGCATCAAGGTGGACCTAAACGCCCGCAGCAGCATCCGCCGCCTCTATGCCGTGGGCGAATGTTCGTGCACGGGACTGCACGGCGGCAATCGGCTGGCAAGCAACAGCCTTATCGAAGCCGTGGTATATGCCAAGAAGGCCGCCGAGGACAGCATCGCACATATCGGCGAATACACCTTCAACGACCGCGTGCCCGAATGGAACGATGAGGGCACCATGACCAATGAGGAGAAGATTCTCATCGCACAGGATATGCTGGAGGTGGGACAAATCATGTCGAACTATGTGGGCATCGTGCGCAGCGACCTGCGCCTGCACCGCGCCTGGACCCGCCTGGACCTGCTCTACGAAGAGACGGAAGAGCTGTTCAAGCGCGTGAAACCCACCCGCGACATCTGCGAACTGCGCAACATGATCAACGTGGCCTACCTGATAACCCGCCAGGCCATCGAGCGCAAGGAAAGCCGCGGACTGCACTACACCATCGACTATCCCAAACACGCCTACGACCAATAAGAGGAGGGGTATGAGTACAGTTATCTATCCTTCACCCATCTTCGGACCCGTCCACAGCCGGCGGCTGGGCGTGTCCCTGGGCATCAATCTGTTGCCAGAGGATGGAAAATGGTGCTCGTTCGACTGTGTTTATTGCGAGTGCGGACTGAACGCCGCGCACCGCGCCAAACTCGCCTTGCCCACCCGTGAGCAGGTAGCCGAAAAACTGGAAGCCAAACTGCTACAGATGAAACAAGAGGGACCCGTGCCCGATGTGCTCACCTTTGCCGGCAATGGCGAACCTACCCTTCACCCCCATTTTCCGGAAATCGTGGATGATGTGTGCCGCCTGCGCGACCAATATTTCCCTGATGCGAAAATCAGTGTGCTCAGCAACAGCACACAAGTGCATCTGTCCCGGGTGCGCGAAGCACTGATGCGTGTGGACAACGCCATCATGAAACTGGACACCGCCTGTGAGGATTACATCCGCCTGGTGGACCGGCCCCAAGGACACTACTCCTTGGAGGCCTTGACCGAGAATCTTCACCGGATGTCTCCCCACCTGATTATCCAGTCCATGTTCATGCGCGGCACATTGGAGGGGAAAGACGTGAGCAACGTAGGTCCCGAATATGTGAACCCTTGGCTGGAAACCGTGCGGCGGATAGCGCCCCACCAAGTGATGATCTACACCATCGACCGCGAGACACCCGTCTCCACATTGGAAAAAGCTCTGCCCGAGGAGCTGGACGGCATAGCCGCACGCGTGGAGAACGAATTAGGAATCCCCTGTAGCGTAAGTTATTGATGAAGAAACGCATATTCGGAATGCTACTGATGCTGGAAGGACTGTTCATGCTCCTGGCCACTGCCGTAGCATTGTATGGCCGCATAAAATATGGAGAGGATGACTGGATAGCCCTGTCGGCAAGTACGGGACTGACGCTCGGGACAGGTATCTTCATGAAGCGTCTTTTCTATACCAAAAACACCGGAACGCAGATGATGACGCGCGGCGACAGCCTGATTATCGTGGCACTCACCTGGGTGGTGTTCTCTTTCTTCGGCTCTTTTCCGTATATCCTTTATCACGGGCTGGCACTCAGCCCCATCAATGCCTGGTTCGAGACGATGAGCGGATTCACCACGTTCGGCGTCACGGTGATTGAAAATCTTGAAACTCTTCCCCACGGCATACTGCTGTGGCGCAGCCTGACACAGTGGATGGGCGGACTGGGTATCCTGGCTTTCTCCATGGCTTTGTTCTCCTCGGGAGAAATGCGCAACTCCAACATGTTCATGGCAGAGGCATCGGCCATCAGCATGGACCGTCTGCGTCCCAAAATCGGAGCCACGGCACGCCGGCTGCTCATCATTTACCTGCTCTTCACCATAGTCTGCATCCTCCTCTTTTGGCTCGGTCCCATGAACGCCTTCGATGCCCTGAACCATGGTCTCACCACCATCAGCACCGGAGGTTTCAGCACACACAACGCGGGCTTGGGCTACTTCCAATCGGCCTACATAGAATACGTGGCCGTGGTGTTCATGCTGCTCAGCGCCACCAATTTCACCACCTACTATTATATCAGTGCACGCCAATTCAGTGTACTGAAGAGAAGCGAAGAACTGCATTGGTTCCTGCTACTGTTCATGGGTTTCGTGGCATTCTTTATCGTACTGTTCACGATAGGAGGCTTTCCGGTCGACAACGAGATACCCGCCACGTTCAACGACCGCATACGGGCTGCCGTCTTCCATGTGGGCACCACCCTGAGCACCTGTTCCAACATCGGACAATACAGCGACTATGCCGTATGGGGAGCACCCTTCCTGGGCGCCACGATTCTCATGAAACTCATCGGTGGCTGCACCTATAGCACGGCGGGCGGACTGAAAGTGGGTCGGATGCTTATCTTTGCCCGCTCCATCATCAATGAATTCCGTCTGCATCTCCATCCACACGCCATAGTGGGCGTTCGCATCAGCGGACACATCCTGCCCGACAGCCTGGTGCATCGTGCCGTAGCTTTCATGATGATGTATCTGTTCATGACCATCATCGGCATTCTGGTCTTCGCCATTCTGGGCTACGACCTGGCCACCTCGGCCGACATCGCTGTCAGCAGCCTGAGCAACGTGGGTCCAAATATGGATGCCGCCGGCATGCACGGAGTAGCCAAACTCATACTATCCTTCTACATGTTGGCCGGACGTCTGGAAATCTTCACCCTGCTGTTCCTGTTCATGCCTAAAGCCTGGAAGAAATGAAACAACGCATCACATCTCCCCTCATCATCGTGATTGTCGCTTTGGCGGCCATCGCCGCTTTCATACCCGACAACCATGTGCTCGACCCGGACATCATGGAGGCACGAAACCTGATTGCCGCACGTGAGATGGTGGAAGACGGTCATTGGATGGTGCCCACACTCAACGGCAACCTGCGCCTGGAAAAGCCTCCCTTACCCACCTGGCTCACAGCCGTCACCTATTATGTAAGTGCCGACAGCCTGACCCTGCAGCGCGGCATGGCCGGTCTGGCTGCCCTGTTACTGGTATTCTATTTCTGGCGCTTTGCCCGCCGGATGCTGGACACCGACCCCTTGCCCTCCACCCTGCTTCTGCTTACCTGCTACAGTGTCATCCTCATGGGACGCACAGCCACATGGGACATCTATTGCCATGCCTTCCAGATGGCAGGCATCTATCACCTTGCCAGCGGTCTGCAATCCCGGGACAAGGCCTTGGGACAGTTTCTGTCAGCCGGCGTGTGGACGGGACTGAGCATACTCTCCAAAGGACCCGTATCACCCTATGCCTTGCTGTTACCCTTCCTTATAGCTGTTGCCTTGGTGGACAAGCCACGTATGCGCGGCAAGTGGACGGGAGTCGCACTCATGATAATCACTGCCTTGGCCACGGGCACCTGGTGGTTCATCTACATCCGCCTGAGTCAGGCCGAAGCCATGGCCGCCGTGGTAGCCAAAGAGTCGGGAGCCTGGATCAATCATAACACGCGCCCCTGGTGGTACTATTGGAAATTCTTTCTCGAGGCCGGCATCTGGGCCGTCTTCCTGCTTACAGCCATCTTCCTGCCTTTTTTTCATAACCAACGCCGCAAGGAACGCGCCTGGCTCCTGCCCTGTGCCTGGATGGTGTTCTCGCTCATCCTGCTGTCTCTCATGCCCGAGAAAAAGCCCCGCTATCTGCTGCCCATGCTCATCCCGGCAAGTCTGGTTATGGGACAAGTGGTGGTGTGGTGGCAACACAAACCCGATGCCCGGGCACTGCGCCTGAACAGCGGACTGCTGGCCGTGGCCATAGCAGCACTCCCGGTGTTGGCTTGGACGATATTGTGGAAGAAAGGCATCATCGGTTGGGAATTGGGGGCGGGTCTCACCGCCGTATGTTTGGCCGGGGTCGTCACACTCTATCGGGCGGCACGGCATCTTCGCCCCATGCCCATGCTGTGGGTTGTGGTATGTCTCTTCTGTTTCATCGAGCTGGCGGGCATGCCCGTGGTAAAGCAATTGGTCAACAATCCGTATGCCCACAGCTTGGCACTCATCAGACAAGAGAAGCAGGCCGACAAAATACCTCTGCGCCATGACAAACGCGATGATCTGCGTCCCGAACTGATCTATGCCGCCGGACGATGTATCAAACCGCTTGACGTGACCCGCACCGACAGCCTGCTTTCAGCTCTGCCTTGCGTGTTGCTCACCCGGAAGAGCCTTGCCGAAAGTCTGCCCGCCGAGGTCTATGCTTCGCTGGACTCAATCGGCATTGACACCCTATACATCGACACCTACGACAACAACCAACGCCCGCCGGGAAACAAACGACACAGCCAAGCCTTTGTGACAAGAGCCACACTGCTAACCCATAAAAACCAATAGACTATGAACAAGACATCACAATACCAATTCACCATCCTTGTTCCGGTGTACAACGAGGAGGACAACATGAGCCGGCTTGAACAGGAACTGGCACAATACCTGCCTACGGCACGAGTCCCCTCTTGCGTACTGTTCATCAACGACGGTTCCAAGGACCACAGTCTGCAGAAGATACAGGAAATCTGCCGGCGTCAGCCCCATTTCTATTACATCTCACTGGCCAAGAACAGCGGACTGAGCGCAGCCATCAAGGCCGGCATAGACACAGCCGAAAGTCCTCTTGTGGGTTATATCGATGCCGACCTGCAGACCTCCCCCGAGGATTTCAACCTCCTGCTGAAGGATATCGATCAATATGAAATGGTGATGGGTATCCGCGCCAACCGCAAGGACACGGGGTTCAAAAAGGTACAAAGCAAGATTGCCAACGGATGGCGCCGCATGATGACCGGCGATGATGTGAAGGATACAGGCTGTCCACTGAAAGTGATGCACACGGAAAATGCCAAACGGGTGCCCTTCTTCACGGGCATGCACCGCTTCCTGCCCGCTCTGTTCCTGTTGCAGGAGGCCCGATACAAACAGATTCCCGTGCGCCATTTCCCCCGAACGGCAGGACAAAGCAAGTATCACCTGTGGAACCGTCTGGTGGGTCCCTTCATGGACTGTTTCGCCTACCGATGGATGAAGAGCCGCTACATCAACTATCGGGTGGCCGAAAACAACATTTGATAACCGCCATGATTATAGCCATAGGCCTGTTGGCCCAATGCTTCTTCTCCGCCCGCATCCTGCTGCAATGGATTATGAGCGAGCGTGCCCGTGAAGTACTCTCGCCTTCATTGTTCTGGATACTGAGTCTATGCGGCTCCTACCTGTTGTGCCTCTACGGTTGGTTGCGCGACGACTTTTCCATCGTGCTGGGTCAGTTCATTTCCTATTACATATACCTCTACAATTTGAAGTTGAAAGGTATATGGCCCCGTGTACACGTCTCGATGAAAAGCCTCCTGTTGCTCACTCCCGTGGTGGCCCTGGCCTTCGTGGCTGCCAATGCGCCACAAACTTATGATAAGTTTTTCCGGCAAGCCGATTTGCCCCTGTGGATGATCATCTACGGCAGTGCGGGTCAGGTAATCTTCACCCTGCGTTTCATCTATCAGATGGTCAACAGCCACAACCATGGCGAATCCCGTCTGCCAGCCGGCTTTTGGATCTTGAGTCTTATCGGCTCTCTTACCATCGTCACCTACGGCATCATGCGATTGGACATCGTGCTCATCCTCGGACAAAGTTTCGGCGTGGTGGCCTATATCAGAAACCTGATGCTGCTGGCTGCAAAGAAGAAAGAAGAACAAACCTTTTAATTCCTTAGAAAAATATACAAATGCGGAACAGATAATGTCCTATGACAATTATTGTTCCGCATTTGTGATGCTGTGCCGCAATTTACAACAACCTCTGCCATTTTATCCTACTTCCTGACAAACACCTTGCGTACTTCGCTGTTGTTCTTTATCATGTATGTTCCCTTGGCAGGTAGAGTGATGCGGTTGCCCCCAGAGGCCACCATGTTCCCGTTGGCAGAATAAGCGGCTATCCGGCCTTCGGCTTCAACACTTCTTTCCTTTACACATATTCGGCTCTTGTCTTCATTCGTTTGTCCAATACCTGTTGCCCGAGGTATATAACGTTGGTTTTGAGCTATGATGGCTTTAGTCAATTCCAAACCTTTGGTCTCATATCCCTTTGATTCGTCTACGCCGGCAAAGTCCATCATGATGATGCCCGTTCTGCCCGAGTGGCTATCGTCGCTCAGAAATTCCAGCACAGCACCATTGGTGTTCTGCGCATTCTCGCGGTTACTGTTGGAATTAGCACTTTTGGTATAGCCCGATGTGTGGTTTACGGTCCAAGATATAGAAGACATACTCATCGTCTTCTGAAGCAGATTGAGCACTGTGGTCTTCTTTCTCTCGCTGCCTCCCTCCATGGTAAACTCATAAAAATCCTGTACTATGGCATTTTCCGTTCTGACCTTTCCTTTGAACCGCGTTTTAATCTGGTCGATATAGTTTTCGCTGTGGCTCCATGAGGTGATGTATCCGCCCACGGGTCCTTTGCTGTATTCGTCCCTGCTCATAATCAGAATCTTTCCTCTAAGATCGCCAATGGTCATTTTAGGTTTGAAATCCACCAGATAATCTGCTATTTCCTCTGAGTTCAGACACTGGGACATGAGCGTGGACCAGTTATCCTGTAAGTCCTTATTGGCATCATTCTCATGACGCATGATGACGATGGCAAACTCACCCGGATTCTCCACAAGCTTATCGCGAAGCAGAAGAAGGGCGTTCTTGAAACTCATCTTTGTCTCAATAATGCCATGATAGATTTGCAATACCGGTTCGCCACCCTCCTGTTTTACCGTCGGACGCAAGTCGAACACCCTGATACCACAATCCCATTGCTCACTCAGGCTTAAGTCCTGGGTCTGTGCCATACCGGGACCCACAAAAGCCAGACCTCCCTGGAATCCTTCACCCGTGGCCGAATCATGCGTACCCGGGATGGAGAGCTGGCTGACATAGATGTCGCCGTCCAGCGGAGTAATCCAGTTTTCTGCAAAGAGGCTGTGACAGGAAAGTGCCAAAGTAAAAGCCATGGCCAGCAGTTTGGGTGTACGTATTTTCATAGTAATAGTATCTTTAGTTAATTGTACACAAAGATATTATATTTCCATATATCTTGAAACACAGAAGTTCTTTTTTATGAATCCGCAGGTATTAAGAATTTGATACGTCCGTATCCCAAACTCACGTATATTTCCGTTTTTCTGCAAGCAAATCAAGGAGTCACGAAATTCGTAACTCCTTGATTTTGAAAGTGGACCAGCTAGGGCTTGAACCTAGGACCTCCAGATTATGAGTCTGTTGCTCTAACCAACTGAGCTACAAGTCCATTGCTATAGTATTAAATGTTATAGCATGTGCAAAGGTACAAAAAATGTGTAGAACTACGAAGGAAACATCTTGTTTTTTGCTCACTTTACTCCTTTTTCGTAAATTTGCGGATATGTTTACGGCTACTATAGGATTCTTCGACGGGGTTCACAGAGGACATCGCTGTCTTATACAACAACTCATGGAACTTGCAACCGAACGCAACGAGCAGGCCATGATCATTACTTTTGATGTGCATCCACGTCAAATAATGCAGACAAATTATGTGCCCCAACTGCTTACATTGCCTGAAGAGAAGATGAATCTGCTCAATGAGACGGAAGCAGATAATGTGGTAATGTTGCATTTCGCTCACGAAATGAGCTTGCTTTCCAGTACCGAATTTATGAAACTGTTGCATGACGATTACAACGTGGATTGTCTGCTTATGGGCTACGACCATCGGTTCGGCCATGATGGAGGTGATATCTCCGATTATGTCGAACGCGGCAGAAATGTCGGGATTGAGGTATTTGTGGCAAAGGAACTGAAAGAGGAGAAAGTAAGCAGCCGTATTATCCGTAACCTTATCGAAGATGGAGACTTGTTAAAAGCCAACGACTTGCTTGGATATGAGTTTCAAGTGACGGCTCCTGTGGTACATGGCCATGAAGTGGGACGCTCTTTAGGTTTTCCCACGGCCAATCTTTCCTGGCCGGAAGGAAAGATTCTGCCTGAGGAAGGAGTATATGCGGCATGGGCCACATTGCCCGACGGATCAAAGATGAAAGCGATGCTGAACATAGGATGCCGCCCTACCATAAATAACGGAGAAAATATTACTGTAGAAGTACACATACTTGATTTTGACGGTGAACTTTATGGTCTTCCCCTTACCATTGATTTTGTGGCCAAGTTGCGTGATGAAATGCGCTTTGAAAACAAACAAACCCTTATCAAACAGCTACGAAAGGATGCGGCCTTTGTGAAACTGGCAATGGAAGAGGTATAACATCATACCACACATATAACAATGATTGTCAAACATCTGATAGTATCATTGGTTGGAGTCTTTTCTTTTTGTATTTCCCTATATGCACAAGAAGAATTTGACGACAACTTCAAAGGCCGGCCTTTCCGTTCGGCCGTTAACCAGACATGGTATTGGGTGAATGATGATTATGTGTATGAGGGTGAACGTATCTGGACCGTGCTCATGCCTGAGTATACGTGTTATGCTCCCATGAAATTCAAAAACGAAAAGGAACGAAAAAAATATAACCGCCTTGTCTATAATGTCCGCCGCGTGTTGCCACTGGCACAAGAAGTAAACCGACTGATTTCCGAAACTTATGTTGTGCTTGAGAAGCTGCCTACTGCCGAAGCCAAACAGAAACACATCAAAATGGTGGAAAAGGAAATCATGAACCGCTATAAACCTGAGATGAAAAAGCTCACTTATAGCCAGGGGAAACTGATGATCAAATTAGTGGACCGCCAATGCAAGCAAAGCGGGTATGAAGTGGTGAAGGCTTTTTTAGGACCAACACGTGCAGCCTTTTATCAAATGTTTGCCTGGACCTTTAATGCCAGTCTTAAGAAAAAATATGATGCCGAAGGAGACGATCGTCTCATCGAACGTATCTGTGTGGAATTGGAGCAAGGAACGCTTTGATTAAGCTCTAAGCATATTTTGCAGGCTGTACATCACAATACCGGCTGTCACACTCACGTTCATGCTGTGTTTGGTACCATACTGAGGTATTTCTATGCAACCGTCACATTGCTCCACAACCTGTTGTTGCACTCCTTTCACCTCATTACCAAAAATGACGGCATATTTCTTTCCTTTGTCTATATTAAAGTCCTGAAGCATGGTACTTCCCTCGCATTGTTCGATAGCTAACACCGTATATCCTTGTTGATGAAGCCAATCCACAGCATCCATGGTTTCCGTAAAATGCTTCCAATAAACACTGTCTTCGGCTCCCAAGGCTGTCTTGTGTATTTCGGCATTGGGTGGTGTGGCTGTTATGCCACACAGAAAAACCCCTTGTATACAGAAAGCATCTGCCGTGCGAAACACACTGCCTATATTATATAAGGAGCGGACATGGTCAAGCACCACCACAAGAGGAATTTTTTCTTCTTGATGAAATTGGTCTACACTGAGACGATTCATCTCCTGAATTTTCAACTTTCGGTATTTACAGGTGTTCATAAACGGTGGATAACTGTCAATAAGTATGTGCAAAAGTAGGAAAAACACTGCACTTTCGGCCATTCTGAAAAGTTATTATTTGCTTTTAACCCTACAAACAACAGCTTTTTCATGAGTTATGAACATGGTATACGGCTTTTTTATTTATCTTTGTGTATTATGAACACCCTGTTGATAACTTAGCAATCTCATGCTATAACAGCAAGAAACAAAGCTTAATATATAAACTTATGCAATGTGAATAAGAAGAGGATAAAAAGCTGTGTCGGGATGATAACTTTCAAAAGTTTTTAAAAGACAAAAGTTATTAGCATTATCAACCTGCAATCATCATCATTATATAGGATTTTCTTTAAAAATTAAATAACAACATTATTATAATAGAAAAATGATAATAAAGGAATCTTGGAAGAAAGCCGGATATGTAACCGAGCCTATTGCCGCAGGCACAGACTTGGTTGCCGGGATAAGAAAAATGTGCAAGGAAAAGAATGCAGTGATTCTTGCACACTATTACACGGATTCTGCCATACAGGATGTGGCGGATTTTGTGGGCGATTCGCTGGCACTTGCTCAAAAGGCTGCCAAGACGGACGCTGACATTATTGTCATGTGTGGCGTTCATTTTATGGGAGAGACCAATAAAATTCTTTGTCCCGACAAGAAGGTGATAGTACCCGACCTGAATGCCGATTGTTCGTTGGCCCAAAGTTGTCCTCAGAAGGAGTTTTCCGAGTTTATTGCCGCTCATCCGGGTCACACGGTGATAAGTTATGTCAACACCACGGCTGCAACGAAATCGGTGACTGATGTGGTGGTCACCAGTTCCAATGCCCGGCAGATTGTGGAAAGTTTTCCTAAGGATGAGAAAATCATTTTCGGACCCGACAAAAATTTAGGAAACTATATCAACAGCATTACGGGTAGAAACATGGTGCTGTGGGACGGAGCATGCCACGTGCACGAGAAGTTTTCTGTGGAAAGGATAGTAGCGTTGAAACAGCAGTATCCGGATGCCAAGGTGCTGGTTCATCCTGAGTGTAAAGGAGCCGTGGTGAAGTTGGCCGATAAGGTGGGTAGCACGGCAGCCCTTTTGAAGTTTGCCATTGCCGACGAAGCCCGGGTGTATCTTGTGGCAACCGAGAGTGGCATCCTGCATGAGATGCAGAAATCATGTCCCGAGAAGACATTCATTCCTGTTCCTCCCGAGGATAGCACATGTGCTTGCAACGAGTGTAACTTCATGCGTCTGGTGACGATGGAAAAACTCTACAACAGTCTGAAGTATGAATGGCCGGTGGTGGAGGTTCCGGAGGACATTCGTGTCAAGGCCATCCGCCCGATAGACAGGATGCTTGAAATAAGCGAGAGACTGGGACTCTGATATAACTTCAAAAGCATGTGAATGTATGGAGGAAAACATGTTCATCTTTTTGAAAAACGTGTTCATGTTTTTCAAAAAGATGAACATGTTTTTTTCGAGGGCTTCGGGATATGTAATTTTATAGGTAATTAAAGTAAACAGTTTAACAAAAGAATATGCTTCCAAAACTTATCTACGACCTGGCTTTGATACTTATTCTGGCCAGTGTGGTTACTTTTATTTTCAAGCGTCTGAAGCAACCCTTGGTGCTTGGATACATAGTAGCCGGATTCCTTTCCAGTCCCCACATGCCTTATATACCCAGTGTGGTGGATGAGGAAGGTATTCATGTGTGGAGCGAGTTGGGAGTCATTTTCCTGATGTTTTCATTGGGTTTGGAGTTCAGTTTCAAAAAAATCTTCAGAAGCGGACCAAGCGCTTTGTTCATCAGTTCTCTGCTCATGGTGTGTATGATATTGTTGGGTGCAGCCATAGGCAGGTTTATGGGGATGAGTCCTATAAACTACATTTTCCTTGGCGGTATGCTTTGCATCAGTTCCAGTACCATCATATATGTTGCCTTCAACGATTTGAATATCATGAACAAACGTTTTGTGGGAAAGACGGTGAGCGTGTTCATAATAGAGGACATTCTGGGTGTGGTGCTGATGGCTTTGCTGGGCAGCATGGTCGGGGGAAAAGGAGGAGATGCCCGTGAGATTCTTGGCATCTTTGTTCAGATGGTATTCTTCCTGTTGCTATGGTTTTTGGTGGGTATATGGCTTATCCCTACCCTTCTGCGCCGATTCAAAAGCTATTTCTCCAGTAAGGAGACGCTGCTTATCATGAGTGTTGGCTTGTGTTTCCTGATGGTGGTGATAGGATCTAAGTTGGGATATAACGCTGCCATGGGAGCTTTCATCATGGGCAGTATCCTGGCCGAAACTTTGGAAGCAGAGCGTATAGAAGAGACAGTCAGTCCGCTGAAAGACTTGTTCGGGGCCATTTTCTTTGTGTCTGTGGGTATGATGGTTCAGCCGGCCTTGCTTTTGGAATATTTGCCCATGATATTGATATTGGTGGTGGCCGTGGTGTTGGGCAAGATGGTATTCGGAACACTTTCGTTCATGCTTTTTGGTTGTTCTTTGCCCGATGCTGTCCGCAGTTCTTTCTCTCTGGTTCAGATAGGAGAATTCAGCTTTATTATTGCCCAGATGGGTGTGGCTGCCGGCGTATTGGAGGATTATATTTATCCGGTGGTGGTGATGGTGAGCGTTATTACCACATTCATCACCCCCTATAGCATTAAATTTGCCGTGAATCTTAAGTTCCCGGCCAAGATAGACAAACAGG
The DNA here is from genome assembly GCA_947176895.1 of uncultured Prevotellaceae bacterium. GTDB lineage: Bacteria > Bacteroidota > Bacteroidia > Bacteroidales > Bacteroidaceae > Physcousia. The sequence continues at coordinate 189,235 of CAMWSK010000001.1, read as the reverse complement.
AGGGTACAAAAGAAAACAAAGTTGTTGATTCTCCTACTCTTCAAGCGGCTTGGTATGGTCTTTTGAAAAACTACGCTGTGCAGACCATAGCCTATGGCACATTAGCCATGGCGGTGATACGTTTCTTGTTTGCTTCTCTGCTCGAAGTGACCAGGGAAATCTTTGGTCATTGGGTGGGCAATGCTGTGTGCGGCGTATTGGTGTTGGCCTTGCTTTCCTTGTTTTTACGCCCCATCGTCATGCGCAAGAACAATAGTCAAGAGGCAGAGATGATAAAGGAAAGCGGCCGGAGAAATATGATTTTGTTTTATGCCTTGTTTGTTCTTCGTTTTGCTGTGGGCACGGCTGTCATCTATTATGTGGTGAACATTCTGAGTCCTTTCAATTGGATGCTTCATGTTGGCTTCAGCATTGCGGTGATGGCCTTGATGTGTTATAGCAAAACCGTGAAACGGCGCAGTGTGGTCATGGAAGACATGTTCCTTTATAACCTTCGTCGTCGCGAGGAAGTAATGGCAGAGCCGGGACAGAAACTTAGTTATGCCCGAAAGTTGAGCGGACGTGACCTGCACGTGACACAGGTGGCCTTGCCATCCGAAAGCAGTTGGGCGGGACAATCGTTGGCCCAGCTGCACATAGGCAGCCGTCATGGAGTGAACGTGACGGCCGTCATCCGCGACCATGTGCGCACCAACATTCCCGGAGGATCCATGGTCATCTATCCCCATGATGTGTTGGAGGTGGTGGGAGATGACCAGGGCATCGATCAGATGTGTGCACGTATGAACAGCGAGTTGGTGGACCGCGACAACAGAGGTACCGAGGGTATGATGCGTATCAAGCGTATGGAGGTGGCCGAACAAAGTACTTTGCAAGGTATGCCTATTAAGAAGAGCGGCATTCGCGACCATTATCGGTGCATGGTGATTGGTGTGGAAAAGGAGAACGGCCTGCTGAGTGTGGTGGGTGCCGACTATATAATTAACAAGGGAGACGTGATATGGTTTGCCGGTGAACATGCCGACATCATGCGTCTTCAACAAATCATGGAGGATGAAAAATGAACATTAAAAGCAGTTTGACAGAGCTTGTCGGCCACACGCCGTTGGTATCGTTGCAACGCCTGGCCAAGGCGCATGGAGCGTTGGCCGATGTGGTGGCTAAGGTGGAGTATTTCAATCCCGGCGGAAGTGTCAAGGACCGTGTGGCCCTGAACATGATAGAAGAGGCGGAAAGGAAGGGAGAACTAAGTCCCGGTGCCACCATTATCGAGCCCACCAGCGGTAACACAGGGGTGGGCTTGGCATGGATAAGCCGTGTGAAGGGTTATAAGACCATCATTGTAATGCCGGAAACCATGAGTGTAGAACGTCAGAAGTTGCTGAAAGCCGCCGGAGCCGAACTGGTGCTTACACCGGGAGCCGAGGGTATGAAGGGTTCTATTGCCCGGGCCGAACAGCTGAAGAATGAAATTCCCGGCTCCATCATTTTAGGCCAATTCACCAACCCGGCCAATCCTGCCGCTCACGTGGCCACAACAGCTGAGGAGATATGGGCGGACACCGATGGGAAAGTGGACATTTTTGTGGCCGGAGTAGGTACGGGTGGCACAGTCAGCGGTGTAGGAAAAGGATTGAAGGCGCACAATTCCCAAGTGAAGATTGTGGCTGTAGAACCCGCCGGCAGTGCCGTATTGAGCGGAGGAAAACCCGGTGCCCACAAGCTGCAAGGCATAGGTGCAGGTTTTATTCCCGCTATTTATGATGCCGGTGTGGTGGACGAAATCATAAAGGTAGAGGATGCCGAAGCCATGCAGATGGGGCGCGAATTGAGTATTCATGAGGGATTGCTGACGGGAATCAGTTCGGGTGCTGCCGTGTATGCCGCCATCCGTTTGGCCTGTTTGCCCGAGAATGCCGGAAAACGAATAGTGGTCTTGTTGCCCGACACGGGCGAGCGTTATCTCAGTACCGAATTATACAACTTCCAATGACCCGCTTACCCCGTCTGTTTTTCCTGGTTGTTATTGGCTTCATGCTGGCAGGTTGCACCACCGGAACTCATTGGAATATGGCCACGGATTACATGAAAGTGTCCATAAATTCCAAGGGTTATATCACCGGCATCAAGAATACCACGGTAAAACCTGTCCGCGAGTTTGCCGCAGCCGACAAGCCTTCTCCTGTACTCTCCTTATATAATAGTGAGAAGGATACCTATTATATGCCTGTGAACGCCCGTTTCCGGAAGCGTGAGGGCAGCATATTATTGGAATATCCCAACGGGTCGGTGGCTGAAGTGGCCGTGAATCAAAAGGGAAAATACATACGTCTGACACTGACAGACCTTAAGAATCGTGAAGAAATAGATGCCGTGCAGTGGGGTTCGGTGCATACCAATATCACGAATCTTCTGGGGGAGATTATCGGTGTGGCACGTGATACCAGCGAAACGGTGAACTACAGCATCGGCATGCTGGCCCTGGACGACAACACCCTTGGCGGCACTGCCGACCTGCAGGGCGATGCCGCTCCGTTTGAATACATCATACATACGCCGGATGCCCATCGCTTCCCCCTGCCCGACCATTTGCACGAAGGGCAGCATTTCTCGCTGGGCGGTGATGGTGTGAGCGACGTGGCTTTCTATGCCAACAAAGAGCCTTATTACCGCATCATGTATGGCAACGCGGCTACGGTGGACAGCCTGGGGCGCATATCTGTCAGTTATCAGTCGCGTGACCGGCGTGGCAGGCGCGAGGTGCTCTATTCGCTCATTCCCCACATGCCGGCGAACGTGCCCAACCACCTGCAGGTGGAACCGGTGCCCGGAGTCGATTATATAGGTTCGTCCGTGGCATTGTGGGGAAGCCCGGACAGCACGGCATTGACGGATGTAATCCGGACAATCGTGCTGGAAGAGGGACTGCCCTACCCCACCGTGCGCGGCAAATGGATAAAGGATCCCTCGGCCTATAGTCCCGATGTATTGTCTGTCGGGGGAATGTACGACAGTATCATAGGCTATACGGCACGATTGGGCTTTCCAGCCATCTATGCCCATGACCGTGGTTTTCTTCACCCCGACCGTGCCAACCATGGTTATCTGGATGGAAAGGACGAGTCCCGTAAGCCGTTTCATTTCACGGACGGCAACAAGTCACACCGTGAATTTGCAGCCTTGGCGGCGAAGCAGGGTATCATGATAGGCCGTGACTGTATCACCAACGCCCTGGCACCCGAGACGTCCGATGTTACTCCCGTTCCCAACGACAGCCTTTGCCATCAGCAGTTGCGTGTGCTCATGAACGACCTCACGCCCACCGACACATCAATCGTTATTGATGACCCCACATACATGGACGAGGTGGGCAGTTGGGAGGGCCATTGTCCTTCGCTGAATATGGTGAAGATAGGCGGAGAGCTGATTCACTATTTGGGTGTGAGCAAAACCGCTCCCTACCGCCTCTTGAACGTGACGCGCGGCTATTGGGGCACACAGCCTTCGGTTCATGTCAAGGGCGATGCCGTAGAGAAGCTGCAGGTGACCATCAACTATGGCTACGATGGCATCATACCCAACCTTGCCCTTCAGGACAAGATAGCTGAACATTATGCCGATGTGGCTGCCCGAAGCGGAGTAACGATGTATGACTTCGACGGTCAGGAATTTCTTTTCAACAACGGACATGGTTACTACTCCGTGAAGCGTTTCTTCCGTAGGATGTTCGAGCGTGCCAAGATGCTTGGCGTGCCCTATCTGAGATTTTCCGGAGCAACACTCTCAGAGGGTTCGTGGCACTACCAGAGTGTATGGAACGTGGGTGGAGGCAAGAACCTCTATGACTTGGATACGCGTGAATGGGGAAGCACCACCAGTCAGGGGAAGGACATGCGCGATGTGACCTTCTCCAACTATTTCCCTGTGTCCTTCGGCAATAATTTCGCCATCAAGGCCTCTTCCACTGCCGAACAATACGAGCACATCGAGGCACTTTGTGTGGGCTATGGGGCCACCTATTTCCTGCCGTTGAGCGAGAATGATGTGGAGAGTTGTCCTCAAAAGGACCGGATTTTCCGTGTCATCCGCACGTGGGAAGAAGCCCGCCGGGCCGATGCTTTCCCCAATTCCATCAAGAAACTTCTTCGCGATTCCTCTTACGATTGGCATTTGGAGCCCGGTGATACCTGCAATTGCTGGACCCTCCACCGCTTGGAGAGAGGAGAGATAAAAGAGTCTTTCCACCTGACGGGGAAACCGTTAGCGGAGGGTATCGTGCAATAAACCGGTGATGATTTTTTGTTTTTAATCGGAAAAGACGTACATTTGCAGGCAGACGGAGTTCAGTCTCCGCCAGAGATACATACTTAAATAAAGAGGCGTTATGTCTTCTTCTTGTGTGATAAAAGCGTAGGAAACTTAAAATCACAGGAAACAAGAGAGGTCATAATGGTCTCCGCGCATATAGCGTGGGGCTGTTATTTCCATATCTTTTTCCAAGGTTTTCCTACCACCTTATCACTGAGACGTGGATATACAGCACCACGCCTTTCATTTTTAATGATTACGCTTTAAAGCCCTTTTGATGGTGTTGCAAGGGGAATGGAGGTTATCATTATGAAAAAACAAATTCTTATTGCCGCATTGGGGTTCGTGTCCGTGGGTTCGTTTGCCCAGACATTTCATGAGGAAAGTGGATTTCCTTGTACATACACCCGTATGTGTTCCGGCTTGCTATCTCAAGGATGCCAACCCCTGTTTGTTAGTCCATGATGATTTATATTATGTTTCCAATACAGACAAAAGGGATATATATGTTTATGATAAGAATCTTTCGTTGGTAAAGAGTTGGTCTTTTGTTGGTAAAGCAGCCTCTATGTATTTTGTCAATGCTAATAACGGAGGCGAAGATGCTGAATTCTTTTTTTCACAAACCTTGTTCAATGACGATGATTCCTTTGAATATTTTCTTCAGGAAACGACAGGAGAAGGTGCAGATGAAAGAACTTTTGCCTTGAGGGTAATGTCAGACAATGGCAGGGAATTGGCACGTATTTCTTTTGATGAACCATTATATAGAGGAGTTGGCATTGACATAATTCATTTTGATGAAAAGGATTATCTGTTAATTGATGGAATGAAAGAAAATAATGTCTCCTTTAGTAAGCTTTATTCTATCAAGAAGTCTTCTGATGGTCAGACAGCCATTCAGGAGGTTCCCCAACAGGCCGGTCTGTCAGCTCTTCCTTCTCTTGCACGCAGAAACGAGAATGTGAGCATCCGGCTGGGCAACCATGCCGGTGGTCGTCTGCAGGTGACTTCGTCCAATGGCAGTATTGTAAGACAGATGCCCATTCAGGAAGGTCAGTCTTCCGTGCAGCTGAACACACGCGGCTTGTCAGCGGGCATGTATGTGGTGTCCACCGTCAACAAGGACGGCACACATGAGAACTGCAAGATTGTCATCAGATAATATAGTGATTTAAACTCATGGCCGGCAACTATTTTCGAGCTGCCGGCCATGGGTTTCTATATTCTCCTCTTATTTTATTTGGTTACCACTTTCATTTGATTACCACAATTCGGGTGACGATGGCTTTCTTTCCGTCTTCGGTGTTGGCAATCACGTTGTATACGCCCGAACTCACTCGTCTGCCCTGCTTGGTTTTCAGGTTCCAGGTGAAGCGTCCGCCGTTGCTTCTGCCGCTGTTGATGAGCTGTCCGGTGGAGGAGCAGATTTTCACCTCGGTGTTGTGGGTGAGTCCGTCTATGGTCACCACGCCCTGATAATCGGGACCCACGGGATTGGGATAGGCGATGGTGTTGCCGTAGTCAAGTTGTTCTTCGGCTTCGGTGGCATCGCCCATGTAGCTGCAAAGACCGACATCGGTGCCTATCATCACCTCTCCTGTGGCAGGATTGACAACCACACATTGGATGTTGTTGCTGATGATGGGTGAGTTGGAGGTGGTGAAGTGATGGATGGTTTCCTGTCCGTCGGGACTCACGAGATAGATGCCGCTGGTGGAGGTGCCTATCCATTTGCGGTTGGCTCCGTCCACGGCCACGCAGCTGACGTCGACGCCGGAGAGCAGATAGTCGGCCAGACCGGAGCCGTCGTTGCGTGGGATTTTTATCTGCAGGAAGGTAAAGTCATCATCGAAATAGGTTGTTGGGTCCTCTATCACGAAGAGGCCGAGGTTGGTGCCGCACCAGATTTGTCCGTCAAGGTCCTCGGCCATGCAATAGAAGCGGTCGGGTTTGTAGGATGTGCCGTCCTCGTTGATGATGTTTTTTCTTTGGATGTGTTTGTCGTCTGCCGTGGTGTTGAGGGTTCCGTTGGTGGTGAAGCCGAAGAAGCCGCGGCCGTTGACGCGGTTGCTGACAAGGAAGTTGACTCCGGAGGTGGAGAACAAGTAATCGAAAACGTTGGGTGTGCTGTCAATTTCTGCGTAGTAGAGGGAATGCCATCTGCCTTCGGGCGTGAGCACGCGCATGATGGTGTCGGTCTCTTGATTGGCCATCCACAGGTTGCCTTCGCCATCGAAGTTCAGGGCCACGGCGCTTGTGTAGTTGTAATAGTTGGAGTTCAGGGGCCGCATACTTCGAAGGGGGGAGTTGTCGCTGTTGTACACCTTAATCAGTTTTCCGTTGCGGTACTCGAACAGTCCGCTGCGGTAGGGGCTGGAGAAATGGTGGGTGTCGTCGGTGGGATCCTGCACCAGGTGGGTGGTGTTGTAGGGAATAATCCTTGAATCCAGTTCGCTCAGCGGTGTTTCGTCCAGATAACTCCACTCTCCGTCCTCGTAGATCATGGCTGTTGTGGGGTTGTAGATGGCGTAGGTGGTGTTGATGCCGCCGGACACGAGCAGGCGGTTGCCCGCATAGTGCATGCGATAGAAGAGGTCGTGTACGGGGCTGTTGGGTTGGATGGGGCCGTAGGCGTGCACGTATGTGTCGCCTTGCTTGCTGTATCCGTTGAGTCCCTTCAGGCCGTCGCTGTGCCAGAAGAGCCCGCCTGCGGGGTTGTATTCGGTGGGAGCGTAGGCGATGTCGGCGGGTAGGTAGTCGGTGCTTACCTTCCAGTTGGTGCTTACCTTCCAGTTGGCTGAGGCGGGGCAGCTCAGCACGCGACTGCCATCGCAGAGGTAGAGGTATTCATCGGTCAGTTTTACTCCCGTGGTGTATCTTCCCAGCACGTAGGTGTCCAGTATCACGTGCTGTGCCACGTCTACTTCCAGAAAGCCGAAGCCGGTGCAGACATAGGCAGTGGTTCCGTTGATGCACACGCCATTGATGCCTTTATTGTTGAGGGTGCTTTGCTTCAGGTCGTTCAGGTTCCACACATTATCGTTCAGGTCCATCAAATCGATGTTTCCGTTGGTGTAGACGATAACAAGGGTTTTGGCCTGTTCGCTGTAGGCGATGTGTGAGATGCCCACATCACTCAGATGTTCCAGGCGGTTGTAGGTCTCCACGGTTTGGTCATCGGTGTCGTAGCGCAGCAGGTTTCCGTTCATAAGTGCGAACACGTAGCTGCCTGCCGTCACGTTTTGTGTGGCGTTCATGTAGCTGGGGTAGACCCTCCAGCTTCCTATTTCTTGGGCGATGGCCGTGCATGCCGAGGCGATGATGGCCAGCAGGAGGATTATTTTTCGCATAGGCTCAGATATTCTACCAGTTTTCGTGTGGCTCTTCCTCTGTGGCTGATTTGGTTTTTCATGTCGGCGCCCATCTCGGCAAAGGTTTGTCCGGTGTCTTCGGCCTCAAATACGGGGTCGTAGCCGAAACCTTCCGTGCCGCGCAGTTCGGTGACGATGCGCCCTTCCACGACGCCCTCGAACAGATGCTCCCGACCGTCCTGTATCAGGGCTATCACCGTGCGGAAGCGTGCCCTGCGGTCTTCCCTACCCTTCAGCTTGTCCATCAGGCAGCGGATGTTGGCGTTGGTGTCGTGGTCATCGCCGTATCCGTTCATGGCTCCGAAGCGTGCGGTGTAGATGCCCGGTGCTCCGCCCAAAGCATCCACCTCGAGCCCGGTGTCGTCGGCGAAGCAGCTCAGGCCATAGTGTTCCCACACGTAGCGTGCCTTTTGCAGTGCGTTGCCCTGCAGGGTGTGGGCTGTTTCGGGTATGTCTTCGGTGCAGCCGATGTCGGCGAGCCCTTTCACGAGGTATTGCCCTTTGAGTATTTGCTGAATTTCGCTCAGCTTGTGGGCATTGTTGGTGGCCATGATGAGGGTAGTCATAGGTGCTGTGCTTACTTTTTAATGGTGTCGAATCCTTCGCCGAACACGCCTTCCACGTTGCTCATGGTGACAAAGGCTTTGGGATCTATCTTGCGGATGATTTGGAAGATGTGTACGCTCTCTTGCTTTCTGGCCATAATCAGGAGCACCTGACGCGGCTCTTTGCTGTACCAGCCTTGTCCGTTGAGGATGGTCACGCCGCGGTCTATCTCGTCGTTCACGCCCTGAGCGATTTTATCGTAATGTTCGCTGATGATGGTGAACTGCACGCTTTGGCGGGAACTGTTGACCACGAAGTCCAGGAAGTTCATGCTGATGACCAAGGCCAGGTAACTGATGACCAATGTCTCCAGGTCGTGGACGATGAACCAGCTGCAACTGATGATGATAAGGTCAATCATAATCATCACGCGGCCCAGGGAGATGTCCTTGTATTTGTTGACGCTGCTGGCAATGATGTCGGTGCCGCCCGTGCTGCCTCCGTTGATGAACACGAAAGCCAGGCCGAGTCCCTCGAGCAAGGCACCGATGACGCAGGCAATGCTCTTCTCGTCTCCCACAATCATCCGCATCGTTTCCGATCCGTCGGGGCCAACGATGGTCATTTGATCCTGGAAGAAACCGATGCAGATGGTGATAAGTCCGATGCTGATCATCGTTCGCAGACAATACTTCCAGCCAAGAATGTAGAGGGCAATGGCAATAAGAACGGCATTAAGACCAACGTAGGGGATGTTGGCCTGCACGCCCGTGCCATAGTAAATGAGGGCGGAGATACCACCCACACCGCCCGTGGTAATCTTATAGGGCAGCATGAAACAGGTGTAGCCAATGCTGTAGACGATGATTCCCACCACCATCTGCAGGTATCCTTTGAAGTCGAACTTAGCCATACGTTATACTTTTATAGGATTAAAGCCCTTGCCATACACGCCCTCTACACGGTGTTGCGTGACGAAGGCTTCGGGGTCTATGTCGCGAATCAGCCTGAGCACCTTCACCACCTCGCGCTTGTGCACGATGACCACCTCGATTTTCATTTCCTGGTGGCTGTAGCCTCCCTCGCCCCAAAGCAGTGTGGTGGTGTGGCCGGTCAACTCTCTGATGGCTTCACAAATCTGCAGGTGGTGTTTGGTGTAGATGGTTATCTGTATGTCTTGCTTGCTGGAGTTCACCACCATGTCCAAAGTCGTGGTATAGAGGATGAGGGTGACGAAGCCGAGCACCACCACCTTCAGGTCATTGAACACGAAGTAGCCTGACGAGATGACAAAGAAATCCATGAACATCATCACGCGTCCCAAGGAAATGTTGCGGTGCTTGTTCACCACGGCGGCCACGATATCCCATCCGCCCGTGCATCCTCCCGAGGTGAAGATGATGCCTATGCCTATGCCGTTGAGCACGGCACCCAGCACACAGGCCATGCTTTCCTGTCCGTCGCCCAGGATTCTGTACAGCTGTCCGTTGTCTTGCGTCATCAGCGAGCGACCCAGACTCAGATAGCCTACCAAGGCAAACACGGCGATGGCCGTTTTCAACGTGAACTTCGTGCCCAGCTGCCACCAGGCAATCAGCATCAACACGGCATTCACCAGTAGGATGGTGGTCTGCATGGGGAAGCTGGTGGCGTACTCCAGCACGGCTGCAGCACCCGCCATGCCGCCGGTGGTGATTTGATACGGCAACAGAAAGGCGGCCCATCCCACGTCGTAGATGGCCATGCCTATGTTAATCATCACCAGATCTTTCAGAAAGTCGGTCACATCGTGACGCGTCACATGGGGAAGTGTCATGACTTTAGTTGTTGGGTTTTACGACAATGTTGATGATACGTCCGGGCACTACCACCACCTTCACTACCTGCATGCCGCTGAGGTACTTCTGCGACTGCTCGTTGGCGAGGGTTTCTTTCTCGATGTCTTCCTTCGAAGCGTCGGTGGGGAACTCAAGCGTGAAGCGCACCTTGCCGTTGAATTGCACGGGCATCTTCACACTGCTTTCCACCAGGAACGCCTCGTCCAGTTCGGGCCATCGGGCATCGCATACGCCGGTCTCGTGGCCCAGGGCCTGCCACAGCTCTTCCGCGATGTGGGGACAGAAGGGGGCTATCAGCACCACCAGGGGTTCCAGCACCCGGCGGCTGCGGCATTTCTGCTGAGCCAGTTCGCCGGTGGCCACCATGAAGGCGGGGATGGTGGTGTTGTAACTGAAGGTTTCGATGTCGGCCGTAGCCTTTTTGATGAGTTTATGCAGACTCTTCATGTTTTCGGCAGACGCCTCGCTGTCGTCCACCTGCAGCCGTCCGTCCTTGTCCCAGAACAGTTGCCAGAATTTCTTGAGGAAGCGGTGGCAGCCGTCGATGCCGTTGGTGTCCCAGGGCTTGCTTTGCTCCACGGGACCCAGGAACATTTCGTAGAGGCGCAGCGTGTCGGCGCCGTATTGCTCCACGATGCGGTCGGGGTTCACCACGTTGTACATGCTTTTCGACATCTTCTCGATGGCCCATCCGCAGACGTACTTGCCGTCCTCCAGCTCGAATTGGGCATCGGCGTATTCGGGTCTCCAGGCCTTGAAGGCTTCTATGTCCAGCACATCGTTCTTCACGATGTTCACGTCCACGTGGATGGGCGTCACGTCATACTTGTCTTTCAAGCCCAGGCTGACGAAGGTGTTGGTGCCCTGGATGCGGTAGACGAAGTTGCTGCGTCCCTGAATCATGCCTTGGTTCACCAGCTTTTGGAAGGGTTCTTCCTTGCAGCTTATGCCCAGGTCGAAGAGGAACTTGTTCCAGAAGCGGCTGTAGATGAGGTGGCCGGTGGCGTGTTCGCTGCCGCCCACATACAGGTCTACGTTCTGCCAGTATTGGTCGGCCTCGGGGCTGACAAGGGCGTCATTGTTCTTGGGGTCCATGTAGCGCAGGTAGTAGGCACTGGAGCCTGCGAAGCCGGGCATCGTGTTCAGTTCCATGGGGAACACGGTCTTCTCGTCGATGAGTGCCTTGTCCACCACCTTGCGGTTCACCTCGTCCCACGCCCACAATTGGGCATTGCCCAGGGGAGGCTCTCCCGTTTCGCTGGGTTTGAAGTTCTCCACCTCGGGAAGCAGCACGGGCAGGCACTCTTCCGGAACCATCGTAGGTATGCCGTTCTTGTGGTATACGGGGAACGGCTCGCCCCAGTAGCGCTGGCGGCTGAAGATGGCGTTGCGCAGACGATAGTTCACCTTCACGCGGCCCAGCTTATGTTCCTCCACATACTTCTTGGTGGCGGCGATGGCCTCTTTCACGGTCAGCCCGTTCAGCGAGAAGTCGATGTAGGGTTTCACGTCGGGCCGGGGGCTGTTGCACACGACACCTTCCTTGGCATCATAGCTTTCCTCGCTCACGTCGGCCCCCTCGATCAAGGGGATGACGGGCAGGTTGAAGTGGCGGGCGAAGGCATAGTCGCGGCTGTCGTGGGCGGGCACGGCCATGATGGCGCCCGTGCCGTAGCCGGCCAGTACGTACTCGCTGATCCAAATGGGGTTTTTCTCGCCGGTGAAGGGGTTGATGGCGTAGGAGCCGGAGAACACGCCGGTCACCTTGTGGTCAATCATGCGCTCGCGCTCGGTGCGTCCCTTCACATATTTGATGTAGGCGTCCACCTCCTCGCGCCGGTCGTCTGTGGTCACCAGGTCCACCAGTTCGCTCTCGGGAGCCAGCACCATGAAGGTCACGCCGAACATGGTGTCGGCGCGGGTGGTGAAGATGGTGAACGTTTGGTCGCTGTCGGCGATGCGGAACTCCACCTCGGTGCCCTCGCTTCGTCCTATCCAGTTGCGCTGGGTCTCCTTGATGCTCTCGCTCCATTCGATGGTCTCCAGTCCGTCGAGCAGGCGCTGGGCATAGGCGCTGACGCGCAGACACCATTGGCGCATCTTCTTCTGTTCCACGGGGAATCCGCCGCGCTCGCTCACGCCGTCCACCACCTCGTCGTTGGCCAGCACGGTGCCCAGACCGGGACACCAGTTCACCATCATTTCCGACACATAGGCCAGGCGGTAGTTCATCAGCGTCTCGCTTTTCTGTTGCTCGGTCATGGCGGCCCACTCCTGTGCGGTGAAATTCAACGACTCCGTCTCGCTTGCGTTGAGGCCCTCGGTGCCGTGTTGCTCCAGGTGCCGGACCAGCAGGCTGATGGGCTGCGCCTTCTGCTGTTTGGTGTCGAAGTAGCTGTCGAACATCTTCCGGAAGGCCCACTGGGTCCACTTATAGTAGCCGGGGTCGCAGGTGCGCACCTCGCGGTTCCAGTCGAACGAGAAGCCTATTTTGTCCAGCTGTTCGCGGTAGCGGTCGATATTGGCGAAGGTGGTCACCTCGGGGTGCTGTCCTGTCTGGATGGCATATTGCTCGGCGGGCAGGCCATAGGCATCATAGCCCATGGGGTTGAGCACGTTGAAGCCCTGCAGACGTTTGAAGCGGGCGTAGATGTCGCTGGCGATGTAGCCCAGGGGGTGGCCCACATGCAGGCCGGCCCCCGAGGGATAGGGGAACATGTTCAGGACGTAGAACTTCTTGCGGTTCGTGTCCTCCACCACGCGATAAGTCCGGTTTTGCACCCACTCGCGGTGCCATTTCTGTTCAATCTCTTGGAAGTTGTAGTCTCTTGCCATTCTCTCTCTATGATATTGTTATTTTGTTTCTGTATAGCAGGATACAAAGGTAATAAAAATTAAAGATGTATGGCTTTGGAGGTATGAAAAAAAACATGTTCATCTTTTGGTCAAAACATGTTCATGTTTTTGGAAAACGTGTTCATGTTTTTGAAAAATATGTTCATGTTTTTTCGTGGGGGGTGCGGAGTGTGATTGACTTATGTCAATAAAAACGGTTTTTCTTGTCAAAAAGGAAGAAAAAATGTGGCGCGAAAGATGGAAAAGCCGTTAACTTTGCAATGCAGAAAACAAAAGATGATTATCGGGTCGATTGGTTTTGTTTATGCGTGTAAAAAGATTGATTTAGAGTTTGTTTTAGGTATAATGACCCGATGCCCGGCCGAGAGGCACGGCATTTTCACGAAGAGCGAATGCAAAGAGGCAGACGCTCTTTCTTTTTTCTATAACTTCATGGTGACTTGCGCCTGGATGTCGTTGCGCCAGGGACTTGCGATGAGTTGCATGCTGCTGCCCTGTGTGGGCTTGTCCAACATGCGGGTCATGGCATAGCGGGCCTCTATCTGCAGCCGTTTCTTCCACAGAAGGGCTTGGGCACACAGGATGGCGCGGACGCCTTTGCCCGAAAGGGCGGGCACGCTGAAGGTGGAGCGGAGGGTGGCTTCCGCCACGTAGACGCGGGAGTCGTAGGAGGGGGTGTGGAACCAGGTGGCCATGAGGGTCTCGCGCCACCGCTTGTTTTTGGATTGGTGGCGGAGGCTCTGGCTCAGCGAGTAGCCTGTCTCGCCGCTCACGTTGTGCAGGTTGGCAAGGGTGTTCAGGGTGAAAAGGCTGTTGGGATGCAGGGTGTGGCGGGCACGCAACCGATGGTGGACGGGCATGTCGCCCGCCGGGCCGCGGCGTTTCAGCTGGTAGCGCAGTTGCAGGCTGTGGCGCTTGCCCGGTTTGGTGTCGGTCTGCAGCAGAAAGTCCTGCCCTCTCCTCCCCTGCGTCTCGCCGCGTGCCGGCCATTCGTTGCGGAAGATGTCGATGTAGGCGAGCAACCGGGTGTGATGGAGAACCTCCGTTTCCAGGCGCAGCATGCCGCCCGATTCGTTTTGCACCGAGCCGCGGTCGCTGAGGGCCGAGGAGTAGAAGGAACTGTAGCCCCGTCCGTAGTGGCGCTGGATGACGCAGAGTGTGGTGTTAGGGCTTGGGCGCCACGTGACTTGGTTGAGGGTGGCGATGCCGTGGCTGCGGACGTTGGTGGCCGTTTCTCCGCTGAGGGTGAACCACGTGTTGCTCCATCCGTAGTGGATGCCGCCCAGGAAGAAGGCTTTCCCTTTCGGGTAATAAGTGCGATAGAGTTGGGTGCCGGGCGAGAGGGCGCGGTTGTAGCCTTGCCAATAGGCGGTGGCGCCCACCTGAAAACCGCGGCGTTGCCAACCGATGTGCAGGCCGGCGTTGGTGCTTCGCACGTTTCCTTTTACCCTTTTCTCGCTTTGCGTGCGGTGCAGATAGTCGGTGCGCAGGGTCTGCACCTCGCCCTCCGGGGTGAGTGTGGCATCAAGCCGGCGGTGGCTGCCCCAGGCGCTCAGGTTCCAGTGTCGCAATCTCAGGTGGATGGCGGCTCCGCGCATGAAGTTCACCTCGTCGGTGCCCAGGTGCGGTTTGATGCCTGTGGGCCGGCGTCGGCCCGATGTTTTGCCGAATCCGTAGCCTTGGTTGATGACCAGCCCTTCGCCGAAGCCCACTTTATAATCGCCCAAAACCAGGTTTTCCACCACGCCCATCTGCTTCATCTGCACGGAGAACCCGTAGGCATCCCAGCCCCCGTTGTGGCGGAAGGGTTCGCCGGCATCCTTCTCAGCCCTCACGCCAAGGGCGAGATGGCGACCGGCGGAGAGGCTATATTGCAGGCGGTTGTAGAGCGGGTTGCCCAGATAGCCCCCTTTTTCGGGGGAGACGCAGTAGCCCTTGCGGTAATAAAGCGGGATGTCCAGGCGGGTGGTGAGCTGTTGCTCCACGGGCTTCCATCGTTTTTGTGCGGATTGGGGTGGCATGGCGGCATAATAATAGCGGCCGAGCAGGGTGCGCAGCCGCTTGTCCAATGAGGGCACGGCCATCAGTTCGGCCATGGAATGCAGGGGACCATTCACAAAGACGAGGGAAAGAATCTGGTCGATTTGTTCCTCGTCCAGCAACCCGAGCGAGCGCAGGTCGGCACGTGTCGCCAGGTTGATGTTCTGCGGGTTGGCCATCCGTTCGGCTCTCTCCTCCCCTTCCTCAATCCAATCTTCTCGGCCGGCGTCGTCATCATTGAAACCGGCGAAGGTCTCTTCCCCACCCGCTTCGGACTCGTCCGGGACTTGGGCATGAAGGTGCGGGGCGGAAGCCAACAGCCAAAAGAAGAAAAGTGAGAGGATGCGGGTCAGCCGGTTCATTTGCCGCTGACGATATGTTTGATGTCGTTGAGCTTGTTGAGAGCTTGCAGGGGAGTGAGGTTGTCGACATCCAAGTCAAGAATCTCATCGCGGACTTGTGCCAATACGGGATCGTCTAACTTGAAGAAGTTCATCTGCATACCATCGGATGACTGTGGAACGGCCACGGGTACGGTCACTTCGCCCTCCTTCTCCTGTTCCAGTTGCTTCAGCACTTGGTCGGCCCGCATCACAATGTCGCGGGGCATGCCGGCCAGGCGTGCCACATGGATGCCGTAGGAGTGGGCACTGCCACCCGGCTTCAGGGTGCGCATGAACACGATGCGCCCGCCCGATTCCACCACACTGACGTTGAAGTTGTGGATGCGCGGGAAGTGCTGCTCCATATCGTTCAGTTCGTGGTAGTGGGTGGCGAAGAGTGTGCGGGCATGGACACGCGGGTTCTGGTGCAGATACTCCACGATGGCCCAGGCGATGGAGATGCCGTCGTAGGTGCTGGTGCCGCGTCCCAACTCGTCGAAAAGCACCAGCGAACGCTCGGATATGTTGTTGAGGATGTTGGCGGCTTCGGTCATTTCCACCATGAATGTGGACTCGCCCATGGAGATGTTGTCGCTGGCTCCCACGCGGGTGAAAATCTTGTCCACGAAACCGATATGTGCGCTTTGGGCTGGAACGTAGCAACCGATCTGGGCCATGAGGGTGATGAGGGCCGTCTGGCGCAGGAGGGCGCTCTTACCGGCCATGTTCGGACCGGTGATGATGATGATCTGTTGCTTGTCGGTATCAAGCCACACATCGTTGGGGGTATAACGTTCACCGACGGGCAACTGCTGTTCGATGACGGGGTGACGCCCTTGCCGGATGTCCAGCACCATGCTGTCGTCCACCGTGGGGCGCACATAGTGGTTGAGGCGTGCGGTGGTGGAGAAGCTGAGCAGCACATCTATCTGTGCCATCAACTGCGCGTCGAGCTGTATGGGTGCGATGTATTCGGCGAGTGCTTGCACCAGATCGGTGTAAAGCCGGGTCTCCAGACTGAGAATCTTGTCCTCGGCCCCCATGATTTTCTCTTCGTATTCCTTCAGCTCCTGGGTGATATAGCGCTCGGCGTTGGCGAGCGTCTGCTTGCGGATCCATTCGGCCGGCACTTGGTCTTTGTAGGTGTTGCGCACCTCCAGATAATAACCGAAAACATTGTTGTAGCCGATTTTCAGCGAACTGATGCCCGTGGCTTCAATTTCACGTTGCTGGATTTGCAACAGATATTCCTTGCCGTGGAAGGCGATGTTGCGCAGTTCGTCCAACTCGGCGTTCACTCCATTGCGGATGACACCTCCTTTGTTCAGCAGCAATGGGGGAGAGGGTTCCACTTCCCGTTCGATGCGTTCGCGTATGTCGGTGCAGAGGTTGAGCTGTTCGGCCATCAGCTGCAGGGTAGTGTCTTCGCTTTGCAGGCAGGCTTCGCGGATAGGTCCCAGGGCTTGCAGGGCGATACGCAACTGCACCATATCACGCGGGCCGATACGTCCCACGGCGGCTTTGGAGATGATACGCTCCAGATCGCCGATTTCATGAAGTTGTTCTTTCAGAATCTCGCATAGTTCAGGCTGGCGGAAGAACTCGGTCACCACGTTCAGCCGCTGGTCTATCTGCTTGATGTTCTTCAGCGGGAAAGCCACCCATCGGCGCATCAGACGGGCACCCATGGGGGTGATGGTGTGGTCCAGCACGTCCATCAGCGAGGTACCTTCGCCCGTGATGGTGTCCAGCAGTTCGAGCGAGCGCAGGGTGAAGCGGTCGAGGCGCACGAAATTGTTCTCCTCGATGCGTTGCAGTTGTGTGATGTGGCGTGTGTTGGGGTGGTGTGTTACTTCCAGATATTGAAGAATGGCGCCGGCGGCTACGATGCCGTCGTGCATGTGGTCTACGCCAAACCCTTTGAGGTTGCGCACCTGGAAGTGGGTGAGCAGGAGCTTGCGGGCCGTTTGGTCGGTAAACACCCAGTCATCCATCTCGAAGGTGCAGAGCTGGCTGCCGAACGAGGTTTGGAACATATCTTTCTTGCCTCGTTCATAGAGCACTTCCTTGGGCTGGAAATTGCCGACAAGTCCGGCGGCATAGGTGGGTGTTCCTTCCGCCACGAAGAACTCTCCCGTGGAAATGTCCAGGAAACTGATACCACAATTCTTCTTGCCGAAGTGCACGGAACAAAGAAAGTTGTTTTGGCTGTGGGTAAGCACGTTGTCGTTCATCGCGACACCCGGGGTCACCAGTTCGGTGATGTCCCGCTTCACCAGCTTTTTGGTGAGCTTGGGGTCCTCCATCTGTTCGCAGATGGCTACGCGCTTTCCTGCCCGAATCAGGCGGGGCAGATAGGTGTCCAGCGCATGGTGGGGAAAGCCGGCCATCAGGGTCTGTGCTGCTCCCTCTTTATTGTTGTTGCGTTTGGTGAGTGTGATGCCCAGCACGTTGGAGGCATCCACGGCATCGTCTTCGTAGGTCTCGAAGAAGTCGCCGCAGCGAAACAGCAACAGGGCATCGGGGTGTTTCTGTTTCAGTTCCCGAAACTGTTGCATCATCGGGGTTACTTTTTCTGCTTTAGCCATGAGCCTCGTTTATGTGTATGGGGATGTTATTTTTCTTTTTTCAACGCGTGCAGCACACAATAGGTACCCAGAAGTACGAAGGGAACGCTCAGCAGTTGTCCCATGTTGAACGGCATGCCGTCCTCGAATCCCACCTGATTCTCCTTGGTGTACTCGATCAGGATTCGGGCTGTGAAGATGAGCAGGATGCAAAGACCGAAGAAGAAACCTGTGCCAACGCGTTCGGGGCGACGGCGATAGAACCACCATCCCACGAAAAAGAAGACGGCATAGCAGAGTGCTTCGTACAGTTGTCCGGGATGGCGGGGTAGGGGGTCTACGGATTCGAACACGAAAGCCCAAGGCACATCGGTGGGCTTTCCGATGATTTCGCTGTTCATCAGGTTGCCGATGCGGATGGCAAAGGCGCAGATGGGGGTGACGATGGCAATGTTGTCGAGCACGGTGAGCAGTTTCAAGCCCGTCTTGCGCACATAGAGCCAAAGGGCTATCATCAACGCCAGGGTACCTCCGTGGCTGGCCAGCCCCTCATAGCCCGTGAACTTCCACGACCCGTCCACACGATGGATGGGGAAGATCATGGAGATGATGCCGTCTATGCTGGTGAGATATACCTTGGGTTCGTAAAAGATGCAATGCCCCAGGCGTGCACCCACAAGGATGCCTACGAAACAATAAAAGAACAGGGGTTCGAATTTTTCTTCAGGAATGTTCTGTTCCTTGAAGAGCTTGTGCTCGAGCAGATACACTGAAATAAGTCCCACCATCCAGCAGAGGCTGTACCAGCGTATGCTGAAACTGCCCAAATGGAAGGCAACCACATCGGGATTCCAGTGGATAAACAGTGATTCTATCATGGCATTCAGTCGGTTTTGCGGGTTATACGTTGAAAAGGAAGTGCATGATGTCGCCGTCCTGCACCACATAGTCCTTGCCTTCGATGGCCATCTTACCGGCCTCGCGCACGGCGGCTTCGCTGCCGTATTTGATATAATCATCGTATTTGATTACCTGGGCGCGGATAAAGCCTTTCTCGAAGTCGGTGTGGATGACACCGGCACACTGGGGCGCCTTCCATCCTTTTCGGAATGTCCAGGCCTTCACTTCCATCTCTCCGGCGGTGATGAACGTCTGCAGGGTGAGCAAATGATAGATGGCCTTGATCAGGCGGTTGCATCCGCTCTCGCTCAGGCCCATATCCTCCAGGAACATCTGCTTCTCCTCATAGCTTTCCAGTTCGGCGATGTCGGCCTCGGTCTGGGCACTGATGATGATCATCTCGGCATTTTCGCCTTCGATGGCTTTCTTTACGGCCTCGGTGTGCTCGTTACCCGTGGATGCGCTCTTGTCATCTACGTTGCATACATAGAGCACGGGCTTGGTGGTGAGCAGGAACAATGAACGGGCAGCGGCCTCTTCGTCTTCGGTGTCGAAGGTCACCGTGCGGGCACTCTTGCCCTCAAGCAAGGCGGCACGATAGGCTTCCAGCACGCCCAGCTCTATCTTGGCCTGCTTGTCGCCACCCACGCGAGCAGCCTTTTCGATTCGTTTCATGCGGGCTTCCACGGTTTCCAAGTCCTTTATTTGAAGCTCCATGTCGATAATCTCCTTGTCGCGCACGGGATTCACGTTTCCGTCTACGTGCACGATGTTGTCGTTGTCAAAGCATCGCAGCACGTGGATGATGGCGTCGCACTCGCGTATGTTTCCCAGGAATTGGTTGCCCAGCCCCTCGCCCTTGCTGGCACCCTTCACCAGTCCGGCGATGTCCACGATGTCGCACACGGCGGGAACGATGCGTCCCGGGTGAACGATTTCGGCAAGTTTGGTCAGTCGTTCATCAGGCACACTTACTTGTCCCAGTTGGGCGTCGATGGTGCAGAAGGGAAAATTAGCTGCCTGCGCCTTAGCGCTGGACAAACAATTGAAAAGGGTGCTTTTGCCCACGTTGGGCAGGCCTACGATACCAGCTTTTAATGCCATATCTTTTTTTATATAATGTCTAAATGGTTTATTTACAAACTGCAAAGATAGCGCAAAGTGGAAAAATAGCAAAATCTTTTCTGCCTTAATGTGCTTCCAGCCAGTTCTTGCCCCAGCCGGAATCGGCCACCAAAGGCACACGAAGACAGGCGGCCTGTTGCATTTCTTCGGTCACCAGACGCTGCATCAGTTCTTTTTCTTCTTGGGGAACGGAGAAGTTAAGTTCATCGTGCACCTGCAGTATCATTTTGCTTTTCACGCCCTCTTCACGCATCCGCTTGTCCACACGTATCATGGCAATCTTGATGATGTCGGCGGCTGTTCCCTGAATGGGTGCGTTGATGGCGTTGCGCTCGGCATAGCCTCGGACTACGGCGTTGCGGCTGTTGATGTCGGGCAGCGAGAGCCGGCGGTGGAAGACGGTTTCGGTGTATCCCAGTTCACGGGCCATTTGTATGCTCTTGTCCATGTAGGCCTTCACTTTGGGGTAAGTGGCGAAGTAGCCGTCAATCAGGTTACGGGCTTCGTAGCGGCTGCATCCCAGACGTTCGGCCAGCCCGAAGGCCGAGATGCCGTAGATGATGCCGAAGTTGGCTGTTTTTGCGCGTCTCCGTTCGTCGCTTGTCACTTCGCTGATGTCTTTGTGGAAAATCTTGGCCGCCGTTGCGGCATGGATGTCATGCCCTTCAAGGAAGGCCTCTATCAGGTTCTCGTCACTGCTGAGGTGTGCCATGATACGTAATTCAATCTGGCTGTAGTCGGCAGAAAAGAACACTTCACCGGGTTCGGGGATGAACACCTTGCGCACCTCTTTGCCCAAAGCGTCGCGCACGGGGATGTTCTGAAGGTTGGGATTGGAACTGGAGAGGCGGCCGGTCTGTGCCACGGCCTGGTTGAAGCTGGTGTGGATGTGGCCTGTGTCCGGATTCACCAGCAGGGGCAGGGCGTCTATGTAGGTGCTCAGCAATTTCTTCAGTCCGCGATATTCCAAAATCTTTTCCACTATGGGATGCTTGCCTTGCAGACTGAGAAGGATGTCCTCGCCGGTGGCATAGGAACCCGTCTTGGTCTTCTTGGCTTTGTCGTTCAGGTGCAGATGGTCGAACAGCACTTCGCCCACTTGTTTGGGCGAGGAGACGTTGAACTCCATGCCTGCCAGTTTGTGTACCTCTTTTTCAATGGCGTTTTGCATGGCTGTGAACTCAATGCTGGTCTGTTTCAGGCTGTCGGCATCGATACACACTCCGTTGTGCTCCATGCGGGCCAGCACAGGCATCAATGGCATTTCCACGGTCCGGAACAATTCATCGCAACCTTTCTCCTTCAGTTCAGCCTCCAGTTTTTCTTTCAGTTGCAGCGTGATGTCGGCATCCTCGCAGGCGTAGTCCTTGATGTCTGCGGGTGAGAGGTCGGCCATATTCTTTTGTTTCTTGCCCTTGGGACCGATGAGTTCCTCGATGTGTATGGTGCGGTAGTTGAGATAGATTTCAGCCAGATAGTCCATGCCATGGTGCAGTTCGGGGCTGACGAGGTAGTGGGCCAGCATGGTGTCGAACATCTTTCCGCCCAGTTCTACCCCGTGGTTCTTCAATACGGTGAGATCGTACTTCAGATTCTGTCCCACCTTCAGCGTTTCTTGGTTTTCATATAGGGGGCGAAGCAGTTCCAGAAACTCGGGAGTGTAGGGCACGTACCAGGCCTCACCGGCTTTCGCGCAGAAGCTCATGCCCACCAGTTTGGCACGCATGGCCTCGGTGCTGGTGGTTTCGGTGTCGAGGCATAGGGTGGGGTAGGCGGCCAGCGTCTCCACCATCTTAAGGATGGCTTCGGGCGTGTCGGCCAGATGGTAACGGGGGGCCAGGTCAGCCATTGTGCGTTTGTCACTGTCGGCGGGCGCGTCCTGTTCAGCCACATATGTGGCGGTTGGTTCGCTGATACTGAACAGATCCCCTGCATAGCCATCATTATCGACTGCGGGTTTGGCCTCTCCGGTTTTCTTCGTCTGACCCTCGAAACGTTTCAGCAGCATACGGAATTCCAGTTTTTCATAGATGGTTTTCAACTCGTCTATGTTCGGTTCAGACAGAACCATGCTGTCCAAATCCGCCTGCATGGGCACATCCGTTTTGATGGTGGCCAGCCATTTGCTTTGCTTTATTTGCTCTTTGTTTTCCTCCACCTTCTGTTTCAGTGCCCCTTTCAGTTCATCGGTGCGCTGCAGCAACTGTTCGATGCTGCCAAACTGGCCGATGAGTTTCACGGCGGTCTTCTCTCCTACGCCGGGGCAGCCGGGAATGTTGTCGGAGGCATCGCCCATCAATCCCAGCAGGTCGATCACCTGTCTGCAGTCTGTCAGCCCATATTTGTCCATCACCTCTTGGGGTCCCAATCTTTCCGCTTCCTTGTTTCCCAAGGACGGGCGATACATGGTTATGTGGGGAGTCACCAGTTGTGCGTAGTCCTTGTCCGGTGTCATCATGTACACGTGTATCTGTTCCGAGGCCAATTGTGTGGCTACGGTGCCGATCACATCATCGGCCTCGAAGCCCTCAACTTCCAGTATGGGGATGTGATAGGCGGCCAGGATGCGCTTGATTTCGGGCACTGCCACGCGAATGGCTTCGGGAGTGGCTTCGCGTTGTGCCTTGTATTCGGGGTAGGCCTCGTGGCGGAACGTGGGGCCGCTGGGGTCGAAAGCTACGGCCAGATGAGTGGGCTGCTCGCTCTTGACCACCTCTTCCAGCGTGTTGACAAAGCCCATGATGGCGCTTGTGTTCATGCCTTTTGAGTTGATGCGCGGATTTTTTATGAAAGCATAGTAGGCTCGGTAGATGAGCGCATAGGCGTCCAGGAGGAATAGTTTTTGCATAAACGGTACGGGTTTTACCTTTCAAAATTACACAAAAAAAGTGAGAGGGTGGGGATTTTTCCGTAAATTTGCAATCAAATCAACGTTATAATGAATCCACTGGAACTCATCATGCACCCCGTTGAACAGGATTTGAAGCGTTATCAAACCCTTTTCAACGATTCTCTTTGCAGCGATAACCCGTTACTTGATATGGCGCTGACCCATTTGGCAAAGCGTCAAGGCAAGCGTATGCGTCCCATCCTGGTGATGCTGGCTGCCCGCTATGCCGGACGGGTGACGGACAAGGTGTTGCATGCGGCTGTGGGGGTGGAGATGCTGCATACTGCCAGTCTGGTGCACGACGACATCGTGGATGAGAGTGATATGCGGCGCGGCCAGGCCTCGGTCAACGCTCTTTGGGGGGCGCAGGCCGCCGTGTTGGTGGGGGATTATCTGTTTTCCAAGTCCATGCAACATTGTCTGTTGTCGGGGAGCTTGGGTGTGATGGAGCTGATAGCCAAGCTTGGGCAAGACCTGGCCGATGGTGAACTGTTGCAGCTCGACCTCACCCATCGCGATACGTTTTCGGACGAACCTTATTATCAGGTGATAGACCGCAAGACCGCAGCCCTTTTCTTCACCAGTGCCCGTGTGGGTGCCATGCTGGGTGGCAACGGAGAGGACGACAAGGCCGTGGAGGAGATGTCGCATTATGCCCATCTGTTGGGGCGTGCGTTCCAGTTGCGTGACGATATTTTTGATTTTGATTGGCAGAACCAATCCGGAAAGCCTGCGGGCAACGACCTGCGCGAGGGCAAGCTTACCCTTCCTCTTTTATATGCCTTGCAACAGGCCGGAACGCCCGAAGACCATGCCATGGCCTTGCGGGTGCGGCACGGAGAGGCCACGGATGCCGAGATTCACCGCATGGTGCAATTGGCCCACGAGGGTGGAGGCATAGATTATGCCACCGGCCAGATGAACCGTCTGGCCGATGAGGCTATAGCCCGGTTGGAACCGGGCAGGGCACCCGTCGAGGTGACGGATGCCCTGCGTGCCTATGCCCATTTTGTGGTGGGGCGGGAACTTTAGCTTTTTTTTCTACAGGAGCGTCATTGCGCTTCGTTGAGCATTTGGTAGAGCTTGTCCAGTTTGGGCGCAATGATGATTTCCGTGCGGCGGTTTCTGGACCGTCCTTCCGGCGTTTGATTGTCTGCCACGGGGCGGAACTCGCCGCGACCGCAGGGCTGGATCTGCAGGGGAGACACCTGATAATCATCCGTGAGGATGCGCACCACCGAGGTGGCTCGTATAACACTCAAATCCCAGTTGTCTTTGAATATCGGTGTGCGGATGGGTACACTGTCGGTGTGTCCTTCGATAAAGACATCGATATCCGTCTGTTTGTTCAGCACCTCGCTCAACTTGCCCAAGGCCTTTTTGCCTTGTTCGTTCACGTTGGCCGAGGCCGATTCAAACAACAGCTTGTCGCTCATGGCCACATACACCTTTCCGCCCTCTTCGTGTACCGTCAGTTCATCGCTTGAAAAGCCGTTAAGCGCATTTTTTACGTTGTCCAGCAAGGCTTTCACGCGCTGGTTCTGTTCCTTGATCATGTTTTGCAGTTCAAGGATGGTCTGTTGGTTTTGCCCCAACTGGTTGTTAAGCTCTTTGTTTTGGCTGTTCAGGCGTTCGTTTTCGTGGTTGCTGTTGGCCAATAAGCCTTTGTAGGAGCGCAGGCTCTTGTTCAGCGAGGCGGTGTCCTTCATCAAGGCGTTTTTGTCATGGGTCAGGCTGTCCGCCTCCGAGCGGCTGGTGGCGAGCAGGTCGGCCAGTGAATCGCGGCTGAAGAGCGCCGCCATCCTTCCCCGTTCAGACCAATGGTATTGCTTCTTGGTCACCAGACAGGAGGTGAACAGAAGGGGCGAGCAGGCCAACAGCAGCAGGTTTCTTCTCTTCATGATACAAATCGTTTAGAAATAGTTGATTTCCGTTCCTTCGATGTCGCTCAGCAACAGGTTGGCCAAGCGGCTGGTGCCCATGCGGAACCACTGGTTGGTGAGCCACTTCTCGCCCAGAACCTCCTTCACGATGGTGTACATGGCCACGGCGTCCTCCACGGTGTTGAGGCCTCCGGCAGGCTTGAAGCCAATCTGTATGCCCGTCTTTTCGTGGTATTCCTTGATGGCCTGACACATCACGTATGCAGCCTCGGGAGTGGCGGCAGGCTTTTCCTTGCCTGTGCTGGTCTTGATGTAGTCGGCACCGGCGTACATGGCCAGCAACGAAGCCTTCTTCACCTGGCCGGCGTTGAGCATGCCGCTTTCCAGAATCACCTTCATCTTCTTGTCGCCGCAGATGGATTTCAACTCGCTGATTTCATCGCACACGCTTTCATAGTCTCCGCTCAGGAACTTGCCCACGCTCATCACAATGTCAATCTCCGTAGCTCCGTCTCTCAAGGCCAATGACGTTTCGGCAACCTTTACTTCCAGGAAGGTCTGTGACGAGGGGAAACAGCCGCTCACGCAAGCCACCTCCACGCCTTCCACCTCCAGGCTTTGACTCACGATGGACGCAAAGTTGGGATACACACAGATGGTGGCCACGTGGGGCAGGGCAGGATAGTCGTTGGCAAAGTCGTTCACGCGCTCGGTGAATTTCAGAACGCTCTCCTCGCTATCGGTGGTTTTCAAGGTGGTCAGCTCGATGCTTCCGAACAGAAATTTCTTCACTTCGGGAGTCATGTTCTCCTGCATGTGCCGGCTGAGAAGGTCTTTCACGGCGGCAGCCACCTGGGCGTCGTCTAAGTTGGTATCATACATGGCCAACATTTTCTCGTACTTGTTCTGCTCTTCCATAGTCTTTATATTTTATTGATATATAGTTTATTATAAAAATCTGTTCTTGTCTCTTTCGGATTTTTTCTTAAGGTTTGCCTTAAGACTTTCGCTCAGGTCCACACCTGTTTGATTGGCCAGGGCCATCAACACCCACAGCACATCGGCCATCTCCTCGGCCATGTCCAGCACCTCGCCCGGTTTGGGGCGTTGGTCTCCGTAGGTGCGGCTGACGCAGCGGGCCAGTTCGCCCACCTCCTCGGTCAGCACGGCCATGTTGGTCAGCTCGCTGAAGTAGCCGGCCCCCGTGCTCCGTATCCATTGGTCTACCTGTTCTTGTGCTTCCTTGATGGTCATCGTTCTTTAAAAATCGTGAGGGTTCTTCGAGTCCATGAGAATGGTCACGGGGCCGTCGTTCACCAGTTCCACCTGCATGTCGGCACCGAACACTCCCGTGGGAACATCCTTGCCGGTGAGTTGTTTCAGCTGCTCCACGAAAGCCTCATACAGGGGGATGGCCGTTTCGGGGCGGGCGGCCCGGATGTAGCTGGGGCGGTTGCCCTTGCGCGTGCTGGCCATCAAGGTGAACTGGCTCACCACCAGAATCTGTCCGTCCACGTCGGTCACGCTGCGGTTCATCACCCCGTTCTCATCGTCGAAGATGCGCATGGATGTCACCTTGCGGCACAGCCAGTCGATATCCTCGCGGGTATCGGCTTCTTCGATGCCTGCCAGGATGAGCAGACCTTGCCCTATGGCACCCACTTTCCGCTCTTCGATGCTGACGCTGGCGTGGCGAACACGTTGAATAACCAATCTCATTGTTTGTGCGTTCTTTTTAATCAGTCCAGCACAAAGTTATGCAATTCTTTTAATATAACGTGAGTTCGATGAACTTAAATTGTCTGTAAAATCCCGTCCATAAGTCCCCGAAAATACATCAAGACGTTTTTGAAAAACATGAACATGTTTTCCAAAAAGATGAACATGTTTTCCCCCAAACATTCACATGCATTTAGAATGCTCTACAAAATGAAATTAGGCATATCGTCAGCCTTATTGTGGCATCATCAAACTAACGTTAATATAGGTATGGGAATTGGCGGTTTTCTTTCGCCTGCATAGAGCAGGGGGGAACTATTTCTTGAAATATTCGGTCAGCAGACGCGCCTTGGCCGGCCCGATGGCCTTGGCGAGTTCCTCCTCCGGAGTCTCTTTGATGCGTTTGAGGCTGTGGAAAGTCTTTATCAATAGCTCTTTCGTCTTCACGCCGATGCCCTTGATTTCGTCCAGCTCGCTGCTCAGCTGGTGCTTGCTGCGTTTTTCGCGGTGGAAGGTGATGGCGTATCGGTGCACCTCGTCCTGGATATAAGTCAGGAGATGAAACAGTTGGCTGTCCGTCTTTAATCCCACCACTTGTGCGGGATGACCGAAAAGCAGTTCGTTGGTGCGGTGGCGCTTGTCCTTGGCCAGTCCGGCGATGGGTATGTTCAGGTGTAATTCGTCCTCTACCACCTGTCGCACCACTTCCATCTGTCCCTGTCCGCCATCGGTGATGATCAGGTCGGGCATCTGTCCCTTTTCGTCGCGGATGCGGGTATACCGGCGGCGCACCACTTCTTTCATCGAGGCATAGTCATCGGGGCCGTCCACTGTTTTGATGATGTATTTGCGGTATTCCTGCTTGTTGGGTCTTCCCATGTCAAACACCACGCACCCGGCCACCGCATCGGTGCCTTGCGAGTTACTGTTGTCGAAACATTCGATGCGGCGGGGTAGGGCAGGCAGTCCCAGGGTCTTCTGCAATTCCATCATCAGACGTGTGCCTTTTTGTTCGGGATTGAGTTTGTCGGCCTGTTGCATCCGGTCCTTTTTATACTGCATTACGTTGAGTTTCGACAAGCCCAAAAGTTTTCTTTTATCGCCCTTTTGCGGCACGGTGAAGGTAACCCCCTCTAACTCAAGTTCCACGTGGAACGGAAGAATGATTTCGCGGCTATGGCTGGGATATCGCTCGCGCATTTCTCCTATGCCCAACACCAGCAGTTCCTCTTCCGTTTCATCCAGAGATTTCTTTATTTCGAAGGTGAAAGCCTGTGTGATACAGCCGTTTGCAACGTGCAGGTAGTTGACATAGGCCACGCGGTCGTCCACCTCGATGTTATAGACGTCGATGTTATGGAGCACCGAACTCACCACCTCGCTCTTGCTGCGATAATTGTCTAAAAGCAAGTATTTTCGCTTTACTTGCTCGGCTTCTTCAAAGCGCATTTCCGCTGCCAAAGCCTTCATCTCATCCATCATCTGCTGTTCTGTCTGGCGCGTGTTTCCCCTCAAGATTTCCATGGCCTCGGCCACCCAACGGCCATATTCCTCCCGGCTTACCTTATTTATACAGGGAGCCGCGCAGTTGTGGATATGATATTCCAGGCACTCGCGATATTTCCCTTTTTCGATATTTTCGGGTAACATGGGGGTGTTGCAAGTGCGCAGCGGATAGAGTTTTCTGATAAGTTCCAGCAAAAGAGTCATCGTGGGCTGGTGGCTGTAGGGGCCGAAATAGGTACCTGTGCCTTTGTTGATGCGGCGTGTGGGAAAAATGCGTGGGAAGGGTTCGTGCGTGACAACGATGCTGGGATAGGTCTTCCCGTCTTTCAGCAGGATGTTGTAGCGTGGGTTCCACTGCTTGATGAGGTTGTTTTCCAAAAGCAGGGCGTCCTCTTCGGTGTTCACCACGATGTATTTGATGTCGCGGATGTGTTTCACCAGCTGGGCGGTCTTGGCCGTTTGCCGCGGGTTGTGGAAATAACTGTTCACCCTTCGCTTCAGGTTCTTGGCTTTACCCACATAGATGATGGTGCCCTTTTCGTCCAGATACTGGTAACAACCGGGCGTTTCGGGCAGGTTGGTGATGATTCCGCGTATGTGTTCAGATATTTCCATGTCTTTTTGACCCGTTTATTTCTTGATTTTTGCGTCCTGCGGGCGGTTTGCTCTCAAAAATTCGATTTTCAGTGCCCTGATTTTGGCCTTATATGCAGATTTTGTGTAGATTATCGTTAACGGAATTTGGGTTGTTTGGAATCTTTTCCGGTATTCTACCCATCTTTCTCTCCTTTTATTTTTATATGGGATGCAATGGGGGCTTGGGGCATGGGAAAAAACGCCGCGATGTTTTTTAAAAACGCCGCAGTGTTTTGTCTCATTCATCGCGGCGTTTTTTTTCATTGCGGCGTTTTGTCAAAACTCTCAAATCTCAGGTTTAATAGAATAGCCGAAAGAAGGCAGTATTATATTTTCATCAATGTGCTTATCTCCACATCTTCCGGGAAAACAGACCGGCCGTTCAGCCCTTCGATGGTAAGTTCGATGATGAAGTTGATATAAATCTTTTTCGGATTAAACGATTTCACCAGGTCATACGCCGCCTTCATGCTGCCACCGGTTGCCAACAAATCATCGTGAAGCAGTACAATATCATTTTCTGTGATGGCATCGGTATGAATTTCTATGGTGTCCGTTCCGTATTCTTTGCTATAAGTAAGTTGTCGGGTTTCTGCGGGCAGCTTGCCCGGTTTACGGCACATGACAAAACCGGCATGCAGTTCGTGGGCTAAAATACATCCCTCCATAAAGCCTCTGCTTTCAATTCCCACGACCTTGGTTATTCCTTTGTCTTGGTAAATTTCTTTAAGCTCATCGGTCATAATGTCCAGGCATTCGGGGTTCTTGAACAGGGTGCTTACATCCTTAAACTGGATGCCTTTTACCGGGAAGTCGGGAATGTTTCGCAGATTTTTCAGCAATGTCTCGTTATTCATTCTCAGATGTTTATATGGTTAAAGTTTTAGCATTGTTTCACGTGAAGCGTCATCTTTTCAGCAGCACCATCAATACGCTGATGTCTGATGGAGACACGCCCGGAATCCGGCTGGCTTGTGCCAGCGTGTCGGGGTCAATCTTCTCCAACTTTTGTCGCGCTTCGGTACTCAGACTTTGTATGGAGCTGTAGTCAAAACGTCCGCGAATCTTCAGTTTTTCCAAGCGCTTCATTTTTTCCGCCTGTTGCTTTTCGCGCTCAATGTAGCCGGCGTATTTGATTTGGATTTCTGCAGCCTCTACGATTTCTTCTTTGCGCTCCGGGATACTATCTATCTGTTCGCGCAGTTTTTTGATATGTTTTGCCAAATCATATATTGTGATATTCGGGCGTACAATCAGGTCGGATAATTTGCAGCCTCGGGTAAGTGGGGTGGAACCAAGTTCTGTCAACGCATCATTTATCAAATCCGCCTTTACAGAGAAATTGCGGCAAAAGTCTGTCAGATGCAGGATGGCTTCTTTCTTTTTTATCCAGTGTCTGTATCGCTCTTCTGTGGCCAATCCAATTTTATAGCTTCGTTCTGTGAGGCGGGCATCCGCATCATCCTGCCGAAGCAATATGCGGTATTCGGCACGGGAGGTGAACATGCGATACGGTTCGTCCACACCTTTTGTTACCAAGTCATCGATAAGCACACCGATGTAGCTCTCGTCTCTGCTCATGATGAAGGGCTCTTTGTCCTGGCATTTCAGGGCTGCGTTGATGCCGGCAACCAGTCCTTGTCCGGCGGCCTCCTCGTATCCTGTGGTTCCGTTTACTTGTCCTGCCAAGAAAAGGCCTTCAAGAATCTTGGATTCCAACGTGTGGTAAAGTTGGGTGGGATCGAAATAATCGTATTCAATGGCATAGCCCGGACGATAAACTTTCAGGTCGCGAAAGGCGGGGATAAGCTTCAGAGCTTCGATTTGTGCCTCGATGGGCAGGCTGGAACTGAAGCCGTTCAAATAATATTCTTGGGTGTTTTCCCCTTCCGGCTCCAGAAACAATTGGTGCTGGTCGCGGTCGGAAAAGGTTACTAGTTTGGTTTCGATGCTGGGGCAGTATCGGGGGCCGATGCTTTGAATTTGTCCGTTGAACAGGGGACTATCGGCCAGACTTGCTTTCAACCGCTCGTGGACTTGGGGATTGGTATAGGTAATCCAACAGGGGAGCTCCTTAAGTTTGCTGCGTTCGCCCATATAGCTGAACTGATGCTTCCGCGTGTCGCCCGGCTGCATGGCCATTTCTTCAAAATGAACGCTCCTGCCGTCAATGCGCACGGGTGTGCCCGTTTTCATGCGTCCCACGCGTATGCCGTGGCGGGCGATGCTCTCGCTCAGTTCCGGGGATGGCGGCTCGGCGCACCGTCCGCCTGGCAGTTTGGTCCGTCCGATGTGCATGAGTCCGTTGAGGAATGTTCCGGCGGTGATGATAACGCATCGGCATTTGAACTCAACGTCCATGTAGGTTTTTACCCCCACTGCTTTTCCGTCTTCCACCAGCAATTCTCTCACCTGGTCTTGCCAAATGTCCAGGTTGGGCTGGTTTTCGAGTATCTTTCGCCATTCCCATATGAATTTGGCCCGGTCGCACTGGGCACGCGGACTCCACATGGCGGGTCCTTTGCTCATGTTGAGCATACGGAACTGGATGCTTGTGCGGTCGGTAACCTCGGCGGTGTGCCCTCCCAGAGCATCAATCTCGCGCACGATTTGTCCTTTTGCCACACCTCCGATGGCCGGGTTACAACTCATCTGAGCAATCTTGTTCATGTCCATGGTGACGAGCACCGTCTTGGCTCCCATTTGGGCGGCTGCGGCTGCGGCTTCACATCCCGCATGACCTCCGCCCACCACAACCACGTCGTAGTTGAAAAGCATTTTCGTTGATTTCTTTGTTAATACGCACAAAAGTAATCATTTTTGATGAAACTCTTGCCCGTTTTCCTTTGCAGAGCGAATTAAAAATGTTATTTTTGTAGCAGGATTACATTATATATTATTAATAACAATTATTATTTATGTGGTTAATTAATTCATCAATCGGACGAAAGGTGGTGATGTCTGTGACCGGCATCGCGCTTATTCTGTTCCTGACCTTCCATGCTTCGATGAATGTCGTTGCGTTGATCAGTCGAGAGGGCTACAACATGATTTGTGAGTTCCTTGGCTCTAACTGGTATGCTGTGGCCGCCACTATCGGTCTGGCGGCTCTGGTGCTGTTGCATTTTGTCTATGCCCTGTGGCTTACGGTTCAGAACCGTAAGGCTCGTGGTGCTGACCGTTATGCCGTGACCGACAAGCCTGCCAAGGTGGAGTGGGCCAGCCAGAACATGCTGGTGCTGGGTTTCATTGTGATTGCAGGTATGGGTCTGCATCTGTTCAACTTCTGGTACAACATGATGTATGCCGAGTTGGCCGGTATCGAGGGTGCGATTTCTCCCACGGACGGTGTGGGCCATATCGTCAACACCTTCTCTTGTCCCGTCTACAGCATCATTTATCTGGTGTGGCTGGCAGCTTTGTGGTTCCATTTGAACCATGGTTTCTGGAGTGCCCTTCAGACGTTGGGCTGGAACGGTAAGATCTGGTTCAACCGTTGGCGCACCATCAGCTGCATCTACACCACCTTGGTGATAGCAATGTTCGCTGCTGTGGTTATCGCATTCGCTTTGGGCTACCAACCTTGTTAATGGTAATTTATTCGACTAAACAGAAACACATAGTATTATGGCAAAGACTATAGATTCAAGAATCCCCGAGGGGCCTATTGCTGAGAAGTGGACCAACTACAAGGCTCACCAGCGTTTGGTTAACCCCAAGAACAAGCTGAAGCTCGACGTTATCGTTGTAGGTACAGGCCTGGCCGGTGCCAGCGCTGCCTCTTCTTTGGGCGAGATGGGCTTCAATGTATATAACTTCTGTATTCAGGACAGCCCTCGTCGTGCTCACTCCATCGCCGCACAGGGTGGTATCAATGCCGCCAAGAACTATCAGAACGACGGTGACTCGGTTTATCGTCTGTTCTATGACACCGTGAAGGGTGGCGACTACCGTGCCCGCGAAGCTAACGTTTATCGCTTGGCCGAGGTGAGCAATGCCATCATTGACCAGTGCGTGGCCCAGGGTGTTCCCTTCGCACGCGAATATGGCGGCATGCTGGCCAACCGCTCGTTCGGTGGCGCTCAGGTGAGCCGTACTTTTTATGCCAAGGGCCAGACCGGTCAGCAGTTGCTGCTTGGCGCCTATAGCTCGCTGAGTGCACAGGTACATGCAGGTAAGGTGAAGCTCTACACCCGCTATGAGATGGAGGACGTCGTGATTGTGGACGGTCGTGCTCGCGGTATTATCGCCAAGAACCTGGTGACCGGCAAGTTGGAGCGCTTCAGCGCTAATGCCGTGGTTATCGCCACCGGTGGTTATGGCAACGCTTACTTCCTCAGCACCAATGCCATGGGATGTAACTGCACCGCAGCCATCCAGTGTTATCGCAAGGGCGCTTACTTTGCCAACCCCTCTTATGTTCAGATTCACCCCACTTGTATTCCCGTGCACGGCGACAAGCAGAGCAAGCTGACCCTGATGTCGGAATCTTTGCGTAACGATGGCCGTATTTGGGTGCCCAAGAAATTGGAGGATGCCAAGGCTTTGCAGGCCGGAACCAAGCAGGGTTACGAAATTCCCGAGGAGGATCGTGACTACTATCTGGAGCGCCGTTATCCCGCTTTCGGTAACTTGGTTCCCCGTGACGTGGCATCACGTGCGGCCAAGGAGCGTTGCGACCATGGTATGGGCGTGAACAATACCGGTCTGGCCGTGTTCCTCGATTTCAGCGAGAGCATCCAGCGATTGGGCATCAACGAGATTCGTCAGCGTTACGGCAACCTCTTTGATATGTATGAGGAGATTACCGATGTTAATCCCGGCAAGTTGGCCAAGGAAGTGAATGGTGTCCAGTATTACTATCCCATGATGATTTTCCCCGCCATCCACTACACGATGGGCGGTATCTGGGTAGACTACGAGTTGCAGACCTCTATTCCCGGCCTCTTTGCCATCGGTGAGTGCAACTTCTCTGACCATGGAGCCAACCGTTTGGGTGCCAGTGCTTTGATGCAGGGCTTGGCCGATGGTTACTTCGTGCTGCCTTACACCATTCAGAACTACCTGGCCGACCAGGCTATCTGGCCTCGCCTGAGCACCGACCTGCCCGAGTTCGTAGAGACCGAGAAGGCCGTGGAGAAGGAAATCGACCGATTGATGAACATCAAGGGTAAGCGATCCGTAGACTCCATCCACAAGGAACTGGGTCATATCCTGTGGGAGCACGTGGGTATGGGCCGCACCAAGGAAGGTTTGGAAGAGGGCTTGAAGTTGATTGCTGCCCTGCGCAAGGAGTTCAACACCAACCTCTTCATCCCCGGCACTAAGGAAGGTTTGAACGTGGAGTTGGACAAGGCCATTCATCTGCGTGACTTCATCATCATGGGCGAGCTGATTGCTTACGATGCACTGCACCGTGAGGAGAGCTGCGGCGGCCACTTCCGCGAGGAACATCAGACTCCCGAGGGCGAAGCAAAGCGTGACGACGAGAACTTCTTCTACGTAGGTTGCTGGGAATATCAGAAGAATGACGAGACTGCCCCCGAACTGATCAAGGAGCCTCTGAACTACGAGATTATTAAGGTTCAAACACGTAACTATAAGAACTAAATCATCATGGCAAAGAATATAAATGTAACTGTAAAGTTCTGGAAGCAGGATGGCCCCAAGGCTAAAGGCCATTTCGACACCAAGGAGATGAAGAATATCCCCGACGATACTTCGTTCCTGGAGATGCTCGACATCATGAACGAGGAACTTATCGAGGAAGGCAAAGAGCCTTTCGTGTTCGACCACGACTGCCGCGAAGGTATCTGCGGTATGTGCTCCTTATATATAAATGGAACGCCCCATGGCAAGACCGAGCGCGGAGCTACCACCTGCCAGCTCTATATGCGCCACTTCAAAGACGGCGATACCATCACCGTAGAACCTTGGCGTTCGGCCGGTTTCCCCGTCATCAAGGATTGCATGGTAGACCGCAACGCTTTCGATAAGATTATTCAGGCAGGTGGCTACACCACCGTGCGCACCGGTCAGGCTCAGGATGCCAACTCCATCCTCATTCCCAAGCCCGATGCCGACGAGGCCATGGACTGCGCCAGCTGCATCGGTTGTGGCGCTTGCGTGGCTGCATGCAAGAACGGTTCGGCCATGTTGTTCGTAAGTTCCAAGGTAAGCCAGTTGGCTCTCTTGCCTCAGGGCAGGGTAGAGGCCGCCAAGCGTGCCAAGGCCATGGTGGCCAAGATGGACGAACTGGGCTTCGGTAACTGTACCAACACCCGTGCTTGCGAGGCCGTATGCCCCAAGAACGAGAGCATTGCCAACATCGCCCGCCTCAACCGCGAGTTCATCAAGGCAAAGTTAGCCGACTAACAGATCTCGAGTCTGTGTTGTAATGTACAGCACCCCAAAAGCAGGACAAGCTTTTGGGGTGCCTTTTTATTGGCGAAAAAACATCAAGACGTTTTTGAAAAACATGAACACGTTTTTAGATAAACATCCTCATGTTTTTCCCAAAATATTCACATGCTTTTGGGAAGCACATGGCTGCATCAAAAAACATAATAACAACACGGCCCCCTAAATAAAATTGGATGTGCCCACAAAGAGGGGGGACATCCAATTTTATTTAGGGGCCGGTTTCTCCTGTTTTTTAGACTTTCACGTATCGGCTTCCGGCCACCATCCTCACCAGTCCCTTCATTTCCATTTCAAAAAGGCGGGCGGTGAGCGTGCTTACGGCTTGTCCCGTCAGTTGAGTCAGCTGGTTCAGGGTGAGACCTTCGGCCTCCGGTTCCAGACAGCGCATGATGTCCTGTTCATCATTGTCCAGTTCGATAAACAAGGTGCGCTGGATGGGAGTGGAAAGTTCCTGTTCTGTCTGCCATCCCATGGCTTCCACCAACTGCCGGGCAGAAAGCACGATTTCCGCTTTCCCTTCGGCAATCAGTCGGTTACAGCCCGTACTCATCTCGTCTCCCATGCGTCCCGGTACGGCAAACACACGTCGCCCGGCTTCATCGGCCAGACGGGTGGTGATCAGGCTGCCGCCTTTTTCCCGCGTTTCTACCACTAATGTGGCATCGGCCATGGCGGCCACGATGCGGTTTCTGGCCACGAAGTTCATCTTATCGGCGTTGGAACCGCTTTGATATTCGGTCAGCAGTCCTCCCGTCTCCAGCATCTCCCGGGCTGTGTCGGCGTGTCGGCGCGGATAGATTTGGTCCAGTCCGTGTGCCAATACGCCTAATGTGGGCAATCCGTGGGCAAGTGCGGCACGATGGGCGTTGATGTCTATGCCATAGGCCAGCCCGCTTACGATGAGTGTGTCCGGACAGATTTCGGCCAGTTCACCAAGGAAACGTTCGCATACGGTTTTGCCATATTCGGTGCATTGACGGCTTCCGACCACACTCAGTATATGCTTTGCGTTGAGGTCGGCATTGCCCAGTCTGAAGAGCAGGACGGGAGGATTCACAGCATCACGCAGACGGGCAGGATAGTCGGCATCGTTGCGCCCCAAAGCTTGTATGCCGTGACGTTTCAGAAAGTCTGTTTCCCGGTCAGCTCTCTCCAAGTGTTGCTCCATATCGGCGATGGATTGGGCGCATTTCTTCGATAGGTCGGGACAAATGTCTGTGATTTCACTGCGCCGTTGATAGGCCTCTTGGGCTGAGCCAACGGCATCCATCACCCGGTTTTGGGCGGCAGGATTTTGAAACAGGGCGCGTGTCAGCGCCAACAGATAGCGAAGTTCGGGTTCTTCGGTGTTCATCGTTCTCCTTTCATGTATTCATAACCGAAGGTACATCTCAGGCAGTCGCATCGGTCACAATATTCGTTCTTCAAGTGTATCAGGGCTTGTCCATCGGCGGCACTGGCCACGTCCAGCCCACATTCTTGCCACAGTCGCAGGATGTGATTGTTTTCGGCGGGCATCCTGCTCAGGAGGTCTTCCAGCCGTTCGGCGGTTTCCGCATCGCCATGTGCCGTGGCGTGGGCATAGAGTACGGGGATGACCGTGTTGATGATAATCAGCCGGCGCGTGGCCGTACCCAGCGTCAGTGACTTGTGTGCTACGGGTTTTCCGAACATGATGTGCTCTGTCCAGTAAGGGCTTGTCTCGGCTTTCAGAATCTCCATCAAGGCTTTCTGCGGGTCTTTTTCGGCCAGGGCATCACGCAGACCGGCCATCGTCACCCGCCTGTTGCTGTATATCCAGGCCAGTTGGGCCAGACGTATGTGGGGGAAGTTTTGGGGACGAAGTCGCAGATACTTCCATTGTTGCATGGACATGGCCGGTGGCAAGGAGAACAGGCGTTGCTGATAGTGGAATTCGCGTTGGAGTTTTTGACGGTATTCGTCTGCTTCAGCTTCGGGCCGGTTGCCGGGTTCCAGCATGCCGGCCAGTCCCAGAAAGATGGCTTCAATTTGGAAGAGGTCGTCGCGGTGCTTGCCGATTTTCTCCAAAGGAAGCAGACGTGCCCAAGCCACGAAGGCCTCGGCATTGAGCGCAAAACCGAAGTTGCGGGCCAAGGCCATGAAGAGGGCTTTTTCCCAGTCGCCCCCCGAGTCGCCAAGAAAACCCGTCACGCGGTTGGCACGGCTATGTAACCGTTCCTGCAACAGGGCATCCATCCAGCATCGGACGTGCAAGGTGTCTATATTGGGAATGACGCGGTGGCAACGAGGGTATTGGTCGATGGAGAGCAGGTGCTCATAGTCTTTCCGTAATTTCTCGGGGATGTCGAGTTGCAGTTGGGGCAGGGTGATGCCGTTCTGTGTGACGACTTCCCTGTCGGCTTCGCACACCACGTGAAGTACCACGTTGTTGTAGGCCTCGTCCGTGTGATGTCCGTGGCGATACCAGTCGCTTGAGCGCAGATGCAGTTCCACGTTGCCGGCCCATAGGGTTCCGTTGATACTCACTTTGGCATTGAAGAAGTCGGGTCCGGCATTGCGGTTGTGCAGTCCGGGATTCAAAATATCCACGGTTTCATCGTGTGTTGTCCGTAGCGGAGCGAGAGGAAAGAGGCGGTGCTTCCATACGTAGTGGAGCAGTTGTTCCATGGTTGATGCCAGTTGTTTAAGTTTTTTTCGAGGAACAAAATTAAGGAATATCGCCATAAATACCTATCTTTGTGGGATAAAACATTTTAAAGACATGAAAATAGCACTCATCGGTTATGGTAAGATGGGTCACATGATAGAGCAGATCGCTCTGCAGCGTGGCCACGAGATTGTGAGCATCATCGACATCGACAATCCCCGGGACTTTGATTCTCCCGCTTTTGCTTCGGCCGATGTGGCCATCGAGTTTACGGCCCCCCATACGGCTTACGACAACTTTCTGAGGGCTTGGAAGGCCGGTGTCAAGGTGGTGAGCGGCTCCACGGGTTGGCTCAAGGAACATGGCGACGACGTGAGGAAAGCGTGTGGGGAAGGCGGCAATACGCTGTTCTGGGCCTCTAACTATAGCATCGGCGTGGCCATCTTTTCGGCTGTGAACAAGTATCTGGCCAAACTGATGAACGATTTTCCCCAGTATGATGTGGAGGAGACCGAGGTGCACCATGTACATAAACTTGACCATCCCAGCGGAACGGGTATCACACTTGCCGAGCAGATTGTGGACTGCTTGGATCGCAAGACCGGATGGCAGACGGGTACATTGACACAACCCGACGGCACCGTGGTGCCTGCAGAAAGCACGGATGTTGCCAAACTCACCATCAACAGCGTGCGCGAGGGTGAGGTGCCCGGCATCCATAGCATTACATGGGATTCCGAGGCCGACCAAATCACCATCACCCACAGTGCCCACTCCCGTCAGGGGTTTGCCCTTGGTGCCGTGTTGGCTGCCGAATACACTGCGCAGCACAGCGGCTTGCTTACCATCGATGATATGTTCAAATTCTGATAGCCGACCGTATGAAGAAGCGAAACAATAAGGTGATGGGCAAGGACATTGCCAAGTGTGTGCTTTGGAGTTCGCTCTACATCGCTTTTCTCGTGTGGAGCCGCAGTTGGTGGGGTTTTCTTTTTCTGCCCTTCATTATAGACCTTTATATTACCCGATTTATCAACTGGGGGTGGTGGAAGGAACTTGAAAACCCCGTTACGCGCACGATTATGAGCTGGTTGGATGCCATTGTGTTTGCATTGGTGGCCGTCTATTTCGTCAACATTTACTTCTTTCAGAACTATGTCATCCCCAGCAGCAGTCTGGAGAAAAGCCTTCTGGTGGGTGACTATCTGTTCGTGAGCAAGACCGGCTATGGCGTGCGTAAGCCCATGACTCCGCTTAGTATGCCGCTCACGCAACACACCCTGCCTCTTTTCGGTTGCAAGAGCTATTTGGAAAAGCCCCGGTGGGACTATGAGCGTATCCACGCCCGCCGCGTGCCGCTCAACGATATTGTGGTGTTCAACTATCCTGCCGGAGACACCGTCGCCCTGAATTTCCCCAATGAGGATTATTACAGCATTGCCTACGAGCTGGGACGTCAATACCTCAGCGCCCGTTTCTCTCTATCCACAGACAGCATGACTGCCGTGGAGAAATATCGGTATTTCTCTGAAATGAAGCGTATCGGCAAGGAATATATCGCCGCCAATCCTCTGGAGTTCGGTCAGGTGGTGTCACGCCCCGTAGACCGCAGAGAGAATTATGTGAAGCGTTGTGTGGGCACACCCGGTCAGACACTTGAGATTCGCGACCGCATCGTTTATCTGGATGGCAAGGCAAACAAGGAGCCCGACTATGTGCAGTATAACTACATGGTAGAGCTGAAGGTTAACCAGCTGCCCGCAGATTTCGTGAAGCTGATAGGTTTGTCCCGCGACGATGAAATGGGACTTTACAGGTCCGGCATCTGTCCTCTCACGGCACAGATGGCAGAGCAGATGCGTGCCCGAACCGATCTTGTCGACCATATCGAGATGGTGAAACCTGCTTCCGGCGAGTTCCTTTACCCACAAAACGGCGGTTATGGATGGACGTGCGATAACTACGGTCCCATCCGGATTCCCGCAAAGGGACAAAGCATTGACCTCACGCTTGAGAACCTGCCTATTTATGAGCGTCCCATAGCCGTGTATGAAGGCAACCGGTTGGAGGTGACTCCCGATGGAACCATCAAGATAAACGGCAAGGAGACCACCCGCTACACGTTCAAGATGGACTATTATTGGATGATGGGTGACAACCGGCACAATAGTGCCGACTCACGCTATTGGGGCTTTGTGCCCGAAGACCACATCGTGGGCAAACCTGTGATGATCTGGTTCAGCCGCGATGCCGATTATGGCCTGTTCAAAGGAGGCATCCGATGGAACCGATTGTTTCGTTGGGTAGAAGGCATCAAATAAACAGAGGTGTGACACCGTTTGTACTTCCCTGCTGCTATCTTGCTCCCATAAGCCACTATGCCCGGCTGGCGCATGGTGGCGATTGTTTGCTCGAGGTTTGTGACAGTTATCAGAAACAGACCTTGCGCAACCGTTGTCGGATAGCTTCGGCCGACGGGTCTCTTGCCCTCACCATTCCTGTGGAGAAACCTCTTCCGGGACAAAACAGGATGAGGGACATCCGTATCAGCGACCATGGCCGATGGCGACACGTGCATTGGAACGCCCTCAAGAGTGCCTATCAAAACAGTCCGTTTTTTGAATATTATGCCGATGAATTGGCGCCCTTTTACGAACAGAAATGGGAGTTTTTGGCTGATTTCAACGAAGAACTGATGCACCTGATGTGTTGCTGGCTCGACATTTCGCCCGCCATCAAGCGCACAGCGTCTTTCATTGGAGCCGAAACACCTCTGTATACAAACAAGGAGTATTATCAGGTTTTTCGTCAGAAGCTGGGATTCTTGCCCGATTTGAGTATTGTGGATCTCATCTTCAATATGGGGCCTGAAAGCATATTGTATCTATGAACAACACAGAAATCTGCACCCTCTCCAACGGAATGCGTGTGGTGTGTGCCCCTTCCCCCACGTCCACGGCCTACCTGGGTATAGCTGTCGATGCCGGCACGCGCGATGAACAGCCTTGGGAAAGCGGTATGGCTCACTATGCGGAGCATATGAGTTTCAAAGGAACGCCCCGGCGATCTCCCATGAGCATCATCAATTGTATGGAGTCCGTGGGCGGAGATTTGAATGCGTACACCGGCAAGGAGGAGACCGTGTATTATTGCACCACACCCGTGGAGCACTATTCCCGTGCCATCAAACTGCTGCTCGACATCACCCTGCAGAGCATCTACCCCCAGCGGGAGATGGACAAGGAGGTGGAGGTGATTGTGGATGAGATAGAGAGCTATAACGATTCGCCCTCCGAACTGATTTTTGATGATTTTGAGGGCTTGTTGTTTCCCCAACATCCCCTGGGGCGAAAGATTTTGGGCGATGCCGAACTCCTTCGCGAGCACACCTGTGAGGGTATGCTTCGCTTCGTCCGCCGTCTCTACCATCCCGCCCGCATGGTGCTCTTTGTCTATGGGCGTGTCACGCTGAGACAGGTGGTGCAGGTGGCCGAGCGCCGGCTCAGGCAAATGTCGCAGGAATCCATGATGGAGGGTGAGGCCTTTGATCCCGTCCCGCCTATTGTCCGCCGGACACCCACCCTTTCTCCCGAGGCGCGTGTGGTGCGCCGCAATAAGGACACCCATCAGACCCACGTGTTGGTAGGAAACCGCTGCTGCGGTCAGTCCGATGCCGACTATCTTCCCCTCTTCCTTCTTAATAATATTCTGGGAGGCCCCGGCATGAATGCCCGTCTGAATGTGGTGTTGCGTGAGCGGAACGCTTTGGTCTACACCTCGGAGAGCGCCTTGCAGGCCTATACCGATGCGGGAGTCTGGAGCGCCTATTTCGGTTGCGATCCTCACGATGTGCGCCGTTGCCTGCGCTTGGTGAGTCGCGAGTTGCAGCGTCTGTGCGACAGTCCGCTCAGTCCCCGTCAGTTGGAGGCGGCCAAACGCCAGTTGAAGGGGCAGTTGCGCATTTCGCGTGACAATTTCGAGAGCGTGGCCATCGGCATGGGCAAGCGTATGCTCCACCATGGAACGGTGCTCGATGAGGAGCGTTTCAACGAGCGTATCGATGCCCTCACTCCGGGCAGGTTGCAAGATGTGGCGCAACGCTACTTGTCGCCCGAGGCGCAGACCACCCTCATCTATGAGTAGTCTGCGGTTTCGTTACCCTGTTTTCTTTGTCTTTCTGTGGGCATCCGCCCTGCAGACCGTCTGTGCGCAACGTCCCCTGCGTATTGTGGAATGGAACGTGGAGAACCTGTTTGACTGCCGTCACGACACGTTGAAGGACGATTTCGAGTTTCTGCCTGAAGGTGAGCGCAGATGGACGTGGGGGCGTTATTGGCGCAAACTCACCGATGTCAGCCGTGTGCTGATGGCTGTTGGTGGCGATGCCGCACCCGACCTTGTGGGCTTGTGCGAGGTGGAGAACGACTCGGTGTTGACAGACCTTTGCCGGCGTAGCAGTCTTCGCAACCTCGACTTTTCTTACGTCATGACGCAAAGTGCCGACCGCCGTGGCATGGATGTGGCTCTTCTCTATCGTCCCGCCCGTTTTCGTCTGTTGGACTGGCATGCCGTTCGTGTGCCCTCTCGGGAACATGCGTTGCCCGCCACGCGCGACATCCTGTGGGTGAAGGGTCTCGCTCCGGGCGGAGACACCCTGCATGTGGTCGTCTGCCATCTTCCCAGCCGGCTCGGTGGGCGGGCGGGTCAGCGCGGACGGCATTTGGCTGTCGGGACGCTGAATCTGTTGGCCGACAGCATAGGCGAGGGTGGAAATCTTGTTGTTTTGGGCGATTTCAACGCGCCTCCGCATGACAAGGTCTTCAGAAAACTGACAAAACTGGTGAACCTTGTGCCCCAAAAACGTTATCCTTCGGAGGGTACCTATCGCTACAAGGGCCTTTGGTCGTGGATAGACCACGCGTTGGTTTCCCCTGCCTTGGTTTCCGTGGCCGGCCCTGTTTATCTCTACACCGCCCCGTGGTTGCAGGACAAGGACTCGCACGGGGGATGGCATCCCCGCCGCACGTTCATGGGCACTTTCTATCATGGCGGGGTGAGCGACCACGTTCCCCTGTGGTTCGACCTTCACCCTCTGCCTCACCACTTTTAGGTAATTTTCAATCTCCTTTTTTTGTTGAGGAAATAATGTCGTATCTTTGTATTGAAAAAAAAGGAAGACTATGACATTAAAAGACTTGAAGGTCGGGCAGAGTGCCCGAATCCTTAGTGTGGACGTGGAGGGTGTCATGCGTCAGCATCTTCTTGATTTGGGACTGATACCCGGCGCCGATGTTTCCATCATCAAGTTCGCCCCTATGGGCGACCCCGTGGAGGTGCGTGTTCAGAACTATGAACTGACACTTCGCCTGGATGATGCCCGCCATATTCATGTGGACATGGAAAGCCGCGAGACCGATGAATCGGGAGAAAAAGAGTCTGTCCGGCCATTGAAACAGGTCGCTCGCCATGAGATGGATCACCCCGGTTTTGGCGAAGACGGTCCTCGTTTCCACAATTCCTCTGACCGTCCCATCAAGGATACCCACTTGTCTTTGGCTTTGGTTGGCTGCCCGAACACGGGAAAGACCACGTTGTTCAATCAACTTACGGGTGCCAACCAGCATGTCGGCAATTTTCCCGGTGTCACGGTCGATCTGAAGGAAGGGCAGATCAAAGGCCATCCCGAAACCACGGTAATCGATCTTCCCGGTGTCTACAGCCTGTCGCCTTACAGTCATGAAGAGGTGGTTACGCGCCAATATATTTTGGAGAATCATCCCCACGGCATCATCAACATCGTTGATGCCAACAGCCTGGAGCGCAATCTTTACCTCACCCTGCAACTGATGGAACTGGGTGTGCCCATGGTTCTTTGCCTCAATATGATAGACGAGGTGGAGGCTGCCGGCGGAAATATCGATATCAATGCGCTGGAGAGCCAGTTGGGTATCCCCGTGGTGGCCATATCGGCCAAAAAGAACCAGGGTATCCATGAATTGATTCAACATATCATGCACGTGGCCCGGTATAGGGAAGAACCTCGGCGTCAGGATTTCTGCGATGTGCATGACCACGGAGGAGCCGTCCATCGTTGTCTCCATGCCCTGATGCACCTGGTGGAGGATCATGCCCAGCGTGCGGGGCTTCCTATCCGTTTTGCCGCCGGAAAACTGGCCGAGGGAGATGTTTTGGTGGCGAAGGCCTTGGGGTTGAGCCAAAACGAACTGGAGACTACCGAGCATATCATGAAACAGATGGAGGAGGAGCGCGGACTGGACCGTCAGGCGGCCATGGCCGATATGCGTTATGCCTACATACGCCGTGTGTGCAGCGGTGTGGTGCATCGACCGCAGGAGGACAAGAACTACATGCGCAGCCGCCGCATTGACAAGCTGCTCACCGGGCGATGGACAGCCATCCCCAGTTTTCTGGTTATCATGATTGCCATCTTCTATGTCACCTTCATGGGTTTGGGTGCCGACCTGCAGGGGTGGACCGAGGAGGGTATGGACTGGTTGGGTGGTCAGGCTGACCGGTTGCTGACCGGTTGGAACATTGCTCCGGCCGTGCACAGCCTGATTATTGACGGAATCTTCGGTGGCGTA
Source organism: uncultured Prevotellaceae bacterium (assembly GCA_947176895.1). Taxonomy (GTDB): domain Bacteria; phylum Bacteroidota; class Bacteroidia; order Bacteroidales; family Bacteroidaceae; genus Physcousia. Next base: position 145,007 of record CAMWSK010000001.1, on the reverse strand, counting down.
GGCTCTGTGGTCAGCTTTATCCCTCTCATCCTTTTGCTGTTTTTCTTCCTCTCGTTGCTGGAGGATTCCGGTTATATGGCCCGCATAGCCTTCGTCACCGACGGCGCTTTGCGCAGGATAGGGCTCAGTGGCCGTAGTATCGTGCCCCTGATTGTGGGCTTCGGTTGCAGCGTGCCTGCCGTGATGGCCAGCCGCACGTTGCCCAGTGTGCGTGACCGACGGCTGACCATCATGCTTACCCCCTTCATGTCCTGTACGGCAAAGATTCCCATCTATGCTTTTCTTACGGCGGCTTTCTTCTCGCGTTGGGCGGGATGGATTGTGGTGCTCTTGTACATCATAGGTATCGTGATGGGCATTGTGGTGGCTATGGTGTTCAACCGCACGATGTTCAAGGGCGAGGCCACGCCTTTCGTGATGGAGCTTCCCAACTATCGTATGCCCATGGCCGTCAATGTGCTCCGGTTGATGTGGGAGAAGGCCAAGGATTTTTTGGTACGTGCTTTCACCGTCATATTCATGGCCACCATCGTGGTGTGGTTTTTCCAGAATTTCAACTGGCATCTGCAGATGCTCGACGAGGCTCATCAGGGCGAAAGCATGTTGGCCACCGTGAGTGGCTGGCTGGTGCCCCTCTTCCGCCCCCTGGGATTGGGAGACTGGCGCATCGTGACGGCGTTGGTCAGCGGTTTCCTGGCCAAGGAGGCCGTGGTGGGCACTTTGGCTGCGTTGCTTCCCTCCTCGGGCCTGTCGGCTCTCATCAGTTCGGCGGCGGCCTTTGCCCTGCTGGTGTTTTGTCTGCTCTATACGCCTTGTGTGGCTGCCGTGTCTACGGTTCGTCGCGAGTTGGGCACACGATGGGCGCTGATGACGGTCTTCTTCCAGTGCGTTCTGGCATGGGTGGTCTCCTTTCTGGTGTATAACCTGCTTTTGTGGTTGTTATGAACGTGCAGAGCTGGATATTGCTGGCCTTGGTGTTGGTGGTCGCGGTGATTGCAGCCCGGTATTATTGGCGCCGTCCCGACCCCTGCGCGGGCTGTTCGCTGAAGGATTGTTGCTCGAAGCAGTCGTGTAAGCGGTAGGGGGGGAAGGTTTCCTATATAAGATTAGGAAGTTTTCCCAAAAACATGAACACGTTTTTGAAAAACATGCTCATGTTTTTTAAAAACATCAAGATGTTTTGGGACAGATATAAGCAGGTATAAGAAACCATAAAAAGAAGAGGAGCAAACGATGATTTCTTTTCGTTTGCTCCTCTTCTTTTTATGGTTTGCTTAGAACGGCCGGTATTCAGGATTTTCGGCCGGACAGACGGCCAGACACTCCATCTCGATAAGCCATGCGGGTCGGCATACGGGGGCCAGTGTCACCACGGTGGGGATGTCGGGAAAACGTTCGCGGAACATTTGGCTCACTTTCGGGGCATCTGCCGTGTCACGCAGATACACGATAATCTGCATCACGTCGTCGAATCCCGCGCCGGCCTCGGCCAGCAACGTCTCCACGTTTCCCCACATGCGGCGGGTCTGCTTCACCACATCGCCCACATGCACCACGTTGCCTTTGTTGTCGATGCTGGCGGTGCCCGAGATGTAGATGTGGCGGCGGTCGCCGTAGCTGACGGCCGTTCCGCGCTCGAAGGTCACCCCGTATTCATAGGTGGGATTGAGATGGGTGGGGGCGTAGAGGTAGCGTTGTTGTGAGGGTTCAAGCCCTGTGATGGCCAGGCCTCCCAATTGTACCAATGCTTTCGTGTCGGCGGGTGAGCCGCCTATGCCCGTGCTGGCGATATAATGCGTGGAGGACGTGAGGCCCTGCTGTTCGAAGTTTTCGCGGCGGGCCGCCACCAGGCCGTGGTATTGTGTGTCCACATCGCGCACGAAGAACCATGTGCGCACGCAGTTTTCCGCCAATGTGGCACCTTGCCGGGCCAGTTCCTGCTCATAGCGCTCCAGGATGGTGCGGGTCTGTCGGGCGCTGTCGCCCTCGGGGCTGGTCATGCCCATGTGCCAAAGGTGGGTATATCCGTTGTGACGGGTGAGGATGGTGTCGTCTTGTCGGCTGATGTCCGTGCCCGCCTGCAGATAAAGCCACACGGCTATCTTGCTGCCGTCGAGGGGTTGTTGCTGGATGAGGCTGATGCTCACATTCTCTTCCTGTCGCATCAGGGGCTGCTGGTTGGCGCTGTCGGAAAGGAAGTAGCGCTTCATCACACAGCGTGCACCTGCGAAAGGGGCCAACTCCGGCAGACGGTCTTCGGCCCGGTAGATGCGTTGCATTTGGCCGGGGAACAGTTCGTCACGCGGGTGTACGTGTAACATGACATGCCACTCTGTCACGCCATCGGCAACGGAAAACTGACTGTATTCGGCCAAAACGCCGAGATCTTCAAAGTCTATCTTGTCGAATTTCATGGAAGTATGAGGGTACTTAAACGTTACAAAAGTACGATTTTTATTTCAAATCAGCAATTCTATTGCTCCTCTGTTGCCCGTTGTGCGGTTCACTTTTTCCAAAAATCACCCGTGAGGACCAGGGCGATGGCCACCTCGTGGCCGCACTTTTTCGTGCAGGAGTGATGAAAGCGCGCGGAATAGTCGGCCTTGACCAGGAGCCAGGGCAAGGGACTGAGGTTGACACCTGCGGTTGCCAGCGAGGTGGGAATGCGGGTGTCGCGTTCGTCTTCTTCGTTTTCGGGAGTTTGGTAGTAGTCGTATCGGACAAAAGGGGTGAGGCCGATCAATTTCTTGTTTCCGGTTATTTCCATCAGTTTAAGTCCGGTCTCTCCCCCGAAGGCGCGGCTCTGCAGGCGGCTTTTTCCTGTGTGTTCTCCAATGGCACAGGCTCGTGTGATAATGATTTTCCCATTATATACGGCGTCAAGGCTCCAGTAGGTTTTACTTGTCGGTGTGCTGTTGGTGTCACCGTCTGCCATCTTCGGTTGAAAGTAAAGGCTTCCGCCCAGACACAGGTCGGGAACACCATGCCAGTTAAGCCGTGCGGCGTAGCCCGGTGCTGCCCGGTGTTTGGGTTCAAAGAGGGGCAGTATGGCCATGGCGGCATATCTGAAGAATGCTTTGTTTTTGCCGAATTCACCGAGGATTCCCGCCCCGGCCTCAGTCCATCCCGAGGGGAGTATGGCGGTCTCGCCTTCGGGGTCGGCTGTGGTGAAATGGGTCGTGGGGCAGTCGTCGCTGTTGAAAAGGCCTACGTGAACGGGCAGATGGCCTGCCCGGATTTGCAGGGCGGGGCACACCTTATAGTCTACGTTCAACTCCAGGCTGTAGGGTTCTTCCCGGTTTTCTGTGGTAAATTCGATTTCTCCGTTTATTGTCCAGCGGTCGGATGGTTTGAATTCTGCCGTAACGGCAAAACGTGGGATGCTGAAATTGGCTTGGTTGTGGGGATAGAAACGGGCAATGCTTTCACCCAGACCGCTGATACGCCATTTGTGGTCGGTCTGCCGGCAGCTGCTGTCTGCGGGTGTCTGTGCCTGCAAAAGGCCGACGTTTGTGGCAAATATCAGGATGAAGAGGACTCTTTTCACACTCATTGTGGATAATCATTTTTAATTAGAGTGCAAAATTAGAGTAAACAGAGAGGCATCACAATCCCTAAAAGTGGTGATTTTCATGGGGTGAAGCAGTCCGGGTGATGCTTGATTTCGATTATTTCCATACCTTTGCAGTGAAAAAACAAGGGAAATGATAGAAAAATTTCACGCGACAGACCCGATGATTGATGTCATCAGTGAGGACTATCGCATGCTTCAACTCATCTCGCGCTTCGGCATCACGCTGGGTTTCGGAGACCGGACGGTGGCAGAGACTTGTGAAAAAGCCGGGGTGGATACTCCGACGTTCCTGACGGTGGTGAACTATATCAAGGCGGGCACCCACGTGCATGTGGGTGAGTTGGCCCAGCGTGTCTGTCTGCCCGACCTGGTGCGCTATCTGAAGAGGAGCCATGGCTTTTTTGTAGATTATCGTATGCCCGAACTAAGGCGCAAACTGTTGGGTGCCTTGGACATGACACGCAACAATCAGATTGTGTCCCTTATTTTGAAGTTTTTTGACGAGAGCGCCCAGGAGGTGGCCATGCACATGGAGTATGAAGAGAAGCATGTGCATGAGCATATCAGGCAGTTGCTTCAGGGCCGTCTGCCTGCCGAGAGCTATTATCGCGTGTTGCGCAACCGACATGTCAGCCACGATAGTATAGAGAAGAGTTTTTCCGAGTTGAAAGATGTGATCATGAAGTATTATCCCGGGGAAGCTGATGCTCATCTGCTGAATGACGTGCTGATGGAGGTCTATATGCTGGAGGAGGATCTGCTCTCGCATTGTCAGTTGGAAGACACGCTTTTGGCTGAATGTGTGCGGGTGCTGGAGGATGAGGTGCGGGAGCGTGGAGGCAACCCTGTGGACGATGAGCCGGAGCCGACAACGGACGAAGACGCATCGGAGGAGTTGAGTGCCCGGGAAAGAGAGGTGCTGCGCCGGGTGGCAATGGGACTGAGCAATAAGGAGATTGCCGATAAGATGTTTATCAGTGTGAACACGGTGATGACCCATCGTCGCAACATTGCCCGAAAAACGGGTATTCATGCGGCGGCCGGTCTCACCATTTACGCCATCGTGCATGGCATCATCTGTGTGGACGAGGTGAAGCTGTAGGTCCCCTCTTTCTCTTATCCGTCCAAGAGCGTATAATGCACATCGCCCGACCCGGAACTCTCCGGGTCGGGCGATGCGCGTCATGTTATTGTCGATGGGTTACTTCACATATTTCTTTCCGTCTTTGATGTACACTCCCTTTCGGTTTCCGGGACGAACGATGCGTCCGCTGAGGTCGTAGGTGGCGGTGCGCTCGTTGGCGTTGGTCGTGTCGGTGGGACGGCGTATAGCATCGGTTCCGTTCTCGTTCACCACCAGGCGGCAGGCCATGGAGGGTAGACGTTCTTCTTCGCCGAGAGAGGTGGAGGAAGTGATGTTCTGGAAGATGACGGCTTCCTCCATCATGTCTGTAGTGAGCACGCGCAGACCGATTTCCGTGAGTTGCTCGGGCAGAAGTTTTTGGCCGTTGGCGTAGATGACCACGCGGTATAGACCATCGGACAACAGGTGGGTGCGAGCTGTCATCTCGGCCATGTCAGCCGGAAGAACCACTCCGGCCAGTTCAACTCCGTCAGGCATCTGCACGTCCATCTGCAGACCGCTGTAGGTCCCCTCGTCCACAATCAGTTGGAGTTTGACGGTCGTCTCGCTGTTGGGCGTGGCGGCAGCCGAGCGGGCCCGTATGCTTATGGTGGCCTGGGGCAGATGGTTGTTGCGGTTGGCGTTGACGGTCTGGTTCCAGACCAACGAGAGCATGGGTTCCTCGTCGGCGGGTGTGACGGAGCCGTTGCCGTCGGTGTCAGCCCGGTTTGCCATGAAAGTATCGTTTTCTTGACCGCTGAGGTGGTTGAGCAGGCTCACGAGGTCGGCGACGGATACGGTTCCGTCGCTGTTGGCATCGCCAAGGATGCCGGTATACTCGCTGTCATCATCCTCTTCGGGTCTTAGGGGATAGGGTGTGAGGCTGTTGTAGATGTGGTTGAGTCTTTCTGTGAGCCACTTCTTGCAGTTGTTGGTTATGGTGCGATAGTTGTTGACATCTTTATTGTCTGTTTCGTTTGCCCTGTTGTGGCTAAATGATCTTTGGGCGAAAGTGTAGTATTCATCGCAGAAATCCGTCATTTCCTGAAATCCTCCGTTGTTGATGACATCTGTCCAAATCTGGTAATACGTGCTGTCGACTTTTTCGCTGTTGTGGCGCAAATCTTCCCAAAAGACGTTGGATGAATTGGCTTTTAGCAACCTGTCGAAGTAGTCTGTTTCGGCGTCTGCTATGAAGTATTGCCTCGTCAACTCGTAGCCGAAGGCCCAATCGCAATCCCATACGGGGCCGAATATCCAGGGTGTAGGGTCTTTTTCCCCATCGGCTACCGTGTTGGTCACGTCTTCGCTGTAGGTGAATACGCTCTTGGGATGGCTAAGCTCGAGGTTGAACATGGCTTCGTTTGCCGACAGGTAGCGTGCAAGATAGTCTGCATCCACCAGGTTGGTGTAGCTGTCGTCACCTCTTTTCAGCACTTCCTGCATGTTGTAGAAATCGGCAAAGACCATCTCTTTCGTTAGCAGTCCCCCCTCGTTGAAATATTCATCGTCAAAGTCAGGTTCTTTCACCTTACAACCTATAGAATATGAATTGTTGTAGTCGGGAGTGGTTCCGTCGTCTTCGTTGTAGGTGTCCACTTCAATCATGGCAGAGAGCGTTTCGTCGGCGAGGTCGATGCTGTTGTTGGAGAAGCCTACTTTCTCGGTCAGGTTATAGCTTCCGCGGTAGCTTCCGTTGATATAAAGTTCCACGGGCACGATGTGATTGGCTCCGGCGGTTCCGAACAGGGAGGCCAGCCTCATACCGACGGCATTGGAGGTCATCGAACCCGATTGTTTGTTGGCCAGCAGAATCCAACTCTTGCCTGCCGTCATTCCCAAAGGTTTCTGCTTGGCTGCGAATTTGAGGCGGTAAGGGTTTTTACTCATGTAGTCGTAGGACCACGATGAGTTTCCGCGACCTTTGATTTGCACGGGTGTGGGAGCCATGTCGGGGAATACGCCTCCTCCGTCGATTTCTATTTGTGCAGACATGTAAGTGCCTTTGCCGTAGACACCGATCCAGTTGTACTTGCCCCAATTTCCTGTTGAGGTGGTTCCGTCTGCGTTCAGCAGGGTGATGTCTATGCGCGGTACCAGGTAGCTGTTGGTGCTGCTGTCTGTGGCAAAGATGACATTTACGGTCTGTTCGCGGATAAAGTCTCCGGTCTCCTGTTTGTAGGTACCGTTTTCCTGTTTGCGCAGTTTGACCATTTCCCACTTGGAATTGGTGAGTTGATAGGTGACGGGCTGTGCAAAGCTTTGGCGTGTCCGTTTGCTTTTCTGCCGCTTGCCGTCAACCTCGGCTCGTGTGTAGGGGTCGGCTGTTTGGAATGATGCGGTGAGCCATTTTCCGATGCCGGCCACCCGCAGGGAGATGGTGTCGGCCGAGGGGTGTGCGGAGATGGCGTCGGTGAACACCTGGGGATTGTATTTGTTGTTGAATTTATAGCTGCTGAAGGCGGGGACATCTTGGGGAACGGTCTCGCCCACTTCCATGATGTTGGCGATATTCAGCTCCTCATCGTTGACCAGTGTGGCGTTGAAGCGTTTCTTCTTGAGAGTGTATTCGGTCACGAAATCCCGGGGAATGACCGTCATGGTGCTGTCGAAGTGTCGCAGGTAGAGCATGTCTTTGCCGTGGTGCATGAAGAGGTCGCTGGTGGTGATTTCTATGCTTCCTGCCACGTTGCTGCCATCGTTGGCTGTGGCCGTGATGGTGGCAGTGCCTGCGGTGAGTGCTGTTGCCTGTCCGTTGTTGTCTATTGCCACCACACGGCTGTCGCTGGAGGTCCAGCTGACGGTACGGTTCTCGGCATCCTCGGGAAGCACGTTGATGTTGATTTGTTGTTTCTCGCCCACGGCCATCGTGGCCTTACCGCTGAGCGTGATGCTTTCTACAAGAATTTTCTCGGGTTCCTCGCCGAACATCACCCGATTTCCGTCTTTGTCCCAGATGTTGAATATGCTGTTGTTGCCCAACGAACCGCTGTAGAGAGCCACAAAATAAGTTTGGTTTCTGGCGTTCAGATGGTAGGAGGAGTTGTAAAGGCTGCGTATGACGATACCCTCGGCGTTTTCCTCCAATGTCCACCGTTGTCGGTCGTCGGTGACTTTTGTAGCTAAGTCAAGGTTACGCAACATGGAGTAGTCATCGCTCCACGACAGATATTCCTTGCTAAGATTGTTTTGTATGGCGTATCCGTCGCCGTCGGGGATGATTTTCCACCAGGCATCGTCTGTTTTTTCTGCTCCCGAAGTTTGGTAATAAATCGGGTAACCGCTGTTTTGATACTGGCCTAAGCCCAGCCATCCCTCTGCATAATTGCAGGTGATGTAGTAGACTTTTCCGCTTTCTATGTTCCATCCAGCCCGAGATGTGGCTGCAGAAAGAAGGAAAAACAAAAGGGGTAATAAGAAGTTATTTTTCATAGAATAAGTGTTTTTACGTGGCAAATATAGCGAAAGACAGCAGAAGTTACAATAATCAGATTGATTTTTTGGAGTCTGCGGTCAGTTCTTGACTTGCCGGCCTGGCACGTGCCGGGCCAGGAACTGGTCGATGGAAATTGCCTCTTCGTGTTGGAAACTGGTGCGCAGCGTTTTGATGGCGCCGAATCCTGCGGTGAGGCATTCGGTGAGATTGGTTGCGCGGCCGGAAACAATCAGTTGCTTGACGTGCTTGATGCGGTAGGAGTTGATGTAGCGGTGTACGTTGTAGTAGCCGGCACTGCGCACACACTGCAACAGCAGGTGCCGGTTGAGACCCGTCTCGCGGCAAAGCATGTCGCGTCCGAACGTGTTGTCGCACCAGCGTTCGGTGTTGTGTTGCATCCAGTGTTCTACCCGCTCGAAGCGTTTCTGGTTGGCTTCGTTGAAGTCATCGGCCACCCGGTCTATTTCCGTGGCTTCCGGCTCATGGTCCACTTCGGTTATCTGTGGCTTGGGATAGGCCAGTGCCATGGTTTCCAGCGTGCGGAAACATAGATAGAGGTTAAGTGCTGTGAAGTTGGCAATGCTGGTGATGAGCAGGGCTGGCCGGTAGGGGAGGAAGGTGAGTATGGCAAAAAAGATGGCGTTGATGCCTACGAGGGTGCTGTATGCCTTGATGTAGGTGGGCACGTAGGCATGCGAAAGGCGGTGGGGCAGGCGAACCATATTGTTGACATAGTAGAGGCTGAGCACGATGCTTGCCAGGCGAAGCAGAATGTCGGTGGTTTGCGGCGGATTGGAGAAGACTTTTTCGGAGGTGTAGTCTATGGGACAGATGCCCAAAAGCATCGCACCACAATAGACCACGATGAGCACGATGGCGGGGACGGCATAACGCCACATGCGTTGCCACTGGAGATAGGCGGGCATGGGGATGCTGAGCGGATATATACTCTGCAGGAAACTGAAGGCTACCAGGACAAGCAGGGTGGCGGGATGCACCATGGTGGGGATGACGGGATTGGCCAAAGCCAGTACCAGGCTGATATTCATGGTGACGGCAAAGATACCCATAATCCAGGCGATGGACAGGTATTTCACCTGGTGGCGTGCGTGGAGCGACATCACCATTGCTATGACGTAGTGGGCGGTGGTGCAGACCGCCAGGGTAAGTGTTAGGGGCAGGTCGGACATTGTCTTCGGGGATGGATGTGTGGGATTATCGGTTCGTGGGTCGCAGGAGGGCAAGAGCCTGGTTTTCGTTCTTCTCCATGATTTCCCGTTCGCCCGGCCCTTTGTCGTTGATGCCGCAGAGATGGAGAATGCCGTGGATGATAACGCGGTGGAGTTCTTGCTCATAGGTAGCTCCCACCAGAGCGGCATTGGTGCGCACGGTGTCGAGGCTGATGTAGAGGTCGCCTGAGATGATGTCGGCCTCGTCGTAGTCGAAGGTGATGATGTCGGTGTAGTAGTCGTGCTGCAAGAACTCGAGGTTCACCTCCAGAATGCGCTCGTCGTTGACGAAGATATAGTTGATCTGTCCCGTGCGTCGCCCGTGGGATTGAGCCACTTGCTCCACCCAATGACGTATGTCGGTTTGGTTGATGGGGGGCATCTCCACCCCTTCGCAGTAGAAATCTATCATGGTAGTATGCAGGTTCTATGGTTTCCGGTGTCGGTCATCGGCCTTCAATCATCTCCACGGCCTTCAACACCACGGGGTCGTCCTGATAGATGATAGAGAAATATTCGCTCATGTCCCACAGATCGCGGGCTACGAGAGCCTTGAGCGTGAGAGCCAGTTGCCGGCGGGTTTGCTGTCTTTCTTCCTCGTCCTTGGGTTTGAAGTTTTTCTCCTCTGCTTCGGTCAGGATGGCGTCAAGGGTTTCTTCGGGAATTTCAAACTGTTCCTTGAAATCAGCGAACTGTTTCCATTTTTTGCTCAGTTGCTTGCGGTTTTTGTCCAAAAAACGGAGATTGGCCTGCACAATCATGCCGCGGGCGGAAATCTGCCGGTAGAGAGGAGTGAGGCGTGTGGTGTCGAGTGGCACGAACTGGTCGGGCATGATGCCTCCTCCGCCATAGACCACCCGGTGCTGTTTGCGGGTGTAGTAGCGCAGCGAGTCGGGGAAGTGGATGCTGTCGGCGTTGGTCAGCTCACCGTTGTTGTAGCGTGTGATGGCGTCCATGGCATAGCTCTTGCGGTCGCCCTTGGTGTAAGGTTTCTGGATGCTGCGGCCCGAGGGTGTGTAGTATCGCGACACGGTGAGTTTGATCATGCTGTGGTCCGGCAGTTCGATGGGCACCTGCACCAGTCCTTTGCCAAAAGAGCGGCGTCCCACGACCCAACCGCGGTCGTTATCCTGTATGGCGCCTGCCAGAATCTCGCTGGCCGAGGCCGAGTATTCGTCCACCAACACCACCAGTTTTCCTGTCTGGAAGAGTGTTCCTCCCTTGCTTCGGAACATCTGTTGGGGTACGGCCCGTCCGCGGGTGTACACGATGGTGTCACCCTTAGGCAGAAACTCGCTGGCCAGGTCTGCCGCGATGTTGAGCAGTCCTCCTCCATTCTGCTGAAGGTCCAGGATGAGGCTTTCCATACCCTCAGCCTTGAGTTTGCGGATGGCTTCTGCCACCTCGTCATAAGTGGTCTGGCCGAATTGCGAGAAACGGATGAGGCCGATGGTGGGTGTGACCATATAGGCGGCATCAAGGGTGTGCACGGGAATCTTGTCGCGCTTGACATTGAAGTATACCGTCTCCTTTACTCCTTGGCGCTTGATGCCAAGACGGGCGATGCTTCCCTTCGGACCGCGCAGGCGGCTCATGATTTCCTCCTGCTTCATCTTCACTCCCGCAATGGCCGTGTCGTTCACGCTGATGATGCGGTCTCCGGCCATGACGCCCACTTTTTCCGAAGGGCCTTTGGCCACGGTCTGTATGACCATGAGGGTATCATCCAGAATATTGAACTGCACGCCGATGCCCTCGAAGGAGCCTTGCATGCTCTCGTTGAATTGTTTGGTTTCCTTTGCGTTGGTGTAGGTGCTGTGGGGGTCGAGCTTGTCAAGCATGCCGCGGATGGCAGCCTCTGTCAGCTCGTTCACGTTCACGGTGTCGACATATCGGGCGCTGGTCATCACGGTGGCCATATAAAGTTTGCGCAAAGCCTCCTCTACCTCGGCTTGTGTTTGGGCCGATGAGGGCAATGAAAGGCAAAAAAGGCAGAGAAGACAAATCAGTTTCTTCATGTGTTTGCTCGTTGTTGTTCGTTGATGGTGTTCAGTCTGTAGTTGATGTTCCCAGGCAGCCAGTCGGTGATGTCGCGTCCCATGTGGGCCAGTTCGCGCACTACGCTGCTTGAAAGGCTTGCGAGGTTGGGATCGGCGAAGAGTACGATGGTCTCGATACCGCTGAGGCGATGGTTGATGTCGGCGATGTCCAGCTCATATTCGTAATCCTTTGTGCTCCTCACCCCGCGCAGGATGCAGTGGATGCCCAGCTGCTGCGCCAGGTCTACGGTAAGTCCCGTATAGCTTACGATGGTCACTCTGCGGTTGTCTGCATAGAACTCTTCCAAGGCTCTCACGCGTTCTTCCACAGGTATCCATCCCTGTTTGTGTTCGTTGTAGCCCACGGCCACCACCACCTGAGGGAAAAGTTTCAGGGCACGCTCCACCAGCGAGGCGTGGCCCAGGGTGAAGGGGTCGAAACTGCCGGGGAAGAGCACTGCTGTCTGGTTGTGGTTCATCGTCCTGTTTCTTGTGGTTCGTGTTCAGATGTCTTCGTCTTTCTCCACTTCATCTTGTTCGATGATGAGGTTGTCGATGATGAAATTCTGCCTTTCCATCGTGTTTTTTCCCATATAATAGGAAAGGAGAGCCTGCACCTGGTCGCTTTTGTTCAGGGTCACTTGTTCCAACCGGATGTCGGGGCCGATGAAATGCTTGAATTCATCGGGGCTGATTTCTCCCAAACCTTTGAAGCGGGTGATTTCAGGGTCCGGTCCCAGATCGGCGATGGCCTGCAGCCGTTCGGGTTCGCTGTAGCAGTATTGTGTGACGAAGTCTGCACTTTCGCTCAGTTGCGGGCGCACGGCCAGTTCGGTGTTTTGCGCGTTTTCGCGTAGCTGTTGCAGTTTGCCTGCCGACAGTTTCTTCTTTCGGTTGCGCACGCGGAACAGGGGGGTCTGCAGGATGTAGACGTGTCCTTTCTTGATCAGTTCGGGGAAGAACTGAAGGAAGAAAGTGATTGTCAGAAGACGGATGTGCATTCCGTCGACATCGGCATCGGTGGCTACAATCACTTTGTTGTATCTCAGGGTGTCCAACCCATCTTCGATGTTGAGGGCAGCCTGCAGAAGGTTGAACTCCTCGTTCTCATACACCACTTTCTTTGTCAGTCCGAAGCAGTTGAGGGGCTTGCCTCGCAACGAGAACACGGCCTGTGTCTCCACATTGCGGCTCTTGGTGATGCTTCCGCTTGCCGAGTCGCCCTCGGTGATGAAGATGCTGCTTTCCTCCTGTTTGTTGCCTTTCGTGTCGTTGAGGTGTACGGTGCAGTCGCGCAGTTTGCGGTTGTGCAGGTTGGCCCGCTTGCTCATCTCGCGGGCTTTCTTGGCCACTCCGGCCATCTCTTTGCGTATTTTCTCGCTTTCCTGCACCTTTTTCAGCAACACTTCGGCCACGTCGGTGTTCTTGTGCAGGTAGTTGTCCACCTCTTTCTTCACGAAGTCACCCACAAACTTGTCAATGGAGATGCCGCCCTCGGGAGCTGTGGACAGCGACCCCAGCTTCACCTTGGTCTGGCTCTCGAACAGGGGTTCCTGTATGTTGATGCTGATGGCTGCCACGATGCCGTTTCGGATGTCGGTGTATTCGTAGTTTTTTCCCGAGAAATCCTTGATGGTTTCGGCGATATATTTTTTGAAGGCCGCCTGGTGTGTGCCGCCCAGCGTGGTGTGCTGTCCGTTGACGAAGCTGTAGTATTCCTCGCCGTTCTGCTTGGTGTGGGTGAAGGCAATCTCGATGTCTTCGCCTGTGAGATGCACGATGGGGTAGAGCGCGTCATAGTCCATACGGTCGTTCAGCAGGTCGCTCAGTCCCTCGCGTGAGAGGATGCGCCTGCCGTTGAACAGGATGGTGAGCCCGGTGTTCAGGTAGGTGTAGTTGCGCAGCATCACTTCCACGAACTCGTTTCTGAACTGATAGTGCTTGAAGAGTGTGGCATCCGGCTCGAAGAAGATGTAGGTGCCGTTCTCGTCGGTTGTAGGCTCGGTGACGTCGCTTTTCAGTTCGCCGCGTTCAAACACGGTGCGTCTCACTTCTCCGTCGCGGTAGCTGTGTGCCTCGAAGTGGAGGCTCAGGGCGTTCACCGCCTTCAGTCCCACGCCGTTCAGTCCCACGCTTTTCTTGAAGGCCTTGCTGTCGTACTTGCCACCGGTGTTGAGCATGGAGACCGCTTCGATGAGCTTGCCTTGGGGAATGCCCCGGCCATAGTCGCGCACCGAGACGCGGAGGTTGTCTGTCACCTCCACTTCTATCCTCTTGCCCGCGTTCATCTTAAACTCGTCGATGCTGTTGTCTATCACCTCTTTCATCAGCACGTAGATGCCGTCCTCGGCCTGGCTTCCGTCGCCCAGCCGTCCGATGTACATGCCGGGACGGGTGCGCACGTGCTCCATGTCCGAAAGGTGTCGGATGTTGCCCTCGTCGTAGTTTGTGGTTTGTGTGTCGGTAAAGTCTTCTGCCATGTTGTGTGTCGTCAGTCTTCGATGGCCTTGATAAAGGCCTCTCGCTTTTTGTGAATCTCGCAGTTCAGGTTTTTCCATTGCATCTGGCTGGCGTAGTTGTCTTCCAGCTGGCAGTGGGTCTCGGCCCACTCATAGCCGTCTTTGATGGCCTCGGGGATGAGGTCGGCAAAGAACAGGGAGTTGGCGCCTTTTTCCTGATATTCGGGCAGTACGCCCACCAGCAGCATGTCCAGCACCTGGGGATGCTTGTTGAACCAAAGGGCCTTGGCCAGATACCACCAGCCGAAGGGCCACATCTTTGCCTTGGCCTTTTGGATGGCACGGCTCAGACTGGTGATGCAGACACCCATGCCGATCACTTCCCCCTCGGCGGTCTCCACCACGCTCAGGTATCTCTTGTCCAGGAACTGCAGGTAGGTGTTGGCGTACTTCATCATCTGCTTCTCGCTCAGTTCGCTGTAGCCGTATAGCCCTGCGTAGCTTTTGTTCACCACGTTCAGCACTTTCTGTATGTAGCCCCCCTTGCGGATTTCCTTTTTGCTCTTGAACTTGTGCAGGCGGAAGCCGTAGCGCTTCTTCACCATTTCGGCCACGCGGATGTATTTGTCGGCATGGGCCACGTTCTCTCCTTTGGGCACCAGCACCTTGCGCTCCACCCATCCCACGTCTTTCGTGTAGCCCAACTGCCGCATGTGCTCGGGGTAGTAGGGATAGTTGTAGATGGAACTCATGGTGTTGAGCTGGTCGTAGCCATAGGTGAGCATGCCTTCGGGGTCGAGGTCGGTGACGCCCAAGGGACCCACGATGTGGTCCATGCCCCGCTTTTTCCCCCATTTTTCCACGGTTTCGAGCAGTGCGCCGCTCACTTCCAAGTCGTCGATGAAGTCGATCCATCCGAAGCGCACGCGCTTCTGCTGCCACTTTTTGTTGGCTTTATGGTTGATGATGGCAGCCACGCGTCCCACGATTTTTCCGTCGCGCTCGGCCAGAAAGCAGGCAACCTCGCAGAACTCGAAAGCGGGGTTCTTCTTGGGGTTGAATGTATCCAGGGTGTCTTCCAATAGGTCGGGCACGGCATAAGGACAATCCTTGTAAAGTTCCCAGTTAAAGCGTGCAAAGCGCCTCATGTCCCGGGCCGTTGTGGCCCGGCGAATAATAAGCTCGCTCATAAACCTGATGATATGTGTCTGATAAATCTAAGTTATAGTATTACGCACAAAGTTAAGTAATTTGGGCGAGAAATGGTCTTTTGCGAGCGCAAATCGTCTATTAATGTGCGCTTATCGTAAAAATAAGGGCATATTTTTCTGTGGTTTAAAGGATTTTTAATTACTTTTGTCCGGTATAGATTAAAAAAACTGAACAACAATTAACGGAAACACTATGTTTTACACCAAACGCATTTTGGCTGTTGCCCTCATGGGCATGGCTATGATCGGGAGCGCAAAGGCGCAGAAGGCCGAGTACACCTATAAGTCTTTCCCCCATGGTTTCATCGGTGTGCAGGGCGGCGGACAGACCACCTTCACCAACTACGACAACCTGAAGCTCATCACTCCCACTGCCAGCATCTACGGCGGTTATTGGTTTACCCCCGTTGTGGGCGGACGTCTGCATCTGAACGGCGTATGGAACCAAGGCGGAGTGAAGGATGTGGCCAAGTACGACTACAAGTATCTGACCACCAATCTGGACCTTATGCTCAACCTGGTGACCATGTTCGGCAAGAAGGATTACTATCCCGTGAACGTCTACCTGTTGGGCGGTATCGGCCTGAACACGGCATGGGACAATGGCGATGCCCGTAAGTTGAGCTCTTCGCTCAACGGTGCTTGGGACGGAACCAAACTCAGCCACAACGCACGTGTGGGTGCACAGCTCGACGTGAACCTTTGCCGCAACCTGAGTCTGAACCTGGAGGTGGCTGCCAACAGCCTGCGCGACCGCTACAACAGCAAGATAGGCACGGGCGACGACTGGGAACTGACTGCTCAGCTGGGTCTGACCGTAAAGTTCGGCCACAAGAAGCAGAAGAAGGAAGTGGAGCCCGAAGTGTGGGAGACCCGCATCGACACCACTTGGTATGATGATGTGGAGTATGTCGACGTTACGCGTGACCGCAACATCCGCAAGGACATCTTCTTCGTCATCGACAGCGATTCCGTCCGCGGCAGCTTCGATGCCCAGCTGGATGCCGTGGCAGAGTTCCTCAAGGGCGTGAAGAACGGCGCCATCACCATCGTGGGTTATGCCGACGTGCAGACCGGTACTCCCAAGTACAACATGGCATTGAGCGAGAAGCGTGCCCTGGCTACCAAGAAGGCCCTGCTGGACCGTGGCGTGGATGCCTCGATGATCAAGAGCGTTTCCTGGAAGGGCGACACCGAGCAGCCCTTTGCCGAGAACGACCAGAACCGTGTGTGCATCATCAAGGGTCATGGCATCTACAACGATAAGGACCGCAAGACGGTGAAGAAGTATCGCACCGAGCAGGTTCGCTACCGCGTGAAGTAAGATTGTTTTTTCACTTTATCCAATAAAAAGGACGCGTCCGTTTCTTCCGGGCGCGTCCTTTTTTGTTCCCCATCCTCGGGAGCCTTGGGAAAAACGCTGCGGCGCATCGGCTTATTCGCCGCGGCGTTTCCGTTCATTCGCCGCGGCGTTTTCATCAACATGCCGCGGCGTTTTTTCCCAAGGGGGCGATGCTTTTTTTCTTGTTGCGGGCGGGTATGAAGAAAAGGGTGTGCCGAATTTTCGGCACACCCTTGTAATACAATGGTTTTTAGTTTGAAATATGGATTCCTATGCCGTTAGTTCCGGTAGGAAATCGTTATTTCGGCATCCTTGTATCTGCCGGCATAGGAGGTTGTCTCCCACGTGATGATTTTGGTGATCAGACCGCCTTCCACCACGTATTCAAACTCGTTTTCGCCACTATACGAGTAACCGCCCACCACTCTCTCTACCATGTTCTTCGTGCGAGTGCCGGTGAGGCCGAGCAGTGCGAACACGTTGAAAGTGTCTCCCGTGGCAAAGCAGAAGCCTTCGGCCTCGTTCAACAATGCGAAGAAGTTGATGTCCACGTTGAGGTTGTTGGCCAAGTTGCCATAATAGGCTCTATCCACTATGTTGGCGGAGTCGCCCCAGGTGCAGGCCGTGAGGTTGCCGTCTGTCCAGGTCAGGGTCTCTATGCCGTCCGCGTCAGAGTTGACGCGTGTCAGCTGTCCGAGGGCGTTGTAGGAAAGTCTGTAGCCGGTGGTTTCGGGTACCCATTCCACGCGCCCGCTGTCTCCGTATTCTTCTTCGTAGTAGGTGACGGAGCCGGATGTCACACGTCCGTTGTTGTCCAGGGTAGCCCGTCCGTTACTTTTGTAAGGCAATTCCTCTCCATCTTCGATGGCCACGATTTCATAAGAAACCTCTCCGCGGCCATAGGTGATGTTGGCGATACTCCGGTCAAGGTCGTAGGTGACGGAATCCGATGCGGCCACACCTCTTCTTCTGCTTTTGAGCATCTTTCTGCAGGCATGGCGGGTAGAGTCACCGGGCATGGGACCAACAACATCAACAGCGTCATCATCGCTTTCTGCCACCATCTTCACCAGCCGTCCCTGTTCATCATAGAAGAACTCGATGGTTTCTTTGCCGTCGTTTTCGGTATAACTGCCGTTGTTATACCACCGGGTCACCTCGATGCGTGCGATTTTTGCGTCGGCGGTGGCGGTGGAGTCGGGCAGAGAGGGACTGTCGGTTTCCTCCACGGTGAGCTGGCAGGAGGCCGACACGGCTTTGTTGGACGAGGAGGTGGCCGTGACGATGGTGGTGCCTGCGCCCAGGGCGGTGATCTCTCCGCTCACGGGGTTGACCTTGGCCACGGTAGAGTCGCGGCATGTCCATATCACGGACTTGATGGTGGCATCCTCGGGCATTACCGTGGCCCGGAGAGTGGCCTTTTCGCCCGTCTTCAGGGTCAGGGCATCTTTGTCCAGACGGATTTCCGTCACTTTCACGGGAGCCTCGTTTTCGCTTCCGTCCTGCTTGGTGGCCTCCTGTACCACAGAGATGATGAAGCCGTTGTTGCCCGACTTGACGGTGATGGCGGCCTCGCGGCGCTCGCCCGTGTAGTTCTGGTCCATCTCGATACGCAGGGAGATTTCGCCTGCTCCGCCGCTATAGACCTCGGAATTGCCGTTGTAGAGCCGGAGCCACACCACATTGTTGCCGATGCTTTCGCCTGCGCGTGTGGCGGCCTTCGCCTGCATGGCGGCTGCGGGGGACAAGTGGCTGTACACTTCGTTCACGGTAGCTTGCCAGGCACCGGCTGCGGTGAAGGTGAATCCCTGTCCGGTGGTCTCGTCATCGGCAAAGCCGTTCTGCAACAGTTGTTCTTCGACGGGAGGAATCAGGCAGCTGTCGCATCCTCCCTCCTCTTCCGTGCAGGCCGTGAACAGGCCGGCGAAGAGGGTTGTCAATAAAAACAGATACTTTTTCATGTGTGTAAATGTTTGGGGTTAGTATGTAAAAATGTTTTTTTTGAGTTGTTATGTATGGTTGTCTTGTGGGTGTTTCAAAAACGCCATTTGCGGCATTGCAGAATGGCGTGGGATTGGTCGCTGAGCGTGGTGGCGAAGAGGAAGATGTCGCCCCCGTCAACGATATGCAGCCGGCGGCGCAGTGCCTCGGCCGTTCCGGGAAAGTTGCGCAGGGTGAGGTTGGCGCGTCGGAAATCCTTCACCTTTTTCAGGGTCTGCTTGCCGAAATCGAGCTGTTCTTCCAACGCGAACACCCGTCCGTGTGGTGCAAGGATTTCCGCCACACCGGTAGCTTTGCCGCCATCGCAGATGAAAAGGTTGGTCATGGGGTGCAATTTCTTCAGATATGCGCCGTTTTCTTGGTCCGCATGTTGCGCAAGAGATACGGCAAAAGTATCCTGACAGCCGGCCTTCAGCAATGCCGGTCCCGGCTCGAACAGCAGGGCGCCCGGCGCAAGAACCGGTGGGGCGGAGGGGACGTTGCCCCGTTGGCGGTCGCCTGCCGGGCACACAAAGGTGGGGAAAGGGTCGCTGTATTCTCCCGTGGCAGGGCCGTCGGCAACGACGGAGGATGAGAGCGAGGCACAATGAAAGATGGGGTCTCCGCGGAAATCCGGCTCTATCACCAGCAGCAGCTCGCGACACTCGCCGCGCAGGCTCACCACGTGCACCTCGCGCACGCCGCCGATCCGGCTCAAAGCCCCAGCAATGTCCAGCATGGGCGACAGCTTGATGACAATCATCCTGCAGGGTGCCCACAGGTCCTGCAGTTCGAGCACGTTGGGCGTGCAGTCCTCGATGGCCACCGTCTTCCGGCCCGATTCGTCGCGGCGGGCGGGGTCGAGAAAGACCACCGTGCCGCTTTTGGCCCAAAGGCCGGGGGCGGGCGTGGACGTGTTGACAACCGTTGCCCCGGGAAGTCCCAGCAGGGGCAGGTTGTGACGCGCCAGCTCGCACAGGTGGGGAAGCATCTCTACGTAGGTGGCTTGATGGAAAAGAGGGGCAAGAGCGGAGAAATCAACGGCCAATCCGCCCGTGAGGTCCACCAGACGGGTACGCTCGGCGGGCTTTAGCAGACGGGTCAGCTGTGCTTGCTTGTAAAGAGCCGTCTCGGTGCTGCTGCACTGCTCCATGCCCAACCGTGGCGGGTAGTGCAGGCCGGGTGTGGCAGCCCACCGGGGCAGTTTCCGCCGGGCTATCTGCCATCCCTCGATTTGCCGGGCACACCACAACAAGTCAACCCCATCGGGAGCTTTGCCCAGCATGAGGGAACGGACGTCGGATTCGCGATGCAGCGTGATATATTCTTCGTTGGTCATCGTTGATGTCGCAAAGATAAGGAAAAAAAGATATATTATTGTCGATGAAAAGAATAAATGTCATCAAACACAGGAGAGAAGCTGTGCTTATACACACACACACAGCTTCTCTCCTGTAAATGGCAAGTCTGAAAAACTTACGGGCAGAGCATCAGTCTGCCAGAATGTCCTTTATGCCGGTCTGGTCTTTGCGGATGATTTGGAAGTCGGGATGAACGCCCATGAAGGCATTCCCATCTAATTCCGTGTCCATGGGCACATAGGCAACTTTCAGGTTGGGGCATTTCTCCACAGCCCATGCCTCAAGACGCTTGGTGCCATCGGAAATGACGATTTCCTCTATGCCGGCGTGGTTGAATACGTGGTTCTTGCCGATGACGTCCAAGGGGCGCAGTATCAGTTTTTTCATGGCTGCGGGGATGTATAGCGGTTCTTCCCCGCCTTTGTTATAGACAACTCCGTCAAAGCTCTCAAGGTATTTGTTGTTCGGGTCGACGTATGCGGCCTCCATGTTGGGAGCGTTGTCTTTGAGGCCGATGAAGCTGTTGCCAAGGCTCTCGATATTGCTGCCGATGTACAGCTCACGCACATTGTCCGGGAGAGGCTCGGAGGGAGAGAAGGACATCACCTTGTAGCGACTGCCGTTGTTGAGGGTGACACTGAAAGGAACCGTCATGGCATCGTCGGCCTTTTTGACAACGTTAAGGTTCAGCATACATTCCGTATAGTTGTAGGCATACTCAGGTGTTTCCAGAAAGTTGCCGTCGGCGGAAAAGGGCATCAGCCAATTCATGTATGCAGATGTTTCCGAGGCTTTAAATTCACCACCGTTTGTGGGGTCGTAAACCCGCCATGTCCCGTTAAGGCGAACATAGTTCCACGCATGTCCGCCGATGTCTCCAAGGAGCCCGTTGACGTTGATTACGTCAATGCCTTGTGAATATAGCATGACGTTCAGTATGTTGGCATAGCCCTGACAGACACATATTTTATTGACAAACACATCGTAGGGCTCGTTGCTGTATTGCTCAAGATTGTTGTTGTATTTGATGTTTTCTGTTATCCAGTTCCAGATGGCACGGAATTTCAGGGTCTCGGTGGATGCGTTGTTGTCCGCAACCAATTTGTCGGTGAACTGCTTTATTTCCTCATACTGGGCATCTTCAATCTGATAGCCGGCCCGTCTGCGAGGGAAGGTATCGTCTGCACCTTGCAATATCTGCCAAAACATTCTGACCGGCTGGCTCAACAATCGTCTGGCACCATCGTCTTCGGGAAATGCCCGGGTGGTGTTCTCTAAAGAACCGTCAACGGCTTCTTTGGGAATAATCTCCTCGGTGTCTGCCGTGTCATTGTCACAGCTCACAAACAAACCGGCGGCCATGGCCAGCGGAACAATGTAGTAAAGTTTTCTCATGGTTAAATGAAATTAAGCATAAATCCAACATGTTATGTGATGGGTAAAACATAGTATTCAACGTGAGTTTGATGAGTCTTGATTGTCTGCGGGATTCCCCGTCTCCAAGTCCTCGAAAAAAACATCTTGATGTTTTTGAAAAACATGAACACGTTTTTGAAAAACATGAACATCTTTTTCCAAAAACATGCACATGCTTTTGAAGGCTCTGCCAACGGAGTCAAACACACCCGGCTTGCTTTATCTGATTTCATCGAACTCACGTTATGAAATACAAGCCATAATTCACCCTGTTCATCGGAAACAAATTTACAATAAAACTTCCTTATAGCAGAAGTGTTTGGTAAAGTTTTTACGAGTATGATGGCAAAAAACATTTGAAAAAAGATATATCTTTGCCAATGAATGGAAAAATAACAGCTTATGCCCCATCCTCTCGACCTTTTCCGCCACTGTCCGCACTGCGGCAGCGGTGAATTTGCAATCAACGACGACCGCAGCAAGCGCTGTGCCCGTTGTGGTTTTGTCTACTATCACAACGCCTCGGCAGCCAACGTGGCGCTTATCCGCAACGGACGTGGCGAGCTGCTGGTGGTGAGGCGGGGACGCGAGCCGCAAAAAGGGTGGTTGGACCTGCCCGGAGGTTTCTGCGATTTAGAGGAAACGGCCGAGGAGGGCGTGCGGCGCGAGGTGATGGAGGAGACGGGGCTGCGGGTGCGGGAGGTACGCTATCTGCTCTCCCGCCCCAACACCTATGCATATGGCGGGTTCACCGTTCACACGCTCGATCTGTTCTTTGCCTGTGAAGTGGACGGGGATGCCGAACCGCGTGCGATGGACGATGCCGCCGAGGTGATGTGGATGAGACCGGAAGAACTGCACATCGGGGATTTTGCCTTTGAAAGCACGCGGACCGGCTTGCGTGAAATTTTGAAAAATACCCCTATATATAAGGTGTAGGTAAAAAAAAGAACCTATCTTTGTGGGCGAAAAAATAAAAAATCACTGAAAATGAAAGATAATCTGGTAATAGTGGAGAGCCCTGCCAAGGCCAAGACCATCGAGAAGTTTTTGGGCGAGGACTATAAGGTGATGTCCAGCTACGGACATATACGTGACCTGAAAAAGAAGAGTTTCAGCATAGACACCACTACCTTTCAGCCACAATATGAGGTGCCCGCCGACAAGAAAAAAGTGGTGGAGGACCTGAAAGCACAGTGCAAGAACGCCAAGCGTGTGTGGCTGGCATCCGATGAGGACCGCGAGGGAGAGGCTATCAGCTGGCATCTGAACGAGGTGCTTCAGCTGGACCCCGCCACCACCAAGCGCATCGTGTTCCACGAAATCACCGAGACGGCCATCAAGGAGGCCATCCTTCATCCCCGGGATATCGACCGCAATCTGGTGGACGCGCAGCAGGCCCGCCGCCTGCTGGACCGTATGGTGGGGTTCAAGCTCAGCCCCATCCTGTGGCGCAAGGTGAAGCCCTCGCTCAGTGCCGGCCGCGTGCAGAGTGTGGCCGTGCGCCTGATTGTGGAGCGCGAGCGCGAGGTGCAGGCCTTCAAGGGCGAGGATGTCTATCGCGTGACGGCCGAACTGCTGAACAGCAAAGGCGAGTCGGTGAAGGCCGAGCTTGACAAGAAATTCGACACCGAGGCCGAGGCCCAGGCCTTTCTGGAGCAGCTGCGCACGGCCACCCTCACCGTGGACGACGTGCAGACACGCCCCGCCACACGTACTCCGGCCCCTCCTTTCACTACCAGCACCCTGCAACAGGAGGCCGCACACAAGCTCGGCTTCACGGTGAACCAGACGATGCGCGTGGCGCAGATGCTGTATGAGAGCGGACGTATCACCTATATGCGTACCGACAGCACGAACCTTTCTTCCCTGTGTCTGAACACCAGCAAACAGTATGTGACCGAGACGATGGGGGCCGAGTATGTGAAAAACCGTCAGTACCATACCAAGAGCAAAGGGGCACAAGAGGCGCACGAGGCCATTCGCCCCACCTATATGAACACCCCCACCATCGAGGGAACCAGCCAGGAACGCCGCCTCTACGAGTTGATATGGAAACGTACCATCGCCAGCCAGATGGCGGATGCCCGTCTGCAGAAAACCACCGTGAACATCGGCGTGGGCGGCACCGACCGTCATTTCGTGGCCACGGGTGAGGTGGTGATGTTCGACGGCTTCCTGCGCGTGTACATGGAAAGTGATGATGAAGGCAACGAAACCAAGAGCGGCACCGACCGGTTGCCCCAGATGGAGATGGGCGAACAGATGGTGCGTCAGGAGGTGACGGCCACACAGCGCTTTGCCCAGCGCCCCGCACGCTATAACGAGGCTTCGCTGGTGAAGAAGCTGGAGGAACTGGGTATCGGACGCCCCAGCACCTATGCCACCACCATCACCACCATCCAACAGCGTGAATACGTGGAGAAAGGCGACAAGCCCGGTGTGAGCACGCCTTATACCGTGCTCACGTTGAAGGGCGATAAGATTAAACGTACGGAAAAGAAGATGAACGTGGGTGCCGAAAAGGGCAAACTGATGCCTACGGACGTAGGTATCGTGGTGACGGACTTCCTGATGGAAAGCTTCCCCCACATCATGGATTACAACTTTACGGCCGACGTGGAAAAGAACTTCGACGAGATTGCCGAGGGACATACCGACTGGAACCGGATGATTCGCGGTTTCTATGAGACGTTCAACCCCCAGGTGGAGGAGATTATGAACATTCGCAGCGAGCATCGTGTGGGCGAACGGGTATTGGGCACTGACCCCAAGAGCGGATTGAGCGTGTCGGTGAAGATCGGACGCTTCGGACCGGTAGCCCAGATTGGTACTGCCGAGGATGCCGAGAAACCCCGCTTCGCACAGCTGAAGAAGGACCAAAGCCTGGAAACCATCACCCTGGAAGAGGCACTGGAGCTGTTCCGCCTTCCCCGTACTTTGGGCGAATGGGAGGGGAAGACCGTCACCGTGGGTACGGGTCGCTTCGGCCCCTATGTGCAATATGACAAGAAATACGTCTCCATCCCCAAAGACCGGGACCCCTTGACTCTGACGCTGGATGAGGCTAAGGAACTGATAGAAAAAAAGCATCAGGAGGAGGCACAGCGCCATCTGAAACAATTCGACGAGGATCCCGAAATGGAAGTTCTCAACGGCCGTTACGGTCCTTATATCGTTTATAAGGGAACGAATTATCGCCTGCCCAAGGCCCTGCACGAGACGGCTGCCGAACTTACCTATGAGCAATGTAAGGAAATCGTGGACAAAGCGCCTGCTCCCGGCGAGAAACCTGTTCGCCGGGGACGTTACGCCAAGAAAGCATGATACGCGTTATCTTAGTGGGCTACATGGGGTCGGGCAAGACCACCGTGGGAAGACAACTGGCCA
The DNA here is from genome assembly GCA_947176895.1 of uncultured Prevotellaceae bacterium. Classification (GTDB taxonomy): domain Bacteria; phylum Bacteroidota; class Bacteroidia; order Bacteroidales; family Bacteroidaceae; genus Physcousia. Next base: position 120,447 of record CAMWSK010000001.1, on the reverse strand, counting down.
ACACGCTGGGTGTGCAGTTCTATGACCTTGACTGGTATATCGAGACGCGTTTTCACAAGAAGGTGGCCGAGATCTTTGCCGAGAAGGGCGAAGAGGGATTCCGCGACATGGAACGGAGAATGCTGCATGAGGTGGCCGAGTTTGAGGACATCGTGCTCAGTTGCGGCGGAGGAACTCCCTGCTTTTTCGATAACATGGACTACATGAACTCGTTGGGTGAAACGCTTTACCTGAAGGCTGCACCCGAGGTGCTGGCGCAGCACTTGAGAATGGGACGCACCGAACGGCCTCTGATTAAGGGCAAGTCACCCGAAGAACTGGAGCAATACATCCAAGAGTCGTTGGCTGCCCGCGAACCGTTCTATTCAAAGGCCAAACACATCGTGGATGTGAGCCTGATGGACAACTTTGAGAGAATAAACATCACCATAGACTTAGTGAGAAAAGAACTGAATCTGTAACACACACACACACCAAGAGATTTTATTTATAGGAATGAAGAAATGGCGAATCGAAGACTCGGAGGAGCTTTACAACATCAAGGGCTGGGGAGTCAACTATTTTGGCATCAACGATAAGGGGCACGTGTATGTCAGTCCCAAGAAGAACGGCGTGCAGGTGGATCTGAAAGAGGTGGTGGACGAGCTGCAGAGCCGCCACATCACCGCCCCCATGCTGTTGCGCTTCCCCGACATCCTGGACAACCGTATTGAAAAGACCGATGAATGTTTCCGCAAAGCCACCAAAGAATACAACTACCAGGCCGAGCACTTCATCATCTTCCCCATCAAGGTGAACCAGATGCGTCCCGTTGTGGAGGAGATCATCAGTCACGGAAAGCGTTACAACCTGGGGCTGGAGGCCGGTTCCAAACCGGAGCTGCATGCCGTGTTGGCCACCAATATGGACAGCGACAGCCTGATTATCTGCAACGGACACAAGGACCAGAATTATATCGAGATGGCTCTGTTGGCCCAAAAGATGGGCAAACGCGTGTTCCTGGTGGTGGAGAAACTGCATGAACTGAACGTGATTGCCGAGACCGCCAAGAAGTTGAACGTGCGTCCCAACCTGGGCGTACGCATCAAATTGGCCAGAAACGGCAGCGGAAAGTGGAGCGAGAGCGGCGGGGATGCTTCCAAATTCGGACTGAACAGTACCGAGTTGCTGATGGCTTTGGGCTTGCTGGACAATATGGGGTTGCGTGATTGCTTGAAGCTTATCCACTTCCATATTGGCTCGCAAATCACCAAAATCCGCAACATCAGTTCAGCCTTGCGCGAAGCTGCCCAGTTCTATGTCCAATTGCACAGCATGGGTTTTGAAATAAACTTCGTGGACTGTGGCGGCGGCTTGGGTGTGGATTATGACGGCACACGCTCCAGCAACAGCGAAAGCAGCGTGAATTACAGCATCCAGGAGTATGTGAACGACTGTGTCTACACCTTTGTGGAGGCTGCCAACAAGGCCGGGGTGCCCCACCCCAACCTGATAACGGAGGGCGGACGCTCGCTGTCGGCTCACCACAGCGTGCTGATTATCGATGCCATGGAGAGTGCCTCGGCACCCCAAATGCCTGATGATTTCCAGCCGGGACCTGATGACCACAAGCTGGTGCACGACCTGAACGACATCTGGGAGAAGTTCACCAGCCGCTCGATGCTGGAGGATTGGCACGATGCCGAGGATATTCGCGAGGAAGCCATTGACTTGTTCAGCCATGGCCTTATAGACCTGAAGACCCGTGCACACATTGAAAGTATCTATTGGGCATTGAGTCATGAGATTGCCGAGATGGCACATCATCAGAAACATGTGCCCGACGAGTTGAGGATGCTGGACAAACAGATGGCCGACAAGTATTTCTGTAATTTCTCGCTCTTCCAAAGTATGCCCGATTCGTGGGGCATCGACCAGCTGTTCCCTATCATGCCCATTTCACGCTTGGGTGAGGAACCCACCCGCAGCGCCACCCTTCACGATATCACTTGCGACAGCGATGGCAAGGTTACGGCTTATGTAAACGGAACCCATCAGACCAGCTACATTCCTCTCCACGCCCTGAAAGATGGGGAGCACTATTATATCGGCGTGTTCCTGGTGGGCGCCTATCAGGAGATTCTGGGCAATATGCACAACCTGTTCGGTGACACCAATGCTGTCCACATCACGGTGGACGAGACCGGCTACACCATCGAGCAGACCATAGACGGGGAAACCATTGCCGATGTGTTGGAGTATGTGCAGTATGACCCTAAGAGTCTGGTTCGCCGATTGGAAATCTGGGTCAGCCGGGCCGTGAAGGACAAGAAGATTACGGCGGCCGAGGGTAAGGAGTTTATCAGTACCTATCGTGCCGGACTTTATGGCTACACCTATCTGGAGCAGTAAATCCTATATAAATAATAGTAGTAAGGAGATGGAGCAAATCAATGTGATAAAAGTGGGCGGCGCCGTGGTGGAGCAGCCTGAATACTTGGATGAACTTCTCTGTCAGTTTGCTGCCTTGCCCGGCCATAAGGTGTTGGTGCACGGCGGAGGACGCAGTGCCACCCGCATCGCATCGCAACTGGGCGTCGAGAGCAAGATGGTGGATGGCCGCCGTATTACCGATGAGGCCATGCTGGGCGTGGTGACAATGGTGTACGGGGGGCTGGTGAACAAGAATATTGTCACGGGCCTGCAGGCTCGTCAGGTGAACGCCATGGGACTGACAGGAGCCGACATGAACCTTATCCTCAGTCACAAACGTCCCGTAAGGACTGTGGACTATGGATGGGTGGGCGATGTGGACCGTGTGGACGGGGCATTGTTGAGCGACCTGATACATAAGGGTATCGTGCCTGTGGTGGCGCCTCTCACCCACGACGGACAGGGTCACATGCTCAACACGAACGCAGACACCATCGCCGGTGAGGTGGCCTGTGCTTTGGTTCCGTTTTTTGATGTCACCCTCACGATGGCTTTTGAAAAGAACGGCGTGTTGCTGGATCCTGACGATGACGACAGCGTGATACCCGGAATCAGCAGAGAAATGTATGCCCGCCTGAAGGCCGAAGAGGTGGTCAGCGGCGGCATGATACCCAAATTGGACAACGCTTTTGGGGCCATAGACCGCGGCGTGAAGAAGGTGATTATCACCAGCGCGGTAGACATTGCCGGAAACAACGGCACAATCCTTCAATAGAAATTTCAGAAAAAAACGATTTTTTTTGACGGGCGGGTGTAACTTTTTAGCCACTCGCTCGTCTTCATATACAGAGAGTGATGAACATACAGAGATTCCAGGCCGAAGTGCTTCCGCTGAAAGACAAACTTTTTCGCTTGGCGCTTCGCATCACGCTGAACCGGGAGGACGCACAGGACATCGTGCAAGAGACGATGCTTCGCGTGTGGGATGCCCGGGAAAGGTGGGAAACCATCGAAAGCATGGAGGCGTTCTGCATCACCATCTGTCGCAATCAGGCGCTCGACTTCGTGAAAAAGGCCAACCGCAGAGACGTGTCGCTGGAGGAAGAAGCGCCTCAAAGTGCAATTGCTGATGTTTCGCCACACGAACAAATGGTTCGCGGAGAAGGAATCCGACTTGTCCGTCAGGCGATGGACCGACTGCCCGAGGTGCAGCGAAGCATCATGGAGTTGCGCGACATGGAAGGGAAAAGCTACGAGGAGATAGGGCTGTTGCTCGGTCTTGGCGAGTCACAGGTGAAGGTCTATCTGCATCGGGCCAGAAAGAAAATAAAAGCAATCATCGAGCAAATCGAACATTATGGACTATAAATACATCGAACAACTGCTGGAGCAATACTGGGAATGCGGCACCTCGTTGGAGGAGGAGGCTATCCTTCGCAGTTTCTTTGCGCAGGATGATGTGCCCGAAAGTCTGCTTCCTTATCGCAAGATGTTCGTGGCAGAGCAGGAAAGTGTGGAGAACGTCCGGTTGGATGCCGACTTCGACAAGCGCGTGATGGCTCTTATTGATTCGCGTGACCCCCATCAGGTGAAGGCGCGTAGCGTGAGCCTCAACAGCCGTTGGCGTCCTTTCTATAAGGTGGCTGCCGTGTTGGCCATGGTGCTTTCCGTGGGCATGGCCGTGCAGCAGGGATGGGAGAGTCCGCAAGCCGGGACTGTCAGACAACAGAATCTGCAGGTGATGGACACAGCCACCGTCACCACGTTTGATGCCGCCACGGCCACCATGGATGCGGCTGCGGATACCGTGAAGCTGTTTATCGATAACAACCAACGTTGAAGAGAATTCTTTTTTAATTAAATTAATATTTTTGCTTTTCTAAAACGAGGCAGAGGATGGACGGGAGTCCGTCCTCTGTTTTTTTGTTTCGGTGTTAGCTCCTCAAAAATATCCGTCCTGCCTAAAAACATGCGGGTTTGTTTGGTGTAGTATGTGCTTTTCTTTATCTTTGTAAGGTATATGTGCGTGAATATTATTAACATTATCAAATATATACCTAAACCAAATCATGAAAAAAATCGTCTTTACCGCATTGCTGGCTCTGGCAATTCAAGCACAGGCCGACAATTTGAAGGGATTTGAGTACGGCACCCGGCCCGGCCCCGACGGCACAGAGTGGCAAAGCCCCGCACGATTGGGCCTGAACAAGGAGCAGCCCCGTGCCTACATGTTCCAGTTCGCTTCGGCCGAGGAAGCACTGGGCGTGTTGCCTGAAAACAGCAGTTATTACCAGAGTCTCGACGGCACCTGGAAGTTCCAATGGGTGCCCACTCCCGACAAGCGCGACTCTACGTTCCAAAACGTGGACTACAATGCCGAGGCATGGGACGACATCAAGGTGCCCGGCTGCTGGAACGTTCAGGGATTGCAGAAGGACGGTTCCATGCTTTACGGTGTGCCCCTCTATGTGAACCAGCCCGTGATGTTTTACCACGAGGTGAAGGTGGATGACTGGAAGAAGGGTGTGATGCGCACTCCTCCCACCGAATGGACCACTTTCAACTATCGTAACGAGGTGGGTTCCTATCGCCGCACATTCACCGTTCCGGCCAATTGGAAGGGCAGGAAGGTGTACATCAACTTCGATGGTGTGGACTCTTTCTTCTATCTCTGGATCAACGGCCACTATGTGGGCTTTTCCAAGAACAGCCGTAACACGGCCCGCTTCGACATCACTCCCTATCTGAACAAGAAGGGCGAGCAGGTGGTGGCCGTGGAGGTTTATCGCCAAAGCGACGGATCGTTCCTGGAGGCACAGGACATGTTCCGCTTGCCCGGCATCATCCGCAGCACCTATATCACCAGCAGCCCCGAACTTCAGATTCAGGATATGGCCGTGCGCACCACCTCTATCAAGGGTGGAAAGGCCGAGGTGAAAGTGGATGCCCGGGTGGAGTCTTACGTCAAGAAGGCTCCGGAGTGCAGTTTGAAGTACGAGGTGTTCCCCGTTGAGCTTTATGGCGACGCCACGGGCGACAAAGTGGCCGAACTGACCACCGCCAAGGCCTCTGACATCCTGACCATCAACAACCCCAAGTTGTGGAGCGCGGAAGAGCCCAACCGTTATGTGTTGGTGGCTTCTTTGCTGGACAAGAAGGGCAAGGTGTTGGACGTGACCAGCACTTATTTCGGCGTGCGCACCGTGGAAATCCGCGACACGGAGGCCAAGGACGATGAGTTCGGCATCGCAGGCCGCTACTTCTATGTCAACGACAAGCCCGTGAAGCTGAAGGGCGTGAACCGCCACGAGAACAATCCCTCCACCGGTCACGCCATCAGCAAGGAGCAGATGCTCAAGGAGGTGTTCCTCATGAAGCAAGGTAACATCAACCATGTGCGTCTTTCCCACTACAGCAACGACCCCTATTTCTACTACCTGAGCGACAAGTACGGCCTCTATCTGGAGGATGAGACCAACATCGAGAGCCACGAGTATTACTATGGCGATGCATCGCTCAGCCATCCCAAGGAATGGGAGGCTGCCCACGTGGCCCGTAACATGGAACTGGTGCACAGCCATGTGAACCATCCCAGCATCGTTATCTGGAGTCTGGGCAACGAGGCCGGCCCCGGCGATAACTTCGTGTCTGCCTACAAGGCTATCAAGGCCTTCGACACCAGCCGCCCTGTGCAGTATGAGCGTAACAACGATATTGTGGACATGGGCTCCAACCAATATCCTTCGGTTTACGGCGTGCAGAACGCGGTGAAGGGTGGTTATTACTCCAAGTATCCTTTCCACATCAGCGAATATGCCCACTCAATGGGTAACGCAGTGGGTAACTTGGTGGACTATTGGGAGGCAATCGAGAGCACCAACTTCTTGTGCGGTGGTGCCATCTGGGACTGGGTGGACCAGGCTATCGATACTTACACCACCACGGGCATCAAGTTCATGGGCTATGGTGGTGACCATGGCGACTGGCCCAACGACGGTATGTTCTGCATGAACGGTATCATGCTGCCCGACCTGGAGCCGAAGCCTCAGTATTATGAAGTGAAGAAAGTGTACCAGAATGTCGGCGTGACCCTTGTGGACAGCGTACAGGGCATTGCCGAGGTGTTCAACAAAAACTACTTCCTCCCCCTGACCAACGATGTGGAATTTGTGGTGAAGAGTGAGGGCAAGGAGATTGCCCGTGTTGCCACCAACGAGCTGAAGGGCTTGCAGCCCCGCGCCAAGAAGCAGGTGAAGCTGCCTTTGGCCAAGGCTGCCGGCAAGGAGAACGTGACCATCGAGGTGGACTTCAAGCTGGAGAAGAATATGCCTTGGGCCAAGAAGGGCTACGTGCAGATGGCCGAGCAGTTCAACCTGCGCCGCCCCGAAAGCGAGGTGAACTATCCCACCATCGCCGAGGTTGCCAAGGGCGAACTTACCAAGATGAATGTGAGCAAGGACGAGATTACCCTGATGGGCAAGGACTTTGAAGTGGTGTTCTCCAATGCCGAGGGCGGCATTCAGAAGCTTTGCTATGCCGGTGCCTGTATCTTCGAGGAGGGCAATGGTCCTCGTATCGACGCTTTCCGCGCTCCTGTGGATAATGACAACTGGGCTTGGAACCAGTGGTTCCAGCAGGGTCTCTACAAGTTGGAGCATCGTGCTACCGCCGAGCCCGTGTGGAAGCACAATGCCGACGGCAGCGTGTCCATCTTATATAATGTATGGAGCCAGGCCAAGACCAAAGGCCGTGGCGTCCAGCGTCCCGGCAAGGCCGGCCAGCCCTGGATTGCCGTGGAGGACGGAGCCGAGATGACGGCCGATGACTTCCACTTCACTTCAGCCGTAGAGTACACCGTATTCCCCGATGGCAGCATACGCGTGAGCAGCAGCATCATCACCAGCGACCCCAGCATTGCCCTGCCTCGCCTGGGCTATGCCATGAAGTTGCCCAAGAACTTCAGCAAATATGCTTATTATGGCCGTGGTCCCATCAACAACTATAACGACCGCAAGACCGGCCAGTTCTTCGGACTCTATGAAAGCACCGTGAAGGACCAGTTCATCAACTTCCCCAAGCCCCAGAGCATGGGCAATCGTGAGGATGTGAGCTGGTGTGCCCTCACCACCCCCGGCGGCCTGGGTGCAGCCTTCATTGCCGACTACACCGACCGCATGAGCACCAGTGCCCTGCCCTGGAGTGCCCTGCAGCTGACCCTCGCACAGCATCCCCACGAGCTGCCCGCAAGCGACGGCACCTATCTCCATCTGGACTGCAAGGTGAACGGACTGGGCGGAAACAGCTGCGGACAAGGCGGCCCCCTGGAGCAGGACCGCGTGAAGGGTGCCCTGCATCAGATGAACTTCGTTATCCGTCCCTTGACCAAGGGTATCGACCGTGCCAAGCAAGTGGCCGTGAAGACGGATGCCACCTATCCCGTGGTGGTGGTGCGCGACCGTGCCGGCCGCGTGAACATCATCGGTTCTAAGGGCAAGGAAGTGCTCTATACCGTAGAGGAAGAAGGTGCAAAGGTGGCCAGGAAGGGCGCCAAGAAGACTGTGAAGCCCCAGGTTTGGAAGGGCGAAGAGTTCGTTCAGCGCAACGCTGCCACTATCACCGCTTGGTATAAGGGCATGGAGGATCAGAAGACCGTGACGAAGTGTGAGAAGATTGACGTGGTGCCCATTGAAGTGGTGTTCGTCAGCAGCGAGGAGACTCCCAGCGGCGATGTGGCCAAGAACTTGGTGGACGGCAACCCCAACACCTTCTGGCACTCGATGTACAGCATCACGCTCGGTTCTCATCCCTACTGGGTGGAGTTCGACTGCAACGAGGAACTGCCCATCCGCGGCTTCAGCTACCTGCCCCGTCAGGACAACAGCAACGGCCACGTGAAGGATTATGAAATCCGTGTGAGCAGCGATGGCAAGAACTGGAGCGAGCCTGTGGTCAAGGGCAGCTTCCCCAATAACAAGAACTGGCAGAAGGTGATGCTGGACAAGCCTGTGAAGGCCCGCTACGTGCGCTTCACCGCACTCAACAGCCAGAACGGCGACAGCTTTGCCACCGGCGCCGAGTTCAACGTGATTGGCGACAAGTAACGATTAAAGATTGAGATAGAAGATTGAGGGGTTGTGTCGTAATGAAGTCTTACGGCGCAGCCCCTCTTCGTTTTTTCGAAGCTAATATGATTCTCTTATGAAGAAACCGGTTCTGCTTTTGACGGTAACTGTCTTAATCATGTCGGCAAAGGCTCAGAGTGTGGACGAGCGCATCGGTGCCGCGATGAACGCTTCCGACAATTTCGGTCTGTATGATATCTATTACAGCACCCCTAAAGACTCAATCAATCCCTTTCTGGAGGTATTCTCAAGGTGTATGATTGGTAACCGCTTCAACCGTCCCGACCTTTCGATCGAGGCTTTTGACGAGCTTTTCAAAACCCGGTCAGAGCATCTTGATTTAAACTTGTTTCTTTCAAGTTCTGTCATGTATGCGATGGATTTGAGCCGTGTGGGCAGAAACGACGAGGCATACAGCCTGTTATCCTCAGTCTTGTCATCGGCTTACCGGGCGGTGGATTCGGCAACCCTTGTGCCTTATGCCAATATGGCGGCACAGTACAAGGCCCTGACAAAGTATTCGCCTTACCGGATTTCCATTGATGGTGAGAAGGGAATTGTTCCCTTTGATACTGTTCGTGCGGGAAAGATGGAGAGCGAACAATACCTGATGCAGATTACCGATGCGCAGATAAATGGCACCCCTGTGAGAATAACGTTTGATACGGGTGCCGGAGTCAATGTCATTACGGATTCTTTGGCGAAAGCCTACGGCTTGGAATTTCTGGATGCAGATGTCGCGGCAACGGGAGTGGAGTCGTCTGCCGGGCGATATGCTCTGGCCCGGGAACTGACGTTGGGAAACGTCACGGTAAAGGATGTGCCGTTCTATGTCATTGATGTTAGAAGCCATAACGAAAAAGCAGACAGGTATATTGATGTGCTTAATCTTATCGTGGGCAGCGAGCTGATGCTTCAACTCAAGGATGTGACGCTTGACTTCCGTGCGAAGGAAATGCAGATTCCGCGAAATGCAGCCGCTCCATCCCATGTCCGGCCCAACATGTGTTTTTCCACGGGCATGAATCTTTTGGCCGCTGCCGAAATCAACCGACAGCCGTTGCTGATAAAGCTCGACAGCGGTGATGCCGGTTACGGAAGGCTCAACAAGGATTTTTTCGAGGCGAACAGGGAATATCTCACATTACACTGCCAAAGCGATACCGTCAACCAGGCCGGAGTGGGAGGCGTGTGGTCGGTGCTTTGTTATACATTGCCGGACGCGACCCTGACCCTTGGCGGCAATTCGGTTAAAGTGCCATCTGTTGCTGTGCAGACCGAGCAGCATCATGGCCATTATATGGAAGAAAACAACCTCGGGATAAAGAGTATGATGCTGTTCCGCAAAGTCCGTTTCAACCTTGTCGATATGGTGTTCTCAACGGAATTGTAATAAAAAGGGGGGCGTTCTCGAAAGAACGTCCCCTTCCCTTACAAGTTTGAATCAGATGTTTTTCTTATTGTTCAGCCGTTGTGACGATGGTTTCCGGTTTTTCGATACCCTCGGATGTGGCACGTTCTTCCATACGCTTGATACGTACATCAAGGTCGGGATGGGTGGAGAAAAGTTGGTTCAGTTTGCTGTTCTTTGCCGCTCCGGCTTCTTCCTGCATTTTTTTTAGTTTCCGGAACGAAAGAGCCATCGCCCACGGATTCTTACCCGCACGTTTTAAGAAATCATAGCCATAATCATCGGCTTCACGTTCTTGCTTTTGGGAATAGGTGGCATTGACCAGAGCCTCACTCAAATTACCAAGTTGCGATTCGGTCAGAGCAGCCGTTTTGCCTCCATTCGATGAAATCCCGTCTTTTAATGCAGATGTAAGCAGAGCTGTGCGGAAGCCTTTCTTTGAATCCCGATGGGCGATATGTCCCACTTCGTGGCCGATTACGCCTAACAGTTCTTCGTCACTCATGATATCCATAAGAGAAGAAAACACACGGATGCTGCCATCCGCACAAGCGAAAGCGTTCACGTCGATTACATGATATACCTTGAAGTTCAGGGTAATGCCGTCTGCATCCGTTAATCCCTCGGTCAACTTCGCAAGCCGTATCGTATAAGGGCTATCTTCCGCACATACCTGATTATGTGTATCCATCCAATCGATATACTCCTTGACATAGCCGGCCATCTGTTCGTCTGTCAGTGTCACGGCCTTGGTTGCCTTTACCGCTCCGCTGACCGCTTTCTTCAAATTGAATTGTGCCATGACGGGCGTTACTTCCAGCAAACTTAGCAGCACAAGAGCTGCTGCTCTCAATAAATCTTTCTTAATGTTCATATTTTTTTTGTTTTTATGATTGTTATTCCTGCAAATAGGCAAAGCCCGCCCAATATCCATATGCCGCCCCATTTAAAGCCTTCCTCAGAGGGTATTACCGCCTCCTCTGTGTGGTCTGGAGAATACCATAGGGCAATTTCACTTCCTTGGAAGATAAAGGGGTTGTACAATTGTCTGCTTACGTGGTCTTTATGAAGGTCTTCCCCGTATTGGATAAGAGCAGTGCGTTTATAGTATATTTTCCGGTGACGATATGTTTTTTCGGTTCTCAAATGTGTAACGAATCCGGTGGTATGTTCCATCTTGCCGGACTTATCATATAGAAGATAAAGGTTGTACGCACCGATGGCAAATAAAATACTTCCTGTGAGTAGCAGTAAAATCAGAAAAGTTTTAGACTTCATATCTATTACACCATTCTTGACAAGCGTTTCTTTTTATATTACAAAGTTATGAAAAAACTGCGAATTTTTTACTCCGGATGTACAAGAAAGACGGCTTTGTGGCTTTCTTGGCGGGTGAAAAGGTGTCACAAAGATAGTTAGTAAAAATTACGGGGACCGGGAAAAATCAAGGAAACATTTGCAACCATTTACGTTTTTTTATATCTTTGCAATGAATTCCAAGTTCTTCCTCTCTGTGCTATCGTTGCGGAAGCGTCCGGGCACAACACATGATGAAGACACCTGCGCCGAAGCATGCGTGATGGCAACTCTCAAAGAGTATTTCCATCGGCAGGGATGTGGGGGATTGGATTCACTATATATGGGAAAAGCGTTTACAAGCGCTTTGTTTCTTGACAACTTGAAATCTCGCAAATTTCCAAGATACAGTCAGGACAAGGCAACGGTAGATGCTCATGGGATGTTTTTTATGAATACTCCCTGTTTGTCGGCCATATATGTGCATACCACATTGGTGGGTGCTTATGTATGGGAATGGCAGGGTGTGTCATATATAAATCATCGGCGTGGGTTTCTGCGTTGCTCGTTCAACTGTATCGGGCAATGCGAGAGCCTCAAGTTGTGGAACGAGTGACTGGTACAGACTTCCACGCTTTTTTTGTATATCAGAAAGAACGTCAACATTCATCATCTTAACTTGGCCAAGTGGGGGAGTCTGTAAGGCCGCAAAAAACAAACATTATGCTTTTAAAAAAGTACCTTAAGTTGTTGCCTTGCCTCTTCATGGCATTGTGCACCTTCGGTTTAACGTCTTGCAGTGACGATGATGACGACCCTGTGATACCTCCCGTCTCTGAAGTGGATGAGAATGAGGTTATCGGAACCAGGTGGGTTGAAGAGTCTTCCTACTCGGATGGGTCAAGTTCAACCACAGTGCTGACGTTCTCGTCATCCACGGCAATCTTGTCAATCTCTTATAATGAAGGTACGCAGACACTAACCAACACGTTCTCCTACTCTTTCAGAAGAGCCAAGAATCTTGTTTTGCTTTCGCCGAAAGAATCAGGCAATGCCTCTCTTGAGGGTACTATCGAGAGCGGTTTCAAGATGACTTTGATTAATACCTCAAACAATTCTGTTGTCGCGGTGTTATACAAAAGATAAAAAACATTTCACGAATCGGAGCCTTGCGGATATAGTCCCAAGCTCCGATTTTCTAACACTACAATGACATGATTCAACGTGTTCTTTTGGTTATTATAGGTTTAATGGCTCGACCGCATTTTTGCATGGCCGGAATTGCCTATCCATATCCGATTTCTGTCAAGACAGACAAGGGGGAGACATACATCACACTTTGCGGTGACGAGTACTGCAAATACGGTTTTACAGAGGACGGATATGCTATTGTGCAAGATTCGGATGGTTGGTATTTCACCAGCACAAACGAGGAAGGGAACGTGCAGAAATCGGTTTATCGCATAGAGGCTCCGGAATATAGGAGTAAGGAACTCCGAAACTTTTTGTCAAAACAAGAAAAGGGACTCCGTCCACTACCCATTGACAAGTATGCTAATGAAAGAAAAATCCGTCGGTCTAAAACAAAAAAGCTTGTCATCGGAAATAGAAAAGCACTTGTTGTCTTGATGCAGTTTCCTGATGTCGGATTCACAAAAACCGTTGCAGACTTCAATAACTTGTTCAATCAGAGGAACTACTCGGCAGATGGTGCGACAGGAAGTGTCTCAGACTATTACAGCTTCGTATCGCATGGCCAATTAAATCTTGTCAGTGATGTGTTCGGTCCTTACACTGCACGGCATGAAATGTCTTACTACGGACAGAATGTAGGTATGGGAGGGGCAGATAAGAACCCGTATGCCCTTTTTCAAGAAGCTCTTTCCTTCATTTGTTCGCAAACAGACCTTGCGGAATATGATGCCGATGGAGACGGTTATGTTGACAATATGCACATTATCTATGCCGGATATGGAGAAGAGGCAGGAGCTTCCTCGAATGCCATTTGGGCACACGAGATGACTTTTAGCGAGATAAATCTTGGTAATGTCCGAATCGATCGCTATTCATGTGCCCCGGAGCTACGCGGTCGCAATGGCAGTGGCATATCACGAATCGGACCGCATTGCCATGAGATAGGACATGCCTTGGGGGCGATGGATTATTATGATACCGATTATCAGGTTGGTGGAAACTATCAAGGGACAGGAAACTGGGACATCATGGCCTCCGGCAGTTGGAACGATGACGGTGTAAATCCTGCGAACTTCAATCCATACGTCAGAGTGTATGACTTCGGGTGGGACGATGAAATCGTCATTGCCGACAGCAAAGACTTGAGCCTCGCACCCTCATATGAGAGGAACACTCTTGTCAGAATCAATACACCCGTAGAGGGTGAGTTTTTCCTGTTGGAAAATCGCCGTCAGGTATCGTTCGACAAAGCCGTACCCGGAGAGGGGTTGCTCATTTATCATATAGGGAGCGGCTTGTCGACAAAGTGTATCAGTAACTCCATCAATGCCACATTCCCTCAGGAATGTTCGATAGTATGCGCCTCATCCAACTTTTCCGTACCAACATCTGCCCCCGATTCCTATGGGAACATTAACAGCGACGGGTGTCCGTTTCCTGGAAGTTGCCATAAAGATGAGTTTTCAATAGATTCAACGCCTGCAGCCATTTGTCAAGACGGAACGGACGCAGGTTTTTCCCTTACCGCGATTGAAGAAGAAAACGATATGTTGTATTTTCGCATCCACATCGGGAATGTTGAGACAGGCAATCAGAACAACTATGCAATTGTCGGCGATACTATATGGAAAGATGACTTCAATCATGTGGTTCTCAGCAATGATTGGAAACAGAAAACTGTTATCGGAGAGAATTATTGGAAAGTGGGAAAGCATATCGCCGGCACATCTATTTCATACCATGCCAAACTTGAATATCCCTCTGATCCATGGAGCAGTGAAGACGACAGAATATTGACTATGCTGATTACGCCGGAGTTTCAGCAGACCGACAACGCCCTTCTTTTATCATTCGACCTTTCCACAAGCAACACCTCGCCAAGCTCTTTGTCCGTCCAAATCCGCGAGCTGGGAAGTGCTGAATGGAAACTGCTTAGAAACTATTCTGCACCCGTCGGGATTTGGAAAGAGACAAAACTTCTCTTGGAAGGGATTTCCTCTCCTTTTGAGATTGCACTTTGTGGCATCGTCGGCAGTGGAGGAAATATAATGTTAGACAATCTGGTTCTTCAGAAAGTCGTAATCAAAAATACGGGCATCATAAAAAGTCATGCCGAAGGAATTTCATATACAATCGAGCGTGGCATTTTGACTTTACGTACACCCAACAACAAAGCCGGACGCATTTATATCTACGACTTAAGTGGAAGGTGCGTCTTCAATAATGTTGTCTCTCTTGTGCAAATTCCTCTCAAATGTGGCATTTATACCATCCGGTACGGAGACGATATACAGAAGGTGTTCGTTCCGTAAAAAAACACTACTTGTCGGTGTGCAGAACTTCCTTGGCCGTCTGCTCCAGTTCCCTGTACCAATCCTCGCCCAAGAGGCGGACGAGAGGCTCTTTCAGGAACTCGTAGACGTGTATGCCCCGTTGTTCTCCCAGGACAACGGCATCGCGACAGATGTCCCATCGGTGGTAGTTCAGGCCGATGAATTGGCCCATCTGTTTAGCCCGGATGGGGTAGAGGTGGCAACTGATGGGGCGGGGAGTGAGCAGGCATCCGCGGCACCCGCGGAAAGCGCAGTCGCGGTTGTTGACGATTGACGTGACAAGTTCACCCTCCGGATCGGCATAGGCCACACCCTGACGGTCGATGACGGCCTGTGCGCCTGCGGAGAGCTGGGGCCAGATACGGTCAAGTTGGTTTTCAATCTGCTCCACCTCTTCCATCGTGACCGGTGCTCCGGCATCGCCTTCCTCACAACACCTGCCTTGACATTTGGCGATGTCGCAACAGAAATATTCGGTGATGATGTCGCTGTGCAGAATGACATCGCCCACCATCAGCAGGCCGGCGGGTATGCTCTCTTTGCTCATATCCTTACCAGATGATGGGGGATGTACCCTGTTGTGTGAGGTATTCGTTGCATCGTGTGAAGTGGCCGTTGCCGAAGAAGCCTCGATAGGCGCTCAGGGGACTGGGATGTGCGCTGCGCAGCACCAGATGCTTCGATTGGTCTATCAGGGAGGCTTTTCTGCCTGCCGGTGCTCCCCAAAGCAGGAACACCAGCCCCGTGCGCCGGCTTCCGAGTGTCTGTATCACGGCATCGGTGAAGGTTTCCCATCCTTTGCCCGAGTGGCTGAAGGCCTGGTGGGCACGCACGGTGAGGCAGGTGTTCAGCAGGAAGACACCTTGTTCTGCCCATCGTGTGAGATTGCCGTCGGCGGGAATGGGTGCTCCCGTTTCTGCGCTCACCTCCTTGAAGATGTTTTGCAGCGAGGGCGGGAAGGGAACTCCCGGCTGCACCGAGAAGCAGAGGCCATGGGCCTGGTTCACATCGTGGTAAGGGTCTTGTCCCAGGATGACCACGCGCACGCGGCTCAGCGGTGTCTGCCAGAATGCATTGAAGATGTTCCTTCCTGCGGGATAGCAGGTGCCTGCGGCATATTCGTGTCGGACGAAGTCGGTCAGGTCCTTGAAATAAGGCTTTTCAAATTCGGATGCAAGAGCCTCTTTCCATTCCGGCTCGATGTTTACGTTCATGGGATGGGGTGTTAGGAATGAAGAAAGCAAACAGGGGGTGTGCCGACAATAGCCCCCCCCTGTTTTTTCCTCATATTGATTAAATACGTCTTTAGTCTTCGATCAGGCACTTACCGGTCATCTCGGCGGGCTGCGGCAGACCCATGATGTGCAGGATGCTGGGAGCCACATCGGCCAGCACGCCGTCCTCCACCTTGGCCTGCTTGTTCTCGGTCACATAGATGAAGGGAACGGGGTTGAGGCTGTGGGCGGTGTTTGCGCTGCCATCGGGGTTGATGGCGTTGTCGGCATTTCCGTGGTCGGCGATGATGATGGTCTCGTAGTCGGCGGCCTTGGCGGCTTCCACCACTTCCTTCACGCATTGGTCCACGGTTGTCACGGCTTTCTGGATACTTTCGTACACACCGGTGTGACCCACCATGTCGCCGTTGGCGAAGTTAACCACGATGAAGTCGTATTTGTCCTCCTTGATGGCTGCCACCAGGCGGTCTTTCACCTCGGGGGCGCTCATTTCGGGCTTCAGGTCGTAGGTCTGCACCTTGGGGCTTGCCACCAGGATGCGCTCCTCGCCTTCGTAGGGGGTCTCGCGTCCGCCGTTGAAGAAGAAGGTCACGTGGGCATACTTCTCGGTTTCAGCGGTGTGCAACTGGGTCTTGCCCTGCTGGCTGAGGTATTCGCCCAGGGTGTTGGTCACGTTCTCCTTGGGGAAGATGATGTGCACGCCCTTGAAGCTTGCATCATAGGGAGTCATGCAGTAGTATTGCAGTCCGGGGATGGTGTGCATGCCCTGATCGTCCATATCCTGCTGGGTGAGCACGATGGTCAGCTCTTTGGCGCGGTCGTTGCGATAGTTGAAGAAGATGACCACGTCGCCCTCCTTGATGGTTCCGTCCACGGTGCTGTTGTTGATGGGCAGCACGAATTCGTCGGTCACGCCGTCGGCATAGCTCTCCTCCATGGCCTCCACCATGTTGGCGGCCTGTTTGCCCTCGCCGCTTACGAGCAGGTCGTAAGCCGTCTTCACGCGGTCCCAGCGTTTGTCACGGTCCATGGCATAGAAGCGGCCGATGATGCTGGCGATGGTGGCGTTGCCGGCCTTGTCGCACTCGGCTTGCAGGGCCTCGATAAAGCCCTTACCACTCTTGGGGTCGGTGTCGCGACCGTCCATGAAGCAGTGTACAAAGGTGTTCTGCACGCCATATTCCTTACCGATTTCCACCAACTTGAACAGGTGGTCCAGCGAGCTGTGCACGCCGCCGTCGGAGGTCAGACCCATAAGGTGTACGTTTTTGCCGTTGGCCTTGGCGTATTCGTATGCGCTCTTGATTTCAGCGTTTTGCATGATGCTGCCGTCGGCGCATGCACGGTTGATTTTCACCAGATCCTGATAAACGATGCGTCCGGCACCGATGTTCAGGTGGCCCACTTCGCTGTTACCCATCTGTCCGTCGGGCAGACCCACGTTCTCGCCGCTGGCCTGCAGCCGGCTGTTGGGGTATGTGGCGTTCAGGTAGTCCATGTAGGGGGTGGGAGTCTGGAAGATGGTGTCACCCTTGCCATGGTTGCCGATGCCCCATCCGTCCAAAATCATCAATAAAGCTTTCTTTGCCATAGTTGTTTATGTTTTATATGTTTCTTTTGCGATACAAAGGTACGAAAAACTATTTACATAGCGTTTTGCCCGCACGCTTTACTTGATTTGGCTCTCGATGGGGTCATCGTATTGCTTTTGCAGGCGACGCAATTGTTTGTGCAGTTGTTTCTGCTGCTTGGCATAGCGGGGCTGGCCGTAGAGGTTGTGCAGTTCGTGGGGGTCTTTCTCCAGGTCATACATCTCCCATTGGTCTATATCGTTATAGAAATGAATGAGTTTCCAGCTCTTGGTTCGTATGCCGTAGTGGCGGCGGGCCGAGTGCTCGGCGGGATACTCGTAGAAGTGGTAGTAGATGGCATCGCGCCAGCGGCCGATGACCTTCTCGCCTTTCAGCAGGGGCACCAGGCTTTGGCCCTGAATGTCTTCGGGGATGGGCGCTCCGGCCATGTCAAGGAACGTGGGGGCATAGTCGATGTTCTGCACCATTTCATCGATGTTGCCGCGACGCTCATAGCCCCGGGGCAGGTGCATGATGAGGGGGGTGTTGAAGCTCTCCTCGTACATGAACCGCTTGTCGAACCATCCGTGCTCGCCCATGTAGAAGCCCTGGTCGCTGGTGTACACCACCAGGGTGTTGTCCCACAGGCCGGCTTCCTTCAGGTAATCGGTCAACCGGCCGATGTTGTCGTCGAGCGAGCGGGTCACCTTGGCATAGTCGCGCATGTACCGTTGGTACTTGTATTCCTTCAGAGCCTGTCCCACGGGCGGATTCTTCTTGAAGGCTGCGGTCAGCGAGTCGTGAAACTCGAAATAGGTCTTGCGGTCGGCCTCGTCCAGCCGGTTCACGTAGCTCAGGTAGCGTTCGCACAGGCGTGAGGTGTCGCCGGGAGAGTAAATCTTGTTGTCGTAGATGAGGTCCATGTCGTGGGGCGAGGCAATGCTCATTTCCTGCAGGCGTGCGGCCTTTCTTCCGCCCCATGCGTCGTGGAATGTCTCGGGGTAGGGGAAGGTTTGGTCTTCATAGAGGCGCAGGTACTTCATCTCGGGCAGCCAGTCGCGGTGCACGGCCTTGTGGTGTACGAAGAGGATGAAGGGCTTTTCCTTGTCACGCTGCTCCATCCATTCGATGGCCTTGTCCGTGGTGATGTTCGTGAGATAGCCTTTTTCGATGTGCTCTTTGCCGTCCATGGTGATGAACGTGGGGTTGTAGTAGTCGCCTTGCCCGGGCACAATCTCGAAGTGGTCGAATCCTGTGGGTGTGCTCACCAGGTGCCATTTGCCGATGAGGGCCGTCTGATAGCCGGCCTGCCGCATCAGTTTGGGCATGGTCTGTTGCGATCCGTCGAAGATGCCGTGCTCGTTGTTGGTAAAACCGTTCTTGTGGCTGTGCTTGCCCGTCAGCATGCAGGCGCGTGAGGGGCCGCTGAGGCTGTTGGCCACGAAGCTGTTGTTGAACAGCACTCCCCCCTCGGCGATGGCGTCCATGTGGGGCGTGGAGATGGGGCTGTGGCCATAGCACGACATCATCTGTGCCGTGTGGTCGTCGCTCATGATGTACACGATGTTGGGTCTTTGCTGACCCTGAGCCATGGCTTCTGCGGCCAAGCTGAGTGTGGGTAAAAGATATAAAAACTTTTTCATGATTACAAAAATAGTTTTTTAGACTGAAAGCAACAAATTTATCCCTACATTTGTAAATGTTTATCATTAATCATTTAAACGAAAAGAGTATGAAGAAGCTTCCTCTTAGCTTGATTCTGGCGGCCACACTTGGCATGGTGGGTTGCCAAAAGACCAAAACTGCCGTTGCGGAAACCGGGACCGAAGACACTGCCGTTGCCGAGGCAACCGTAGAAACCGGAAATCAGGAGGGTCAGATGTTTGTCGACTTCGAAGCCACCTATGAGGGCAAGACCACGAAGTTGAGCGACTATGTGGGCAAGGGCCGGTATGTGTTGGCGGATTTCTGGGCCAGCTGGTGCGGTCCCTGCCGCATGGAGGTGCCCAACCTGATAGCTGTTCACGACAAATATGCCGGCGATAAATTCACTGTGCTGGGTGTTGCCACCTGGGACGAGCCCGCCGACACAAAGGCGGCTGTGGACGAGTTGGGTATCAACTATCCCCAGATGCTCAATGCACAGCAGGCCGGCAGTGATGCCTATGATATCGAGGGCATTCCGGAAATCATCCTTTTTGCTCCCGACGGCACCATCCTGGCACGCGGCCTTCGTGGCGAGGCTATCGAAAAGGCTGTGAGCGAAGCGTTAGCCTCTTGTGAGTAAGATACTTGGCTAATCGACGATGCCGTATTAAAGCCTGTGTGGCACGGTCTCTTGTAAAAGTTTCCAAAAGCATGTGAATGTTTTGGGAAAAACATGAGGATGTTTATCTAAAAACATGAACATGTTTTTCAAAAACGTCTTGATGTTTTTCTGCCAATAAAAAGGCACCCCAAAAGTCGGGTAAAGACTTTTGGGGTGCTGTGTTATGTCACAATCTTGTCTTGCGTTCAGAATTGCTCCAGGATGGCGATGCGTTTGGCGGGGTCGGGGTGGGTGCTGAAGAGACCGCTGAGCAGGCTCATCACCCCCTCTTTCATCTCATCGGGACGCATGATGAAGAGTTGGGCCACATCCTCCCGCTCCACGTTGTCCAGTCCCGGGTCGCGGGATATCTTGCGCAGCGCACTGGCCAGGGCGCGTGGGTTGCCGCACATCTCGGCACCTCCGGCATCGGCCATGTACTCGCGCCGGCGTGAGATGGCGAAGCGGGTGAGTATGGAGAACTGGTAGGCGATGGCCATGCACACAAGGCCCACTGCCAGGACGATGACCATGCCGGCTCCGTTGTTTCCCTCCTTGTCACTGCTCCGGCGGCTGCCTCCTCCGAACCACAGGTTGTAGTAGAGCATACGCACGATCATGCTCATGAGTGTGCTGATGATACCCACAAAGATGATGCCGGTAATCAGCAGCCGGGTGTCGCGGTTGCGTATATGTGTCAGTTCGTGGCCGATGACTCCTGCCAATTCGTCATCATCCAGCAGATCCAGCAGGCCGGTGGTCACCGTCACGGTGTAGCTGCTTTTGTTGATGCCGCTGGCAAAGGCGTTGAGCTGGGGGTCGTTCACCACGTTCACTTTGGGCATGTCCATTCCGTTGGCGATGCACAGGTTCTCCACGATGTTGTACACGCGCGGGTTCTCGCGCCGCTCCAGGGGGCGTGCTCCCACGGCGCTCTGAATCATCTGGCTGTTGAACGCGTATGCGATGAGGAACCATACTCCGACTCCCCCTACCACCCAAGGCAGGGCCTTTAGGAAATAGGCATTGACTTCGGTATAGTTCACTTCGTGCACAAAATCGCCATAGGCATCGTAAAAGCCTCCGTTAAACCAGTTGATAAGAAAAAGGAAAACCCACACCGTGACCAATAGTATCACAGGGAAAGCCAGCAGCAACAACATGGAATAAAAGTTGTTGCGCCGGATTTGGGTTTGCATTCCTACGTATTTCATGCTCCTTTAGAAACTTACTTTGGGGGCTGTGGACATGGTGGCGCGGTCGGCCACTTCAAACATCGGCTGGGTGTGGAAGCCAAACATGCCGGCCACCAGATTGGCAGGGAAACTCTGGATGCTGGTGTTCAGCTCCTTGGTGGTGCTGTTGAAGAAGCGGCGGGTGGCGGCCAGTTTGTTCTCGATGTCGGCCAGTTCGCTCTGCAACTGCATGAAGTTCTGGTTGGCTTTCAATTCGGGATAAGCCTCCAACTGCACTTTCAGTCCCTGCAGGGCGGCAGAGAGTTGGTTCTCGGCCTCCACCTTCTGGTCGATGCCGGTGGCTCCCATGGCTGCCGAGCGGGCGCGTGTGACGCTTTCCAGGAGTTCCTTCTCGTGGGTGGCATAGCCTTTCACGGTGTTCACCAAATTGGGAATCAGGTCGTAGCGTTGCTGCAGCTGCACGTCTACGTTGGCAAAAGCGCTCTCGCGGTTGTTGCGCAGTCCCACCAGGTTGTTGTAGGTCCCCATAAGCCACAGGGCAATCAGGGCAACGATGCCCAGGATAATCCAAAGTGCTGTCATAGTTTTTTCTCCTTATTTATATAGTTAGTACTTGGTTGTTGATGTTTGTTCTATAGTCGGGTGAATCAAAAAGCGTGCCAAAGTGATAAAAATCATCCACAAAGTAGGGACGTGGCGCTAATTCCGGTAATTTTGAGGGTTGGCTCTCACAGTCCTTCGCGGAAGAAATCGAGCATTTCGTAAATCTCCTCTCGGGTGGCTGTCTGATTGATGCGGATGTCGCCGATATTGCCCAGCAGGGTGAAATTGACTTGCCCGGCGGTGTTCTTCTTGTCGTGGGTCATGAACTCGAACAGGCGGGGATAGTCGTTGCAGGTGATGGCAAATTCTCCGTAATGGTGACGGATGAACTGAACGGCCTGTCGCATCCGTTCGGTGGGGAAGCCGCAGTGCACGGCACAGAGAAACAGTTCACATACCATGCCCCAGGCTACGGCGTAGCCATGCAACACGGTACGACCCTGTTCCAGGGCCAGGGCCTCGAAGGCATGCCCCACGGTGTGCCCCACGTTCAGCGCCTTGCGTATGCCGTGTTCGTGAGGGTCTTCCTCCACGATGCGCTCCTTCACTGCCACGCTGGTGCCCACCATTTGGGTAAGGGTATTGTAGTCGGGCCGGTCCAAGTCGAAACTCAACAACTCGTTCCAGTGCTCCTCGTTGCTGATAAGACCATGCTTCAGCATCTCGGCATAGCCCGAGAGGATATTGTCGTGGCTGAGTGTGCGCAGGAAAACGCCGTCGAGAATCACGCTCTCCGAACTGTTGAACACGCCAATCTCGTTCTTCAGTCCGCCAAAGTTGATGCCCGTCTTGCCGCCTACCGAGGCGTCGACCATGCTCAGCAGTGTGGTGGGCACGTTGATATAGGCAATCCCCCGCTTGAAGGTGCTGGCGGCAAAGCCACCCAGGTCTGTGACCATTCCGCCTCCCAGGTTCACCAGCAGGCTGTGGCGTGTGGCTCCTCCCTGTTGCAGGCATGTCCACACGTGGCTCAGGCTTTCCAACGTCTTGCACTCGTCGGTGGCTCCGATGGTAATCATCTGTGCCTTGCCCAGAACGGGCAATGGGTTCACCACGGGCCAGCATAGCTGCAGGGTGGTGGTGTCGGTGAGCACGAACAGGCGGTCATGTTTCACCTTTTCTATGGCCTCTGTGAGCGTAGCGGCGATATTTTGGCTGATAATGATATCTTGTTTCTTTTCCATATCTATCACAAAATTAGATAAAATAATTGCAAGAGGGGTGGGGTTTACATTTTTTTGCAGTCAGGTGATTAAACTTTCCCTGTTTTCTTGGGTCTTAGTTTTAGTCAAATGAAAATACAACGCAAAATACAACGCTAAGACATGAAAAAACTTTCCCTCCTCCTCTTTTTATGTATAATGGGTACATCCGTATGGGCACAGAGCCATGTCCTCACGGGTAAAGTGTTGGACGGAGCCGCCGAGGGTGAACCTCTTGCAGGCACCGGAGTCGCCCTTCTCAATCCCAAGGACAGTGCCGTGGTGGCCGGTGTGGCCACGGGCATAGAAGGAACGTGGCGTATCAGCACGCGAAAGGAGGGAACATTCCTCCTAAGATATACTTACATGGGTTATGTGACACAGTTCCATTCCATCACCATTAAGAAGGACCAGGAGACGATGAACCTGGGTACGGTGACGATGAACGAGGATGTGAAAGTGATGCGCGAGGCCATCGTGTCGGCGGCGGCAGCCCAAGTGGAGGTGAGGGCCGACACATTTGTATATAATGCCGATGCCTATCGCGTGCCCGAGGGGTCGAATCTGGAGGCACTTATCAAGAAGTTCCCGGGCGCTGAGATTCAGGACGACGGAACCATCAAAATCAACGGCAAGACGGTGAAGAAGATTATGGTGGAAGGCAAGGAGTTTATGAACGGAGATACACAAACGGCCGTGAAGAACCTGCCCGCCAACATGGTGAAGAACGTGAAAGCATATGACCGTCAGAGCGATTATGCCCGCGTCACCGGTATTGACGACGGCGAGGAAGAGACGGTGCTGGACTTCACCGTTAAGAAAGGTATGAAAGAAGGTTGGATCCTGAACCTGGACCTGGGGGCCGGCACCGAGGAACGCTACACCGCCAAGGGCAACGTGATGCGATTCATGGACAACTATCAGCTGGCCGTCATCGGCGGGCGCAACAATGTGTCCGACCGCGGCTTCGGGGGATGGCGTGGTGCCGGCGACGGAATCCGAACCACCACCGAGGGGGGAGTGAACTTCAATTGGGAGAACGGCAAGAAGGACCGTGAGGCCGGTGCCCTGGAAATCGGCGGAAATGTGCGTTATCGTGGCAACGAAACTGACCAACTGGGGCGCACCAACAGCCAGACCTTCCTGACGGAGTCGGCCAGCAACTTCACCAATTCAATGGCAAGCAGCCTGCGTAATGCCCATGACGTGAACGCCGGTTTTAAATTGGAGTGGAGTCCCGACTCGATGACCAACGTCAATTTCCGCCCCACCTATTCATTCAGCAGGAATGACCTCTTCTCGAAAAGCCAAAGCGTGACCTTCAACAGCGACCCCTACAAAGCGGGAATGACCGACCCCCTGAAGGAATACGCCGACTGGAACGACGAGGACAACATTCGCGTGAATGCCAATGACCGCATCTCCGAAAGCGAAGGGCACAGCAATAGCGGAGGTGCACGCCTGCAAATCAACCGCCGATTGCAGAAAGCCGGTCGCAATGTTACCCTTGACCTGGCAGGAAACTACAGCAAGAGCTACAGCGATGCCAACAGCCTCTCGTTGGTGAAGTATTATCAAAGCGGTCTCACCGATGACAATACCTATCAAACGACCACTTCACCCAGCAAGAGTTATTACTATCAAGGCCGCTTGAGCTACACCGAACCCCTGACCAAATCCCTGAATCTGCAGATAAGTTATCAGGCGCAACGCCGCTTCCAAGACCAAAACCGCACCATGCTCACTTGGCAGGATATGACAGATTATTTGGAGAAAGAAGGTCTCACCAATTACACGGCGGAGCAACTCTATACGGGTATATTGCCCGGTCTGGACCCGACATCTATGATTAAGGATTTTCAAAACTCGCAGTATGCCACCTATAAGGAATTGAACCACGATGCCAGATTGATGTTCCGATACATTAAGAAATTGGGCGATGAGTCCAGTCTGCGCGTGAATGCCGGTGTAAGTTTCCAGCCTCAGACCACCCATATGGACTATCAGAAGGCCGATGTGGATACGACCATCGTTCGGCATACCAATAATTGGTCGCCCTCACTGGGTGTGCGCTGGAAGATTTCCAAGACCAGCCAGCTGAACATGCGCTATTTCGGCTCCATGAACCAACCCTCCATGACCAATTTGCTTGAGGTGTTGGACACCAGCGACCCCTTGAATATCTCCACAGGTAATGCCGGCCTTAAGAGTTCCTGGAGCGACAGGTTCTACCTTTTCTATAATAATTATTTAGAGGAGACGCAAACCACCTATGGCATTCATCTGAATGCCACCAACACGCGCCGCAGCATTTCCAATGCCACCATCTATGACCAGCAGACGGGTGCCCGTTACAGCCGCCCCTTGAATATCGACGGCAATTGGAACATTCAGCCCAATTTTGTGTTCAATACGGCCATGGGTAAGAGAAAATATTTTAACATCAGTTCTTTCACCTTGGTGGGTTACACCCATTCCGTGGGCTATCAGAGTGGAGACATAGATGATGACGCACGCAAATATCTGACCAGCGGACCCGGCGGCAATGTGGATATGGACGGTCTTTTCGCCCACACGAATATTTCCAAACAGATTACCAAGCAGACGAGCGTGCGCGAAAATCTCCGTCTCAACTATCGCAGAGACCTGGGACTGAACCAGGATTGGAGTGTGGATTTCGGCTTACAAGGCAGTTTCAGCTACAATCACGCACGTAACAATGTGCAGACCAAGGCCAACCTGGATACGTGGACCTTTGAATATGGTGGCAATGCCCAGGTGACCACTCCTTGGAACATGACCTTCAGTTCGGACATCGTGAAGGAAAGTCGTCGCGGATATGACGACAAGTCCATGAACACCAACGAACTGATATGGAACGCCCAGCTCAGCCAGGGACTGAAGAAGTGGTTGAAAGGTCAGGACCTTACGGTGTCGCTTGAATGGTATGACGTGTTGGGGCAACGTTCAAACATCAGTCGTTCGATCAGCGCCACCATGCGTAGCGATTCTTACAACAACGCCATCAACAGTTACTTCATGGTTCACCTCATCTATAAACTCAACCTGGTGGGTAACAAGCAGGCACGTAAGGAGAACGGTCCCGGTATGGGCGCACCCGGTATGGGAGGTCCCGGCGGTCCCGGTGGAGGCCCCGGCCGCGAACGTGGTTCGGCACCCATGCGTCCCGCGAGAATTATGTAGGGAAAAAAGAATAAGCCTGAATCGTTCCAATAAAAACGTCCGCTTGTTTCGATTAAAACAAGCGGACGTTTTTATTGGAACGATAGAAAAATTGCGAATCTGATGACCGGCTTGAAAGGAAAATTGTGGGCTACCGGAACAACGAGAAGTTGACGCTTCCGTAAGTACGGTGGTCCGCTAACCTTTCGTGTCCGGAGAAATCGTTGGCCTTGCCGTGCTCCAGCACCAGAATGCCCCCCTCCTTCAGCAGGTTGCGGTCGAGGATGAGGTCGGGAATCTCTTGGATGTTGTCCAAGGTATATGGTGGGTCGGCAAAGATTATGTCAAATTGTTCGCGCGTTTTTGCCAAGTATTTAAAGACATCTCCCCGCACGGGAAAAGCGTTCTTGTCACCCAGTTTGTCAATAAAACCGGTAATGAAACTGAAGTGAAGAGGGTCTTTTTCCACACAGACCACCTGACCGCAGCCACGACTCAGCAACTCCAGTGTGATGCTTCCTGTGCCGGCAAAGAGGTCGAGCGCCGCAGGTTCCTCGTCAAAGTCCACATAGCTTTGCAGCACGTTGAAGATGTTTTCCTTGGCGAAGTCCGTGGTGGGACGGGCCTTGAAGGTGCGGGGCACCTGAAAGTGCCGCCCTTTGTATTTTCCGGTGATTACACGCATTCGATGTCTCGTATGAATTGTTTAATTTCTGTGTGGAACTCTTCATCCGAGCCATGCAGCACCAGGATGTCGCGCTCTTGTGCCAGTTCCAGATGGGTCCACACATAGAGCGTGTAGTAGAGCCTTCCCCGAAGGTCGCCAGCGGCAAACGTGTTGCAATAGTTGAGCCGGTTGTCCACAAACGTGAAAAGCATGAGTTGCGAGCCTTTGACGCTGGCGTGCATGCGTCTTTTTCCCAGCGGCATGCGTGCTTCGGCCTCCAATCCGCGCAAAAGAATCTGTCCGTGCAGGCTGTGGGTGGATGCGGAGGGGAAAAACTCTTTCACGATGTCTTCCACTTCGGGCCTCAAGGCAAAGACCTCCACCAGTTCCAGCACTCCCAGCACTTCATAGCGGATTACCGTGCCTTCGGGCACTCCGTTTCCATAGGTCAACCGGAAGAGAGACTGCACCTCTTCGCTGCGGAACTCGTTCAGGGGAATGCGTGTGGAGAGGCCGTCGATAAGCAGAGTCACCTCGGAGAAATCATTGTTGACCAGGGTGTATCGCTCCAGTTCTGTGCGTAGCTCGGTGAGCAACTGCTCGGGTTCCGCTTTTTTGTGAACCTGTGCAGCGGCGGATAAAAAAGAAAATCCACCCGCAGACACGCAGATGGACAATCTTTTATCTGTGAAAGGATTATTCCCAGTTACCGGCATTATTGTTCCATGCTTCGCCTTCTTCACCAATCTTCAGACCGCCGTATACGCCACGGTCCTCGGCATCTTTCTCTCGGTTGTCCTTCTCACGAACCCAGTCGTTGCGGTCGCCGTGCAGATAAGAGGCAAAGGGAGCCATACATTGCATGGTCTGGATTATAATCTGGCTCTTGTTCATGAACGAATCGGTCTCCAGGATAAACTTCTCATTGTCTGAACTGGGGATGATGCAAATCTGGTTCACGTCATAGTCAGGCCCCAGGAGAGAGTCCTTCAGGCTGCTCCACACTGTGTCGCGCACGAAGTCCTGCAGGCGATATTTCTCGATGTCTGCGGCGTTGTTGGGCGAGTGCAGGATTTTGGCCAGCTTGCTCTCTGTGAGGCCCTGTTCCAGGTGCCAGTCGCTCAGCACGCCCTGCTTGGTGATGGTGGGCAGTTGCCCCACCTGGATGTAGGCGATGAGCGTATCCCAGTCGGGGCAATAGCGGCCGTATTGCGCCTTGTATGCCTCTTCTACGGCACGCACCTCAAGCAGGCGGGCCTTTACAAGATTTTCGCGCAGAACCACTTCGGTGTTAAATTCCTCCCGGTCCTTGATGCTGCGATAGCAGATGAAGGCCAATGCCACTGCGCAGACAAACAAAACAGAGTTAATTGCGATTCTAGATCCTTTCATGATGGTTATTTTGCTATTTATTTGTATCTTCGTCTTGCAAAATTAAACATTTAAACCGAACTTTCCCACATTTACTCCAACTTTTTTATCTGTAATAATGAGAAAGGAAGACATAGAATCCCTTATCCTTGCGGAATTTTCCCATGTGCCCACTTCCCGGCAGCGTGAAACGGTGTCGCTTTGGGCCGATTTCCTGTTTTCTCCGGACCGTGAGGAGGCGTTTTTGCTGCGCGGATATGCGGGCACGGGAAAAACCTCGTTGGTGAGTGCCTTGGTGCGGGTCCTGACCCGCTTGAACCTGCGCACGCTCCTGCTGGCTCCCACGGGGCGGGCCGCCAAGGTGTTCTCGCTCTATGCCGGGCTGCCCGCCTATACCATTCACCGCAAGATATATCGTCAGAAAGTGTTCAATCCCGAGATGAACAATTTTGTGCAGACGCCCAATCTGATGCGAGACACCCTTTTCATCGTGGACGAGGCTTCGATGATTGCAAACAGCGGCAACAGCGGAGGATATTTCGGCAGCGGGCGTCTGCTGGACGATCTGGTGCGTCATGTCTATGCCGGCGAGAACTGCCGCCTTTTGCTTATCGGCGACCGGGCTCAGCTGCCCCCGGTGGGCGAGGAGCAAAGTCCGGCTCTCAGCGTTTCGTGGCTGCGGGGTTATGGTTTGCACGTGAGGCAGATGGAGCTGACTCAAGTGGTGCGCCAGGCCGATGAGTCCGGCATTTTGTGGAATGCCACCCGACTGCGCAATCTGATCGACGGGCAGGCCTTTTCCGCTTTCCCCAAGATGAGGGTGACGGGGTTTCCCGACATCACCATCCTGCCGGGCAACGAGCTTATCGAAAGCCTGGAACAGAGCTATCACCGTTGCGGCACCGACCAGACCATCGTGGTGACGCGCAGCAACAAACGTGCCAACATATATAATAATGGTATAAGGGCACGCATCCTGGACATGGATGCGGAACTGGGCAGCGGCGACCAGATTATCGTGGCCAAAAACAATTATTTCTGGACCGAGAAGCTGGCGGAGGAGAATAAGGATGCCGCCTCTCAGATGCCCTTCATCGCCAATGGTGACGTGGCCGTCGTCAGGCGTGTGCACAACGAGCGCGGCTTCTATGGCTTCCGGTTTGTGGATGCAACGCTGCGTTTTCCCGACTACAACCATCAGGAGATGGAGCTGACCCTGCTTCTCGATACGCTTCAGGCCGAGGCGCCTGCACTGACCCGGGAGCAGCAGGAACGCTTGTTTCACGCCGTTTGCGAGGACTATCCTGAGATATCCGTGCGCCGCGAACTGATGAACCGGGTGAAGCAGGACATCTACTACAACGCCCTTCAGGTGAAATATGCCTATGCCATCACCTGCCACAAGGCGCAGGGCGGCCAGTGGCAGCATGTCTATATCGACCAGGGCTACCTCACCGAGGATATGCTTTCGCCCGACTATTTCCGCTGGCTCTACACCGCCCTGACGCGTGCCACGGAACACGTCTATTTGGTCAACTGGCCGGAGAATCAGACCGAGCGTCCGGCTGAGGAATGAGCTCCCCGTTGCCCCATAAATATAAAGATTGCGATGAACGGCCAAAAACATGAACATGTTTTTTATTTTCATGTTCATGTTTTTGAAAAAGATGTTCATGTTTTTTGCCCTTCGCCGCAGTGTTTTTTTTGCGGTTGTGAAAAAAAACGTAAATTAGTAGCCGAAATAACGATAAAGCATTAGCAGATGAGTATTTACACACGTACAGGAGACGCCGGGCAGACCAGCCTTGTGGGCGGACAGAGAGTGAGCAAGAGTTGTGACAGGCTGGAGGCTTATGGCACGGTCGATGAGTTGAACAGCCACATCGGTCTGCTCTTGTGCCATTGCACGCAGGATGCTGACCGCGACTTTCTGAGCCGGGTGCAGCGCCGGTTGTTTGTGGTGGGCGGTAATCTGGCCACGGACAGTGATGCGGGTGAGGTGGCCGAATCCCTGGTGGTGACGGCTGATGATGTGGAAAGGGTGGAGAAGGAAATCGACCGCCTGCAGTCCTCGCTCACGCCCATGCGTGCGTTCATCCTGCCCGGTGGCAGTGTGGCATCGGCCCAGGCCCACGTGTGCCGCACGGTTTGTCGTCGGGCCGAGCGCTGTATCTTGCGGTTGAAAGAGACGGGGGCTACGGTGGATGCCCGCCTTCTGCGCTTCATCAATCGCCTGAGCGACTATCTCTTCGTTCTGGCCCGTCACCTGAATCACGTGGACGGACGTGAGGATGTGGAGTGGTGATTTTTTGAAATCCGGTATGCAAGGGCTCGATTTAATTCTGTATATTTGCTACCTGAATAACCTTTTTTATAGATGATTATATGAAAAAAACTTCTTATCACTTCCCCTGTGGGAAGATGTTTCTGACCTGCCTCCTGAGCATGCTCATGTCGCTGACCGCATGGGCGGACGTGGAGCCGGGAAGAGTCTACCGACTGGTGAACGTGAACACCAATAAGGCCGTGACCAACGGCAACAGCGGTGCACTGGATGCCCCCATCACATTGGCCGATGCCGATGTCGCGTCGCCCGGCCAGGAGTGGATGTTCCTGCCCACGGAGGACGGCGACAATGTGTTCGCCGTGTCCAATCCCAACTATAGCATGGCTCTGGACATGGCACCCGTGGCAAAGGAACCTTGGATGCTTCTGCAGTGGACCACCAGCACGAGCAACGAGAACCAGAAGTTCCTGGTGGAGCCCGTTGAGGGACTGGAGGATGTGTACCAATTGTTTTTCGCCACCGACAGGTCGCGTGTGTTGACGGCCCTGGAGAGCGGTCGTCTGAAGATGGAGACCGACCTGACGGCTTCCGCCTCTTATTTCCGCCTGGAGGCGGGTCGGGTGGCTCCCGCCGTCGGTCTCTATTATGTGATTACCCACAAGGCAACGGGTAAAGTGTTCTCCAATCGCAATGTCGGTTCAAACGATGCTCTGATTTATCTGGACGAGGCGGATGCCGAAAACGAGGGCCAGGTGTGGTCGCTGGCCGCAGGAAGCGAGGCGGGCACGTTTGTCATCTACAGCGAGCCCTTTGACAAAGCCATCGATGCCGGTCTGTATGGCAACAAGAAACTGCTGCAATGGACGATTGATGCGGCCAACTCAAACCAAAGAGCCACCTTCGAGCCTGTGGAGGGCGAAGAGGGTGTCTACAATATCCGGTATTACAACGACAGGGAGAGGAAGAACTATTATGTTTCCTCTGCTGCCGATGATGCCACGGCCATGGTGGAAAATGCAGGCGAGAACACCAAGTTTGTGCTGAAAATCGTGGACGACATTCCCACCGGAGGCCGCAACGATTGGGAGAACGAACTCGTCTTCGAGCAGAACAAGGAAAAACCCCATGCCACTTACATCCCTTATGCTTCGGTGCAGGAGATGAGGCAGGATGAGGCTTTCTATAACAGGCCTTGGCTCACGCCCAACAGTTCCGAAGTGTTGTCGCTCAACGGCGTGTGGCGGCTGAACTGGGTGGAGTCGCCCGAGCAGCGTCCCGGCGAGGAGGACTTCTGGGGCGACGGGGTGGATGTGTCGGATTGGGACACCATCACCGTGCCTTCTTGTCTGGAGATGAAGGGCTACGGGCAACCCTATTACATCAATGTGAACTATCCGTTCGAGGACCAGCCCCCCTATATCCGGATGAAGGACGGGCTGCTCAACTCGGTGGCTTCCTATCGCCGCACCTTCATGATGCCCGAGACGTGGACCGACAAACGCGTGTTCCTTCACTTCAACGGCCTTTACAGCGGAGCCTATGTGTGGGTGAACGGCCGGTATGTGGGCTACACGCAAGGCTCCACCAACGATGCCGAGTTTGACGTGACCGGCGTGCTTCGTGCCGGCGAGAACAATGTGAGCGTGCAGGTGTTCCGCTGGACCGACGGTTCCTATCTCGAAGGGCAGGACGCGTTCCACATGAGCGGCATCCATCGTGATGTCTATCTCTTCGCCACGCCCAAAACCTATGTCCATGACCATTATATCACCGGCGAACTGAATGCCGACGACAACTATCGCAGCGGTTCGATGAAGGTGCGGCTCACCCTGGACAACCGCGATGCCGCTGCCGCCGCGAAGGTCGTGCAGGTGTCTCTGCTGTCACCCGATGACCGGGTGGTCGCCACGAAGGAGGTGGCTGTGAGCTTCGCTGCCGGAGAAACAGAAAAGGCGGAGGAAGTGGTCTTTGAGGGACTGGCCGACCTGCAGTTGTGGAGCGCCGAGATTCCCAACCTCTATACCGTGGTCATACAGCAGAAGGATGGCGGAAAGGAAGAACAGGCGTTCTCCACCAAGTTCGGCTTCCGCCACATCGAGATAAAGAACGGGCTGGTGTACATCAACGGCAAGAGAATCATGTTCAACGGAGTGAACACGCAGGACACGCATCCCGTACACGGACGTTCGCTGGATGTGGCCACCATGCTGAAGGATGTGACCCTGATGAAGCAGGCCAACGTAAACACCATCCGCACCAGCCACTATCCCCGTGAGGCAAAGATGTACTCCATCTTCGACCACTACGGACTTTATATCATGGACGAGGCCGACATCGAGTGCCACTACAATTGGGCCAACAGCAACGCTTTCGTCAGCAAGTCGAACAAGTGGAAGGCGCAATACCTCGACCGCATGACACGTATGGTGGTGCGCGACCGCAACTGCCCCAGTGTCATCTTCTGGAGCCTGGGCAACGAGAGCGGTTTCGGTCAGAACCACCTGGCCATCTACGATGCCGCCCGTTCGCTTGACCCACGTCCCATCCACTACGAGGGCGCCACCAATGCCGGCCGGGGAACTCAGGGTACCGACCTTTGGAGCATGATGTATCCCACGTTGGCCAACGTGGAGTATATCAGCAACTCCAACTGGGCG
This sequence comes from uncultured Prevotellaceae bacterium, assembly GCA_947176895.1. Classification (GTDB taxonomy): domain Bacteria; phylum Bacteroidota; class Bacteroidia; order Bacteroidales; family Bacteroidaceae; genus Physcousia. The sequence continues at coordinate 87,399 of CAMWSK010000001.1, read as the reverse complement.
GGGCAGCCGGGCTTCATGTGCGAGATAGCCCATGCCATGGGCAACGCCGTGGGCAACCTGCAGGACTATTGGGACATCATGGAGAACGGCAGCAAATATGGTATCGGCGGTTGTATATGGGACTGGGTGGACCAGTCCATCTATCGTGCCGAGGACATCAAGAACGGCACGCTCACCGAGAACGGACAATGCAAGCTGACCACAGGCTACGATTATCCCGGCCCTCATCAGGGCAACTTCTGTTGCAATGGTCTGATCACGGCCGACCGTGCCTGGTCTGCCAAGCTCACCGAAGTGAAGAAGGTGTATCAGCGCATCAAGTTCATGTCCTTTGACGCTTCCGCCAAGAAGCTGAGGATAAAGAATGTCTATTGCTTCAAGACCACGGATGGTCTTGCCCTGAAATATACGGTTCTTGAAAACGGCAAGGCCGTGGAAGAGGGAGAGGTGGAGATGCCTTCCATAGAGCCGGGAAAAAGCGCATGGGTAAGCATCCCCTTCATCACCCAACCGGGGGAGGGCGTGGAAACGCTGATCAATTTCGAGGCCTGCCTGAAGAGTGACACGCCTTATGCCGGGGCCGGTTATCCGGAGGCGGCCGAGCAGTTCACCATCGCTGACCGAGCAGAGGGGTTGGCAGAGGTGGAGCTTGTGAATGACCCGCTGACGATGACAAGGACAAGCAGCAAGACCACCATCGGCAACAGCCGGATGACACTCGTGTTCAATACCCGGGAGGGGCAGCTCGAGTCGTGGAAGCTGGCAGGCGATGACCTTTCTTATGTCGCTCCCGACGGCACGCCCGATTACCAGAACTATCGCTGGATTGAAAACGATGCCAATTACGGTGACGACAGGCCCTACGCTCCGGATAACGGCATCACCGGACGCACCGCCACGTTCGAGAAAGCCGGGGACGGAAGCACCGTGACCGTGACCGTGAATGCCGTGGGCCGGAATTGCGACTACCGGTTTGTCTACACCATACATGCCGCCGGTCCGGTAGACCTGAAGGCCGATTTCACCGCCAACACGGGCGGATTGCGCCGCATAGGTCTGGGCATGCATTTCCCCGGCGAGTTCGATGCCGTGGAGTACTACGCCCGCGGTCCTTGGGAGAACGCCATCGACCGCCGGACGGGTTCGTTCCTGGGACGCTATACCACCACCGTTGGTGATATGTTCGAGCCATATATGCGTCCGCAGTCCATGGGCAACCGCCTTGACCTGCGCGACATGAAGCTTTTCAATCCCGAGACGGGCAAAGGCCTCCGGATTGAGACCGAGGGCCAGGTGGCTTTCTCCGTGCTAAACTTTACCGATGAGCAACTCAAGGAGAAATACCACAGTTGGGAGATGGCTGTTCCCGAAGGTGATGCCAAGCGCGTCTATGCCCACTTCGACTGGAAACAGAAGGGAATAGGCAATGGCAGTTGCTGTGCCCGTGCCGAACCCGAAGAGCCTTATCTGCTGCCCTCGTCGGGCACCTACGGCTATACGTTGCGCTTCACCCCCTTGGCTCTTGCCACTCCCGATGCCGTAACTCTGCCAGCCGAGTTGTCTGCTCTTGCGGTGTGTCACCATCGCGAGGCCGGTCTGCTCACCTGCGAAGGCAAGATAGAGGCCGGCACCACCATCTCCATATATAATATGGGAGGTGTGGCTCTTGCTGCGCAGCATGTGACAGAGAATACCGCCCGGGTGCAGCTTTCCACTGCCGGTATCCCCGGGGGCTCGTACTTGGTGGTTATCAAGTCGCCAAATGGCATCCGCACCCACAAGTTTGTGAAGTAACTCGAACGGATTGATACGGAAACTCCGGAAAGACGGCTTGTTCTTTTCGGAGTTTCTTGTTTCTTGGTGTTGTTGGTTTTCTTGTGGAAAATAGCAAAATACGAAGAATTTCCAGGAAATGTTTTTTTTAGAAAGTAAAAAATACCATATCTTTGCACATGGTTCTTGAAGTCTCCCCTTTAGGGTGGGGCATCCACGCCGAAGCTAAGAACTTGTTCGAAGCGGATGTGGTGGGAGAAAAAGGACTGCTATATATAGGAAAGCGTTTACAATGCGCTTTGTTCTTGACACTCTGAAATTCTCGCAAAATTTCATCTTAGTCTTGGACAAGGCAACGGTAGATGCTCATGGGGTGTTTTTATAAAGCATCTCTATTGTGCTGTTTCTGCCACCTTGGGTATCAGAGGGGGCGGTGTATGGCGTATAGGGATAGTTATATAAATTCATCGGCGTGGGTTTCGCGTTGCTCGTTCAACTAAGATGGGCAATGCGAGAAGCCTCAGAGTGTGGGACGAGTGACAGGTACGGATCTCCACGCTTTTTTTGTATAGTCAGCGAAACATTTTATCTACGCCGAAACTGGGAGGTCGACAGGCATTCTAAATCTTCAAACAATATGGAGAAAAAGAATCACAACGAAGAACTGCAGTCAAGACGTGAGTTCTTCAAAAAAGCAGCCAAAGGTGCGTTGCCCATCTTAGGTGCTATTGCCTTTGGTCCGATGGTGCTGTCATCGTGTGATACGGATGAACCGGAACCTTCCGGAGGAGGTAGTAGTTCTGGCTGTAATGGTTCTTGTAAAGGTAAATGTGACGCGACCTGCCGTCTTAAATGTTCTGGTGGTTGTAAGACCGGATGCCTTGGTGTTCGTTCCAGTACCAGCGGACGTTTGTAAAACTATTGTAGGTTAGGGGCAGTTGACTTAAGTGTTTTGGTAAATCAACCATAACGAGAAATGTGGTACATTTAGGAAAGAACAACTGCCCCTTTTTTTGATTTAATATGGGAAAAAAGAAAAATGCAAAAGAACGCAGTGCCTATAATGATGACATGCGTAAATGTATTACTTTTATTGTAACAAAAGATTGCCAATTAGCTTGTAAATATTGTTATTTGGTGGGAAAGAACTCTAAGGAAAGAATGAGTTGGGATGTCGCAAAAAGAACGATAGACTATATTCTTTCAGATACAGAAAACTTCTCTGATGAATGTGTTCAGTTTGATTTCATCGGAGGAGAGCCTTTCTTGGAAATTGACCTGATAGACAAGATTTGCGATTATTTGAAGATTGAGATGTACCGCAGAAACCATAAGTGGTTTAATGATTACGTGTTCATGGTAACCACAAATGGATTGAATTATCATTCAGAGAAGGTACAAAGGTTCATCTCAAAGAACATCACGCATTTGCAGATTTGCATCACGATAGACGGAACCGAGAGGAAGCACGACATCAATAGAATCTATAAGGAAAGCGGAAGAGGCTCGTATCGTGATGTTGTAAAGAATATCCCCCTGTGGTTGTCTCAGTTTGAGGGCATTCATACGAAAGTTACAATTAGTCATGACGACATTCCATATATCAAAGAAAGTGTAGCACACCTGTTCAACTTGGGTATCCAAAATGTGTTGATAAATTGCGTGTTTGAAGATGTTTGGGAGGAAGGTGACGACAAATTGCTTGAGGAACAACTGATACAGTTGGCAGATTATATTATTGATAACCGCTATTATATTGATCATACATGTTCGTTCTTTGATGAAAATATAGGTCATCCGCTGGCTGACGACGGAAATTGGTGTGGAGCTGGAATGATGCTTTCTGTAGATGCCGCCGGAAATTTCTATCCATGTACACGCTTTGCTGCGTATTCTTTGCGTTCTCGCAAACCGATTATTATAGGTAATGTTTATTCTGGAACTGGCATAAACAAGAACCTTCTTCGTCCATATCTAACGTTGAAGAGAAGTCTGCAAAGTTCCGAAGAATGTATGAAGTGCGAAGTGGCCAGTGGATGCGCTTGGTGTCAAGGAGAAAACTATGATGCTGCGGATACGCCTACTATTTATCAAAGAAGTACCACCATCTGCAAGATGCACAAGGCACGCGTCCGTGCCAACAATTATTATTGGAATAAGTTGTTCCGCAAGTTGGAATTGGAAGGGCGGCGTGAGGAGTTTGAGAAGAGCAAGCCAACCGTAAACAATACAATCTGTTAGGCCATGGTGCAATATCTTATTATCTTATTGGATGATGCAAGCACATCCTATTGCCATTACAGCAATCGTGAGACAAAACGGCTGATGCCTTTGGACACTCTGAAGCAGGGCATCCTTTATGCCATGAAGGAGAACCTGATGATTCAGTTCGTCTACCCTGACTATGAGTTGCCACAGGAGTACAAAGATGTCATTGACAGCATCGATCATAGCGACATCGTTTCCTCTTCGTGCGAAGACGCCGTGATCAAAGAGAATGCGGATGTTGTGGTTTTCAATGGTTGGACGGATATTGACTCTTGCAATCTTTCAGACGAAACCGCATACGTGATTAGAACCAACAAGGCCGATTTGTTTGGGAAACGGCAACTCTTGAAAAGCTTGATTTCAAAGACTGCCCGCTTGAATGTTGTCATCACAGACGTGGAGACCTTCACGGAAGAGGACTTCGGAACGTACAAGGAGGCCTTGGCGATGTTGTCGGAAGAGGTAGAGAAACTTTATATGGAGGGCAAATATCCCCAGATGAACATTCTGACCGACCGCATGATGCTCGACAAGATGAACAACTGCAATGCCGGTTGGGAGAATATCACTTTGGCGCCTGACGGATGCTTCTACGTATGTCCCGCATTCTACCTTGCCGGTGATGAGGAGGACTTTGGTTTGGGCAAGGCAAAATATAGCATCGGCGACTTGGAGAACGGACCTGACATCAAGAATCCGCAACTCTACAGACTCGACCATGCTCCGATTTGCCGCCATTGCGATGCCTATCAATGCAAACGCTGTGTGTGGTTGAACCGCAAGACCACCTACGAGGTGAACACGCCAAGCCACGAGCAATGTGTGGTTGCCCACCTGGAGCGCAATGCAAGCCGCAATCTGCTCAACCGCATCCGCCGGCATGGCACATTCCTGCCCGAGAGAGAGGAGATAAAGGAAATAGATTATTTGGACCCTTTTGATGTAAAAGAAGAATGGTAAAGAAGTTAGTAGGTCAAGTGACCGCTGAGGAGAAGAATGAGATTCAAACATTGTTTGAGCGTCGCAACGGACTGAACGAGTTGGCCAAGATTCTGACGGCTGACAATGGAGAATTGTATGAGAAACTGGTGAAAGACCTGGGCGAAACCGGCACAAAGTTCCAGAACTGGTGGGACCGGATGGCGGAGAAGTACCAATGGGAATCTTCTGCGGACGGAAATTGGGAAATCAATTTCGACACATGTGAGATTATGCTTGTCACGAATAATTAAAAACATCGGATATGGTTATGCTTACCTGCCAGTTGTTGTTCATCGGAACAACAGAGTTGCTTCTTATCGGCGGAATAGCCTTGTTGCTTTTTGGCGGAAAGAAGTTGCCCGAGATGATGCGCGGCCTAGGACAAGGCGTGAAGGAATTTAAGAAAGGTGTGAACGATGTGGAGAACGCCACTGAAGGCAACATTCCGGAGGAAGAAAAACCGGCCGGGGACGAGGAAAAGAATACGGATGAAGAAAAGCAATAACAAGGAAGATTTGTTGACGTTCGGCGGGCACATGCAAGTGCTCCGCCGAATGCTTTTCCGAATTATCGGTGTGGCAGGAGTGCTTGCCGTCATCGTGTTCTGTTTCAAGGATGTCACCTGGCAACTGCTTCTGGCTCCCGGTGAATGGGACTTTGTCACCTATCGATGGATAGAGCGTTGCATCCGGATGTTGGGCTTCAGTAACTTTCATTTTGAAAAGTTTCATGTAGACCTGATTGCCACAGACTTGTCAAGCCAGTTTATGACACACATCACAACGGCGGTCTATCTCGGGTTGTTAGGGGCGTCTCCTTATATATTATATGAGTTGTTCCGGTTCGTGTCTCCTGCACTTTACGAGAAGGAGAGGCGGTATTCCGTGCAGACCGTAATCGTGATATACATCCTGTTCATCGTTGGCGTGTTGATGAGCTATTATATCCTGTTTCCCATATCGTTCCGTTTTCTTGGCACGTATCGTGTGGCAGAGCGTATTCATTCCACCATCACTTTGGACAGCTATGTTTCTACATTCACCACGTTGACATTATTGATGGGAGTCGTGTTTCAGCTTCCCGTTATCGCTCTTGTGCTGGGTAAGATGGGGATAATCTCATCTTCTATGCTTTCCGCCTACCGCAGGCATGCGGTACTGATCATCATGCTGGTTGCTGCCATCATCACACCCCCGGACTTAATGACTCTTATTCTTGTTTCCGTCCCTCTCTACCTGTTGTATGAGGTTAGCATTTGGGTGTTGAAGTGGGGTGCAAAGAAAGTTTGAAGAGCATAAAAGGCTTAAAAAAAGCGGCAAAGAAATCGGTATATATGAACTTTTCCGTACCTTTGTCGCTATGAATCGATTAAAGCTTATTATTGTAGCTCTGTCGGCATGCTTCGGACTGCATGCACAGATAGTTGAACCTGTGAAGTTCAATGTAGAGCAAAAGTTATTGTCTGACACCGAATTTGAAGTAACGTTTGCCGCCACCATCGATGCCGGATGGCATGTCTATGGCACGGACATCGCCGAAGGCGGTCCCACGAAAGCCGAACTGAAACTGGAGAAGCAAGAGGGCGCAGAGCCTGTGGGCCCGCTGAAGGTGAGGGGGAAAGTGCACAAGGGCATGGATCCCATATTCAATATGGAGGTGAGCTATTTGGAAGGCAAGGCCACCTTCGTGCAGAAATTCCGCATCACGGGCGAGAAGTATGCCGTGGCGGGCTTCCTGACCTATGGAACTTGCAGCGACAACAATTGCCTGCCTCCCACAGATGTGAACTTCTCTTTCTTGGGCGATGGACCCAAGAAAGAGGCGAAGGTGCAGGACAAACTGCCGGTAACCGAGAAGAAAGCACCCGAAGTGAAAGACTTGCCTGCCAAGATTACGGCGGAAGAACAAGTGATTATTGAGGAAGACCCATACGAATTAACGGAGGAGGAGTCGGCAAGAGCAGATTCTTTGGTCGTACTCGCACAGGCAAAAGACAGCACGGTTGCCGAGACGGCAACCGTGCCCAACGACTTGTGGGCTCCCGTAATCGACAAACTGAACGATTATAAGGGTGGAGCGATGCCGGAAAATGTGGCATCCCGCAGTTTGCTGATGATTTTCCTGTTGGGCTTCCTGGCCGGTCTGGCCGCTTTGGTCACCCCTTGCGTGTGGCCGATTATCCCCATGACGGTGAGCTTCTTCCTCAAGAGAAACAAGGACAGCCGTGGAAAAGGCATCCGCGATGCAGTGACCTATGGCCTGAGCATCGTGGTCATCTATGTGGGCCTGGGCCTGGTTGTCACGGCCGCTTTCGGTGCGGATGCGCTGAATGCCTTGGCCACGAATGCGGTGTTTAATATCATCTTCTTCCTGATGTTGCTGCTCTTCGGCGCCAGCTTCCTGGGAGGCTTCGAACTGACGTTGCCCAGCCGCTGGAGCAATGCCGTGGACAGCAAGGCCGGCAAAAGCACGGGTCTGCTGAGCATCTTCCTGATGGCTTTCACCCTCTCGCTGGTGAGTTTCAGTTGCACGGGCCCCATCATCGGCTTCCTGCTGGTGGAGGTGGGCACCAGTGGCCAATGGGCCGCGCCCGCCATGGGCATGCTGGGCTTTGCCATCGCCTTGGCCTTGCCCTTCACCCTCTTTGCCCTGTTCCCGCAGATGATGAAGAAAGCCCCCAAGAGCGGCAACTGGATGAACTGCGTGAAGGTGTGCCTTGGCTTTATCGAACTGGCTTTTGCCCTGAAGTTCCTGTCCGTTGCCGACTTGGCCTACGGATGGGGAATCCTGGACCGTGAGGTGTTCCTCAGTCTGTGGATTGTGCTCTTCGCCCTGCTGGGTGCCTACCTCATCGGGTGGATACGCTTCCCCCACGACGAGGATGAATACGATGAAATGGGCGAAATTGTTCAGCATCCCCGCACGGGAGTGACCCGTTTCTTTGTCGCTCTCATCAGCTTTGCCTTCGCTATCTACATGATTCCCGGCTTGTGGGGCGCTCCCTGCAAGGCCGTGAGTGCTTTCGCGCCTCCCATGTCCACGCAGGACTTCAAACTTGGCGAGAGCGAGACTGGCAAACATTTCTATGATTACGAAGAGGGCATGGCCTATGCCCGGGAACACGATATGCCCGTGCTGCTCGACTTCACCGGTTATGGCTGTGTCAACTGCCGCAAGATGGAGGCTGCCGTGTGGACGGATGCCCGGGTGAGCCGCCTGATAGCCGAGAAGTATGTGCTTATCTCCTTGTATGTGGACGAGAAGGCCAACCTGGCCGCCCCCATGGAGGTGACCGAGAACGGCAGGCCCCGCAAGTTGCGCACCGTGGGAGACAAGTGGAGCTATCTGCAGCGCGTGAAGTTCGGCGCCAACGCCCAACCCTTCTATGTGCCGGTGGACCCGTCGGGAAATCCCCTGAACCACTCCTATGGTTTTGATGAAGACGTGGACAGCTATGTGCGGTGGTTGGAGACCGGCTTGAAGAACAATCGGAAATAAAACAAACAACAACTTATTTTAATTTAATCAATCAACGAGAATGAGACGTTTATTTCTCTTAATGGCCTTGTTCACCGCTCTGGTGGCAAGCGCACAACCCATGGGACCGATGCAGGAGCTTCCCATCGATCCCCAGACGCGTTATGGCAAGTTGGAAAACGGACTTACCTATTATATCCGCCACAATGAGCACCCCAAGAACCAGGCGTTCTTCTATATCGCCCAAAAAGTGGGTTCCGTGTTGGAGGAGGATGACCAGCGCGGTCTGGCGCACTTTCTGGAGCACATGTGCTTCAACGGCACCAAAAACTTCCCCGAAAACAATGTGGTGAAGTGGCTGGAGACCATCGGTGTGAAGTTCGGCGCCCAGCTGAACGCCTATACCTCCGTGGACGAAACCGTGTATAACATTGATAACGTGCCCACCCAGCGCGAGAGCACTATCGACAGCGTGATGCTCATCCTTCACGACTGGAGCCACGACCTTACCCTGGACCCCAAGGAGATTGACAAGGAGCGCGGCGTGATTCACGAAGAGTGGCGTTCGCGCAGTTCGGCCAGCCAGCGCATCTTCGAACGTCAGCTGCCCAAGCTGATGAGCAACAGCCGTCCCGGCAACCGCCTGCCCATCGGCACCATGGAAGTGGTGGACAACTTCAAGCCGGAAGTCTTGCGTGCTTATTACGAGACCTGGTATCGTCCCGACCTGCAGGGTATTGTCATCGTGGGTGACCTGGACGTTGACCGCACCGAGAAGCGTCTGAAGGAAATCTTCGCAGACATCCCCGCCCCCGTCAATCCTAAGGAGCGTATTTATTTCTCCGTGCCCGATAATGCCGAGCCTATCGTGGTGAGCGATCACGACAAGGAACAGACCATGCCTATCGTGCTTGTGATGAACAAGCATGAGGATGCTTTGCCTCGCGAGCAGCGTAACAGCGTGGCTTTTCTGGTGATGAATTATGTTAAGGGGATGGCTGAGAACATGCTCAACCAGCGTCTGAGCGATTTGGGCCAGGATCCCGAAACTCCTTTTCTGAACGCTGGGGTGAGTGATGAGGAATTTCTGCTTTCCGCCGTCACCAAGTCGTTCACCACACAAATCATTCCCAAGGAGGGACGCACACAGGAGGCCGTGCAGGCTGCCATGGCCGAGGTCTATCGTGCTGCCAGACATGGTTTCACCGCTTCCGAGTATCAGCGTGCCAGCAGCGAGTTCCTGTCTCAGGTGGAGGCTCTCTACAACAATCGTGAAACGGCCAACAGCAACGGTTACGTGCAGGAGTGCGTGAAACACTTCCTGGAGAACGAGGCCATGCCCGGCATCGAGTTCGAGTATCAGCTTTACACTCCGCTTGTTGCCAACATTCCCGTGGAAGTCATCAACCAATATATGGCAGAGTTGGCCGCACCCAACGACAGCAATCTGGTGATCCTGAGCATGAACCCTGAAAAGGACGGCTATGTGCAGCCTACCGAGCAGGAGTTGCTGGACGCCGTTCATGCCGCCCAACAGATGGAACTGGAGGCCTATGTTGATAATGTGAAGAATGTGCCCCTCATCAGTGAGCTGCCCGTTCCCGGAACCATCGTCAGCGAGAAGCCCGGCATGTTCGGCAGCACCATCCTCACCCTGAGCAATGGCGTGCGTGTCATCCTGAAGCAGACCGATTTCAAGGCCAACGAGGTGGTGATGCGGGCTTACAGCCCCGGCGGAACCAACCGTTATGGCCTGGAGGACCAGTATACGCTGCAGATGCTTCCCGCCCTGATCGGTGCCAGCGGATTGGGCGAGTTCTCCAGCACCGAGTTGCCCAAGGCCTTGGCCGGCAAGCAGGCTTCGGCCAATCCCTCTGTTCTCGGTACCCGTGAGTATATCAGCGGAACGGCTGTTCCCAAGGACCTGCGCACCATGTTCGAGCTGACCTACCTGCGTTTCCGTCCTCTCACCCGCGACGACAAGGCCGTGGCCGCCCTGCTGGAACAGCAGCGGCTCAGCCTGCGCAACCAGGCACTCAACCCCATGAAGGCATTGTCCGATTCCATCAAGACCACCCTTTTCGGCGACAATCCCTATGTTATCACCATGGATGAGGCCGATGTGGACAAGGTGAGCTATGACCGCGCTATAGAGATTTACAACGACCGCTTTGCCGATGCCGGCGATTTCACCTTCATCATCGCAGGTTCTTTCGACAACGACAGCATCCGCCAGTATGCTTGCCAATACCTGGCCACCCTGCCCACCGTGAAACGTAACGACAAGCCTTTCGACAACCACGTCGAATTCAGAAAGGGCAGCCACCTCACCCGTTTCCGGAAGAAGCAGGAGCAGCCAAGTACCACGATGGTGTTGGTGAACGTTGCCCCTGTGAAGTATTCGCTGAAGAACGATATTGCCGCTGAGATTTTGGGTGAAGTGCTTGATACCCGCCTTACCGAAACCGTACGTGAGGAGATGGGCGCTGCCTACAGCACCGGCACACAATCCCGAATAGAGACACAGAAGAACGATAACAAGTTCTCCATCGTGCTGCAGACTTTTGCTCCCGTCAAGCCCGAAATGACCGACACCTGCCTGCAGGTTATCCGCCACGAGCTGGAGAACATCGCCCTGAACGGTGTGGATGAGGCCAAGTACTTGGCCAAGGTGAAGGAGTATATGGCGAAGACCTATCAGGAGGGGCAGCGCGAGAACGATACATGGTTGGCTTATCTTGAGACTTATTACCGCCGTGGGTTGGACAACAGCACCAAGTATCTGGAGACGCTGCAGAGTATCACCGGCAAGGATGTACAGAAGATGGCCAAGCTGTTGCTGAAGTCAAAGAACGACTTTGCCGTCATCATGGAGCCTCTGGCAGAAGAGAAGTAACAAGACACGCACATTTTATTTTATGAGGAGCCGCTCGTTTATTCGGGCGGCTCCTCTTGTTTTTTTTGAAAAGGGTGATACAAAGGGTTCTGTTGTGGGGTGTGGGTAATTTGTTTCATTGCGAAAAATTCTTTAGCTGAAAGTTTTAGCCATATTTTATGTAACTAACGTGAGTCCGATGAATCTTAAAGCCTGTAAAATCTTCCTCCTCCCAAGTCCCCGAAAAATACATGAACACGTTTTTTAAAAACATGACCATGTTTTTGAAAAAGATGACCATGTTTTTCCCGAAACATGCACATCTTTTTTTTGAAGGTCCTGCAAACGGCATGAAACACCCCGCTTGTTTTATTGGGATTTTATCGAACTCATGTTAACTAAAACTTTTGGTTATAGAAAATATTGGGAAACAACAACTTTTACGTCTGCATGTTTAAGGGATTTGCTTGTGGGACGTGCGGAAACTCTCTTCCCGGAACAACGTCAAAGAAATAATATGCCGGCAAAGAGAAGCAAAACGCTTTTTTTTGTACCTTTGCACCTCGAAAACAACAGATTGAGAAGAAAATGGAGAAGCAGAACATTCGTAATATCGCAATTATTGCGCACGTAGACCACGGAAAAACCACCTTGGTGGACAAGATGTTGCTGGCCGGAAACCTTTTCCGCGACAACCAGCAGACGGGCGAGCTGATGCTCGACAACAACGAGTTGGAGCGGGAACGCGGCATCACCATCCTGTCGAAGAATGTGAGCATCACCTATAAAGATACGAAGATTAACGTCATCGACACTCCGGGACACAGCGACTTCGGTGGCGAGGTGGAGCGTGTGCTGAACATGGCCGACGGCGTGCTTCTGCTGGTGGACGCTTTCGAGGGGCCCATGCCACAGACGCGTTTCGTGCTGCAAAAGGCGCTGGAACTTGGGTTGAAGCCCGTGGTGGTGGTGAACAAGGTGGACAAGCCCAACTGCCGTCCCGAGGAGGTGTACGAGATGGTGTTCGACCTGATGTGTGACCTGAACGCCACCGAAGAGCAGCTTGACTTCCCCGTGGTGTACGGTTCTGCCAAGAACAACTGGATGGGTCCCGACTACAATAAACCCACCGAGGACATCACCTACCTGTTGGATGTGGTGCTGGAGCACATCCCTGCCCCCACCGTGCTGGAGGGTACACCCCAGATGCTCATCACCAGTCTGGACTACAGCAACTACACGGGACGCATCGCTGTGGGACGCGTGCACCGCGGCACCCTGAAGGAGGGCATGAACATCACCATCGCCCACCGCAACGGCCAGCAGGAGAAGACGAAAATCAAGGAGATACACACCTTTACGGGTATGGGCCGTGCCAAGACCGCCGAGGTGCACAGCGGCGACATCTGTGCCATCGTCGGGCTTGACCGCTTTGAAATCGGCGACACCATCTGCGATTTCGCCAACCCCGAGCCGCTGCCCACCATCACCATCGACGAACCCACCATGTCCATGCTCTTCACCATCAACGACAGTCCTTTCTTCGGCAAGGAGGGAAAGTTCTGCACTTCGCGCCACATCGCCGAGCGCCTGGACAAGGAGCTGGAGAAGAACCTCGCCCTGCGCGTGGCTCCCATGGAGGATGCTAACGACCGCTGGATTGTGAGCGGACGCGGTGTGCTTCATCTGAGCGTGCTGGTGGAGACCATGCGCCGCGAAGGTTATGAGTTGCAGGTGGGACAGCCCCAGGTGATATATAAGGAGATTGACGGCGTGAAGTGCGAGCCTATCGAGGAGCTGACCATCAACGTGCCCGAGGAGTTCGCGAGCAAGATGATTGACATGGTGACACGCCGCAAGGGCGAGATGACCAGCATGGAGAGCCAGGGCGAACGCGTGAACATCGAGTTCAACATCCCTTCGCGCGGCATCATCGGTCTGCGTACCAATGTGCTCACCGCCAGCCAGGGCGAGGCTATCATGGCCCACCGCTTCAAGACCTACGAACCCTTCAAGGGCGACATCGTGCGCCGCACCAACGGTTCCATGATTGCCCTGGAGAGCGGAAACGCCTATGCCTACAGCATCAACAACCTGCAGGACCGCGGCAAGTTCTTCATCCAGCCCCAGGACCAGGTGTATGCCGGGCAGGTCGTGGGCGAGCATGTGCACGACAACGACCTGGTGGTGAACGTGACCAAAGCCAAGCAGCTGACCAACATGCGGGCCAGCGGAAGTGACGAGAAGGCCCGCATCATTCCCGCCACCATCCTTTCGCTGGAGGAGGCGCTGGAGTACATCAAGGGAGACGAGCTGGTGGAGGTTACCCCCAAAAGCATGCGCATGCGCAAGGCCATTCTGGACCATCTGGAGCGCAAGCGTGCCGGACGAAAGGAAGAATGAACAAGAAAATTTGGTCGATAACAGGAAATTACGTACCTTTGCATCGCATTTTCGCAGGAGTGCCATAGAGTGGCCGCTCAGCGGATAACAAGTTAAACATTAAATACACTAAGAATCATGTATTTGAATTCAGAGAAGAAGGTAGAGTTGTTCTCAACCTATGGTAAGGGTGCCACCGACACCGGTAGCGCCGAGAGTCAGATTGCTTTGTTCACGTTCCGCATCAAGAACCTGACCGAGCACATGAAGAAGAACCGTAAGGATCACAGCACCGAGCGTGCACTGACCGGTCTGGTTGGTAAGCGTCGTGCCTTGCTCACCTACCTGAAGGAGCGCGACATCAACCGCTACCGCGCCATCATCAAGGCTTTGGGTCTGCGTAAGTAATGCAGCCTTCGCCTTACAAAAGAACAGAAATGTACAGCTGCAGTATCACACACTGCAGCTTTTTTTATTTTATCACTCAATCAAAACAGCAATGAAATTCCTTCTGAAACATAAGAATGTGGTGTGGGAAGTGGCCATGATAGCCCTCTTCGCCCTCATCAGCGTGCTCTATTTTTGGGAACCCGTGCAGGACGGGAAGGTGCTGGCCGGGCACGACCACTCGGCCTTCTCGGGTACGGCTGCCGAGATGCAGCGTTATCGCGACACGCACGACGGCGAGCGCACCCGCTGGATGGAGAACACGTTCAGCGGCATGCCCACTTACCAGACATCGCCGTCCTATCACAGCACCGACCACCTCGGCACGTTGCAGGGTATCTATCAGTTGGGTCTGCCCACGGTGGCCGGCTATGTGTTTATGATGCTTCTGGGTTTCTATATTCTGTTGCGTGCTTTCGATTTCCGCCAATGGATGGCCGCCTTGGGTGCCATCTTGTGGGCGTTCAGCAGCTACTATTTCATCATCATCGCCGCAGGACATATCTGGAAGCTGCTCACCCTTTGCTTCATTCCTCCCACCATTGCCGGCGTGGTGCTCTGTTTCCGCGGCAAGTATCTGTGGGGAGCGTTGGTCACGGGCATCTTCACCGCCTTGCAGATCTTCAACAACCATGTACAGATGAGCTATTATTTCCTCAGCGTGATGGGGTTGATGGCCGTGGCCTTTGTCATCGGACTGGCCCGCAGCCGCGAGTGGAAGCAGGTGGGCAAGGCCGTGGCTTGCGCTTTTGCGGGCGGCTTGCTGGGCATTGCCGTGAACGTGAGCAACCTGTTCCACACCTGGCAATACGGCAAGGAGACCATGCGCTCCAAATCCGAGCTCACCTATCAGGGGGAGGATAAGGCCAATCAGACCAACGACGGCCTGGAGCGCAGCTACATCACGGCCTGGAGCTATGGCATCGGCGAGACATGGTCGCTGATGATTCCCAATGTGAAGGGAGGAGCTTCCACGCCTCTGTCGCTGAACGAGAACGCCATGAAGAAGGCGGACCCCGAGCTGCAGGGCATCCGGCTGTCGCAGGACGGACAAAACGTGTATGATTTTGTGGGACAATACTTCGGCGAGCAGCCCGGCACCTCCGGACCCGTGTATGTGGGCGCTTTCGTCGTTTTCCTGTTCGTGCTCAGCCTGTTCATTGTCACAGGCCCGATGAAATGGTGTATGTTAGTGGCTACGGTGCTCAGCATCCTGTTGGCCTGGGGCAGGAACTTTATGGGTTTCACCGATTTCTTCCTGGACTATGTGCCCATGTACGACAAGTTCCGCACCGTGGCCAGCATCCTGGTGATTGCCGAGTTTACCATTCCCTTCCTGGCCATGCTGGGCTTGAAGCGCATGGTGGAGGAGAAGGATTTCTTTGCCAACAAAACATACGGGGTGAGCAACACCGTGTGGACCTACGTGGCCCTTGGCCTCACGGCAGGCGTGTGCCTGCTCTTCTGGCTGATGCCCGACATGTTCTTCGGCAATTATATCAGTGAGGCGAACGACAGCCGGCTGCTTGTGCAGCTCAAGGAAATAGGCTATCCCGTGGAGCAACTGGTGGACAGCCTTCAGGCCATGCGCCGTGCCATGTTCACGACCGATGCCTTGCGTTCGTTTATGATCATCGTTGTGGGCTTCTTTGCCTTGATGGTTTTCCGTTATCGTCGCATCGGCGGCTTCAGCCTGGTGGCTTGCATCACCTTGCTCTGCCTGGTGGATATGTGGGGCGTGAACAAACGCTACCTGAATGATGGCAACTTCGAGTTTCCCAAGGCCGGTGAAGAGGAGATAACTCCTTCGCGGGCCGACAACTTCATCCGGCAGGATGGGGAGCAGGGCCGCGTGCTGAACCTTGCCGTGAGCACGTTCAACGACAACACCACCTCTTATTTCCACCAGAGCATCGGCGGCTATCATCCCGCCAAGCTGCGCCGCTACCAGGAGGTGATAGAGCATCTGCTGATGCCCGAGATGAAACTGATGCTGGCGAATCTGGACACGCTGAAGACATGCTCCGCGCTGAACATGCTCAACACCCGCTACATCATCAGCAACCCCAATGCCGATGCCGTCATCAATCCTTATGCCAACGGCCGCGCCTGGATGGTGGACGAGGTGAGGTATGTGGACAATGCCGACCGGGAAATGGATGCCCTGAAGGGCGGTCTTGACACGCGCCGTGTGGCCGTGGCCGACAAAAAGTTCCAACAGACGCTGGGCGAGGCGAAGGCCGACAGCACGGCGGAAGTGAAACTGCTGGAGAGCGAGAGCGACCGCATGAAGTATCACGTGAAATCGAACGGGGGCGTACTGGTGTTCAGCGAAATCTATTACCCCGGATGGAGCTGTACCGTGGACGGCAAGCCCGTGGAATTGGGTCGTGTGGACTATGTGCTTCGCGCCATACACATCGGTGAGGGCGAGCACGAGGTGGAGATGCTCTTCCGTCCCCAAAGCGTGAAACGCACCGAGACGATTGCCAATGCGGCACTCATCCTGATGACGTTTCTCTTCTTCTCTTTGATTATCTGGGAGGGAAACCGCAGGCGGAAGCAGAAGAAATCAGCGCTTAAAGACAGCGCGGAAAACAAATAAAAAGTGTTGCCAGGCGGCGGGAAGCTTGCCCCAATGCCTGGCCATCACCCGGTATCTCTCGGCGAGGGACTTGCGATGATTCTTGGTCGTAAGTCCCTCGCTCAGGTAATCGGTGAGCACCTGATGGGTGTTCAGGTTGCGCAAGCGCCGGCTTTCACTTAATTTCATGATGCGGATACACCAGTCATAGTCGGCAGAGAAACGATAATTAAGGTCATAGCTTACGGCTTTTGCCAGGTCTGTGCGGGCATAGAAACTTTGGTGACAAACCAGCATGCCCCATCGAAACGTGTCCCATGTGAGCTTCTCGGGTGCTCTCAGTCGCCGCTCTCTGATGAAGTTCCCTTCATTGTCCACTAAGTTCGTCTGGCCGTAGACCACCGCATAGTTGCGGCTTTCGGGTTCCCAGTCTATCTGTTCGGCCATCTTCTCCAGCGTATCGGGGCTGTGCAGCTTGTCGCCCGCGTTCAGAAACGCCAGATAGGCTCCCGTGGCCAGCCGGATGCCCTTGTTCATGGCATCGTACAGTCCTTCGTCCCGCTCACACAGTGTCCGGATGACGTGTCCGTGCGGATGCCGGTTGCGTTCCACATATCTGCGCACGTGCGACAGGGTGTTGTCGTTGGAACAACCATCCACGATGATATGTTCGATGTGCTGGTAGGTCTGTTCTTCCACGCTTCTGAGTGTCCGCTCGATGGTGTCCTGTGCGTTGAAGGTGACGGTGATGAGGGTAATGAGGGGCTGGTTTTTCATTTAGTTCTCGGGCATTAGCCGATAGATTTCGGCATATTGTCGGGCCACGCGGGCCTCGTCATACATATATTGGGCATAATGTTCGGCGGCATCGCCCATGCCGGGATGGGAGAGCGTGTGCAGGATGCCTTGGGCCAGGTCATCGCTGTCCTTGTAGTTGGCCACATAGCCGTTGGCCAGGTGGTCGATCATCTCGGGGATGCCGCCAGTGCGGAACCCCACACAGGGCGTGCCGCAGGCCATTGCCTCCACGATGGTGTTGGGCAGATTCTCGTATAGGGAGGGGGTGACGAACAAATCCACGGCACGGTAGACCGTGGCTATTTGCTGCATGTCGCTCACATATCCCAAGGAATAGACGGGAAACTGTATCCGTTCCTGCAGCCGTTCGGCATGTTGCCCCATGGCCACGAAAGCCAGGTTGCTGTCGTCCTGCTTGTATTTCTTCTTCAGCAGGCGGGCCGTTTCCAGCAGATAGTTTACTCCCTTTCGCTCGTCGGTCACCTTCATGCTGGCGAAGAGCACCAGATGCGTCTTCAGGGGCAGCCCCAGTTTCTTTCGGGCTTCGATTTTATCGCCCGGGCAGAAGGTGTGCGTGTCGATGGGGTTGGGGATGCACGTCACGTGCCGGTCCCTCAGCAGAGAGCTTTGTTGTGCCAGCTCTTCCAGCCAGTGGCTGCATGCCACGAAGCTGAGTCTTGCGGTTTCTCCATACCATTCCCGCTTCTGTTCCACCAGTTGTCGGCTCATATCGTCAGCCTTCGGCAGGCGCAGCAGCGGGCATTCGCCGCACTCCTTCCTATGCCGTCTGCACTCTCCCGCGTGGTGGCAGATGCCGGTGAAGGGCCACATGTCGTGCATGGTCCACACGATGCGTTTGCCGCTCTGCATGATTTTCAGGATGCTTTTTCCACTCAGAAAGCCTTGGTTCACCCAATGCAGATGCACCACGTCGGCCTCTTTGAACACCTGCAGCGGGGTGATGTCCACGCCGTCTCCGGCGATGTCAATGTCCCACAGGCCTTCCTTGCTGAAACGGTTGAGTGCGAAGATGCGCCCGCGTTCGACGGTTTTGTTGAGTTTCAGTTGCCATAGGGGGGCCGCCTGCACGACCCAAGGCTCTTCGCCCTGCTTGTCGCCCACCAGCATGGTCACATCGTGTCCCTGCTTCCTCAGGGCTATGGCCAGCCGGCGTGCCGCTATGGCTGCACCCCCGATGCGTTCGCTGGCGTTCACAATCAGCACTTTCATTATTTTCCCTTTCCTTTTATAAACAGGTATGCCCGGCGGATAATCTTTCCCAAAGGCGTGTACACGATGCCCCAATGATGCACGGCTTGTTTGAAGTCCTTCTCCACCCACAGGGTCGGCTGCACGTTCTCCACGGGTACGACTCTTATGGGCGTGGTCACGGCGGGACGGTCGAAAGAAAAACGTTGGATCAGGCGGCTGCTGAAGAAGTGGGTGCCGTTGTACAGCCCGATGTTCTTCACCAGTGTGCGGCAAGGGGTGAGGCACAGTCCGCCCACGCGTTTGATGGCTATCTCCCAGCAGACATCCCAGGGGATGGGGTTTGCGTCAAGAAACTTCAGGCAGGGAAACTCGCCGTCGTATTCGATTTCCTTGATTTGCTGCGGTGTGAGTGTGGCCAACGCCTGTTCGCGGCTCTCGAAGTGCCGGAAGTGTGCCTGCCATTTGTCGCGCCAGGTGGCCCATCCCCAGCCGCCCATGTGGGGCGTGAAATAAAAACCGTTCCCCTCCACACCCCCGGGCAGGTCCAGGTGGGTGAAGCCCGAGATGTGCATCACCCGAGGGTTGTCTTCGTACAGGTCGAGTCCCTGATTCATCCACTCCAGAAAGTAAGGGCCCGTGACGATGTCGTCTTCCAGCACGACGATCCGGTCATTGTCCCGCATCACTTGGGCAATGCCCTGCAGGATGTTTTCTTCCAGGTAGATGTTCCGCTCGCGTTCCACGATGGTCATCGAGCGAAGCAATCCGTGGTTCTGCACTTTCTCCTGTTCCTCTTTCAGCATACGTCTGAGGGCGTTCACCTGCTTCCACGATTTTTCGTCCCGTCCCCCGTCGCTGAACACATACAGGTCGGTCCTCGGGGCCAGCGTGTTGCGCAGCAACGCCTCCAGCGTCCGGCGGGCGTTGGCTGTTCGGTTGTAGACAAACATAGCCACGGGGGCGATTTCTTTTTCCCGGTTCATAGGCAGCGACTTGTTTGGGGGTTAAACCATTCTTTTCCCTTACAAAGATAGGGAAAGGTAACCATATGTCAAAGACGAAGTCATGGAAACTTTTCGGCGATGCTTTGTGCCGCCACCCACCCGGTGGTCCATGCCGCCTGCAGGTTGAAACCGCCCGTGACGGCATCCACGTCCATGGCTTCGCCGGCGAAGAACAGGCCGGAGAGTGTCTTGTGTTCCAGGGTGTTTCCGTCGAGCTGGCCCAAGGCGACGCCTCCGCAGGTCACGAACTCCTCTTTGAAGCGGTTTTTTCCGTCCATCGCATAGGTGCTTGCCGTCAGTTCTGTCACCAGCTTGTTCATGCCCTTGGCCGTCAGCTCGCACCACCGTTGCTCCGGGGCGAGGCCGCTTTGCAGCAGAATCGCCTGCCACAGACGGCCCTGCAGTTCAGAGGGGTGCACGCTCACCAGCTGTTTCTGCGGGTTGCCCGCCTTGAGGTCGAGCAACAATTCGCGCACTTCGCCCTCGGAATATCCGGCCAGCCAGTTGATGCTCAGCCGGCATTCATAGCCCGCCTCCGCCAGCCAACGCGCAGCCAACGAGGATAATTTCAGCACGGCGGGCCCGCTTACGCCCCAGTGTGTGAGGAGCAGGGCGCCCTGCGATGCGAATTTCGTGCCGGCGATGCCCACGGCAGCGTGCTCCACCACCAGGCCGGGCAGCTTGGTGATTGGGCATCCGGGCAGGCAAAAACTGAACAGCGAGGGCACCGGCGCCTCCATCTTCACGCCCTGCGCTTCCAGGCTTTTGCCCAATTCGCCGAGTTTCCCGCCCACGCTTACCAATACGCAGTCGGCTCTCCACGTGCGTCCGTCGGCCGTGACCGGCTCCCATCTGCCGCCCGCCTCGCCTTCGGTCGTCTGCCTTATGGACTCCACGCGCGCGCGACATATTAAGGAAGCGCCCGCCTCCTGCATCCCGCGCAGCAGTGTCTCCACCACTTCGCCTGCCCGCTGCGAACGCGGAAACACACACTCGTCCTCTTGCGTCACCAGCCGCACTCCCTCCTGCTCCCACCATTGGCGGGTAGCCTCGGGACCAAACCGGTGGAACAGCCGTTTCATCAGCCGGTGGCCTCGGGGATAGACGCGCTCCGGGGAGGTCACGCCCCGGAAGCTGTTGGTCAGGTTGCAGCGGCCTCCGCCCGTAATCATCACCTTGGCCAGCGCCCGTTGTCCGCTCTCCAGCACCACAACCTCGGCATCCGGACGGCATCGTTTCAGTTCAATGGCGGCAAAGCACCCGGCGGCTCCCGCACCCACAATAATCACTTTCATGGGGCAAAGATAAGGCTTATCTGTGAGATTCTGGTCCGGCTGTCCGAAATTCATCGCGATGTAGCCGATGAAACATGAACATGTTTTCAAAAAACATGAGGATGTTTTTGAAAAACGTGTTGATGTTTTATTTCAAACATTCTCATGTTTCTATCGGTACGTTCCGAGGCTTGAATGGTACATTTGGGAAAAGGAGTTGTCCATTCGGGAAAACAGGAAAAATATCCCGAAAAAACGCTTGCAAAGTAGTGGCTTTTGTTCTATCTTTGCTTCAGAAATAAAACAAAAACACTAACCAATTAAAGATTACGACTATGACAACAAAGAAATGGATTTGCCCCGTTTGCGGATATGTACATGAAGGTGAAACGGCTCCCGAGCGCTGCCCCCAGTGCGGCGTACCCGGCAGCAAGTTCAAACTGATGGACGAGGAGGCCGGCCTGACCTTCGTCACCGAGCATGAGTTGGGCATCGCCAACAGCATTCCCGAGGGCGAGCAGGGAGACTTCGTGCGCCAGGGCCTGCACGACCACTTCATGGGTGAGTGCACCGAGGTGGGCATGTACCTGGCCATGAGCCGCCAGGCCGACCGCGAGGGCTATCCCGAGATTGCCGAGGCCTTCAAGCGCTACGCCCTGGAGGAGGCCGACCACGCCAGCCGTTTCGCCGAGATGTTGGGCGAGGTGGTTTGGAACACGAAGACGAACCTGGAGAAGCGCATGATGGCCGAGCAGGGCGCCTGCGAGGGCAAGATGGAGATTGCCAAGGCTGCCAAGCAGCTGAACCTGGATGCCATCCACGACAGCGTTCACGAGATGGCGAAGGACGAGGCTCGTCACGGCGCCGGCTTCCAAGGCCTCTTCAACCGCTACTTCAAGAAGTAAGCCCTGTATAAGATAAATAGACAAGAGGTTGCACCCTTAAAAGGATGCAACCTCTTTTTCTTTGATTCCGATGTAGATTTTTCTATCATGGTATCAAAAAACTTGCGGAAATCATCACCCAAACAAAATAATTCTGTAACTTTGTCTTAAATGATTATGGTGCATGAAAATGTGAAAACAGGAAAATTTTATAGCTTTGTCAGGAAAGTTGTTGTCGTATGCGGATTGTTGTTCACAAACATACTCTTACATGCGCAGGCTCAAGACACGATGTCATCTCCACTTTCAATAGAAAATGCCGGTGATGATGTGTCGGACACGGGACGGGCATCAGCCTATTTGTCTCATGATTTCCACATCAAGGAGGACGGCGTTGCCATACAGAATCCGGAATGGAGGCTTGTCCTTCCCTTGGCGGATGGCACATCGCAAACGATTGTGCTGCCGGACAACAATCATTCGTGTACCGTTGAACCGGTTTCCGATGAAAGCCGCTACGAAATAACGGATGATGGAGAGGTTGAAGGGGCTTTGTTCTTTTCGTATATGTCGGATGGCGTAAAGCACGAGACGAAACCCTTTAAGATTTATTTCGAGCTAAAGCCCTTTATCGAGTCTGTCGTCATCGAAAAAATCGTTGACAACGCCCCCTACGCATCCTATGATGCACACTACAAGATCGTGTACCATGGAGCAGATAAAGTGTATGTTTCCGTGGAAGAGGAATACAGTTCCATTCTGAAATCAAGTATTCTTCGGGAGCCCAATATAGCTTATGGCGTTGCAGGCCACATAACCGCTCCCTATTATGCGTGGATTGACTTTGAGGTCGAAAACGATTATGGGAAAGACACATATACGGTAGAGTTGCAGCCTTACGGCATCGTTTCATCTTTTCCGACAAAAGACCATGGCACCACAGCTATCCCTTCAACGTCCGCCAATCACGATGTATATGAGGCATATCGCATGGATGGCGTGAAGTTGGGAACGTTTACCAATCTGTCTGAAATCAATCGGATGAATTACAAAGGGGTACTTGTCGTTAAACACAAGAGAAACGGCGTACAGACCGAATCCACAATCAAGTTGATTAGAAGGTAAATTAAGGAAAAAACTGAGTCAAAATAAACTGCACTCCAAAAGTTTTTGTATCTAACTTTTGGAGTGCAGTTTATTTTGACAGCCTCTTGCTATGATGCTCAGCGCACGTATTTCGAGGGTAGGGGATAGGTGTGCCTGCCGCTCTTCACCCGGATTTTCTTGCCGTTGACATCCAGGCGGTAGGGCTTGTCGGATGTGGTTTCGATGCAGCCGGTCTCAGCATTGTAGATGACGTCCGTGGTGATGTCTCCGAAGTGGAAATTGCGGAGGCCGTGTGTGCCGTTCTTGGCTTTCAGCGACCAGGTGACGGTGCGGGTGAGGGCATCCGCACGGCGGAATCCCATGATGTTCTCGATGAACAGCGAGATGGGGCCGAGGGCAGACCATCCGCAGAAGTCGGGACGCGCCCTGTGACCGTGCTCGGTGGAGGGACTGTCGGCCGAGGGGCTGTAACACTCCCAAATGGTGTGCGGCTCCACAGACTGGTAGGTGCGCAATTGCAGCCTCACCACCCGCTCGGCCAGCTCGTCGGCCAAATCATAATAACCATACTTCTCCAAGGCCTTGGTGCCCATGTAGGTGGTGGGCAGCCAGATGCCGCCGCGCCAGTAGTCGCCGCTGGCATGGTTGTGGTCCTTGTCTTTGCGTGAGAGCGTCACCCATGGGCGCTCGCCACCCAGGAAGTCCTCGTTTTTCAGGTATTCAACCATGCGATCGGCCTGCTCACGGGAAGGTATGCCCGCCAGCATGGCCCAGAACGAGGCCGGGGTCATGATGCGGCAGGGTTTCCCATCCTCCACGCTGATGTCATAATAGTAGCCGTCCTGCTCGTCCCAATAACGTTCGTTCACCGTGCGCTTCAGCTCTTCATACTTTTGCTGCCATTCTTTGGCCTGCTTCTTGTCTCCTGTGGCGCGGAACAACTCTGATATTTTCAAAGCCGAGAGAGCCTGCTGACTGATGGCGTCCACCCACATCACCTTGTTCCAACCGCCCGCATCACGGCCTCGCGGCGTGTTGTCCATGCCGCTGGAACAGCCATGCCATGTGTAACCGCTGATGCGTCCCTCGTTGTCGTGTACCACGCCTCGGTGGATGGGGTTGCCGTAGGGAGAGACATCGGTGTTGATGTCGCCTTGCGGAATCGTGTCGAAGTAGACAAAGTGCTTTTGCAGGTATTGTTTGTCATAGAGCACTTTGTTCAAATGATCTCGGTCGCCGGTAAAGCGGTAGTTCTCGTATTCCACCCAAGAGAAGAGTGGCGGGTTGTCGCGCCAATGGATGAGCAGCGGCGTGCGCACGTGGTCATGGATGGGCACGTAGTAGTTCATCAGCGTCTCCTTGCCCGGGTAGGCTTTGGGCGCGTACTTTGAGAAGAGAACCATGAAGCATCCGTCCCATATCCATATCTGGTCTTCGTAGCAGTTCTCGTCAAGATACGGCGAAGCCGCCATGCCTTCGGGTCCTTTGCGTACGCGGCCGGCAGCAATCTCCCAAGTCTTTTCGTAAAGTTGTACCAAGTCTTGGTCGGGATATACCACGCGTGGGATTTCGCTTTGCCAGTCAGGATGTACGGCATCATCCGGAAGATTTTGTGTCTGAGCCGGAACTTGTGCAACGGAAACGCAGCACAATAGTGAAAGAAGAGAGGTTTTGATGTTCATGGTTATAGATGTTTATAAACAAGAAAGACGGTCAAGTGCCCTGATCAGGCATCTTAACCGTCCTTTCCGTACCCAGAGCCGGGGTCGAACCGGCACAGGTTTCCCTACTGGTGTTTGAGACCAGCGCGTCTACCGATTCCGCCATCTGGGCTTGTTACCGAGTGCAAAGGTAAGTGTTTTTATCTTTTCTGCCAAAAATCTCTGCGTTTTTTTCATTAGTTATCTACAATCAGTGTGTTGCCGTTGTAGTTTACGCGGTAGCGTTCCAGCGTTTTTCCTCGTTCTCCTTCCGAAACGATTCCTTGGTTACTGAGGTCGTAGGTGCGGTTGCACCGCGAGCATTTGGCTTTTCCGTTCTCTTGAATCGTGAGATTCTTGCTGATGGCATCGTCCAGGCAGTTGGGACAGGCGATGTCGTAACAGGTGACTACGGGTGCATCGGCCAAGGGTTCGGCCAACGACGGTAGGCCGATGATGAGGCCGCGCTCGATGTGAAAACGCGTGTAGCCCACGTTTGCCGTCAGGTTTTCCGTGTCGCTCTCGATGAGACTTTCAAAGAGAAGCTGTTTCCCGTTTAGACTTAGGCGTATCGTGCACCACTGGTCGGGACCCGTACAGGCGTGGTAGAGGGTGGGGATGTCCATCACATGGTCGCAAAGATAGTAGGCACGCATTCGGCTCCATTTGTTCTGAGTAAGCTCTTCGCCGCAGCTTGCAACCAGCAAAGCGGCGGCAAGCAGTAGCAATTTCGCTACGCTTGTCGCCGCTTTTATTGTATTTTTCAGCGTTTTCATCGCGCTATTCTGTCCTCTTAGCAGGACTTTTTCATTCACCCAGCAGTTTTTCTTCTGCCCGGATGGCGCGGTTGAAGTGGAACTCACTCATGACCTGCTGCATCAAGTCTGCTATTTCCCGGGTACAAAGGTTGCCTATGCTGCCCTCGTGGGTGTGGGTCACCTGCTTGTCGGGGCGGAACTTGCCGGCCTCGATGTCCAGTCCCACTTGGCGGTAGGCGTCGCGGAAAGGTGTGCCGTCTGCGGTCAGCCGGTTCACTTCCTCCACAGAGAACATCAGGTCGTAGCGCGAGTCGTCGAGGATGTGTTCGTTCACCTCCATTTTCCCTACGATATAGGTGGTCATGCGGATGATGTCTCTCAGCTCGTCGAAGGCCGGCAGGAATACCTCTTTGATGATTTGCAAGTCGCGGAAGTACCCGCAGGGCAGGTTGTTCATGATGAGTGTGATCTGCTGGGGTAGTGCCTGCAGCTTGTTGCACTTGGCGCGTGTCAGCTCGAACACATCGGGATTCTTCTTGTGGGGCATGATGCTGGAGCCGGTGGTGCATTCCTTCGGCAGGCGTACGAAGCCGAAGTTCTGGCTGTTGAACAGGCAGGCGTCGAAGGCCAGCTTGGCGATGGTTCCGGCCACGCCGGCGATGGCGAAGGCCACGTTGCGCTCCATCTTTCCGCGTCCCATCTGGGCATACACCACGTTATAGTCCATGGAGTCGAAGCCCAGGAGTTGTGTGGTGAGCGCGCGGTCGAGGGGGAAGGAGCTGCCATAACCGGCCGCAGAGCCCAAGGGGTTGCGGTTGGTCTGTCTGTAGGCGGCCTGCATCATCATCATGTCGTCCACCAGACTCTCGGCATAGGCGCCGAACCAGAGGCCGAAACTGCTGGGCATGGCCACCTGCAGGTGGGTGTAGCCCGGCATCAGCACCGCCTTGTAGCGTTCGCTCTGTGCCTGCAGCTCGTGGAACAGGTCGAGCATGTCCTGACAGATGAGGTGCAATTGGGTGCGTGTGAACAGCTTCAGGTCCACCAGCACCTGGTCGTTTCTGGAGCGTCCGCTGTGGATCTTCTTGCCCAGGTCGCCTAATTTGCGGGTGAGCATCAGCTCCACCTGGCTGTGCACGTCCTCGCTTTCCGGCTCGATGGTGAAGGTGCCGTCCTGTGTGCTGCGGTAGATGTCGCGCAGGGCATCGAGCAGCACGGGCAGCTCGTCCTTCCCGATGAGGCCGATGCTTTCGAGCATGGTGACGTGCGCCATGCTTCCCATCACGTCGTGCGGCGCCAGCAGCATGTCCAGTTCGCGGTCTCGCCCCACGGTGTAGCGCTCTATCTCGGCGTTAATCTCAAATCCTTTGTCCCAAAGTTTGGCCATGATGGTCTGTGTTTATGTGGTTCTTTAATAAGGAAGCATGGCCAGCGTTGTGGCCAGCCCCTCGGCCCCCTGCTGCAGCTTGCCTTTCAGCATCTGCTTGATGAGGAAGTTCATCTCGGCTCCGATGGTGGCTTTGATGGCTGTGCGTCCGTCTCCGTTGTCCAGCATCTGTATCCAGATGTTGGCGGCCATGGGCAGCCCCACGGCTTCCAGCTTCACCAGCCTGTTGGTTTCCCGCTCCACGATGTTGAGTGTCACCTGTCCCATGGGGCCGGCATCCGCCGTGATGCTGTCGGGTGTGATGACCATCTCCTTCAGGCGTTGCTCGATCTGGTCCAGCTGTTCGGGTTTCACCTTGTCTCCCGCCTTCTCCATCACCATCTGCCGATAGGCGGGATTGCTGATGTTCCGGCGTATGGCTTCCAGACTTGTGAGGTCGCTGAGCATGGCGTAAACGCGCTCGATGGGCGCGTTGGCATATTTCACGGTGCTTTCGTACTTGTTCATTTTCCTGCGGTTTGCCGTGTCGTGTCCGATTATTTGCCCGTCCAGGTGCCGGGGCTTTCGCGCCATTTGTTCAGAATCTCCACGTCCTCGGAGGTGATGTAGCCGATGCGCTGTGCCTCGCTCACCACAGCCTCGTAGTTGGTCAGCGTCACCAGCTTCACATCGGCCTCCTTGAAGGCGTCGGTTGCCACTTGGAAACCATAGGTGTATGCGGCCACCATGCCCACCACCTCGCAACCGTTCTTGCGGATGGCCTCCACGGCTTTCAGGCTGCTGCCGCCTGTGCTGATGAGGTCCTCCACCACAATCACCTTGGCGCCGGGCTTCAGTTCACCCTCGATGAGGTTCTCCAGACCATGGTCTTTGGGTTTGGAACGTACATATACGAAGGGAAGGTTCAGCGCGTCGGCCACCAGTGCGCCCTGTGCGATGGCACCTGTGGCCACACCGGCCACAGCCTCGGCCTGGGGGAACTGCTCCATCACCAGACGGGCGAACTCCGTTTTCACGAAAGAGCGCAGGTCGGGGTAGGAGAGTGTTTTGCGGTTGTCGCAATAAAAGGGAGACTTCCATCCGCTGGCCCAGGTGAAGGGGTTGGCGGGTTGCAACTTGATGGCTTTCACGTTGAGCAGTTTGGCTGCAAAAATCTTCTCCAGTGTTTTCATTTTCTATGATGTTTGAATGGTTATATCTCGGCGCAAAGTTAAGATAAAAAGTCGAATGCGGGAAATAACCCTGTTTATTTCACCAATTGGTCGAGCGCCTCATAAAATTCGGGGCTTTCGCCTACGACAATCTTCGCGATCTTTCCGTCGGGGTCCACGATGATTTTCGTGGGGTAGCCCTGCACGGCATAGAGCACGCCGGGATTGGCGCCGGTGGGGCAGTCGGCGGGCACATAAACGTGTGTCCAGGGCATTTGGTGTTTCTCCAGAGCCTCCATCCATTTCTCGTGGCTGTCGCCGCAATCGATACTCACAAATTGGCACTTGTCCGCGTGTTTGGCCTGTGCCTCCTTCATGTCGGGGATGCCTTTCACGCACCATCCGCACCACGTGCCCCAGAAGTCGAGCACCGCCCACCTGCCGCGCAGCGACGAGAAGGTGAACGCCTTGCCCTCGTTGTCTGGTAACGTGAAGTCGGGGGCATCCACGCCCTCCCGGATGTTCTCTTTGGCTTTCTGCACCTCTGCGTACCTCTTGGCCTTGTCGTAAGCGGCTTTCAGGAGGGGAGCCACATCAGAGTCCTGCAAGCCTTTGCTGATAAGGTCGTATTGTTCTACTATCGTATCGGGTTGCAGGTTCTGTATGTATAGGGCGATGGCGGGGTTTCCCGTGTACTTTTTCGTCCATCCGAAAGTCTTTTCCTCCAGGGCGGTGAAGAGGCTGTCGAAGAGCTCCTCCGTTGTTTCGGGGTTTGTCTGTGCCTCTTTGATTCGGGCCTTGATGCCACTCGTCATCGTGATATAGTCGTTGATGGCATCGGCAACGGGGGTGCCCTCCGTTGTGTAGGATACAGCCCCCTCGCTGAACTTCATGCGGATGTTCATGCGGTCGTCGGGACTTACCAATATCCGGAGGTTTTCACCGGGCGATTGCATGGGGACAATCGCGTAAATGGATGTGCTGTCGGCGGGGGTGAGGGTAATCGCCGAGTTTTGTGCCGTCAGCGTGTCCCATTGGATTAGCGGGTCATTGTCGCCGTGACTGTTCAGATAGCCGTACACGGTGGTGTGGGCGACAACAACCGTGCTGTCGGTGAACCCGTCGAGGGTGATGGTCACTTGGGGCGTTTTCGAGCATGAGGCCAGAGCCAGCAGGCCGATGGCCAAGGCGGAAGGGAGAAATTTGTTCATACGTATTGTGAAGTCGTTAAGTCATGTGCCACACAAAGATATGAAAAAATCCGTATTTGTACACACAATTTTGCGTATGTCGGTAGATTTTTATGGCATACCCCTCCCGCACGGTAAGATTCAAAGGTCAGGAGAAAAAGTTGTTTTCATGCGGATAGATTCTATAACGTGAGTTCGATGAAATCCCAATAAGACAAGCTGTGTGTTTCATGCCGTTTGCAGAGCCTTCAAAAACATGTTCATCTTTTTCAAAAAACATGTTCATCTTTTTGAAAAACGTGTTCATGTTTTTCATAAAACATCAAGATGTTTTTTCGGGGGCTTGGAAGGAGGCGAATTTTACAGGCCTTAAAAATTCATCGAACTCACGTTATAACTAAAATCTTTATGTCAATAAGTTCGAGATGTCAATAAGTTCGAGGTAAAATGAATGCGTTCTCGGATAGAACCGTTTACCACTCGTCGTCTTGGCCCATATCGTCGGGCAGATTTTTCATGATTTCGTCCATTTGAAAGCCCCGGCCGAGGGCAAAGCGAATCAGTTTTCCGCGGCGTTCGTAGTTGTTTTTCCCTTTCACGCTTTGTGCTTTTTTTTCGAGCAGACGGACCAATGTGTCGCTCTGTTCCTCTGTGGGCAGCTCGTCCAGTGCCGCCCGTCTGTGGGTGTCGGCAATATGCAGCAGGCGCAGTTGGCTGTCGATGCGCATGGGACCCCATCCGTTGTGGCGGAACTTGTCGCGGGCATAGGCTGTGGCAAAGCGGGCTTCATCGATGAAACGTTCGGCCAGCAGGCGGCCGATGATGCGTTCCTGTGCCTCGGGAGTGACGAGCCATCGGTCCAACCTGGCCCGGATCTGACTGACACACATCTCTTGTCTGACGCAGAGGGCGGCGGCCTTGCTCAGTGCTTTAGCCTCGTCTGTGGGCGATGGATTGGAAGGTTTTGGGAAGTTCATGGGCGGATGGCTTTCAGGTGACGCGGATGTCCGTAGCGGTCGGTGAGGGGCTCAACCTGTAAGAAACCCATACTTTCCAGTAAATCGGCGGTATCGGTGATGAGGTGGCGGTTGGTCTCCAGCCACAGTTGTCCGCCGGAAACCAGGTGGCGGAGGGCGTGGTTTCCGATACTTCGATAGAACAGCAGAGGGTCGTTGTCCGGAACAAAGAGCGCCAGGTGTGGCTCGTGTTGCAGCACGTTGGCCTCCATGTCGGCCTTTTCCTGTTCACGCACATAGGGCGGATTGCTCACGATAATATCAAATAATGCCGATGAATCGGGAGTCTTTAGGATATCCGCCAGCCGGAAGCTGACGGTGGAATGGAGCTTTCTTGCGTTTTCGCAGGCAATCTCCAGTGCTTCGGGGCTGACGTCCCACGCCTCGACACAGGCCGCTTCGCCCAGCTCCAAGGCCAGGGAAACGGCTATGCAGCCCGAACCGGTGCCGATGTCCAGCACGCGGAGCGGATGCTCTTGTCCATCGGCCTCTATGCGTCGTTTGGCGTTCTCGACTATGGCCGCCACCAGGTCCTCGGTCTCGGGACGGGGAATCAGGCATCCCGGGCGCACCGAGAACGGGCGGCCGAGGAAGAGGCATTGCCCCGTGACGTACTGCACCGGTTCTCCGGCCAGCAGACGCCGCACACATTTTTCCACACAGAGGCGTTGCTCTGCCGATAATTCGTTATCTTTGCCCATAAGAATGTCGGTTTGCGACAACCGAAAGCCGTCCTCCATCAGGATGCGGGCTACGGCCCGTGCCTCGCCGGCCGGGTAGACGGCCTGCAGACGGCGGGCAATGTCTTGAAGGATGTTCATGCTGCAAACGTACAAAAAAAGCAGAAAGATGACAAAAGAAGAACAGAGAAAAATGGATGAGTGCTATATGCGGCGTGCCCTGCAGCTGGCCTCCTGCGGTCGGGAACACGCGGCTCCCAACCCCATGGTAGGGGCTGTGGTGGTGTGCGATGGGCGAATCGTGGGCGAAGGCTTCCACCGCCAATGCGGAGGCCCCCATGCCGAGGTAAACGCCATTGCCTCGGTGCGCCGGCCCGGATTGCTGGAGCGCAGCACCCTCTACGTCACCCTTGAGCCCTGTGCCCACTATGGCAAGACGCCCCCCTGTGCCAAGCTGATTGTAGAAAAGCATATTCCGCGTGTGGTGGTGGGCTGCCGGGATTCGTTTGAAAAGGTTGATGGCAAGGGCATCTCCATGCTTCGGCAGGCCGGTGTCGAGGTGACGGTGGGCGTGCTGGAAAAAGAGTGTCAGGAACTCAACCGACAGTTCTTCACCTTCCATCAAAAGAAGCGCCCTTATGTTACGCTGAAATGGGCAGAAAGCGCCGATGGAATGGTTGATTTTTTACGCTCCACATTGGCCGATGGAGCTGCCGCGCAGCTTAGCGATGCCACGAACCTGGCGCTTGTCCACCGTCTGCGTTCCCGTGCCGATGCCATTCTTGTGGGCGGACGGACGGCTCTGTTGGACAACCCTTCGCTCACTACACGCCGGTGGCCCGGACGCTCGCCCCAAAGAGTGGTGATAGACACGCACGGCAACCTGTCCGCCGACCTGCGTCTGTTTCCTGCCCGTGTCTATCTCACGGCCACCGATGCCCGTCCCGACTATGAGCGGTTGTCCGGAACGACTGTCTGCCGCATCGCCCGGGAAACTTCGGGCACACTGCCCCTGCACACCATTCTGAGCGATCTGGCGCAGGTCGGAGTGCAGAGTCTGTTGGTGGAGGGAGGCCCCGCCATACATCAGGCTTTTCTGGAGCAGCGGTTGTGGGATGAGATGCGTGTGGAACACAGCCCTCTCCGGCTGGGCGGCGGCGTGGCAGCGGCGCTGCCTTTTGGGGCGGTGGTCGTGGCCCGGGAAAACATCGGCGGCCACGTGGTGGAAATCCTTCGCCCGGGTTGCGGGTAAAAGGAAAACAACGGTACAGGTGTGTCGGTGCATGAAATTATAATAAAATACTTTAATTAAATGGGAATTGTCTTCGCTGAACCAACAATTTGACGTATTTTTGTGCCTAAATACGCAAGAATGAAAAAAACGTTCCCCTATCTGATGATTCTTTTGGCGGTGTTTCCGCTGATGTTCTCATCGTGTAATAGTGACGAGGAAAGCGTTGTCCTCAGTGATCAGTGCTACATCTCGTCGTTTTCTTTAGGCACCGTCCGGCAGCAGCGTTTTGCGAAGGATGCCGACGGAAAAGATAGTTCTTACTACACTTCGTTCAACGGACGTCTTTTCCCCATGACCATCGACCATCGTACGCTTACCATCGAAAATCCGGATTCGCTGCCCGTACACAGCCGTGTGGGTGCCGTGCTGGCCAGTGTGACCGCCTCCGGCGTGATAGGATGGCGCAGGGCCGATTTGGAGGAGGGTGCCGATACGGCATGGACAAATTATAGCGAAAATGACTCTATCGACTTTTCCCATCCGCTGACGTTTATGGTGGTGGCACCCGATGTGAAGAGTTCCCGCCGCTACCGGGTGAAGGTGAACGTGCATCGGCAAAAGGGCGATTCCACCGAGTGGAGCAACAAGGGAGTGGTTCCCTACCTTGGCGTCATGAACCGGCGCAAGGCTGTTTGTTGGGATGGCAGGCTGATGGTGTTGGCTCTGAATGACGGGGGTGAGGCCGTGAACGTGCAGACCTCCCTGACCGGGGAGGCGCATTGGCAGATGCTCAACACCACGGGCGTGCAAAAGGCTGTGCCCTCCACCTTGCAGAAAACATCCGAAAAGTTATATGTCAGCACCGAAGATGGTAGGGTGCTGCAGAGCACGAACGGCGTGGATTGGTCGGACACCGGCTATCCCGCACACGAGGGGCTGCAATTGGTGGCGGCCAGCGAACAGCGGGTGTATGCCATGATGGACGGTGCCTTGTGGAGCAATGCCGGCGAGGGATGGCAACAGGAGAGCCTGGATGCCGAACCCGCCATGCTGCCGCAGCGCGAGCTTCAAGGGCTCTACTACACGTTGCCCAACGGACAGGAACGCCTGATGATCATCGGGCAGAGCACGGAAGAGGGCGCAGAGGTGACCCGTACCTGGGCCAAATCCTGGAACAAGGGCGGGGAGGCTGCCGAGGGCTGGATGTTCTATACGCCCAACGGAGCGGACAAATATAGTCTTCCCATTCTGAAAAACCTGAACGTGCTGGCTTATGATGACGCTTTCATTGCCTTGGGCGGAGCTTCGTCCGACGGTACGTACAAACCGATGGACGAGCCTCTCCGGTCACCTGACCATGGCGTGACATGGAAACCTTATGCGGGAGGCGATATGAACATAGACCCCGAAATACAGAAAGTTGCCGCCGAAGCGGGTTATATCACGTGTGCGGTGGACGACAACAACTTCGTGTGGGTGGTGGTAGACAACTTCGTGTGGAAGGGACGTATCAACCGCTTGGGCTTTTTGAGATAGGATGAAAAGCCTGTCGCGCATAAGAAAGTTCCATGTCGGCCGGATGCTGTTGATGCTTCTGGCGTTTGTTCCTTTAAGTCTTGCTGCGCAGGATGACGAGGAGTATCGCATGGAGATAGGCGGCGGGTTGGGTACTGACTTCTATCTGGGTGACGTGAGCAGCACGCCTTTTCGCAAACCCGGTGTGGCGGCTGCCCTGCTGTGGCGCCGCAACTTCAACCCGCGCATGGGACTGAAAGCCAATCTGGCGATGGCTCACTTGCGGGGGGCAAGCGGAAAACGGTTCATTCCGGCCGATGCGTCCACACCCGGAGCCGAGGGCGGGGTGCCGGTGGCCGTGGACTTCAAGCGTGGAGTCATTGATCTGGGCGCACAATATGAACTGAACTTCTTCGGCTACGGCCTGGGAAAGGAATACATGAACATGCGGCGCTTCACGCCTTATGTCGCCATAGGTGTGGGTTTTACGCTGGCCGTGGGAGGCGGCGAAAGTGCGGCCTTCGGCCTGAACATCCCCGTGGGACTGGGAGTGAAATACAAGCTGAAGCCCAGATTGAACGTGGGGGCAGAATGGTCTTTCCGCATGACCACCACCGACGAGCTGGATGCAGGAGGACAAGCCACGCTGGCCCATCCCTATAACATAAAAGGAAAGGGTTTCAAAAACAAGGATGCCTACAGCCTGCTGATGCTGACGCTCACCTATGACATCAGCCCGAAATGCAAGACCTGTCACAACAATGACTAAAGAAACAGACCATAGTATGTCAGAACAAATGTCTATAGATCCCAACAAGGTGCCCCGGCATGTGGCCATCATCATGGACGGAAACGGTCGATGGGCCAAAGCCAAAGGGCTGCCCCGCACGCACGGGCATGCAGAAGGAGTGGAGACCGTGAAGAAAATCACCACGGAAGCCACCCGCCTGGGTATCAAATATCTTACTCTCTACACTTTTTCTACGGAGAACTGGAACCGTCCTGCAGCCGAGATCGAAGCCTTGATGGGGCTGATTCTTGACCATCTGGAGGAGGAGATTTTCATGAAGAACGATGTGCGCTTCCGCGTCATCGGACAGCGTGAAAAGTTGCCCGAGCGTGTGCAGCAGCGCCTTCGTGAGACGGAAGAACGCACCCGGGGCAACCGGAAAATGACCATGATTGTGGCTCTGAGCTACAGTGCCCGCTGGGAACTGACCGAGGCCGCCCGACAGATAGCCCGGGAGGTGAAAGAAGGGACATTGGATATGGCCGACATCACGGAGGAGACCGTGAGCCGGCACCTGGCCACCAACTTCATGCCTGACCCCGACCTGCTTATCCGTACAGGTGGAGAGAAACGTATCAGCAACTATCTGCTTTGGCAATCAGCCTACAGCGAGTTCTATTTTTCAGACACTTTCTGGCCCGACTTCAACGAAGAATGTTTGCGCCGGGCCGTGGCGGACTATCAGCACCGTCAGCGGAGATATGGAAAAACCGGTGAACAGATAGAGGCTGAGCAGAACTAACACCGAACACAGACACACAAGCAATGAATACATCCCTCGTGAAGAGAATATTATTTTGTCTGACCGCCTTGGTTGCGTGCTTGCAACAGGCCACGGCGCAATTCACCCAACGCGACACAGACCCTGTGGTCGATTATTCGCGTTCTCCCCGTGACTATATCCTGGGCGGCATCACGGTGAGCGGTGCCAACAGCTACGACGACTTCCTGTTGGTGGGACTCAGCGGCCTGCAGCAAGGGCAGAAGATTACCATCCCCGGAGATGAAATCACCGCAGCCATCCGCCGATACTGGAAGCACGGACTCTTCTCAAGCGTCCAGATTCGTGTGGACAGCATTGTCAACGATTCGGCATTTCTTCACATCCAACTGAGCCAGCGCCCGCGAATCGGCGATATCCGTTATCATGGCGTGAAGAAGGGGGAGCGCGAGGATTTGGAGTCAAAGTTGGGACTGGTGAAGGGCAACCAGCTTACCCCCAACACCATCGACAGGGCAAAGATACTTGCGGCCAGATATTTTGACGGAAAGGGATACAAGAATGCCGAGATTGTAATCCGGCAGACCGAAGACCCGGCTCAGCCCGGTCAGGCTCTGGTGGATGTGTTTATTGACAAGAAGAGCAAGGTGACCGTAAACCATATCTACATCACCGGCAACGAGAACCTGTCCGAGAAGAAAATCAAAGGGGGATTGCTGAAGAAAAATGTAATGAAGCTCTATGAGAAGCGGCATCTCGGCAGTTGGTTCCATTCCAAGAAGTTCGTGGACACGAAATATAAGGAAGCCAAGGAAAACCTGATAGCCAAGTATGGCGAGTTGGGTTATCGCGATGCCGTCATCCTCTCGGACAGCGTGGTGCCCCACAACGAGAAGAGCGTGGATGTATATATAAATGTGGAGGAAGGGCAGCGCTACTATATCCGTAACATCAACTGGGTGGGCAACACCGTTTATTCCACCGACCAGCTCAACTATGAGTTGCGCATGAAGAAGGGTGATGTGTATAACCTGAAGAAACTCGACGACCGTTTGTCGAACGATGAGGATGCCGTGGGCAACCTCTATTATAATAACGGTTACGTGTTCTATGACCTTGACCGCGTGGAAACGGCTGTGGTGGGCGACTCCGTGGATTTGGAGATGCGCATCAGCGAAGGAGTGCCTGCACATATCAGTCATGTGCGCATCTTCGGTAACGACCGTGTGTATGAGCATGTGGTGCGCCGCGAGTTGCGCAACAAGCCCGGCGACCTCTTCGACCGCGAGGCATTGATTCGCTCTGTGCGCGAAATCGCCTCGATGGGAAACTTCGATGCCGAGAGCCTGAATCCTGAAGTGAAGCCCGACTATTCCAACGGCACGGTGGACATCAACTGGGGACTGACGCCGAAGAGCAGCGACCAGATAGAGTTCTCGCTCGGCTATGGACAGACGGGTGTGATTGGTAAGATCGGTCTCCGTTTCTCCAACTTCAGCATCGCCAACCTGTTTAACAAGAACGGACTGCGTCGCGGTGTGATGCCGCAAGGCAACGGAGAGAGCTTCAGCATATCGGGCCAGACCAACGGCCAATACTACCAGGCTTACAGTGTGTCGTACAACAACCCCTGGTTCGGCGGAAAGCGTCCCAATTCGCTCACGGTGAACGCTTTCTATAGCAAGCAGACCGACCTTAGCGAAAACTATTACAATTCCGCTTACTATAATAACTACTACAACAGCTATCTGCCCGGATACGGCTCAAGTTATGGTAATTATTATGAAAACTTCTACGACCCCGACAAGTTCATTAAAATCTTTGGAGCGAGCCTGGGATGGGGTAAGCGTCTGCGTTGGCCCGATGACTACTTCACGTTCTCTGCCGATCTCAGTTACACGCGTTATATGTTGAAGGAGTGGAGCTATTTCATGGTTAGTAACGGCTCGTGCAACAATCTTGCGCTCAATTTCGCATTCTCCCGAGGCAGCACCGACAATCCCTACTATCCCCGAAAGGGTAGTGAGTTCTCGCTCACGGCCAGCATCACACCTCCTTACAGCCTGTTCGACGGCAAGGACTACAAGAATCTGGCCAATAATCCGCAGTCAAGCACTTACCAGAGGGAACTGCAGGACAAGTACCGCTGGATCGAGTATCACAAGTGGAAGTTCCGTGGGCGTGTGTTTGTGCCTCTCACCAAAGGTGTGAAGAACCTTGTGCTGATGACGCGACTGGAGTTTGGTCTTTTGGGACATTACAACAGCCACAAGCGTTCTCCCTTCGAGACCTTCATGGTGGGTGGTGACGGCACCAGCGGCTATAGTTCGACTTATGGCACGGAGACCGTCGCCCTGCGCGGTTACGACAACGGTTCGCTCACGCCCGGCGGTTATCTGGGTTATGCCTACGACCGCATGACCGTGGAGCTTCGCTATCCCCTGATGCTGGGCAGCAGCACCAACATCTATTGCTTGGCTTTTGCCGAGGCAGGTAATGCGTGGAACAACATCAAGAAGTTCAATCCTTTCGACATGAAGCGTTCGGCCGGTGTGGGTGTCCGTATCTTCCTGCCTATGGTGGGCTTGCTTGGTGTAGACTGGGCATATGGATTCGACAAGGTATATGGTAGCAGCAAGTATGGTGGCAGTCAGTTCCACTTCGTGCTGGGCCAAGAGTTTTAATCATTAAAAATCAGAAGAAGATGAGAAAGTTTTTGTTAGCTGCCCTGATGGTTCTCGGAGCCACTGCGGCCAGTGCACAGAAGTTCGTGATGGTGGATATGGAGTATATCTTGAAGGCTCTTCCTGCCTATGAACGTGCCAATGAGCAACTCAATCAAGTATCGAAGAAGTGGCAGGCTGAGGTGGAAGCCTTGAACGCCGAGGCTCAGAACCTGTATAAGGAATATCGCAACCAGGCTGTGTTCCTTTCCGATGAGCAGAAGGCCAAGAAAGAGGAGGAGATTGTGGCCAAGGAGAAGCAGGCCAGCGAGCTCAAGCGCCAGTACTTCGGTCCTGACGGCGAACTTTTCAAGAAGCGCGAGAGCCTGATGACCCCCATACAGGATGAAATCTACAATGCCGTGAAAGACATTTGCGAGCAGAGAGGCATCTCGTTGGTGCTTGATCGTGCCAGCGATGCCGGCATCATCTTTGCTTCGCCCAAAGTGGACATCTCCAACGATGTGCTTCAGAAGCTGGGCTTCGGTGTGAATTAGTCTGTATCGAAAAAACAATCAATAAATCAACAAATAAAGTAAGATGAAGAAGTTTTTTGTAATGCTGCTTATGGCAGCCGGCACGGCAGTGGCCAGTGCACAAGTCAAGTTCGCTCATTTCAATATGGCCGATGTGTTGACCAATCTGCCCGAGTACAAGACCGCCAGCGATGATATTCAGAAGCTGAGCGCTCAGTTCCAGGAAGAGCTTACCCGCCTGCAGACGGAGTTCCAGACCAAGGGCGAGGAGTTGCAAAAGCTGGCTCAGGATGGCAAGACGGCCGAGGCTATCCTGCGAAGCAAGAGCCAGGAGTTGCAGAAGATGGAGGAGAGCATCCAGCAGTTCTACCAGGCCAGCCAACAGGAACTTCAGTCCAAGCAGGCAGAGAAGATGGAGGGCATCCAGGTGAAGATCATGGCCCAGATACAGAAGATTGCCGAGACGGGAGGCTATGTGTATGTGATGGACAGCTCCAATGCTGCCGTGGGTGGTCCCGTCGTGTTTGTTAACAGCGCTCTGAGCACCGACATCACGGCTCAGGTGAAGACCGCCCTGGGCATCCAGTAACCATGAGACGCCTGTTCTTAACCCTCCTCCTGGCCCTGCCCCTTGCGGCAGCGGCTCAGGTGAAGTTGGGCTTCTTCAGCTATTCCGAGGTGATGAAGCAGATGCCCGAGTATGTTCAGGCACAGCAGAAACTCGAGAGCCTCAAGGCACAGTACGACCAGGAGGCGAAGCGTGGAGAGGAAGAGTTTCAGCGTAAGTTTGCCGAGTTCCTGCAGGGGCAAAAGAATTTTCCCCAAAATATCCTGCTCAAGCGTCAGGCCGAGTTGCAGAACCTTATGGATGCAGGCATCAAGTTCCGCAATGAGGCCGATCGGATTCTGGCCAACGCCGAGCGTGATCTGATGGCCGAGGTGGAGGACAAGCTTGGTGTGGCTATTGAGGCCGTGGGCATCGAACAGGGCTATGCTGCCATCCTGAACACCGATGGGCGTCAGTGTCCCTTCGTCAACCCGGCCTTGGGTAACGATGTGGCGGCACTTATCCTTCAGAAACTGGGTCTTACGCCCGTTCCCGAGCAGGCCGATGGAATGTGATTATTCGTATGGCGGCCCCATTGGCGTGTTCGACAGCGGTTATGGTGGGCTAACCATCCTTGAACGCTTGCGCCGACAGATGCCCGAGTACGACTTTATTTATTTAGGTGATAATGCGCGTGCCCCCTATGGCACGCGCTCTTTTCAGGTGGTCTACGAGTTCACCCGCCAGGCCGTACGCCGCTTGTTCCGGATGGGTTGCCCCCTGGTTATCCTTGCCTGTAACACCGCTTCGGCCAAGGCTTTGCGCACCATTCAGCAGATCGATCTGCCCGACCTTGACCCTTCCCGCCGTGTGTTGGGCGTTATCCGTCCTACAGCCGAATGTGTGGGCACCATCACCCGTTCGGGGCATGTGGGCATCGTGGCCACTCCCGGCACCATCCGCAGCAATACGTATGCGCTGGAGATAGCCAAGCTTCATCCCCGGCTCACGGTCACGGGGCAGGCGTGCCCTCTTTGGGCTGCGTTGGTGGAGAACGGAGAGACGGACAGCCCCGGTACGGACTATTTCGTGGGCCGCGACCTTCGGAATCTTTTAAATAGCGACCCGCTGATAGACACGATTATTCTCGGCTGCACGCATTATCCCCTTTTGTTGCCCCTCATTCGCAGGCATGTGCCCAAGCATATCACGTTGATTCCACAGGGAGATTATGTGGCCAATAGCCTGAAGGATTATCTTCAGCGCCATCCCGAGATGGAAACACGTCTCAGTAAGGGCGGTCGGGTCGACTATTTCACCACCGAGGATTCTCAGGGCTTCTCTGCCTCCGCCGCCCTTTTCCTCAGCGAAAAGGTAGAGGCCGGTCACATCGCGCTGGAGTAGCGCGTACCCCTCTTTTTTTATATTCGGTATCGGTTCAGTACACTACCGCAAAACATTGCGGTGAAGCGATTAAAACATGTTGATGTTTTTCAGAAACGTGTTCATGTTTTGCCCCACACATGTTGATGTTTTTGGAAAACATCAGCATGTTTTTTTTGATGCGTTCGGCAAACCGTCAGGTGTGGTGCACATGTCCGTGCAGATACATGCCGATATGTTGTTTTCCGGATGGGTGCTTGTCGCCACGCTGGTGCTCAATCTTATCTCGGCTCTCGTGCCCACGATGTGGATTCTGCACAAGCAGGTGACCGAAGAAATCAATCACAAACGCTAAAGAAACCGTGCATCATGTTACGACTTATCTTACATCAAATATGGAACCAGCGCCGCCAGAGCCTGTGGATATGGCTGGAGCTGGCCGCGCTGGGCCCGTCGGAGGTGGAGCATGGCAGCCTGCGCAAGATAGATGCCGTGTTTGCCGACATCAGGCACTTCGACTATCAGACACCGTATCCCGCCATCTTCTGTTTGCAAAGAGATTGGGGACTGCCGGTTGACCGCTTCGGCGTGATGGTCCGCGTGAAGGAAGGTGTGGACGGCGACCGGTTCATGAAAGACATTCAGCAGGACGTGCTCAGGCATTGTTGCGTGGGTCCCGTCAAGCGGTTCACGGTGACCCCGCTGAAGCAGCAGATGAATATCTCATCCACCTTGGCAGGTGCCAACAATGTGGTTCGCCTGCAGGCGGCCCTGGGCTTCTTCGGGTTGCTGTGCGTGTTCCTGGGTGTGTCGGGCCTCTTCTGGGTGCGCTGCGGAGAACGCAGGCAGGACATCGGAGTGATGCGTTCGTTGGGTGCCACGCGCCGGATGGTCAACCGCCAGATGCTGCTGGAGGGAACCCTTCTGCTGACGGCAGCCTTCCTTTCGGCCATGCTGTTTGTGGCGTGGCACGTCTGCAAGAATGGCTATGACATGGGCTATACAGCGGATGATGCCGGTTGGAACGACACGTTTATGTCCTATTGGTTCAACCGCCCTGTGCCGCACGTGCTTGTCGTGACGCTGCTCACCTACGCGCTGATGTTGCTCATCACCCTGTTGGCCACCTGGGTGCCCGTGCACCGTGCCACACGTGTTCTGCCCGGCGACGCGCTGCGTGACGAATAAGTGTCTGAATGACCATATAATATTCTATGATGAAGCGGATTAACATACTCTGTGTACTGATGTTGTTTGCTGCGCTGCAAAGCGTGTACGCCGGCCAGCCGATCCGCCTCACCCTGCAGGAGCAGACCTTCGAACCGTTGGGTGACAGCCGCCCGCACAAGGTGGACGTGAGGGTGGTGTGCGCCACCAACGCCAACCTGCCCCTGATGGTGCGCGAACATACGTTCCGCGAGGACGTGCCTCTGCTGGTGTGCCACGGGGACAGGCGCAGGTCATACGGCAAAGCGGACGGCGTATATTGCGGGTGAGCCACCTCACCTTCCTGGACAGGGGATTCCACCATCCTTTCCTTTTAATCGAAAGCTTGTCCGACGAGGTGCGCAAGGCCGAGCGTGAGGCTTACGGACGCGCCATACGCATGATCAGCCACGAGGTGAACAACACGCTGGCCGGCACGGTAAGCATTCTGGATCTGCTGCGGCAGACGGCCTCCGATGCCGAGCAAGGCGACATGCTGGAGACATGCACCCGCCGTTATCTGCAGATGAGCCGCTTCGTGACTCGTCTGGCCGATGTGGTGAGAGTGCCCGAGCCTACGCGTCAACGAGTGGTTGTGCAGGATTTCGTGCTCTCGATGCAACGTTTTCTGGAGTCGATGTGTTCCGGTTTCGGTATCGGGTTGGAGTTGGAATTGTGCTCGAAGCCCGTGGAGGCGATGATGGACACCACGCTGATGGAGCAGGTGGTCATCAATGTGGTGAAGAATGCCTGCGAGAGCAGTCCCCGGGGGAGCGGCATCAAGGTGCGTGTCTGCGACAAGCCCGCCTCGCTGCAAGTGGTGGACCATGGCAGAGGCATTTCCCCCGAAGAGGAGCAGAACCTTTTCACTCCCTTCCATTCCACCAAGCCGGATGGGCAAGGTCTGGGGCTCATGCTGGTGCATGAGGTGCTCACTCGTCATAATTTCGCCTTCTCGCTCCACACGGATAAGGATGGGGAAACGGTGTTCTGCGTGCAGTTCTGACCATCTTGCGATAGATTCGTTCTTACTCCGGTTCACGTACTCTTAGGTTCCGGTTGCATCAGCCAAAAACAAGTTTTCGCACAAATGAATAGAGACTAAGAAAGCGGCGAAGTTCCTCTTGGAGCTTCGCCGCTTTCTTAGTGTTCTTTCTTTAGCTTTAGCAGTGTTCGGCCGCTTCGTCTTCAGCTTTCAGCCGGGCCAGTTCTTTCTCCGACGGCAATGTGAAGTGGAGCATGATGCAGCCCACGATAGCACTGGCCACGCTGCCTCCCAGGATACCCAGCTTGGCATCGTTCAGCAGAGGAACGAACTGCGCTCCCATGTGGGCGGGATAGCTCAGGTTGGCCATGAACATGCTCACGGTGAACCCGATGCCGCAAATCATGCAGATGCTGGCAAAGGAAGCCCAAGTGGCATGGCGGGGCATCTGTATGATGCCGAGCTTGATACATATCCACGAAATCGTAAACACTCCGGTGAATTTACCCAACAGCAGGCCGAGGAATACGGATATTCCCACGCCGCTGAAAAGGTTCATCGGCGTCATTCCCGTGAAGTCGACACCTGCCGAGGCAAAGGCAAAGAGAGGGATGATGAAGAAGTTGACCATATTGCCCAGGTTATCCTCAATATCCTGCAAGGGACTGATGAGGTGGTCGCTGGCTGTTTCCACATGTTTCAGCGTTGAGAGTTCCTCGTGACTGAGCACCACGGGTTTGTCTGTTGCCTCCAGCACCGGGAATTTCTTCATGTCATCGGTGATGCGTTTGATGTATTTCTTCGTGCCGTCGGGCAGGTTGGCCGGGATGCAGAAGGCGAGCACCACGCCTGCGATGGTGGAATGGATGCCGCTGTTGAGCGTGAAGTACCATAGCACAATACCCATCGAGAGATAGAAACTCTTGGCTCGGATGTTGTATTTGTTGCCCATGAGCAGTACGGCGACAATGGCTGCGGCGATACCCAGGTGCAGAAAGCTGAGGTGCTCGGTATAACGGATGGCGATGACGATGATGCCGCCAAGGTCGTCAGCTACAGCCAAGGCCGCCAGAAACATCTTGAGGGCTACGGGGCATCGTTTGTAGAAAATGCTGAGACATCCCAATGAGAAAGCGATATCCGTAGCCATAGGTATGGCTATTCCTCGTTGCATATCGGGATTGTCCGGGCATAGCAGCCCGAAGACCACGACGGGCATGAGCATGCCGCCGCAGGCTCCGATCACCGGTGCCAAGGCTTTCTTGGGACTTGACAATTCGCCGCAAAGCATCTCGCGTTTTATCTCCAGTCCTACGCTGAGGAAGAAGACCGCCATGAGGGCGTCGTTAATGAAGCCCCCCAGTGTGAGAGGACGACCTCCATGGCTCAAAAGATTGAATCCCCCAATGCCAATGTTTACAGGAGCTAACCATAGATTTTGGTAAAAGTCTCTTGCGCAGGTGTTGGCCAGGACCAGTGCTGCTATGGTTGCAATCAGCAGCAATACACTGGAGGTGATGTGCTTCTTCAGGAAAATCGCGAAAGCGTAGGACGTCCTCATGGTTGTATTTTATTTGTTAAGACAAGACTGCACAAAGTCTGTCATCTCGGGCAGGTGGTTCTCGATGCTGAGGAACAGGTGCAGTTGGTTGTTGGCACGAACGAAGTTGTGCTCGGGATATTGGCATTTCCAGTATTTGTCGCCGTTGAGATAGTCCCACAGGAAGCGTACACACTGCATGTAGGGGAAGAGGGCGGCGGCATAGGGAAGGTTTTCTGTCTCGATGGGAGTAAGGAAGCCTTTGGCGCTTGCCAGATATCCCTCGGTGAAAGCCTTGAAGATGTCCATGTTGAAACCTACGGACTTCATATCGGGGTCGTCCTCGGCCACGAAGTTGGCGCCCGTGCGCAGGAAGTCGCCATAGTCCGAGAAGATGAAGTTGGGCATCACGGTATCAAGGTCGATAACGCAGAGCACATTGTCCTTGTCATCGAACATCATGTTGTTTACTTTGGTGTCGCAGTGGCACACGCGTTTGGGCAACTTGCCTTCGCGTCCCAGACGCTCGGCCTTGCACATCTCGTCGACGTGTTTGTTGATTTCGGCCAGCATCTGCTGTACCTGAGGCTCT
This sequence comes from uncultured Prevotellaceae bacterium, assembly GCA_947176895.1. Classification (GTDB taxonomy): domain Bacteria; phylum Bacteroidota; class Bacteroidia; order Bacteroidales; family Bacteroidaceae; genus Physcousia. The sequence goes on along the minus strand of CAMWSK010000001.1, from coordinate 42,739 downwards.
TTCACGCGACCGGCAGGGTCTTTCTCAATCACTTCGCGTAACTGTTGCAGGCGGAACTCCATGTTGTGGAAATCCTTGATGGTCTCACCCAGTTGCACGGGGATGTCTGCCAGCATGGCCTGGAAGTTGCCGAAGGCCTTGCCCGCAGCACGGCTGCTTTCGGCGTTCACCGCCTGTTTGGTGATGGCATCGGGCACGAAGACCATCATACGCCAATATTGGCCGTCCACGATGACGTAGAGTTTGGCACTGTCTTCCTTAGAGGGAACGAACTGCAACACCTTGCGGTCGATATCCTCTTCGCCGGCAGCCTCCAGTTTCTTGCGTATGTGTGTGGTGACGGCATGGATGTTGCGCATCACCATGTCAACATCGGGGAACACGTTGGTGTTCACGCGCTGCAGCACATAGTCGGGTGCGTCGTCTTCGGCGGTGTTCACCTTGAGTGTGTCGTTGATGAGACCTTCGCCCAAAGGCTTGATGGTTGCTACGGTGCCACGGATGTTGAAGAGTGACACGATGTGGTTAAGTTCTTCTTGTTTCATGATATTGATAGGGGTTTGTAATAGGATTTTTCGGATTGGTTTTCGTGTTTCGTGTTGTTCGTATGAGTGCAAAGTTAATGTTTTTTTCTGCAAAAACCACATCTTTAAGAGTTTTTGGATAATGATGAACTTTATTACCAAAGAAATGTTGTATCTTAGCCGAACCAAAGTGAAAAAAGTATGAAAGACGACTGCTCCTTCTTGTCTTTTCATCCCCGGATGGTGGGTAATCCGACGCTTCTGGACAAACGGCTGACGGCTTTTCTTTGCTCCGGCGCTCGGTCGTCGGATGATGCGTTCGCCTCTGTGCGCAGATGGGTGAAGTCGCTTGACAAGCACTCCGGCTGCGTGTTGGTGGGATGCCTTGCCGGTATGGAGCGCTTTGTGATGCGGCTGTTGCTGGAGCATGAGATTCCTGTGGCCATAGTTCTTGCCGAAGCCTTGCCTGCGGATATGGACGAGTTGGCCATGATGCTTCATGATTTTCCTGTAAGGGAGGCCCTTGAGGCCGACAGGCTTCTTGTGGTGTCTGTAAATGACGATGGTGAGGACTGTGTGGCCACAAGTGTGAATGCCCGCAGGCGCAACCTCTGGATGCTGGATAAGGCGTCACGGGTGGTCGTGGGCTATTTGCGTCCCAACGGGAAGTTGTTTCGTCAGCTGTGCGGGCGGAGAAATGTGGTGGTGTTGAAATAGTCGTCGGCACCATCACATGTATGTAAGGAAAAGAGCCGGCTTCGTGACGTGATGTCTCACGAAGCCGGCTCTTTTCCTGTTGCGGAACCGATGCTTATGCGTCGATGTTGGCGAATGTGGCGTTCTGCTCGATGAACTCGCGTCGTGGTCCCACGTCTTCGCCCATCAGCATCGAGAACACGTAGTCTGCCCCTACGGCGTCTTCGATGGTCACCTGCTTCAGCAGGCGGGTGTCGGGGTTCATGGTGGTTTCCCAAAGCTGTTCCTTGTTCATCTCGCCCAGACCTTTGTATCGTTGGGTGTGGATGCCTTCTTCCGATCCGTTGTTGTATTCCTGCTGGAAGCGCAGACGGTCGGCTTCGTCGTAGCAGTATTTCTCCACCTTTCCTATGGAGCAGCGGTAGAGGGGAGGTGTGGCGATGTACAGATGCCCGTTTTGTATCAGTTCGGGCATGTAGCGGAAGAAGAGCGTCATGAGCAGGGTGTCGATGTGGGAGCCATCGACATCGGCATCGGTCATGATGATTACCTTGTGGTAGCGCAACTTGTCGTAGTTGGCCTCTTTCGAGTTTTCACCCAGGCCGAAGCGCACGCCCAGCGCGTTGATGATGTTGTTCACCTCCTCGTGGTCGAAAGCCTTGTGCCACATCACACGCTCCACGTTGAAGATTTTTCCGCGGATGGGCAGGATGGCCTGGAACATGCGGTTGCGTCCCTGCTTGGCCGAACCTCCGGCCGAATCACCCTCCACGATGAATATCTCGCTTTCGTAGGGGTCCTTGCTTGAGCAGTCGGCCAGTTTGCCGGGCAGACCGGCACCTCCCAGGGGGCTTTTGCGCTGCACGTTTTCGCGGGCTTTGCGGGCTGCCACGCGGGCTGTGGCGGCAATAATCACTTTGTCTACGATGACTTTTGCCTCACGCGGATGTTCCTCCAGGTAATTGCCCAGAGCCTCGCCCACGGCTTGCTGCACATAGCCGGCCACTTCGCTGTTGCCCAGCTTGGTCTTGGTCTGGCCCTCGAACTGGGGTTCGGCCACTTTCACGCTGACAACTGCGGTCAGCCCCTCGCGGAAGTCCTCTCCGCTGATTTCCACCTTGTTCTTCTCCAGCTTCTCCAACTCTTTGGCACAAGCCTGCTCGGCATAGCTCTTCAGCGTGCGGGTGAGCGCTGTGCGGAAGCCGGCCACGTGGGTGCCTCCCTCGATGGTGTTGATGTTGTTGACATACGAGTGGAGGTTCTCGCTGTAGCCGGTGTTGTACATGATGGCCACCTCGATGGGGGTGTTCTGCTTCTCGGTGTTCAGATAGATGACGTCGCCCACCAGCGGAGTGCGGGTGGAGTCGATATAGCGCACGAAGTCGCGCAGACCACCCTCGCTGTAGAATTTTTCGCTGCGTATGCCCTCAATGCCTGCGGCGGCGTTCACGTCCAGCCGCATATCTGTGAGGGTGATGGTGATGCCTGCGTTCAGATAGGCCAGTTCGCGCATGCGGTTGGCGAGAATGTCGTATTTGTATTTGGTGGTGATGAAGATGGATCCGTCGGGCCAGAACTGCTGGCGTGTGCCCCGCTGGTCGGTTTCTCCAATCACGTCCACTCCGGTCACGGGCTTTCCTTTGCTGTATTCCTGGCGGTAGATTTTTCCGTCGCGGAATACCTGGCTCACCATCTTTGTCGACAGGGCGTTCACGCAACTTACACCCACTCCGTGGAGTCCGCCGCTCACCTTGTAGCTTCCCTTGTCGAACTTGCCGCCTGCATGCAACACGGTCATCACCACCTCCAATGCGCTTTTATGCTCTTTGGGGTGCATGTCCACGGGGATACCGCGACCGTTGTCCTGCACGGTGATGCTTTCGTCCTCGTTGATGATTACTTCGATGTGTGTGCAATATCCGGCCAGTGCCTCGTCGATGCTGTTGTCCACGGTTTCATAAACCAAGTGGTGCAGTCCCTTTTCGCTGATGTCGCCAATGTACATGGCGGGACGCTTGCGCACGGCCTCCAAGCCTTCCAGCACTTGGATGTTGGAGGCGGAGTAGTTGGTCTTTTCTTGTTTTTCTATGTCTTCCATTGGAATCGTTGGTTCAAATAGGTCCTTTCTACCCTACAAAGATAGTGAATTTTTGGCGGAAATGGCAATAAAAGAGGTGGAAAATAAACAGCAAAAAAGCGGCAATCCGATGAGGATTGTCGCTTTGTGTTTTTTTTCTTATCCGTGGTGTCTTATGCCAACTTCTGGATGTAGAGAGCCAACTTGCTCTTGAGGTTAGCTGCCTTGTTCTTGTGGATGATGTTAACCTTGGCCAGCTTGTCCAAAGCTTTCTGCACGCCGGGGTACAGCTCAACAGCGGTGGCCTTGTCGGTAGTGGCACGCAGTTTGCGTACAGCGTTGCGCATAGTCTTGGCGTAGTAGCGGTTGTGCAGCTTTCTCTTCTGCTCCTGACGGATACGCTTTACAGATGATTTGTGGTTTGCCATCTTGGTATTCTATATTTTATTTTTATTTCCTTTGTAGTCCCTAGGAGAGTCGAACTCCTCTTTAGAGAATGAAAATCTCTCGTCCTAACCGATAGACGAAGGGACCGGCCGATGGATGATTGTGCGGACAATGCGCACTGCCATCCCAAATCGTTGGATTGTGCAGCCTGCCGATTTGTGGGTGCAAAGTTAGATTATTTCTTTCATTTGGCAAAGTCTTTTCGTAAAAAAGTTTATTTTTCAGTGCGAAATAGTGGCCATGTGCTGTGCGGTTGGCCTCTTTTTTTTACCTTAGTGCCTGTTATGATGGTAAAAACGCGCGGCGTTGTGCTGCATACGATTCGATATAGCGACAAGAGTCTGATTTCGGAGGTGTTCACAGAGCAATACGGGGCACTGAGTTTTGTGGTCAGGGTGCCCAACCAGCGCAAGAGTGTGATGAAGAACGTCTTGCTCTCGCCTCTGACACTCCTGGAGATTGATTTTGACTATCGCGAGCGGGTGAGGCTTCAGAAACTTACCGAGGTGCATGTGTGCGAGCCTTATGCGTCGTTGCCCTATCACCCGCTGAAGCAGACAATCGCGCTGTTTTTGGGTGAGTTCCTTTTTCATACGTTGCGTGACGAGGGTCCGAATGCTTCGCTGTATGCCTTTCTTCACCATAGCCTGTTGTGGCTGGACGCGGCGTCGCAGGGTTTTGTCAACTTCCCCGTGGCTCTGTTGTTGCATCTGAGCCGCTTCCTGGGTATCTGGCCCACGGAGGAGGAAGCCCGTGCGATGCTGACGCCTGAGGAGCAGCCTTTCGTGCCGTTGTTGCTGCGGATGGATTTCAACAACATGCACCGTTTTCGTTTCACGCGCGACCAGAAGACCCGTCTGTTGGATGCTCTTAATGCCTATTATCGCCGTCATGTGGCCGGTTTTCCCGACCTTCGGTCGATGGCCATCCTGCGTGAAGTGCTTAGTTGACCGGGCTTTTCTTTAAGTGGGTTTCGGTGAAATCGGAATAGGGCAAGCAGTGTGTTTCATGCTGTTTGCGGATGTCTTCTCCGGGCTTTGGGCATTTCAAAGAATACATGTGGATGTTTCGGGAAATACATGCGGATGTTTTTTTAAAACGTGTTACATGTTTTCCAAAAACATGAGCATGTTTTTTTGAAGACATCAAGAAGAAAAAAAGCACTGCGGCAAACCGGCCTGGGTTCGCTGCAGTGCTTTTATGGAAACAAGCGGATGGCTTGGGAGAAAATCAGAATAGGTTAATCGGGAACTTGTTCGTGTTCTGCGGGTTCAGCCTGTGATTGTTCCGATTTCTTTTGCAGCAGATCCAGCCCGTTCTTGCTGCGGTTGTAGGTGGTGCTTGCCTCCAGGCTGGAGATGAGGTCGTCGTTGTTCATGTCCTGCGGTTGGAGCAGGTAGACCTGGGGGCGGGGGCGCTGGTGGTTGTTCTCCGAGTCGCCGTAGATGCGGTTGCGGCGGTCTTCCTTGTCGCGCAGGTTGTCAATCTCTTCCTTGGTGGACTGGGCTTTCTTCTCTTTGTATCTGTCGTCTACGTTGTCCAGTCCGAAACCTGTGGCCAGAATGGTGATCTTCACCTTGTCGCCCAATTCGGGGTCAACGCTCAGTCCCCATTTGAACTGGTCGATGACGTTGTTGAATTTTTCTGTGAATGCGTTCACCTCTCCCATCTCTTCGATGGTCAGCTCGTTCACGCCTTCGCCTCCTCCGATGCAGATGTTCAGCAGGAGCTTCTTGCTGTTGTACACGTCGGTCTTGCCCAACAGGGGGGATTTCAGCGCTTCCTCGATGGCTTTGGTCACGCGGTTTTCGCCCTCGCCATAGCCCGAGCTCATCACGGCCACGCCACCGTCTTTCAGGATGGTGGTCACGTCCTGGAAGTCGAGGTTGATGATTCCGTGCATGTTGATGATGTCGGCGATGCTGCGGGCGGCCACCGTGAGCGTCTCGTCGGCCTTCTTAAAGGCGTTGGTGATGGTGAGTTCGGGATAGATCTTGCGCAGACGTTCGTTGTTGATCACCAGCAACGCATCCACGTGTTGCGAGAGTGCGTCCACGCCGTCCAGAGCCTTGTCTATTTTGTTCGACAACTCGAAGAGGAAGGGTATGGTGACGATGCCCACGGTGAGCAGCCCCATCTCTTGGGCGCATTGGGCAATCACGGGGGATGCTCCGGTGCCGGTGCCTCCGCCCATGCCGGCGGTGATGAACACCATTTGGGTGCCGTCGTTGAGCATTTCCTTGATCTGGTCCACGTTTTCCAGCGCCAGCTGGCGCCCTTTCTCGGGCATATTGCCTGCTCCCAAGCCGGGACCCAGTTGCAGTTTGTTGGGCACGGGGCTGTCTTGCAGTGCTTTGCGGTCGGTGTTCACCACCACGTAGGTGACATCATGAATGCCCTCGTTGTACATGTGGTTCACGGCGTTGTCTCCACCACCTCCCACGCCTATCACCTTGATGATGCTGGGGTTGCTGGTGGGGAACCCGGTGAAGGCGATTCCCTCCTGAGGGGTAAAACCCATGTTGCTGTTCTTATCTTGTTCTGCCATATGCTGTTGTTTGACTGATGTTTTACCTTTTGTTGCCGTTCTCAATCCTCTTCTTCCTCGCCGCTTGTCACGGCGTCGATGGCTTTCTGCGCGCTTTTTTTCACCCGTCCCCAGAAGCTGGTCTTCTTTTCCTTCTTCTTCTTGGTGACCTCCTGCTTTTCTTTCTCTTCGGTCGGTGTGTCGGCGGTTTGCTGTTCGCCGGTCACCACCTCCTCCTCTTTTTCCGTGTCGGTGGTGGTCTCTCCCCCTTCAACGGCAAACTCTTCCGTGCAGCTCACCTCTCCTTTCATCAGCAGGGCGATGAGTGTGTCGAGGCTGGTGCCTTGGGGAGCGACAACGCCTTCGGCCACATCTGCGCTCACGATAAGCGAGCGGGCATTCTTCACGCGGGTGATTTTCGTGAGCTGGGTGATGGCGGTGGCCATGTCTCCTATTTGTGCGGCTCCTCCGGTGGTGATGATTCCCGAGAGCATGTTGGGAATGAAATCTTTAAGCTGGTTCCCCACGTTGAGCACGATTTCTTCCTGCCGTGCGGCGATGATGCCGAGCAACTGGTTTTCATCGGCGACCCGCTCGTTGCTGATGGGGATTTGTTTGGGTTGTTCCACCATGGTGGGTGCATAGGCCAGGCCGTATTTCCGCTTCATGCGCTCGGCTTCTTCCTGATCTACCTGCAGGATGTTCATGATGTCTCCCGTGATCGTGTCGCCACCCAGGGGCAGTACGACAAGTTTGCGCAGGGTGTTCTCCTTATAGTAAGAGATGGTGGTGGTGCCGGCTCCGAAGTCGACCAGCGCACACCCCGAACGTTTCTCTGTGGGGGTGAGCAGGGCATCGGCCAAGGCCAGGGGCGAGATGATGAAATCGGCAATGCCCATGTTGGCGTTGCGCATACACTTTTCGATGTTCTCTCGCATGGAGGTCTTTGCCACAACGTTAAGAAAGCGTGCCTCGATGCTGTCGCACTGTATGCCTACGGGGTCGGTTGTAGGTTTTTGTCCCACCAGGTATTCCTGAACCACCACGTCAAGGATGTCTGCCCCGATGTATTGTGTCTGGCGGTTGATGTCCAGCATATTGTCAATCAGCTCAGGCGTGATTTTCACGGTGGTTTCCATATTGCGCTTGTTGGTGTTGGGCTCGGTGTGCAGGCTTTGACCGGCCAGTCCCACATAGGCGCGGGTGATTCTTACGCCCAGCTTGTCGCTCAAGTGAGCCACGATGTTGTGGATTGCCAAGGTGGTGCGGTCGATATTATAGATGACGCCTTTTTGTATGCTGTCCAAGGCTTCTTCTTTTTCAAGACCCAATATTTGTACACTGCCATCCGGACGTTTACGCCCGGCGATTCCCCGGATGGAGGAGGTGCCGAATTCCAGCGCTACGATGATGTCGTTCTTTGCTTCCATATATAAAGTGTTTATTGTGTTTTGGGGATTATTTGTTCTTTTTGTTTGTCTGCTTGGTACATACCAGTTGCCCTCGGTAGCTGGCGTCGATGATTGAGTACCGGTTCCATCCCGCCTGTGGCAGTCCTTTTTCGTAGAACAGACGTATGCGTTCCAACTTGTTTGCCGCCATCGTGCCGTCGCCCAGCTTTATTTTGTGACCGGCTATGCGTGTGGTCAGCCAGATTATATGGTCTTTGTCCACGTACACCTGCTGAGCCTGCAGCCGCCAATAGTCGTTTCGCTTTATTTCTTTGGCCAGTTCCAGCAGGTTTTCTTTGGCCCACGGGGGGGTGATATTGCCGCTGGCCACCACCAGATTCCTTCCTTTCCGGGTGGGAGGAATGGGTTTGCCGTTCATGGACAAATAAAACTCCTTCCCTTCGTCGGGCAGTACGTGCATTACGGGTACGGGGGCCTGGGCACAGATAATCAGTTGGGACGAAGAGTTGCGGTAGCAGTAGGCCGTGTCGAGCAGCGGACTATTGTTTAGTATCCGGTTAATCTGTTCCGGATTGATGCTTGAGAATTTCTTTCCTTTGGGCATGATGTGATTCTTGGCCAGGAGGGCTAACACATCGGCCTCGGTGACCAGAATGTCCGTGTCGCCGTTCTCCAGTTCCACCACCACATCCTTGCACACCATCTCCTTCGTGGGGCGGGCTATTTCTATGAGGACAAATCCCAGATAGCCCACAATTGCCAGCAGGATGATGTATTTCAGCAGTCCTATGAGTACTGTGCTTGTTTTCATTTCACTTGCGGTTGCTCAGTATGTTCGTAATCTCTGCGGCATAGTTGTCTATGTCGCCGGCTCCCAGGGTAACCAGTACATCGAAGCCACCTTCGCGGACGATGGCGGGGATGTCTTCTTTTTTGCACATTTGCTTCTTGATACCGGGGCGCAGGTTGTCGAAGATGAGTTTGGCGGTGACGCCGGGGATGGGCTGTTCGCGTGCAGGGTAAATGTCTGTGATGACCACATCATCCAGCAGGCTGAGCGCATCGGCGAAATCGCTATAGAAGTCTCGGGTGCGGGTATAGAGGTGAGGTTGGAAGATGGCTTTGATGTGCTTCCCCTCGTAGAGTTGTTTCACGCTGAGAATGCTTTGGCGAAGTTCTGCCGGATGATGGGCATAGTCGCTGAGATAGGCCACCTTGGGAGTACGCACATGGAAGTCGAAGCGACGGTCGACCCCGCTGAATGACGCCATGGCTTTGCGGATGTCATCGGCAGGAACACCGGCGATTTGTGCCAGGGCGATGGCCGCGATGCCGTTCTCGATGTTCACGCTCAGGGGCACGCCCAGCGAGATGTCGCTGATATTGCCTAAGGGCGATACCAGGTCGAAGCGGATTTCTCCGTTGCCGATCGTCACGTTTTCTGCGTGGAAGTCACCTTCGTTGCGGCTGTAGGTGTAGGTGGTGACACCCTCCGGAGTGGCAGGTTGCATCTTCAGGCCGGTGTGAATCACCAGAAAGCCTCCGGGTTGTATGAGGGTTGTGTAGTGGCGGAAGCTTTCCAGATAGGCTTCTTCCGTGCCGTAGATGTCCAGATGGTCGGCATCTGTACTGGTGATTACGGTGGCGAAGGGGTGGAGCCAATGGAACGAACGGTCGAACTCGTCAGCCTCGATCACCACGTAGGGGCTGTTCTTGCTAAGAATATAGTTTGTGCCATAGTTTTTTGTGATGCCACCCAGGAAGGCGTTGCAGTCCACGTCGCTTTGGTGCAGCATGTGGGCGGCCATGCTGCTGGTGGTTGTCTTGCCGTGGGTGCCGGCCACGCATAGTCCCTTCAAGCTTCGTGTAAGGGTACCAAGCACCTGGGCACGCTTCTCTATCTCAAAACCGTTCCGGCGGAAAAAGCACAGCTCGCTGTGGTCTTGGGGGATGGCTGGTGTGAAGATTACCAATGTGGTGGAGGCATCTTTGCAGGCCTGTGGTATCAGTTCCACATTGTCCTCGTAGTGGATGAGTGCACCTTCTTCGGTCAGCCGGCGGGTGAGTTCGCTGGGTGTGCGGTCGTAACCGCCGATGGTGATGCCTTGGTGCAGGAAGTAGCGGGCGATGGCGCTCATGCCAATACCTCCGATACCGATGAAATATACGCTCTTTATCTCTTCTATCTTCATTTCTCTTCTTTGTTTGCTAACTTTATCACTTCTTTGGCAATGATGGTGGCCGAGTTGCGTAAGGCCATTGACAAGGCATTCTTGCCCAGTTCCTTTAATTTTTCGGGGTTGGTCACCGTTTTGACGGCCAACTGTATCAGGTCTTTTTTCGCGTCAGCGTCTTTTACCATCAGTGCCGCCTCCTTCTTCACAAGAGCCATGGCATTGTGTGTCTGATGATCTTCGGCCACGTTGGGCGAGGGTACCAGGATGCTTGGCTTGCCCAGCAGACAGAGTTCGCTGATGCTGCTGGCTCCAGCACGGGAGATAACCAGGTCGGCCGCCTTGTAGGCCCGCTCCATGCGCGAGATGAAATCGGTGACAAACAGGTTGGCGGGCTTTCCTTTTTGTTCCAGCTCATCCATGATGCGCTTGTTATAGTAGCCGCCTGTCTGCCAAATGAACTGGATGGGGGATTTGGCTATCAGTTCGAGGTGGGAGAGAACACTTTCGTTCAATGTGCGGGCTCCCAGGCTTCCACCGATGAGCAGTATGGTGGGCACGTCCGGGTCCATGCCGAAGATGGCCGCCGATTCGGTTTTCGTGAGGTTGGGGTCGAGCAGTGCCTGCCGCACGGGATTGCCCGTCAAGAGGATGTTTTTCTTGGGGAAGAAGCGTTCCATGCCTTCATAGGCCACACAGATCTTTTGTGCTTTTTGTGCCAGACTTTTGTTGGTCAGTCCGGCAAAACTGTTTTGTTCTTGTATCAGACAGGGGATGCCCAGGCTGTGAGCTGCGTTCAGTGTGGCAGAACTGGCGTATCCTCCTACGCCCACAGCCACATCGGGTTTGAATTCGCGTATGGTCTTTTTGGCCAGCTTCTTGCTTTTCAGGTAGTCTATCATCACGCCGAGGTTGCCCAACTTCCACAGGGGACGGATAAGTCCTCGGATGGGGAGTCCCACGATTTTATATCCGGCAGCTGGTACTCGCTGCATCTCCATACGTCCTTCCGCTCCCACGAACAGGATTTCTGCCTTGGGGTTTATCTCTTTTATGGCGTTGGCTATGCTTATGGCAGGAAAGATATGTCCGCCCGTTCCGCCTCCGCTGATGATTACTCTGAGTTGGCTCATTGCTTGTTTTCGGTATGTATTTGTTCCAGTTTTTCTTTTTCCTTTCTTCTTTCTACGGTCTTGCTCACACACAGGATGATGCCTATGTAAGTGCCGGTGACAATCATGCTGGTACCTCCTTTGCTCATCAGTGGCAGAGGTTGTCCGGTCACAGGCATGGCTCCCACGGCCACAGCCATGTTCATCATGGCTTGTGTCACAAGCATCAGTGCCAGTCCCGTCACCAGATAACGGGCATAGCGCGTTTTGCAGTCACTGGCTATCTTCAGACTGCTGTAAAGTAGTACCAGATAAAGTACCATCACGGCGATGCCGACCAGCAGTCCGCCTTCCTCAATGATGATGGCGTAGATGAAGTCGCTGTAGGCCTGGGGCAGGAAGTCACGCTCCACGCTGTTGCCAAATCCCAGCCCCGTCAGCCCGCTGGTAGAGATGGCTATGCGCGAGTGTGCCACCTGCACATTTTCATGGACATCGTATTTCTTGGGGTCTTCGGGCAAGTCGTTTCCTTGCTTTATGCGGTTGCTCCAAGCACTGAATCTGTGGAGGGGAGTGTTTTTGCTGATATAAGTAGCAGTATCATCCGACACGTTTTTCATTACCATAAAGCCACTCAGACAAACGGTGAAGATGGTGAGGCACAATCCCCAATAGAGTTTCTTGGGCGGATGGGCCGTGCCTGCCAGCAGAAGCATTACAAAGCACAGAATCAACGCAGTGGAGAAGTTCTCGGTGAAAATGAAGATTGCGGGCAACAATGTTACCAGCATGGCGCTGAAGAACCATCCTTTTCCTACGCTCTTTAATTTCTTTCGGTAACCCACGGCAAAGAGGAAAGAAACGACACCCACGGTGGCCATCTTGGCAAATTCGCTGGGTTGGATGGTGATTGTGCCGATGTGAAGCCAACGCCCGGCATCGTTCACCTTGGGTCCCAGCGTTGCTATGGGAAGCAGGATAAGGCTGAGGAGATAGAGTCCGAACAGGCCGAGCTTGATGTGTACGATTTCCAGCCTGTGGATGGCGTATGCTGCCAGCAAGCCCAACACCACATAGGTGCTGTGGGTGGCCATTGGCATCCAATACTTTCCTGTTGTATATGTCATGTTGCTCGAGGCACTATACACCTCGAGGACGCTTAACGCGCTCAACACAATGAGCACGAACCAAATGGTTTTCTTGCCTTTCAGCGACCAGTCGTTTTGTTTGAGCTTCATTCGTTATTCGTTGCTTCGCATCTGTCTTACCAATGTCTTGAATTGTTCACCGCGGTCCTCCATGTTTTTGAAGAGGTCGAAGCTGGCACAGCAGGGGCTGAGCAGTACGATATCGCACTTATGTGCCATCCGGCGGCAGGCGGACACGCAGTCGCTCATGCTGTGAGTGTCGGCCATGGGTAGTCCGATGCCTTCCAATGCGGTTCGTGGCACGGTGTTGTCGGCGCCCAAGAGCACGATGGCACGGCATTTCTCCTTTATGACAGGAGCAATGGTGCTGTAGTCATTACCTTTGTCCAGTCCGCCCACAATAAGCACCGTGGGTCGGTCCATCGCTTGCAGCGCTACGTGGCAGGCGTCCACGTTGGTGGCTTTTGAATCGTTGATGTAGAGAACGTCATCCACTTCTTCCACGCGCTCCAACCGGTGCTCCACACCGGGGAATGTAATCAGACAGCGGCGTATGAGCTGTTCGTCTACGCCGGCTAACTTCGTGGCGAGGAAAGCGGCCATGGCGTTGCGCTTGTTATGTTGTCCCATCTGCGAGAATTTCAGGCCGAGGCGCTCGAAATCGTCATCCCCAAAAGGGCACAGGGTGGGGCTGCCCGGTCTGGCAGGCCGACTGCTTGGAGTGGGTTGTGGGGCGTATCCTTGGACTCGTTTCTCCAGTTCTTCAGGGATAAGCAAATCTTCTTTCCAATACACCAAACTGTCCTTCGGGGTCTGGTTCTGCAGGATGCGCATCTTGCTGTCGGTGTAGTTCTGCATCTTGAAGTCATAGCGGTCAAGGTGGTCGGGCGTGATGTTCATCAGCACGGCTATGTCGGCGCGGAAACTGAACATGTTGTCCAGTTGGAAGGAACTGATTTCAAGGACGTACCATTCGTGATCCTCCTGAGCCACCTGCAGAGCGTAGCTGCGTCCGATGTTGCCGGCCAGACCTACATCGGCTCCGCTCTGTTTCATGATATGGTAGATGAGGCTGGTGGTAGTGGTCTTGCCATTGCTTCCCGTGATGCAGATGGTCTTGCCCTTGCTGTAGGGCTTTGCAAACTCCAATTCGCTCAGGATGGGTGTTCCTTGTGCGATGAGTTTCTGTATGATGGGTGCTTTGTCAGGTATGCCCGGGCTTTTCACCACCACGTCGGCCGCCAGGATTTTGTCCTCGCTGTGGCCGCCTTGTTCCCAGCTTATCTGATGCCTGTTCAGCATCTCTTGGTATTTGGGGCGTATCTGTCCCATGTCGCTGAGCCAGACGTCCATCCCTTGCTTCTGTGCCAGGATGGCTGTTCCTACTCCGCTTTCGCCTCCTCCGAGTATTGCTGTTCTTTTCATTCTTTGGGTCTGATACTTGTGTTTATTGCCTGATTAGCGTATTTTGAGTGTTACGATGGCCAACGCGCTTGTCAGGATTGTGACAATCCAAAAGCGTGTGGTGATCTTGCTTTCCAGCCAGCAGTGCTTGGGCCAGTTGACCAGAATACGAAAATTCTCGGGAATCTGGCCGGGTTTCACGCGGAAGGTGTCGTGAATGGGAGCACGCTTGAAGAAGCGCCACTTCTGTCCGCGTTTGTTTCCCATCTTGGCCACACGGGTCTGCAGCATCACGCTCACGCTTTCCGCTAAAAACACGAAACAGATGAGAGGTAGCAGCAGTTCTTTGTGAGTGATGACTGCCGTCACGGCGATGATGCCTCCGATAGCGAGTGACCCCGTGTCACCCATGAACACTTGGGCGGGGTAGGCGTTATACCAAAGAAAACCGATGAGTGCTCCGGTGAAAGCCATCAGAAAGACCACCAGCTCTTCAGTGCCCGGAACATACATTATATTAAGGTAGGAGGCCATTCCCACGTGACTGCTTACGTAGGCCAAGATGGCCAGCGGCAGCACCATGATGGCGGAATTGCCCGCACACATGCCGTCCATGCCGTCGTTCAGGTTCGATCCGTTGCTCACGGCCATCACCAGGAAAGTAACCCAGAACACGAAAAAGATCCATCCGGCCAGGCGCTTGTAATCACCTAAAAAACCGAACAAGTCGGAATAGCTCAGGTTGTGGCTCTTGACAAAGGGGATGGTGGTCAGTGTGCTCTTCTCGGGTTTACTCTTGAATGTGACCTCTTGGGTAGGACTTTCCTGTACGTTTTCGTGAATCACGGCATCGGGACTTTGCCACAGGACCAAGCCGATGGTGAGTCCCAGAACGGCCTGTCCGATCAGTTTGTAGAGGGGGCGGAGACCGTCTTTCGACACTTTCATCTTGATGTAGTCATCGATGAAGCCTAATGCACCCAGCCACATGGTGGTGAGAAGCATAAGCAGGAGATAGACGTTTCTCAGGCGCCCCAACAACAACACGGGTATCACGGTAGCCAGGATGATGATGAGGCCTCCCATCGTGGGCACACCTTTCTTGCTTTCGCCGTAGGGGTCAATGGAGAGGTCACGCTGGGCTTCGCTGGCGTTGTGCCTCTTCATCCATTTGATGAACCACTCGCCGAACCAGATGGATATGATGAGGGAGAGCACCAGAGTGAGAATGGCACGGAACGAAATATAGCTCCAGAGGCTGGCTCCGGGGATGCCGAAATTATTGAGATAGCGGAACAGATAATATAACATGGCGTGATGATGTATGTCGGGGTTTCGTCCTTGTGGGAAAACGTTGCGGTTGTTGGTGTCTGGGTTATAATCCGAAGCATTCGCGGATTACCTCATGGTCATCGAAGTGATGTTTTACCCCGTTCACAATCTGATAATCCTCATGTCCTTTTCCGGCCACCAGCACCACGTCTCCCGGCTGAGCCATCAAGCATGCTGTGCGTATGGCTTCGCGGCGGTCCACGATGCTCAGCACCTTTCGCCGTTCGTCGTCGTTGAGGCCGGCAAGCATGTCGTTGATGATTTCTTGGGGGTCTTCAAAGCGAGGGTTGTCGCTGGTGATGATCACTCGGTCGCTGTGGTGCACGGCTTCCTGTGCCATCAGGGGGCGTTTGCCTTTGTCGCGGTTGCCTCCGGCGCCGCAAACGGTCCAGCATTGCCCGCGGTGTTGCAGCACCTCGTTGATGGTTTGCAACACGTTGGCCAGGGCGTCGGGTGTGTGGGCATAGTCCACCACGGCCGTCACCCCTTCCTTTGATCGTATGGTCTCGAAGCGTCCGTTCACGGGTTTCATGGCGCTCAGCGCCACCAGCACCTCTTCGGGCTTTCTGCCTAAAGCGGTGGCAGCACCATACACGGCCAGCAGATTGCTCACGTTGAAGCGTCCCACAAACTGCACGAACAGTTCGCGGCCGTCCATCTCCAGTTGCATGCCTTCAAAGCCTTCCTCCAGGATTTTCGCTTTCAGGTCGGCGGCCTGGCAGGTGGAGTAGGTGATGACGCGTGCCCGGGTGTTCTGAGACATGAACATCCCGTTGCGGTCATCAGCATTGGTCACGGCAAACGATTCCTTGGGGAGCATGTCGAAGAAGCTCTTTTTGGCATCGCGATAGTTCTCAAAAGTGCCATGGTAGTCCAGATGGTCACGTGTAAGGTTGGTGAACACGCCTCCGGCGAAGTGCAACCCTCCGATGCGTTTCTGTGCTATGCTGTGGCTGCTTACTTCCATGAAGGCATACTCACACCCTTCGTCGGCCATGCGGCCGAGCAGGCGATTGAGGGTAATGGGGTCGGGGGTGGTTACTTCGGTGGGTATGGGTTCGCCATCGATGTAGTTGCATACGGTGCTGCATAGTCCTACCTTATATCCCAAGCGTCGGAACACGTGGTAGAGCAGTGTGGCGATGGTTGTCTTGCCATTGGTGCCTGTTACGCCCACCAGTCTTAGCCGTTGGGTGGGATTGCCATAGAGTCGTGTGGCCAGCAGACCCACGACATCAGTGGTGTCGGCATATCTGACGTATGCCACGCCGGGGATTAACTTTTCGGGCATCCGCTCGCAGACGATAGCGGAGGCCCCCAGTTCCAGTGCCTTGTTGATGTAATCGTGTCCGTCGGTTTGTGTGCCTCGCAGGGCTACGAAGGCATTACCTTTTGCCACCTTGCGTGAGTCGATTTCAATACCGGTCACTTTTATTTCGGCGTTGCCCACCACCTCCAAAGGAGCGGTGTCGGTTATCCAATGTTTCAATTCCATGTCCTTATTATATATGTGGATTTGTCTATTTTAAATTCAGTGTGATGGTTTGTCCGTTTGTTTTTGTACCGGGCTTTATGGTCTGTTCCGCCACATGCCCTTGTCCGTGGAGTTTCACTTTCAGCCCCAAGGCTTGCAACCGTTCCACGGCATCTCTGGCTCCCATTCCTGTAACATCCGGCACCACTCCCGGCGTCTCTTCCGGGGCAGGTTCCGGTGTGGAGTCTATTTTCATCAACTTCATCAGCTCGTTGGTCTCTTTCACGTTGCCGGCTGCCACAATGGGGGTGAACATGCTCAGGCTGTCGCCTGCCAGGTGGACATCGCGTCCGCTACCATCGTTCATCACCAGTCGGCTGATGGTGCTGAACACTGGGCCGCAATGACCTCCTCCCGAGGGGAAGGGTGTCTGCTCGGTGATGCACACGATACAACTGTATTTGGGTGCATCGCTGGGGAAATAGCCGCAGAAGGTGACCATATAATTGCGACCGGCATAGCTGCCGTTGATAACCCGTTGTGCCGTACCTGTCTTGCCACTTACCTTGAAGTTGGGGTTGCCGGCCTTGCTTCCCAGTCCCCGGCTCACCACTCTTTCCAGCATCATTTGGGCATCCTTTATGGTTTTGTCGCTACAGATTTTCTCTTTTATCACTTCCACGGGGAACTCTCTGACCACTTTGCCGTTTTCCAGCTCCGCTTTCACGAAGCGCGGGCGTACAAATTTCCCGTTGTTGGCAATGGCGTTGTAGAAGGCCAAGGTGCTGATGGGTGGCAGCTGGCATTCATATCCGATGCTCATCCAGGGCAGGGTGGTCTTGCTCCAGTTGCTGTAGCCCCGTCCGTTGGCGTTCTTTTTCGGCATGCGCACAATAGGGTCTGTACCCATGGGCATGCCTAATGGTATGCCCACCCCCATGTCGTACAAAGCCTGTACATATCGTTCGGGGTTGTCGTAATAGTATTGGTCGATGATTTTGCTGACACCGATGTTCGAACTCTGTTCCAGCACCTGCGACACCGTCAGGTCGCCATAGCCGCCACGCTTGTGGTCGGTCATGCGGCTGCCGTGCATGATTTTCACACCTTTCCCCGGTTTGTCAGGGCCGCCCTCACAGTCCACGTAGGTGTCGGGAGTCACATAGCCGTGTTCCATGGCCACCATCATGCTTCCCACCTTAAAGGTTGACCCGGGTTCCCACAAGGCATTGAGGGCGTTGTTGGTTTCCTCCCGGAAGATGAAACCATTCTTGCTGGTGGCGGAGGGAACCTTGCTGAGGCTGACGATGGCCTTGACGTCTCCCGTAGCCACTTCCATGAGAATGGCTACGCCATCCGAAATCTTGGCTCCCCGGAGAGTGTTGTCCAGTTCCAGGCTGGTCAGCTTGTCGCGCAAGGCTTTTTCCACGATGTCTTGCATCCGGATGTCGATGGTGGTCAGCAGGTCGTGGCCGTTTTTGGGTTTCACGTCGATGGTGGTGAGATATCTGTCTCTCACCTTTTCCCGGTGGCTGTAGCCGTCCACTCCGCGCAGGATGCTGTCGTAGCATTTCTCCAGTCCTGTCTTTCCTGCGTTGGAGTCTCGATACACTCCTCCCAACGTTCGGCTGGCCAGTGACCCATATACTTTCACACGGTGTTGGTTTGGCTCGGCGATGAAGCCGCTCTTGAGTCTTTTCTCTCTCAGGTAAGGTAGTTGTTTACATGCCACTTTCTGCAGATAGTTGGCTCTTTTTCCTTTAAGAATGTCCCAAGAACGTGATTTTTTCCTTTTCCCTTCTTCGATTCTTTCCCGGAACCATTTGGCACTTCGCTCGGGGAAGATGGCTGCCAGCCCCTCGGTGAGGCTGTCCATGTCGGCTGCCAGTGCGGAGTCGCGCCAGGCTATCAATCTGTTTCGTGCAAAGGTGTCTTTGTCCACCACCACGAAATCCATGGCCAGGCGAAACTCGGGCAGCGAGGCCACCATCACCCGGCCGTCACATGAAAGCAGCTTGCCTCGGGTTGCGGGCACACGGATGCTGTCGCTTCGGAATTTGCCTTGCACGGTTTTCCAATAATCCTGTTGCACAAACATCAGTGTGGCGGCTTTACGCTGGATATACAAGCCTATGCCCACAAAGATGGTCATGACAAGAAGCATCTCCAGAGGCAGGCCGAGGATGCGCCTTTCCTTTTTTTTCTTCTTTTTTGTGCTGTTTGTGTTGTCTTGCATGATTCGTCTTCCTTATTTGGGGATTAGGAAAGGAGCTTCGCTGGTGGCCGTCAGTGTGCTGTCGCCCATGGCTTTCAGGGCTTCTTCTATCTTGCTTTGCCGTTTACGTTCTGTCAGTTCGCTGCTGCGCGTCAGCACCCGGTTGCGATAGTCGTCGATGTCACTTTCCAGTTCGTTGATGCGCACGTCTTTGGTTTGCGCCGCATAGCGGGCCGTGATGCTTAGGAATGCGAACAGGAACAGACTGGTCATCAGGGGGAGTTGGCGCAGTAGCCATTGCCAGCTGAGTTGCGAAATCAGTTCGCGCAACTTCAGTTCTTCGGAATCTTCGCGTTCGTTTTCTCCTCTGAGGATGAACTGCTTGAAGCGTCCGATTATTGTTATCCGTTTCTTTTTCTTGTTGTCGTTATTCCGGCTCATCTTCTTTCTAAAGTTTTTCGGCCACTCTCAGTTTGGCGCTTCGGCTTCGTGGGTTTTGTGCCTGTTCTTCCTTGTCGGGCACCATCATCTTGCCGACGGTGTGCAGGGGCGCTTCGATGCGCCCGAAAAGGTCTTGCTTCATCTCTCCTCTTATGTTTCCGGTGCGCATGATGTTCTTTACCATACGGTCCTCCAGCGAGTGGTAGGTGATTACACTCAGTCTTCCTCCCGGTTTCAGTATGCGTATGGCCGCCTCCAGCATTTGTTCCAAAGCTTTCATCTCGCCGTTGACCTCGATGCGCAGAGCCTGGAACACCTTGGCCAGGTCTTTCTTCTCGCGTTGTGCTCCCACCACGGGGCGTACGGCTTCTGCCAGTTGGCCGGTGGTGCGAATGGCTTCTTGTGTACGTGCCTTGACGATGGCTCGTGCCAGGGCACGGCTGTTTTTCAGTTCGCCGTAGAGGTAGAGCAGGTTGGCTATGTGCTCTTCATTGTAGTCGTTGACGATGTCTTGTGCGCTGAGTCGTGCTTTTCGGTTCATGCGCATGTCCAAAGGAGCGTCGAACCGGAAGCTGAAACCTCGTTCGGCGTCGTCAAAATGGTGGCTGCTCACACCCAGGTCGGCCAATATTCCGTCGATGCCCTCGGTGTGGCCGTAATAGAGCATCCAATTCTCCACGAACCTGAAGTTACTGCGCACGAAAGTGAATCGCGGGTCGTTCAAGGCACCGGACATGGCATCGAGATCTTGGTCGAAGCCATACAGGTGACCTTCCGGCCCCAGCCGGCGCAGAATCTCTTTGCTATGGCCTCCTCCTCCGAAGGTGAGATCGGCATAGACTCCCCCGGAACGCACGGTAAGCCCGTCCACGGCGGGGGAGAGAAGAACAGGAATGTGATAGGTGTTTTCGGCCATTGTCCGTTAAGTTCGCATTTGACTTTCAAAGGTACAAAAAAGCACCGACACAATATTTAAAAAGGGGAAATATTTTTTTTGTTTCTTTGTTTCGCCATTTTCTGCCTATCTTTGTGTCATTATGAAAAGAATTCTTCTGCTCTTGTCCTTGGCCTTCCTGGCAGTTGTCCCTTCTTCGTCCCGAAAGAAAGAGAAGCGTAGTGTGGTACGCTTGGAAACGTCTATGGGGCCAATTCGCATTGCCTTGCTCGACGATGCGCCCGTGCATCGCGACAATTTTCTGAAACTTACCGAGGAGGGCTTCTATGACGGCCTGCTGTTTCACCGTGTGATTCGCGATTTTATGGTCCAGACGGGCGATTCCTCCAGCCGCAACGCCCGGCCCGGTCAGCCGCTGGGCGAGGGTGATGTGGGCTACACGTTGCCGGCAGAAATCCTCTTGCCCTATTACTATCATTTGCGGGGTGCCGTGGCCGCTGCCCGTGAGGGTGATGATGTGAATCCCGAGATGCGTTCCAGCGGTTCGCAGTTTTACATCGTTTGGGGGCGTTCCTGGGCGCCGAAGAGCATCAAGGACCAGCGTAATGCGTTGGCGGAAAAGGGCATTGAGATGACCGTCGAAATGCGTGATGCTTACGAGCAATATGGCGGTTCGCCTCATCTGGACGGACAATACACCGTCTTTGGCGAGGTGCTGGAGGGTATGGATGTGGTGCGCCGCATGCAGCAGGTGGCCACCGATTCGCTCGACCGTCCCCTTGAAGATGTTCGCATAGAGTGTGCCGTGGTGGAGCAACGTTCCAAGGCGGCATCGCGGAAGTGAGCGAAAATCCGGTAAAAGAACCGTCAAAGGGGCATAATTTCGTTACTCTTGACGTTTTCTTCGCAAAAAGCTTGGCAAAACCATCGGAGTTTCATACATTTGCGTAAATGGAAACGTCAGACACACAAGAGATAGACATAGAGGCTATCGTCAGGAACCGTTTGGGCAAGCGTTCGCGCTATGTGCCCGGTTTTTTGTTTCGTTGGCTCAAACGTTTTATTCATCAGGATTTTATTAACGCATATCTTCGTCAGGGCAGAACCGGTGTGGATTTTTGTACGGGGGGACTGCAATACCTGGGAGTGACGGTGAATGTGGAGGGGCGCGAGAACCTTCCGCATGATGGCCGTCTCCTGATATTCGTCAGCAACCACCCGCTTGGGGCCATAGACGGTGTCACGCTCGGCTCCGTTCTTGGCCAGGAGTATGACGGACAGGTGGTGTATCTGGTCAATGATCTGCTGATGAACCTCAAGGGGTTGGCGCCCTTGTGTGTGCCTGTCAACAAGGTGGGCCGCCAAAGCCGGAACAGCAGCATGCAGGTAGCCGAAGCATTTCGCAGCCGGCGTCATGCCATCCTTTTCCCTGCCGGATTGTGCAGCCGTCGCCAGAACGGCGAGATTCGCGACCTGCCTTGGCGTCGCAGCTTCGTGAAACTGAGTGTGGAGCACCGGCGTGATGTGGTACCCATCCACTTTATCGGGCAGAACAGCAACCGTTTCTATCGCGTGGCACAATGGTGCAAACGCCTGCATTTGCCCAACTTCGCCATGGCCTACCTGCCCGATGAGATGTATCGCTCGCGGGGTGGCGTCTACACGGTTCGCATCGGAAAACCTATTCCCTGGCAGACTTTCGACAACACGAAAAAGCCCGATGAATGGGCACAAAAAGTGAAAAATTTAGTATATGAACTCTAATATTATCCCACCGGTTCCCCTTGCCGACCTGCTTGCCGAGCTTACTCCTGAGAAACGACTGCGAATGACCAACCGCAGCAAAAACGAAGTTTATATAGTCACGTGGCAGGACTCGCCCAATGTGGTGCGCGAGATCGGTCGTTTGCGTGAGATTGCCTTTCGGGCCGCGGGTGGCGGAACCGGTCAGCCTCTTGACCTCGATGAGTTTGACACTTGTCCTAATCCCTATAAGCAGTTGGTGGTCTGGGACCCCGAGAATCGTGAGGTTCTGGGTAGCTATCGCTATAAATTGGGGAGTGAGGTGGAGTTTGACGCCAACGGACAACCCGTCTTGGCCACCAGCCACATGTTTCATTTCTCGGAACGCTTCATTCGGGACTATCTGCCTTATACCGTTGAATTGGGCAGAAGTTTCGTGGCACTTGAGTATCAGAGCACCCGTATGGGGGCGAAAGGGTTGTTTGCTTTGGACAATCTGTGGGACGGGTTGGGAGCCTTGGCCGTTATCGAACCGAGGTGCCGCTATTTTTTCGGCAAGTTTACCATGTATCCCAGCTATGACCGCTTGTCGCGCGACATGATACTTTATTTCTTGCGCAAGCATTTTGCCGACCCCGACCATCTGATTCTTCCCATGGCTCCCCTGCAGTTGGACCATCCCGAAGAGGAACTGTCCAAGATCTTTACCGAAGAGGAGTTCCGGGCAGACTATAGGATTCTCAATGCCCGTGTGCGGGAGCGCGGGCTTTCCATCCCTCCCTTGGTGAATGCCTATATGAACCTCAGCCCCACCATGCGCCTGTTCGGCACGGCCATCAACGATGGCTTCGGTGATGTGGAGGAGACGGGAATCCTGATAGCTTTTGATGAAATTTTGGAGGAAAAACGTATCCGCCACATGGACAGCTTTGTGCGCGAACATCCCGATTTGGTGGAGTTCCGCATGCAAAAATCCTTTTTCCGGAAGGATAACTCCGAAGCTTGATTTCGAGCCGTTTTAAGGGAAAGTGAAAAAACATCCGCATGTTTCAACAAAAACATTGCGATGAAGCAATCAAAACATGTTCATGTTTTTCAAAAACATGAACATGTTTTGAGCAAGACCTCAACATGTCTTGCTCAAAACATCACGGCAATTATATTGGGGTATTCAGACGGTGGCAATGCTGATGCCGTTGATTTTCCTGTAAAGGTCAAGGGCAAACACATCGGTCATCCCGCTGATATAGTCGAGCACGGCCAGCAGTCGTTCATAGAGTGTGGGAGCCAGCACGTCATATTGTGGTGACACACGGTTCAGCAAAATCTTGCTGTATGTGTTTTGGCTGTGGGTCACGGCTTCGCACATGAGTTCCAGCAACTGCGTCATCACTTTGTAGCCCGAAATTTCTATGTCCACCACGATTTGTGCGTGGTAGATTCTGCGGTAGGCCGTTTTCACGCAATTTTTATAAGCGTCACGCAGGATGGGCGACACGTGGTCTATGAGGCTTCCTTTGAACTCGCCTGCCAGAATCTTCTCTTCGTTTTCCACGAACACGCGCACGCAGTCGCTCTCCAACACACCGATGGCCAGGGAGCGCAGGTAGACGATTTGTTCGTTGGTGTCTTCCAGTTGGTTCATGTGTTCCCGTATGTCGGCTTGCCGTTCGGGCGGGAAATAGGCCAGAAGCAGTTGTTGTGTTTCCTCCGTGGTCAGTATTTTCAGCTTGTGGGCGTCCTCGATGTCCATGATTTCATAGCAGATGTCGTCGGCGGCCTCTACCAGATATGCCAAAGGAAAGCGTGCGAATCGGTCGGTTCCATCGGGATTTTTCTTCTTTATGATGCCCAGTTCGGCGGCGATTTTCTCGTAATCGGCCTGCTCGCTCCGGAAGAAACCGAATTTCCCCTTCTCTCCGGCCAACAGACTGCAGAAGGGATATTTCACGATGCTGGCCAGTGTGGCATAGGTCATGACAAAGCCCCCCTTGCGACGGCCGCGGAACTGATGGGTGAGCAGACGGAAGGCGTTGGCGTTTCCCTCGAAATGAATCAGGTCGTTCCATTGCTGTTCGCTCAGTCCGTCACCGGTTTCCTCGCATATCATGTCGCGGTATTTGCGCCCTTCGCCTTCGCTGAAGAAGGTGCCGATGGCGCGTTCTCCGCTGTGGCCGAAGGGCGGGTTGCCCATGTCGTGGGCCAGGCAGGCGGCGCTGACGATGCTTCCCATCTCGGCCACATTGGTGGCATGGAGCAGCGGATGGCGTTTGAGCAGCTCACGGCTGACATCGTTGCCCAGCGAGCGCCCTACGGAGCTTACCTCCAGGCTATGGGTCAGTCGGTTGTGTACGAAGATGGTTCCCGGCAGGGGAAACACCTGGGTCTTGTTTTGAAGTCGGCGGAAGGGAGCCGAAAAAATCAGTCGGTCGAAGTCGCGCTGAAACTCACTCCGGTCATCGCGTCGGCCGGCTCCCTCCTCCTGACCGAAGCGTTTGTTGCTAAGCAGTTGTTCCCAATTCATCATGATTAGGTGCAAAAGTAGTTTTTTTTATTGATAATGTGACCGAAAAATAGTAATTTTGTATGCGTTTACATACAAGATGTGTGATTCTATGGAGATAAAAATCGTCAACGGCAGCCATCATCCGCTGCCCGGCTATGCCACGCCATTGTCGGCCGGCATGGACCTTCGTGCCAACTTGGACGCGCCCGTCACGCTTCGCCCCTTGGAGCGCAGGCTGATACCTACGGGACTTCGCCTCGCCCTGCCTGCCGGTTACGAGGCGCAGGTGCGTCCCCGCAGTGGTCTGGCTTTGAAGCATGGTGTCACCGTGCTCAACTCTCCCGGTACCATCGATGCCGATTATCGTGGCGAGGTGGGCGTCATTTTGGTAAACTTCGGCGCAGAGCCTTTCGTGGTGAACGATGGCGAGCGTATTGCCCAGCTGGTGGTTGCACGCCACGAACAGCCGTTGCTCGTGGAGGTTGACGAGTTGGATGTCACGGAGCGCGGTGAGGGTGGCTTTGGACACACAGGAAAGGCATGAGGGGGGTGATTCGTTTTTTTCTGTCGATGGCTTGCGTGGCCTGCACTCTTGGGGCGCAGGCCGAGAAGCGTGAGGCACATCCCGCCCGCCCGACTTTGAGTGCGGACCGGCAGCGCCGTTTCAATTATTTTTTCCACGAGGGGGTGCGTCTGCGTTTGGCCGAGGACTATTCCCGTGCCTATTATTGCCTTCAGCATTGTCTGGAGATTGACCCATATTCCGCAGACGCCCTGTATGAAATGGCTGTCTATAACCTTTATGTCCTGGGTAGGGACAGCTTGGGCTTCGAGCAGTTGCGTTATGCGGCCTCTTTGGAACCGAAGAACCCGGACATGCTGGAGATGCTGGCCCGGCAGTATCTGGAACAGGAGCGCCCGGAAGAGGCGGTGAAGTGTCTGGAGCAAATTGTGTTGCTTCAACCTAAGCGCAGTGACCTGTTTTCGGCGTTGAGCAGGCTTTACGCCCAGGCGGGCGACAGCAAGCGGGCGTTGGCTTCACTGGAGCGGCAGGAACTCATTGAGGGAAAAAGCCTGGAACTGAGTCTGGGCAAGTTCGTACTCCTAAAAAGTATGAAAAAGGTGAAGCAGGCCTTTGCCGAGATGGAGGAACTGAGCCGGGAGAATCCTCATGACCTGAATATTCCTTTGGTGATGGCTGATTTGTACCTTGACGAGGGACAGGAGGAGAAGGCCCTGCAGTTGATGGACCGCGTGGAGCGGGAAAGTCCCCGCTATCCCCAGCTTCAGATGACGCGGATGAAGTATTACGAGCGCAAGGGACAGAACTCTATGGTGAGTGCCTTGTGTGACAGTATGGTGTTTTCGCCTGACGTGGACGGACAGATGCGCTTGAGCCTGGTGCAGATGCGTATGAATGAGTTGGCGGCTAAATCCGACTCTCTGACCGATGCCATGCGTTATCAACGCCGCGTGGCAGAGCGGTTTCCTGATCCGAATCTTTATGCGTTGAGTGCCCGGTTCCTGGTGCAGCATGGTGGCTCGTCGGACTCTTTGCTGGTGGAATTGCACCATTTGGTGAACCTTGACCCCACGAACGAGATGGCTCTTGGCACCCTTTTGAGCTATTATATGAGTAAGGATAGCCTGGCGGCGGCCGAGGAAATTTGTCTGAAAGGTATCAACGCCTTGCCCGCAGATCTGCGTTTCAGCTTTTATATGGGAGCCATCCATTCCCAGCGGGGGCATTCGGGCGAGGCCGTAGATGTGTTGAAGGCGGGCATCGGTCGTGCCGCCGGAGAGACACGGCCCGAGATGCTGAGCGATGCTTATGCCCTGATGGGTGACTGCTACTATCAGATGGAACAGCATGTCGAGGCTTTTGCTGCCTACGACAGCAGCCTGGTGTACAATCCCAACAATGTGCTTTGCCTCAACAACTATGCCTATTTCCTGAGCCTCAGGGGAGAACGGTTGGAGAAAGCGGAGCAGATGTCCTATATCGCCATCAAACAGGAGCCGCTGAACAAGACTTATCTTGACACGTATGCCTGGGTGCTCTATTTGGAAGAGAATTACTCCATGGCCAAGTTCTACATCGACCGTGTGGTGTCGCCTTTGTCCTCTGACGAGGAACTTTTGGCCGACCCAACACTCAGTCCCGATGTCATTCGTCATGCCGCCGCCATCTACGAGGCCAATGGCCAAGAGGAGAGGGCCGGGCATCTGAGGCAGTTGGCCCTGAAAAAGGAGGAGGGAAAGGACGCACAGGAAACCGATAATAACCAGAACGAAGAAACGAAGGAATGAAACGGATAGGAATCATGCTTGTGGCCGCTGTGGCTGTCTCTTTGGCAGGTTGCCGCTCTTCGCGCCATGCCCAAAAGAAGAAAGGTGTTACACCGGAGGAGACCATCATGATGGAATGGAACGAGAACGGTCGGGTGGAGAAAGTGGAAGTCGTGAAGCGAAACACCTCTGTCGGCTCGCTACAGGCCAAGATGGACATCACACTCAGCCGGGGAAGCAAGAGTGTTCATTGCACGGGGACCTACCGCGTGAAGCGGGGGGAGATGGTGCAGTTGAATCTGGTCTACTCCGTTTTGTTCGTTTCTGTGAATGTGGGCACACTGGAGCTTACGCCCGACTATATCCTGTTGGTGGATCGTGTGGGGAAACGCTATTGTCGTGTGGGGTATGACGAGGTGCCCCAGTTGAGTCGCCACGGACTCACGTACGCCGACATCGAACCCTTGTTCTGGGGGGACAAGGGTGATGTGAAAGGAAGTGCCGTGAGTTGTACCTTTGACGAGTGGGCTGATCTTGCCGAAGGCCGGTTCCCCGACAAGATAAGTCTGACGTTGAGGCGTAGCGGAAAGGATGTAAAAGCCTCCATCGCTCTTAATAATATTAAGGAGGGGGATGCTCAGTCTGTGTTTACGGATGTGAGCAAGAAGTATCAGCAGGTGGGGCTTGATGTGGTGATGAATGCCATCACGAGTGTTGCCCGCTGACGAAAAACAAGAAAAGCCGTAGGGGAATGAAAAGATATTTGCTTTTGTTGCTGCTGGCGCTTGCCGTATTGGGCACGAATGCCCAAAACAGCAAACGGGTGCGTGACTTGAAAGCCAAGAAGGAGAAGGTACAGAAGGATCTGAAGAAAAGTAAGGTCGATTTAAACAAAACCCGTAAGGATGTGGAGGTGGGACGCAAGTTGGTGGCCAGGCTGGGGGTGGAGATTGATTCCATGCAGTGCCATATCACCCGCACGTCGCATGAATTGGACAGTCTGACGCTTAAGGCCGATTCGGTGAAAGAGGAATTGCGTTTGTTGGACAGCCTGCTCCGAGTGAAGAAAGAACGCTATGTACGTTCTCTGCACATGGCTCAGGCCTATCGCAAGGTGAACAGCACCATGTTGTTTGCCTTGGCTGCCGACAACGTCACGCAGATGTATCGTCGCCTGCGGTCCACCCATGAGTTTGCCGCTTATCAGCGGGCGAAAGGCGTGGAGGTGCAGCAACAGCAGGTGAAAGTGACCGAATATCAGAATCTCCTGCTGAAGTTGAAAAGTGAGGTGAACAAAAAGATGCAGAGCCTGATGGACGAACGTGCGCGGCTGGACAAGAAGAAGGCCGAGGAGGAGCGTGCGGTTAAGGACCTGGAAAAGAAGGAGGCTCTCTTGCAGCAGCAGGTGAAAAAGAAAACCCAAGAGGTGAACGACCTGCAGAAGGAGATCGACAGGCTGGTGGCCTACGAGATAGAACAGGCCCGTAAGCGTGCCGAGGCTGAGGCCCGCAGAAAAGCGGAAGCGGAGCGAAAAAGGATAGAGGAGGCCAACAAGAAGCGTAAGGCGAAAGGTCAAAAGCCTCTTCCTGTCAAGCCCTCCAAGCCTTCGGCTGACGCCCGGGGCGGCAAGTGGGTGACCTCCGAGGACAAGAAGTTAAATGGAGGATTTGAGCAGAACCGGGGAAAATTGCCCGTTCCCATCACCGGTAAGTATCAGATCTGTTCGCGTTATGGTGCCAACACGTCAGGGAAAAGGAACGTCATGTTGCTGAGCAAGGGCGTAAGCTATCGCGGGCAAAGCGGCGCCAAGGCACGTACGGTATTTAACGGAGAGGTGAGCGCCGTGTTCTCGTTGGCCGGCAAGAAAAATGTGCTGGTGCGCCACGGAAGCTATATCTCGGTTTATTGCAACCTGAGTTCTGTCTGTGTGCGTAAGGGGCAACAGGTGAAGACACGCGATGTCTTGGGTACGGTGGCCGGTGATGGTAGCGGAGGTTTCGTGCTGCAGTTCCAATTACGTAAGGAGACCACCCTGCTCAATCCCGAGAAGTGGTTGGGCCGATGAGCTGCAGATTGCAGAGCATCCGGTGATAAGTCTCGATGGAATCGCGAATTTCCGATACAAAAATGTATTCGTTGGCCGTGTGACTTCGTTGGCTGTCGCCGGGCCCCATCTTCATGCTTGGCCAGGGCATCAGAGCCTGGTCGCTGAGTGTGGGGCTGCCGAAGGGCGTACGTCCGAGGGCCACGGCAGCCTGTACCAACGGATGGTTTTCTGCAATACGGCTGCTGCCCAGCCGGAAACTTCGGGCTGTGGCCTCGCCTTTGAGGCCGGCCTGAAGCGTTTGAAATAATTCTTGGTTGGTATAAAGTTCGTTGGAACGCACGTCGATGGTGAAAGTGCACTCGGCGGGTACCACGTTGTGTTGTGTGCCGGCGTTGACGATGGTCACCGTAGTCTTCACGGGTCCCAGCAAAGGGCTGACACGTTCAAATTGATGGTTCCGCACCCATTGTATGTCGTCCAGCGCATGATAGATGGCATTGTCGCCCTCGTCGCGTGCCGCGTGTCCTGCCTTTCCGTGTGCCACAACGTCCACCACCATCAATCCCTTCTCGGCAATGGCGGGCTGCATACCCGTGGGTTCACCCACCAAAGCCACATCCACGTCACCCAACAGGGGCACAAGACTTTCCATACCCCCTTTCCCGCTCACCTCCTCCTCTGATGAAATGGCCAGAATCAGGTTATAGGGAAGGTCTGTGTTTCGGGCCAGCAGACGGAACACTTGGGTGAGACAGACCAGCGATGCCCCGTCGTCGTTGCTGCCCAATCCGGTCAACCTGTCGCCCTCGATTGTCGCTTTGTGCGGATCGCAGCTCCAGGCATTGGTGGGACGGACGGTGTCGATGTGTGCGTTAAGCAGTAGAGTGGGGCGTCCGGCTTGGTTGTTCCGGCTGCGAACGACGAGGTTGTTGCCGTGACGCTCGGCTTCTATGCCACGTTGCTTCATCCACCCCGCCAACAGGGTGACGGCATCATTCTCCTCGCGGCTTATGCGGGGGGTCTCTATCAGGCGGCAGAGCAGGTCTACTGCCTCTTGGGTCAGTTCGTCATAGTTCATATTTCTCCTTATAAATATATAACGGTTCGTTTGCGGCATGGTTCTGTTTCTCCATGCCGAACAAAGATAGGTAAAAATAAATTAGGGTTCACTTAAAAGTTTAAATTAACGTGAGGCCGATGACTTCTAATTGTCAGTAAACAATCACTGCATGTTTCCGAAAAAACATCAACATGTTTTTTAAAAACATGAACATGTTTCTGAAAAAGATGAACATGTTTTGGAAAGGCTTCCGGTTGCACCGGATGGTTTGGTGGACGATGACAGCAAAAATACGGTTTATTCTTCGCGTAATGTATGGAAATTTGTTAACTTTGCATAACAAGTGAGAAGTATCTCCATGCAGAACGACAGTTTCCTTTCCTCTTTGATTCAGAGCCAGGCCGATCGTTATGGCAATCGTGTGGCTCTGCGCTACCGCGATTATACTGCGCAGACGTGGGTCAGCGTTTCGTGGAAGGACTTTGCCCAAAAGGTGCACGACGTGAGCAGTGCTCTCCTGCAATTGGGCGTTGAGGTGCAGGAGAAAGTTGCTGTCTTCTCCGAAAATATGCCGGAGTGTCTGTATGTCGACTTTGGCGCTTATGGTCTGCGTGCGGTGACCATCCCTTTCTTTGCCACTTCAAGTGAGGCTCAGGTGAAGTATATGACGAGCGATGCGGCTGTCCGCTACATCTTCGTGGGAGAGCAGACTCAATATGACGTGGCTTTTCGCGTGTTGCAGTTCACCCCCGTGGTGAAAAGGCTCATTATTTTCAGTCGCGATGTGGTGAGGAAACCGCAGGATCAGACCAGCCTGTATTTCGATGAGTTCCTGCAATTGGGCCGGGAGGCGGACAACGACCTCCCCATTGCCGGCCGCATGGCAGAAGTGCACCCCGAGGACCTGGCCAATGTGCTCTACACGAGCGGAACCACCGGATTGTCCAAGGGCGTGATGCTGACGCATGGCATGTATCGGGCGGCCATCAAGGCTCATGACGGAGAACTGCCCTTGACCGAAAGGGACGTGGTGTTGAACTTCCTGCCTTTTGCTCATGTTTTCGAGCGCGGATGGGCCTATCTGTGCCTGGCCACCGGTTGCACGATGGCCATCAACCTGCGCCCTCGCGATGTGTTGCAGAGTCTGAAGGAGATACATCCCACGTGTATGTGTGCCGTGCCCCGCTTTTGGGAGAAAGTGTATAATGGGGTGTTGCAGGTGATGGAGCAGTGCAATCCCGTCCAACGAAAGTTGTTGCGTGATGCCATCTCCGTGGGCAATCAGTATAACGTGCACTACAAGATGCAGGGCAAGAAGGCTCCTATGGGCCTGAAGATGAAGTGGAAATTCTATGAACGTACCGTTCTGCCTGTCTTTCTGCGCACATTGGGTTTGGAGAATCATCACTTCTTCCCCACGGCAGGTGCGGCCATCTCTCCTTTGGTTGAGGAGTTTGTGCATAGCGTCGGTGTGAAGATGGTGGCGGGGTACGGCATGACGGAGACCACGGCCACCGTGACGTGTGACAGGTTGGACAAACCGGTCAGTATCGGGAGCGTGGGACGGTTGATGCCCGGCATTCAGCTGAAGTTTGGCGAGCGGGACGAGATTCTGCTCAAAGGCCCTACCATCACGCAGGGGTATTTCAGAAAGGCGGAGGTGACCGAACTGAGCTTTGACGAGGATGGATGGTTCCATACGGGCGATGCGGGCTATATGAAAGACGGGGAACTCTTCTTGAAAGACAGAATCAAGGACATGTTCAAGACCAGCAACGGCAAATACATTGCTCCGCAGATGCTGGAGAGTAAGCTTTCCGTAGACAGATTTGTGGACCAGATAGTCATCGTGGCGGATGAAAAGAAGTTTGTTTCGGCTCTTGTGGTGCCTAACTATGACTTGCTGGAACAGGTCGCCCAAGACCATAACATACCTTATTGCGACCATGCCGGCCTGTGTGCCTCGCCCGAAATCGTGAAGCTGATGATGTACAGAATCGATACCCTGCAACAGGAATTTTCGCACTATGAGCAGGTGAAGCGCATCACGCTCTTGCCCGAACCCCTTAGTTTGGAGAAGGGCGAACTTACGAATACGCTGAAAGTGTGCCGCCCCGTGCTTTATAAGAGATATAAGAAACAGATAGACAAGATGTACGAAGAATGATAACAACAGAACAACAGAAAGAAGTAAAAGACCGTGTCGACCAATTGAACCGCTACCTCAACATCCCTCAAAAGCAAATGCAATGGGAGGAGGAGCAGTTGCGTACCCAGGCTCCCGGCTTTTGGGACGACCAGAAGAGAGCGGAAGCGCAGATGAAACTGGTGAAGGGCCTGGAGAAGTGGATTAAGGGCTACCGGAGCGTGAAGGGCCTGAGTGATGAGCTGGAACTGGCCATGGAGTATTATAAAGAAGAGCTGGTGACCGAGCAGGAGATAGACGAGCTTTATGCCAAGGCGGTTTCCGCCATCGAGGATTTGGAGCTTAAGAACATGTTGCGCCGCGAGGAAGACCCCATGGATGCCGTGTTGAAGATAAACGCCGGTGCGGGGGGCACGGAGGCTCAGGACTGGGCACAGATGTTGATGCGTATGTATATGCGCTGGGCCGAGCAGAATGGATATAAATGCGTGGTGGCCAACCTGCAGGAGGGCGATGATGCGGGTATCAAGACCTGCACGCTCGAGATTACGGGTGAGTTTGCCTACGGCTACCTGAAAAGCGAGAACGGTGTGCACCGTTTGGTGCGTGTGTCGCCTTATAATGCCCAAGGCAAGCGTATGACCTCTTTCGCCTCGGTCTTTGTGACACCCTTGGTGGACGATACGATTGAGGTGAACATCGAGCAGGCACGTATCTCTTGGGATACCTTCCGGTCGAGTGGAGCCGGAGGTCAGAACGTGAACAAGGTGGAGTCCGGTGTTCGCCTTCGCTATCAATACAAAGACCCCTATACGGGAGAGGAAGAGGAAATCCTGATTGAGAATACGGAGACGCGTGACCAACCCAAGAACAAGGAGAATGCCTTGCGACTTCTGCGCTCGATGCTTTATGACAAGGAGCTGCAACACCGTATGCAGGAGCAGGCCAAAGTGGAGGCGGGCAAGAAAAAGATTGAATGGGGAAGTCAGATCCGCAGTTATGTGTTCGACGATCGCCGTGTGAAAGACCACCGCACCAACTATCAGACCAGCGATGTGGGTGGCGTGATGGATGGAAAGATTGACGCATTCATCAAGGCCTACCTCATGGAATTCGGCGCAGAGACAGAGGAATAATGCACTTCGAGATTGAGCGGAAATTCCTGGTAACGGGTGAATTTAAGAGTCGTGCCTTCCAAAGCGACCGCATCGTGCAGGGCTACATCGCTTCGGGCAAGGGCCGTACGGTGAGGGTACGCATCCGGGGCGAGCGCGGCTGCCTCACTATCAAAGGCCCTTCGGGGCTTGCAGGCTTGAGCCGATACGAGTGGGAACGGGAGATTCCGTTGCAGGAGGCTCGTGAACTGCTTCTTATATGTGAGCCCGGTGTTATCGACAAGACGCGTTACCTGGTGCACGGTCCCGATGGCCGGCATGTGTGGGAGATTGACGAGTTTTACGGCGACAATGAGGGACTTGTGATGGCAGAAGTGGAATTGGAAAGCGAGGATGACCCCTACGAAAAACCCGATTTCATCGGCAAAGAGGTGACGGGCGACCGACGTTTCTACAACAGCCACATGCGGAAGAATCCCTATAAATTATGGAAAGATGAGGTCCTTTAACCTCTCTTTCCATATCTTTTTATCAAGGCATACCCCGTCATTACGAAAAGAAAGGCCAGCACCACACCTATGCTGTTGGCCACAAAATCCATCCAGTCACCGCTGCGCCAGGTGGTAAGTTGGCCTTGTGCCAGCTCCATCAATCCGCCCAGACATACGGGCATCACCACGGCCCATGACAGGTCTTCCGACAAGGATGGCTTGTCTTTTTTATGCAGTTGACACCACCAGGCCACCATTGACAGCGTGCCGTACATGATGAGATGTGCCCATTTGTCCGCAAATTTCGAATCCACGGAGGGCATCTCGCTGGTGGGGATGAGGCTTAATACAATGATGATGGCGCAGAGGAAAAGGGTGGGGAGGTGACGTTTTATCATGCTGATTCGTGAATGTATGTGCTTTAATGATGCAAAGTTAAGGAAAATACATTAACTTTGTAACTGCATCCATATAAAATACTTTCATTACGATGTCAACAACCGACCGCGGAACCTTCGCAAGCAAATTGGGGGTAATCTTGGCCTCGGCAGGCAGTGCCGTTGGCTTGGGCAACATCTGGCGCTTTCCCACCGAGGTGGGGCGTAATGGCGGTGCCGCCTTTATTTTGGTGTATCTTTGTTTTGTTTTCTTTTTGGCCATGCCTGTGATGGTTAGTGAGTTTGTCATCGGTCGCAGTTCGCGCACCAACACGGTGGATGCCTATCGCACGCTGGCTCCGGGCAAACCTTGGATTGTGGCCGGTTTTATGGGTATCCTGGGCGGCATTCTGGTTTTGTCTTTTTATAGTGTGGTGGCCGGTTGGACCATTTTCTACACTCAGGAGTCCCTTACCAACCGTCTTTGGGCTGGCCGGGATTTCTCCGCTTTGTTTCAGAACTTCGTGTCCAATCCCTGGAAGCCTGTTCTCTATCAATTCATTTTCTTGGGCATCACGCATTACATCGTTTCTCGGGGCATCGAGTCGGGTATCGAGCGTTTCAGCAAGCTGATGATGCCCCTTCTGCTGGTTCTTTTGGTGGTGTTGATGGGTTTCTCGCTCACGATGCCCGGAGCAGGGGCGGGCCTTAATTTCCTGCTGAAGCCCGATTTTTCCAAGCTCACCACTGATGCCGTGCTTTCGGCTATGGGCCAGGCCTTCTTCTCGTTGAGCGTGGGCATCGGCTGTCTGGCCACTTATGCCAGCTATTTCGACAAACAGACCCGTCTGGTCAGTTCGGCTTTCAGCGTCTGTTGCATCGACAGCGTTGTGGCCATCCTTTCGGGCTTTGTGATTTTCCCCGCTGTGTTCTCGGTTTCGGGAGTATCACCTGATGCCGGTCCCGGTTTGGTTTTCATTACTTTGCCCCACGTTTTCAACACGGCTTTTGCCTCGGTGCCCGTGCTTGGCTATATCTTCTCGCTGATGTTTTATGTGCTTCTGTTGCTTGCGGCCCTCACCAGCAGCATCTCCATGCACGAGATAGCCACAGCCTTTGTGATAGAGAAATGGCACCTCGCCCGACTCCGGGCCGCATGGGTGGTGACCATGGTGTGTCTGGTGCTGGGCATGGCCTGTTGCCTGAGTTTCGGTCCTTGGGCAGAGGTGAAGGTATGGGGCCGCGGCTTCTTCGACCTTTTCGACTTTCTCGTGGCCAAATTCCTTATGCCTTTGGGGGGAATCCTTATCACGATGTTCGTGGAGTGGTATCTCAATCGTAAATTAGTGGTGGCCCAGCTCACCAATGATGGCACGTTGCATGTGCGCGGGTTGAACATCCTTTTGTTTCTCATCCGTTGGGTGGCCCCCATCGGTGTGGGTGTGGTGTTCTTCAACGAGTTGGCCAGTTAATAAAAATCATCGGGTTCATGGAGAAAAGAGGCAGTTTTGGCAGTAAGTTGGGTGCTGTGCTCACTGCGGCGGGAGCGGCTGTGGGGTTGGGCAATATCTGGCGTTTTCCCACTGAGGTAGGCACGCATGGCGGTGCGGCTTTCATCCTTATCTATCTGGCGTGTGTGGTGTTTGTGGGCATGCCTGTGATGGTCAGCGAGTTTGTTATCGGCCGTAGCACACGGAAGAATGCTATCGGGGCTTTCCGCCAGTTGTCGGACAATTGCTTTTGGCGTAATATCGGCGTGCAGGGAGTGGGTGTGGCCTTTCTGATTTTGTGCTACTATGTGGTGGTGAGCGGCTGGACCTTGTTCTATGGGGTCAGTTCATTGGCCGGTCAGTTGCAGGGCGCAAGGGATTATGAAGCCTTTTTCCATGACTTCGTGGGCAGCTGGTGGATGCCCGTCGTGGCCGCGCTGGTGTTTATGCTGGTGGTGCATTGGGTGGTGGTGCGCGGAGTGAAGGAGGGCATTGAGCGGGCCTCCAAGGTGATGATGCCCATGCTGCTGCTCATCATCGGCCTGTTGGTTATCTGCTCGTTCTCGATGAGCGGTTTCCCGCAGGGGTTCGATTTCCTGTTGAAGCCGGATTTCTCGAAGGTGAACGTCGATGCCGTGTTGAGCGCCATGGGGCAGAGCTTCTACAGTCTTTCGCTGGCTATGGGCGGCTTGGTCACATACAGTTCCTATTTCACCGGGGACACCAACCTCATGAAAACCTCTTTCAGCATTGCCGGAGTCGATACCTCTGTGGCCATTCTCTCGGGGTTTGTCATCTTTCCGGCGGTCTTCACTGCGGGTGTCAGCCCCGATGCCGGACCCTCTTTGGTGTTCATCACCCTTCCCAATGTGTTCAATATGGCCTTTTCCCAAGTGCCTTTGCTGTCCTATATCTTCTCCGGTTTGTTCTATCTGCTGTTGTTTTTGGCAGCCCTCACCAGTTGCATCTCGCTGCACGAGCCCGTCACGGCTTACCTCAGCGAGGAGTATGGCCTGTCTCGACGGCGTGCCGCCTGGGTGGTGACGTCGGTGGCCGGACTGGTCAGTGTGGGGTGTGCGCTTAGTTTCGGCCCGCTTAAGGGGCTTTTGATTGGGGGAATGAGCCTGTTCGACCTGTTTGATTTTGTCACCGCCAAACTTATCCTTCCCTTGGGAGGCGTGTTGATAACCGTATTCGTGGGGCGTGTGATGGACCGCCGTTTGGTGGAGCAGGAACTGAGCAACCAAGGTCGGTTGCGTGTTCCTTTGCTTCGTGTCTGGCTTCTGCTGGTGCGCTGGGTCAGCCCCGCCGCCATTGTGCTGGTGTTTATTAACGAACTTTTCGGTTAACACGATTTTCAATGTCACGCATTTACCTCTCCCAGTCGGAAAAACGCGGTATGCTTGCCGTCGGCGTGGCTCTGGTGTTGGTGGCGTCCGTGGCTGTATGGCTGTGGTATCATCCCGAGGAACAAGTCGTGGCTGTTGCGCCGATGCCTGTGCAGACCTCCTATGGCCGCAAGCCGGCGAAGCCTTTTGCCGTGCCCGAACGTAGGGTAGAAACCTTTTCTTTTGATCCCAACACTGCCGACAGCACCACACTTCTGCGTCTGGGACTCACGCCTGCCATGGTCAGGGGCATATACAAGTATCGTGCCATGGGTTATGTCTACAGTTTTCCCGAAGATTTCAGCCGTGTGCCCGGTATGACCCGGGGCATGTGGAATCGTCTCGCTCCCATGATTACCATTGCTCCTGAGTTCCAGCCCATGGAGCCGATAGAACGCCCGCACCCTTCCAAATCATCCGGAACGACTGCCGCTCCGCTTAACACCGTTGAAACACCGCCCGCCGCACAGCCCGTGGCCGTTTGCCGGCCCAAGTTGCGTGTGGGGCAGACCATCGACGTTAATACGGCAGACACCACCCTGCTGAAGCAGGTGCCCGGCATCGGTTCATATTATGCCGCCCAGGTTGTGCGTTATCGTGAGCGTCTGGGCGGTTTCGCCGGTGTGGAACAAGTGGCCGAGGTGAAGGGCTTCCCTGCCGAGGCTCTCGACTTTCTGACTGCCTCGCAACTTCCTCTTCGCAAGTTTTCCATCAATAAAATCAGCAGGCGTGCCCTCCTGTCACATCCCTATATGAGCGTGGAACAGGCCCGGTCCGTGTGGGAGTATCGGTGCAATGAAGGGTCACTTCATGGCGAGTCCGACCTGCTTCTCCTTCCCGGCTTCCGTCCTTCCGATGTGGAGCGTCTGCTTCCTTACCTCGATTTCAGCGAGTAGTCCGTCTCTCTTCTTGAGGTTATCCCGGAGACTCCGGAACGATGCAAAAAAACATCGCGATGTTTTTTTTATTCATCGCGATGTTTTTTTTATTCATCGCGATGTTTTTTTTCTTGTGTTCGGAGTGTTGAGAAAAAGGGTGGGTGGAAGGTGCCCTATTCCCCCTTCTTCATGTGGTTCCATCCCTGTGCCTTCAGCTCAAACTCACCGCCGTCGCGGGCAATGAGCATGCGTCCCTGACTCTCTTCGGTGATGTAACCGATGACGTGCACGTCCTTTATTTGCTGCACGCGGTCGCTGTCGCTCAGGGGGATGGTGAACAGCAACTCGTAGTCCTCGCCGCCGTTCAGGGCACAGGTGGTGACGTTCATGTTCAGTTCTTCGGCCATGGATGCCGTCTGATAGTCGAGAGGGATGCGGTCTTCGTAGATGCGGCAGCCCGTATGGCTTTGCGTGCAGATGTGCGCCAGTTCGCTGCTCAGGCCGTCGCTGATGTCCATCATGGCTGTGGGGCGGATGCCAGTCCGGTGAAGCTCCCCGATGATATCCTTGCGGGCTTCGGGCTTCAGTTGCCGCTCCAGCAGATATTCGTGCCCCGTGAAGTCGGGCTCGAAGTGCAGCTCGTTGGCTTTGTCGCCGGCATCGCGTCGTTGCTGATAATACACGGCCTTCTCGCGCTCCAGCAGTTGCAGCCCCATGTAGGCCGCTCCCAGGTTGCCCGACACACAGATGAGGTCGGTCTTCTTGGCTCCGTTGCGGTAGATGATGTCCTCGGGCAGTGCTTCGCCCAGGGCGGTGATGCTGATGGACAGTCCGGTCAGCGAACTGGTGGTGTCGCCTCCCACCAGGTCCACGCCGTGTTGCTCGCAGGCCAGTCGCATGCCGCCGTACAGCACTTCGATGTCTTCCACGCTGAAGCGTTTGCTGATGGCCAGGCTCACGGTAATCTGCCGGGGTGTGCCGCCCATGGCGTACACGTCGCTCAGGTTCACCATCACGGCCTTGTAGCCCAAATGCTTGAGGGGCGTGTAGATCAGGTCGAAGTGGACGCCCTCCATCAGCAGGTCGGTGGTGACGAGGGTTTGCTTTCCTGCCTCATATTCTATCACTGCGCAATCATCGCCCACGCCTTTCCGGGTGCTTGCGTTTTGGGGCGTGATGCCGGAGGTGAGATGGTCTATCAGCCCGAACTCACCCAAGGATGCTATTTCCATTGTGCTGTCTCGTTGAAAAAGTTGTGGTGCTTCAATAAAAGAGGAACGCGCGTACACGCGCGTTCCATATAATATATGCGTTATGTTATTCGCTGCGTTTGATCATCTCGCGCATGATGTCGGCCATCAGGGGCTGCACGGCATTGGCCGCCTTCTGCACCTCCTCATGGCTCACCTCCTCTACCTGACCCTCGATGCCCAGGTCGGTGATGATGCTCACTCCGAACACGCGGATGCCGCAATGACGGGCAACAATCACTTCGGGTACGGTGGACATGCCCACTGCATCGGCTCCCATGCGGTGGAACATGCGATATTCGGCGGGAGTCTCGAATGTGGGGCCTTGGGTGCCGAGGTACACGCCATGGGCCACCTCTATGCCCTTTTCTGCGGCAATCCGGTCGGCCAGAGCCACCAGCTGCAGGTCATAAGGCTCGTGCATGTCGGGGAAGCGGGGCCCCGTGGGTAGGTTCTTGCCGCGCAAAGGGTTCTCGGGGAAGAAGTTGATGTGGTCGGTGATGATCATCAGCGTGCCGATGTGGAAATCGGGGTTGGTGCCACCCGCCGCATTGCTTACGAAGAGTGTGCGGATGCCCAGTTCATACATCACGCGTACGGGGAAGGTGACCTCCTTCATCGAGTAGCCTTCATAGTAATGGAAGCGGCCCTGCATGGCCATGATGTCCTTCCCGCCCAGCTTTCCCAGGATGAGGCGGCCCGAGTGGCCCTCTACGGTGCTCACAGGGAAGTTGGGGATTTCACTATAAGGTATGGCTTGTGTTACCTCTATCTCATCGGCCAATTTGCCCAGACCGGTTCCTAAGATGATGGCCGTGGTGGGCTTTGCGCTCATTTTGGTTTGCAGCCAAGACGCTGTTTCTTGAATTTTTGAGTACATAACCTTTGATTTTTTCGTTAAAGTTTTCTTGTTCGTCTCTCAGAATGTTTATTTCTATGGGCAGGACGAAGAGACTTTGCCTTACCTCTTCGCTCAGATTGCCTAATTCGCTCAGGCGTGTGGCATCTTTCTCCGTGGTGATAATCAGCCTCGGGTGAGGCTGTTGGGAGAAGGTTCGGTTGATAAGTTCCGCATCATCTGCCGTGAAGTAGTGATGGTCGGGAAAGGAAAGGGGCGTGATGTGCTTTGTGTATTGCTCCAGGTCTTCCTGCATTTGTCCCGGCGAGGCGATGCCGGTGAGCAACATCACGTTGACGTTTTCACGCAAATCACCGATGGCTTTCTCCTCTTCGCCAAAGAGTTGATGCATGGTCTTGTAGCGCATCGTGCTGAAATATAGCTTTTGATAGGGGCGCAACCTCAGCAGTTTCTGTGCCACGCGGAAGTCCAAGGGCTTGATGTCTTGGGGGCATTTCGTCACGATGACGATATTGGCGCGTCCCATGCTCTCTTTCGGTTCGCGCAGTGAACCGGCCGGCAACAGCTTGTCGTAGGGAATCATGCGGTGGCAGTCCACCAGCAGGATGTTGGCCGTCGGGGTCACGTAGCGGTGCTGATAGGCGTCATCCAGCAACACCACCTCCACGTCTTTGGTCTCTTCATCGTTCATCAAGCGTGTGATGCCGTGTGTGCGCACCTTGTCCACGGCCACGTAAATGTCCGGAAATTTCTGTTTAATCTGCCATGGCTCGTCGCCAATCTCATGCATGGGAGTGTCGGACGTTGCCAGCACATAACCCTTTGATTTACGCTTGTAGCCCCTGCTCAGCACGGCCACCTTGTAGTGCGGGCTGAGCAGGCGGACGAGATACTCCACGTGTGGCGTCTTGCCTGTTCCTCCCACGGTGAGGTTACCCACGGAGATGACGGGGATAGGGAAACGCTGGGTGTGAAGCACATCCATGTCGAACAGCTTGTTGCGCAATGTCACTCCCAGCCCGTAGAGCCAGCTCAGCGGTAGCAGCCATCTTCTTATCTTCAGGTCCGTCGTGTCATTCTTCATGGCAGGGCAAGGTCTCTTTTATCGGATGTTGGGCATGAAGGGGATACGGGCTTGCACGCGATCTTGTCTTCCCAGGCTGTTGGCCAGACTCACCACCTCGTAAGCGTCGCCCATGGTCTCGCGGAACTTGTTGTTGAGGTAGTTGTCCGTGACATCTCCCTCAAGCAGTTGTTCTATCATGCTCTTGGATTCGGGGTAGTTCTTAACATTATATTTGTCGAGCTTGGCCAGTTGGGCGGCCTCGGCAATGGCATCGTCCAGGCTTCCCAACTCATCCACAAGGCCCAGGCGGAGTGCCTGTTCGCCCGTCCATACGCGTCCTTCGGCTATTTGACGGACACTGTCGGCCGGAAGGCCGCGACCGTCGCTCACACGCTTGATAAATTGGTCGTAGGTGTTTTCCACGTTGGCCTGAATCAACCGGCATTCTTGTTCGTTGAAGGGACGGCTCTTCGTACCGAAGTCGCTCAGTTCGTTGGTTTTCACCACATCGAATTTCAGTCCCAGTTTGTTGGTCACCAGGTCGCTCGCGTCGGGAATCATGCCAAACACACCGATACTTCCGGTCAGCGTGGTGGGTTGTGCATAGATTTTGTTGGCCGGGCAGGAGATATAGTAGCCGCCTGATGCCGCCATGCCACCCATACTTACCACCACACTCTTCTCTTTCTTCAGCAGTTCCATTTCGCGCCATATTTCTTCGCTGGCAAACACACTGCCACCGCCGGAGTTCACACGAAGCACCACGGCCTTCACGTCCGAGTCTTCACGCAGTTTCCTCA
Source organism: uncultured Prevotellaceae bacterium (assembly GCA_947176895.1). Taxonomy (GTDB): domain Bacteria; phylum Bacteroidota; class Bacteroidia; order Bacteroidales; family Bacteroidaceae; genus Physcousia. Next base: position 1,356 of record CAMWSK010000001.1, on the reverse strand, counting down.
GGTCGTTGGCCACCACATGGCCCACGATGCTGTGGCCTCCGCCCATCAGCAGGTTGTCTGAGGGCGAGTCCACGATGTCTCCCCAGGCATAGTACACGGCCACTTTCTTCTCACTCTTTTCTTTCGTGACGATGTTGTCCACCACTTGTTTGGGTGTTACCGTGTTCAATTTGTCGTTGGGAGCGAGTTTCAGTCTCTTCTTCAACTTCTCTTTGGCTTGGTCGGTGTAGGCCAGTTCGTCCACCAATCCCCATTCCAAAGCCTTTTCGGTGGGGTGCATGGCGGGGAAGCTGTCGGCCAGGGCATTCAATTTTTCCTCGTTCATCTCGCGCGAAAGAGCCACTTCGCTCAACATGGTACCCCAGATGCTGCCCAGATAGGCGGTCACCTGCTCGCGGTTGGCTTCGCTCATCTCCGTACCTATGAAAGGTTCCACGGCACTCTTGTAGGTACCCACCTTGAATACCTGCACCTTTACGCCAATCTTGTCCAATGCGTCTTTAAAGAAGATAGGTTCCGAGGCCAGACCATGCCAGTCAACGGCTCCGATGGGGTTGAGTGTCAGCTCGTCGGCCACGCTACATACATAGTAGCCTCCACCGGTGTAATTGTCGGCGTGGCTGTATATCCATTTGCCGCTCTCCTTAAAGTCCAACAAAGCCATGCGTAACTCTTGCAGGGAGGCCGGTTCCGTCGTGGGGCATCCTCCTTCCAGATAAATGCCTTTGATGTTTTTATTCGTCTTTGCTTCTTTGATGGATTGCACCAAAACGTCCAGGCTGACGTTCTTCTTTCCCGAGAGCATGCTCAGGGCATCGCCTGCCGCATCACTGCGTTCTTCGATATTTCCATTCAGGGAAATCACCAATACGCTGTTGTCTTTTATCGGTTCGGAACCGCTCTTTCCTGCGGCCAGGCCGGCAATGAGAGAGATACCCAGAAAGAAGAGTACTACAACGGAGAGCAAGGCTCCGACAAACACCGCCAAGGCGGTCTTAAAAAACTTTTTCATGTACGCGCGTTCAATATTTATAGTTATTGCCTACAATTATCGACATTTTTTGCGAGATGAGCAAATTTTGTGCTTCGTAACACTCAATTTAAGCGTTAATTTGTGGTGATAGAGCGCTTGGAACGATGCTTTCGGACATTTTAGGCTGAAACATCGCGGCGCTTTTCCCTGTTCTCTGCGGCGTTTCTTTTTATGTGTTGCGATTGAATTTGCCGTGGTTGTGTTGGTGTTTTGAGGTGTTTGGAGATTCATGTTCATGTTTTTTGAAAACATGAGGATGTTTTTGGGGAAACATGAGGATGTTTTTGGGGAAACATGAGGATGTTTTTTCTGTTGTTTTCGGG